>NZ_JALNTP010000014.1:0-72614 GCF_023161805.1 Pseudoalteromonas sp. 1CM17D | reverse complement strand
TAGAAAATGTTTAGGATTTAAAACACCAAATGAAGTCTATAATGAATTAGGTGGTGCACTTCCAATTAGAATCTAGGCACTATAAATTTTGAGTTGGCAGTTCAAAAAATTAACATGACACCCACTTCAAATATGTAATTAGTAGTTAAATTAAGAATTAAAATGACACCCATCTTAAATTCTTCACAAGAATATAATTTATTTAAGATGACACCCATTTTAATTATTTCAAAAAATCGACTTAATTAAATGCCTAATTTAAAAACACGTAAGCTCAAGGCATATTAAAAGGCATATACTGCGGTTATTTTAAAAATGTGCTGCTATTTATGTAGTTAACTAAATTTAGGGCACGCTGAAACCAGCATTTAGGCTGTTTTTTAAATGAAAGAAGGGTTTTTTAGGCTAGTAGCTTTTCGCAATTACTAAAATTAACTCGTCGCTTTTTATTTAAATGCTCGCAGTAACTTACATGTGATTGCGGCTTACCTACAGCGCCATGAAATACGCGTGTAAAATCAGTAGTGAGTTTTAACCAATTCTCTGGCGATATGTTTACTCTTTCTAATAAAGGGAGCTGTGTGTTTTCAATAAAACCTGGTTTGTTATCGCGAATAATGCGCCCTGTGAGCTCAACTAATTCGAGGTAATATTTAAGCTCGAACGGTAAACCTTTTGGCATAAATTTACGGGACTTACCTGCAAATTTTAAAAGTTGTTTGGGTTGCTTTGCATTTTTAGCGCCCTGAATACGCTTTTGCACGCTGGTGAAGTTTGAGCACTCGGGGGTTTTAGCTACTTTTGCTCTTATTGGGTTTAAATCAACGTAAGCCATGCAAGCTGCAAGGGCTGCTTCATCGAGAAGAGCTTGTGATTTAAATCGCCCTTCCCAAAATCGGCCAGTGCATTTATCTTCTTTATTTGCTTTACGAGCAATGTGTTCGTTTAAAACGCGCATAAACCAGCTAATGCTAGATAACCTTTCTCTGTATTGAATAATAGTTTGGCTTAAAAAGTATCGCTCTGTATTGCTAAGCGCCTCACCTTGTAAAAATTTTTGTGTAAGGGGTGTGCCTTTACAAAGCTTATGCCAACGCAGCACTATGGCTTTGTCATTTAATCTATTTGCTTTTTTATCATCAACATAAAGCACAATATGGGTGTGATTGCTCATAACTGCGTAAGCACATATATCAATACAAAATATTTTAGCGAGGCTAAATAGCTTTTGTTCTACCCAGCCCCTTCGATGTTCGTAGGATTTACCCGTTAATGAATCCTCGCCGCATAGATAGGCATGGCGTACACAGCGCGAAATACAGTGATAATATTTTGTATCTGCCAAACTGATTTGGCGTTTTCTTGCAATAGCCATGTAGCACCTAGCTTTTGATGAACCAATTAAAAAAGTAGATGCTTATTGCGTAAAGTGCAAAAATAAAGGTGGGTGTCATTGTAAAAAGTAAAATTTCACTCGGGATTTTTTTCATATTTAGTTAAGCTTTAGCTTAGTTAAACATAATCATTAGCCTTAATTTAGGAGTTTACGTGTTAGAAGCGCTATTTGTATATGGCACCTTGTGCCCAGGGCATCCGAACGAACATATTCTTGCCAATATTGGCGGTACGTTTGAGCAAGGCAGTGTAGTTGGCAATTTAATTAACGAGGGCTGGGGCGCCAAAATGGGCTTTCCTGCACTGGTATTAGACGAAACAGGCCAAGAGATAAATGGCTATGTGTTTAGCTAAACTAATTTAAAAGATCATTGGCATGTGCTCGATGAATTTGAAGGCGATGCGTACTCACGCATTTTAACGCAAATAAAATTGTTAAACGGCGAATACGTTCAGGCAAATGTATATGCTCTTAACGTTAAGTAATCTATATAGCAGCGCTTTTTAAGCTAAAGCGCTGCTAGAATTTTTTAATTAACTGCAAAATCGCGAGTTTCTAAATAGCTTGGTACGCTTTTAAAACAGGCCTTTAGCTTACTTGCAAGCGTTGTGGTTACTGGCGCATCACATTTTAACTTGCCATTATATTTTCCGTTAGTTAGTGCTACTAAACTGAGTGAGTCATAACTTGGTTTACTTTGTATTTTATGAATTACCAACCCCTGCTCTGCTGAAACCTTTATTAAATCAAACTCTTCTTTTTCAGGCTGTGTTATAGCGATCTTTTTTACATATAACGGATTTTTAAAGGTCAGCTTTGTCGAAAACAAAGCCGTACCTCCGCGCTCAAAATGGCCATTAAACACAGTGGTATTTAATGTGGGTGTCAGCTTATTTATTAATAAATTTAAATCAAATTTGGTTGGTAAAATGGTGATCTGAGTTTGTTTTGTTAGTGACTCGTTCAGTGCTTTTTTGATTATTTTAAGATGGGTGTCATTGGTAGTTACTTCGTACACTATTTGGTAGTTGTGTGGGGGGGCGTATAAAGGCATGTGGCTGGCAAGTATTTTATCGCCGGCTAATATAAGCGCCATGCCATGAAAGCCCATATAGCTGTGGGCTTTATGTGTGTTGTGTGCCTTGTGCTGAGGGTCGCTTGCTAGTGCTGCGCTTGAAAATAAAATAAAAAGTAGCAGTATGTATTTCATGTTAATGCTCAAAAATAAATATAGCGTCACTATAAGCTGTTTTATATGTATAAATAATCGATAATAAGTTGTTAGTTGTTTCCTTTTAATCAACAGGGTTTGGCGCTATGCATTTAGATGACATTGAAAAAGTAATCCATATGGCGGGTTCGCAAAACCTGCACACAACCGCTAAGCATTTTAATATTACCCCAGGGGCGCTGTCTAAAACGCTAAAAAAGGTTGAGGCAAACTTAGCCACAGAGCTGTTTAATCGTGTGGGCAAAACCTTAGTACTTAATGATAAAGGCAAAGAGTTTGTTAAGCACAGTAGTGATTTAGTACATAATTACCAGCAGCTTATTAGCCGTTTTAAAAGCGATAATCATAAATTTAATGCAGTTATTGCAGGCCCTGCCATTTTACTTAAAAGTGGCCTTAAAAAGCTGCTTACACCCCTTAGTAACCTGCCCTGCTCGGTACGTATTAATAATGTGTTTGAAGGTGAAGCCATAAGCCAAGTTGCATCAGGCGCTGCGCATATTGCGCTAGTAACTCGCGAGGCATTAAATAACAGCTCACATACTAATTTAGTGGCGGTTGATGTATTTAATACTGGGTTTAGTGTGGCTGCGCATGCTTCGCATCAGCTAGTACAAACTGGCTCTTTAACGCTTAATAAAAACCAATTACTAGAGCTTGCTTTTGCATGCCCTTTGTTTTCACCACTGTGCGGCCTCGAGCAAGGTATAGGCTCCGACGGCTGGCAAGATGATATTGCACCGCGTAATATTGTATTTAGATGTAGCGATTACAGTGCATTAATAGAGGTGGTTCAAAGTGGCTTGGCGTTGGCGTATTTACCTAACTTTGTGATTGACGATTTAGGGCTTACAAAATTAACTGTAAAGGGGGTTAACAGTCACTACAGTGAAAGCATTGTAATGATATACAAACCTTCAAAGGCCGATGGTTGGCTTAATAAACTTATGCACACTTTATAAATGGGCTTAAAAATATAAAGCGCCTTAACCACTACATTAAGACGCTTTAGGATGAAAACTTTAATTTGCTAGCTATTAAAAATTATACGCTAACGACATTTTAAATTGAGTTGGCGCACCTGGGTAAACCCATAAAGCGTTGTAGCTGCTTTCGGCGTAATCTTCATCAAAAATGTTATTAACACTTATATTAAGCTCGGTTTGCTCGGTTAAGTTAACGTTGCCAAACACGCCTACTAATTGGTAGCTCGGTAACCTAAAGCTTAAATCGGCGGCATCACCTAAACGGCTGCTGGTGTATTGGTAATTTGCACCAAACTCAAGCTCTTTGCCCATTAATGCTGTTTGGTGGCTAAGCGTAAGGTTTAAGTTATTTTTTGGTACATTTACCAGCGGGCTGCCTTTTTCAATAGGCACGCCCCAATCGGCATTAATAATGTCGTTTGCTGTGGTGGCATCTATATAGGCGTACGATAAGTTAAACGCCGTTGCATCAGTAATATAGGTATTTAAATCAAGCTCAAACCCTTTACTATCGGCTTTACCAATAGGCGCTGAAAATCCAACGTTTACAGGGTCTGCCACTAACATATTACTTTTAGACGCATCAAAAAATGCCACAGTACCGTTTATGCCTAAGTATTCAAACTTAGTGCCAACCTCAAACGAGTCACTGTATTCAAAGCCAAACGGGTCGCCGCTTGCATCTGTGCCGCTCAGTGGTAAAAAGCCTTCTGAGTAACTGCTGTAAAAAGTGATTGCGTTATTTAGCTCGTACACTACGCCAACACGAGGGCTTACTTGGCTTTCAGAGCTGGTTGAAAACACGCCGCTGTTGGTTTCTAAAATGTCTTGGTCAACGCTGTCAAACCTTAGGCCCACTAATAGCTTAAATTTATCGGTAATATCCATTTGGTCTTGAACATAAATACCGTATGCTTTTTGCTCTTCGTCGTTTTCGTAAAGCAGGCTTACTGCTGGGCGTTCTACATCATAATTTGGCTCAAAAATATCAACGGTATAAGTGCCGTTACCGCCTCGATAGCGAGAAAGCGCAGTGCGTAAATCGTACTTGTATGCATCGGCACCTATTAATAAATGATGCGTAATACCGGCTGTGTCTACACTGCCGCTTAGCTCAAACTTTACACTTAAATCTTCTACTTCGTAGTCGCGATAGCGCTGCTGGCGAGTAAGTGTGCGGCCATCATCAAATAGCGATTGGCGCGATGGCGAAAGCTCAGCATCTGACGAAAACCCCGTTAACGTAGAGCTGCGGTAGTTTGCACCGGCCACTAACGACCATTCATCGTTAATATCGTGATTTACAGTAATTTGGTGCCCGCGCGAATACACCTGCGTGTCGCCATCGTTTGGGTTACCTAAATAGCGCGAGCTTGGTACGGTGTCAAAATCGTTATCAAGTACGACAACACCACGGTCAAATAACTGCGCTAAATCTACGTATTCAAACTCATAAGTCACACTGGTTGATGCGTTTATTTGATGATAAATAGACGGCGTAATTACCTTTTTATTGGTGTACACCTCATCGCGGTAGCTGTCGCTATCTTGCCATGCGCCATTTATTCTAAACGCGGTGGTGTCGTTAATGCCGTTTGTGTAATCGCCTTCAACGCGATTAAAACTGTCGCTGCCTAAACTCAGTTTTAGCTCACCTTGCGGCTCAAACTGTGGCTTTTTAGTCACAATATTTACAGTACCGCCAGGCTCTGAGCGCCCATAAAGTGCTGAGCCTGGGCCTTTTAGTACTTCAATGTAATCAATGTTAGATACATCACGCGGGCCGCTAAAACCACGCCCACCGCTAAAGCCATTAATTAAATAGCCCGATGGCATGTTTTCGTTACCCGAAAGGCCCCGAATAGAAAAGCTATCCCATAGTGCGCCACTGTTATTTTTGCGCGAAATACTTGCCGAAAAATCGAGTGCGTCTTGTAATTTAGTAATGCCTTTTTGATCAAGCGCAGCACTGCTAACACTTACAATAGATTGCGGCATTTGCTTTTGAGGGATGTCGCCACGGTATGCTTGTTTATAAGTAACCGATATTTTTTCAATTTCGTCGTTTTGCTCTTGCGCCACTGTTTGCGCACTTATGCCTAAGCAGGCTAAATAAACTAAAGAATACTTCATGATAATAGGGAAATCGAAGGTGTTATATTATAACAACAAGTTTAACATGTGTTACTTTATAACAAAACAACTTTTTAAAAAATCACAGAGCGATTAATTAATGCACTAGCGACTGCCCTGTCATCACGTTAGTATGGAGATCTCTTTAGGTTACATAACGATAATTACATGAGTATAAAAACAAACGCGTTAATCTATTTTTTAGCCTTTTGCAGTGGCTTTTGCATTATGGGTATTGAGCTATTAGGCGGGCGTATTTTAGCGCCTTTTTTTGGCAGTAGTGTACACATTTGGGGCAGCATAATTACCGTATTTATGCTTAGCCTTTCTTTTGGGTATTTACTCGGCGGTAAGCTAAGTACTAAAAATGCATCGCTTACAAAATATGGCTTAATATTTTTAACTGCCAGTATTATGGTGGTGCCTATTGCGCTTTTTTCGCAGCCAATAATGGAATTTATTTTTACCCACATTGAAGATACACGCTACGGCTCGTTACTTGCCTCTACGGCTTTGTTTTTTATTCCTACCGTTATTTTAGGCATGATCTCGCCTTACTCGGTGCGTTTATTAGTCACCGACAGCCATAAAAGTGGCCAAGTTGCGGGTATTTTATATTTTGTAAGCACGTTGGGCAGCGCCTTAGGGACTATTATTACCTCGTTTTACTTTGTACTGGCGTTTGATGTAAACACCATTATAAGTGCCTTTGCTTTAACCTTGGGCCTGTTAGGCGTGCTGGCAATTACTGTTAATAGCCTTGCTGGTAATAAGGAGCTTGCCCATGCGTAACTGTTTATTATTTTTAGCGGTACTGTTTTCGGTTGCGGCGCACAGTAATATAGTGCACGAGGAGCGTTCTTTATATCGCAATATTATTGTTGATGAAACACATGACCTACGCTGCTTAAAATTTAATACAAAAAGTAGCCAAACCAGCCAAAGTTGTATGTACAAAAACAACCCCGACAAACTGGTTTTTAATTATACAAAACTTACGTTTGCCAGCCTTTTAGTAACCGACAACCCTAAAAATGTGCTTATTATTGGCCTAGGTGGCGGTACGCTTTCTAATGTCATTCATGCGCTTTACCCTGCAGCTAAAATTCATAATGTTGAAATAGATCCCGCCGTTTTAAAAGTAGCCCGTAACTATTTTAACTTTATAGAAAACGATACGGTCACCTCAAGCGTGCAAGACGGGCGTATATTTATAAAGCGCGCAGCCATTAAAAAGCAAAAGTACGATTGGATTATTCTTGATGCGTTTAACGGCGATTATATTCCTGAGCACTTACTCACCAAAGAGTTTTTTGAAGAGGTAAAAAGCGTATTGGCCGAGGGCGGTGTAATTGCCGCTAATACGTTTTCGAGCAGTAAATTATACGAACATGAGTCGGCAACTTACCACGCCGTGTTTGGCGATTTTATTAACGTAAGCCGTGCTAATCGCTCTAACCGTATTATTTTAGCGGGTGTAAACTCTATGCCCACTGAGGCGCAAATTAATCAGCGTATTAAAGCACTTAACCCGCGTTTAAAAAAATACGATGTAGATTTAAAAGCAATTAGTACCTATATGCAAAGTACCAAAAACAAGCAAGATTGGCCTGCCAATACAAAAGTGCTTACCGATCAGTACTCCCCTGCTAACCTCCTTAATTTTTAAATCCACAAATTTATTTAGCCCCAGTATTGGGGCTTTTTTATTTGCAACACCCCTCAACATTTACTTAGCACGCTAACTAATGCTAAAATACTTAGCATGCTAACTAATTTGAGGTGGTTATGACTACTCAAAAACCTTTTCACGAAACGCTCGATTTAACCATTATTGGTAACATGGGGCGGGTTCATAGGCTGTGCCGCGAGGCCATCACTTTAGCTGTAGAACCTTTAGGGCTTACGCAATCGCGCTGGACGGCGCTAACCCATATAAATATGTTGGGCGAGGGCATAACGCAGCTTGAGCTTGCGCAGAGTTTAGGAATAGAAATGCCCTCGCTTACTCGCACATTAAAGCAATTAGAAGAGCAGCTATTAATTACCCGTAAAGTTGATGAGCACGATAAACGCAGTAAAAAAATTTACTTTACCGACCAAGGTGGGGCAATTTTACAGTCGCTAAACGAAAAACTCATTGATATTAAAAGCCAGCTATACAGCGGGCTAAGCACACAGCAACTCGATGCGCTTGCATATGGCATCGTCAATATGGAAAAAAACGCACTAAACTGTATTAAAAATCAAAGTAAAGAGTAAGAGAGACAATGACACCAGATCAAAAATTTACTCGTTATGTCAGGCTTTCGTTAGCGGGTTTTGTTGTTATATTTATTTACTATTTAATTGCCGACATGTTTATGCCGGTAACGCCGCAAGCGCGGGTTTATCATCCTGTGGTGCAAATTGCCCCGCAAATAAGTGGCCGTGTTACTAAGGTATTGGTTAATAATAATCAAACCGTAAAGGCTGGCGATGTATTGTTTGAAATAGACTCAGGCCCTTATAAATTAGCGCTAGAGCAGGCACAGCTTGCCCTTGATGACGCCAAATTACAAAACAAACGTTTAGACACCAATGTAAAAGCACTGGAGGCGCAAATTTCGGCGGCCAAGGCAAAGCTGCACGAACAGCAATTACTAAATAACCGTGGCGAAGCATTATTTAAGCAGCGCTCTATTTCAGAGCAAGAGCTTGAAAGCATTAAAGCTAACTTTCAAGCAAGTAAATCAAATGTCGCCTCATTAGAAGCGCAATTGGCAGAAGCCATACTTGCCCGTGGCGAAAGCGGCGCGCAAAACTTAGCGCTTCGCCATGCTGCAAACCAATTAGCACAAGCCGAGCTTAACTTATCGTACACCCAAGTACGTGCGCTAAGCGCTGGTGTGGTTTCTAACTTACAACTACTTGATGGCGCATATGCGGTAGCGGGTAGCCCGCTTTTAGCTATTGTGGCTAATAAGGCCGACCTTGTTGCCGATTTTAGAGAAAAATCATTACTAAATATGAAACCAGGTAGTTTGGCGCAAGTGGTATTTGATAGCCGCCCAGGTGAGGTTTACAACGCGCATATAAGCACGTTTGAGGCAGGCGTAAGCGATGGCCAACTCAGTGCAAATGGCTCGCTTAGTAGTACCGAAACCAGTAATCGTTGGGTGCGCGATGCTCAGCGCCAGCGTATTCATTTAGTGATGCCAGATAACGCTAAATTAATTGCTAATATGCCAAGTGGTGCGCGTGCCACTGTGCAACTATTGCCAGAGTCAACAATTGGGCAATGGTTAGCGTCGGCTCAAATTAGGTTTATTAGCTGGCTACACTACATTTATTAATGGAGGCCGTATGACTCAAGCTGTTAGCCAAGCACCGCAATTAGACTCAAACGGTTTACGCCAAGCGTTGCGCATAGCCGGTGGTTGCACTATAGGGTTTACTATTAGTAAATTAATGAACTGGCCATACGGTATATTTTTTACTGTTTACCCCATGTTGCTACTTGGTTTAGTGCCGGTGTTAAATAAAAGCATTGTGCGCCAGTTTTTAGCCAGTGCCGCCATTAGTATTCCAATGGTTTTAATTATGCAGGGCTTGTTTTCGCACCTTCCGGTACTGATGACCATTATCGTATTTTTAGCGTTTTGCTTTTTGTTTTATCAAATGAGCTCAGGTGCGGCTTTTTTATTTGGCGCACTAGGCGTGGTTGGGTTGTCGATTCAGCTGCACTTTTCAAGCTATGTAACCGGTACAAGTAGTGTATACCCGCTTATTTTAAGTAATGGTTTGGCTACTGTTCTCTCTATTGTTATAGCGTTTGTTATGCATGGTGTTTTTCCTGATGTAACCGCGCGTGCCGTGAGAGCGGTACCCGCTAAAGCCAAAGAAAGCATTCGCCATGAGGTATTATTATGCGCAACGGTTGCTACGCTTTCGTTTGTGGCGTTTCAAGTCCTCGATTTACAAGATTCAATATCGGCGCAAGCCTCATCGGTATTAATTTTGTTTTCGCTGTGCTGGAAAGCCGCAGGTATGGCCGGTTGGCAGCGCGCTATTGGTACATTAATTGGCTGTAATGCCGCATTGTTGGCGCAAGTGTTATTGTATAATCACTCTGACTTTTTATTGTTTCCGGTGCTTATACTGTGGACGTTATCGTTTGTATTTAGCCGTTTTCATATTATTGGTGGCGGCGCACCAGGCATAGGATTTGGTGTGTTAACCACGTTTGGTATTTTGTTTGGCAACTCTCTAGGCCCTGGGCAAGACCTTGTTTATAGCGCCATGTATCGCTTTAGCTCTGTTGCGGTGGCTATTGTGGCTAGTTTATCTGCGGTGTATGTAATGCACCATATATTAAATCGCTTTAGTGCCACCCGCCATCATACCTACGAATAACCCACTCACGCCTACGCTTAACTATTAGCTGTAGGCGTAAATTAAGCATACTTTACTGTAAAGCCTTATAAACTTAGTGAGTTATAACTTAATGTTACCGCGCAGGGCTTTGGTTTGCCCATGTTTGGTTTTTTTATCCATGCGCTTGCGCTGCGAGTTACGGCTTGGCTTGGTTGCGCGGCGGGCTTTGTTTACCTTAGTTGCACTTAAAATTAAATCTTTTAAACGTTTTAGTGCATCTTCTCGGTTAAGCTCTTGGGTGCGAAAGCTTTGGGCTTTAATTACCACCACGCCCTCTTTGGTGATCCGAGAGTCGTTTAGCTTTAATAGACGTTCTTTGTAAAAATCGGGTAACTTTGAGCGGTTAATATCAAAGCGTAAATGAATGGCGCTGGCTACTTTGTTAACGTTTTGGCCACCGGCACCTTGCGAACGTATAGCAGTGAGCTCTAGTTCCCATTCATCTATAGTGACAGTATTTGAAATAGTTAACATTACGTTCAGCTCTTATCGACAAAAATGCAGTATAACATTTGTAACTATATTTGTGCTGAATCAGCTTAAGTTATAGAACTTTAAAGCATTTATACTACTTTATAGCCTAATTACACCTAATACTTTAGTTATGTATTGGCAAGCGCTTACATTTAGTTTTTAATGGCTTTAATTAAATAATAGGAAACGCCCAATGAAAAAAATAATTTTATCACTTAGCTTATTAGCAATGAGTTTTTCAAGCCTTGCAGAAGATATTAGCGAAGGCCAATTACAAAGCTACATGAAAGCACTGCCGGCTGTTTCTAGCTGGGCTAGCAGCCAAGATTCGTTAAAAAACCTAGATTTAGCAAGCATGCTAGGTGGCTCTGCTGATCAAAATGTTGAAGAGCAAAGCTCTCTTGCTAATAGCGCATTAAGCATGATTAAAGAGCAAGGCTTATATAAAAGCTTTGCCGATATTACTAACCGTTACGGTTTTTCGCCGGAAGAGTTAGTATCTGTTGGCTCAGAAGTATCTATGGCTTACATCGAAAACCTTAAATCGGGTCTTTCAGCTGAAAACCAAGAAACAGCAAATAAAGTAATGGGTGGCCTGCAAAGCCTTAAAAGTGCTAAAAGCAGTGACGCTAGCTCGTTAATGGGCTCGTTTGGTAAGGCTTCAAGCGCGGCTGAAGAATCTACAGACCCACTAGTAAGCGAAAACAACCTTGAGCTTGTGAGCGAGTACATGCCACAGCTGCAAAAGATCTTTGCTCTACTATAATTTTACAAATAACCTAAACCTAGGTTAAGTAAAAACGTATATAAAAGGTGGCATTTGCCACCTTTTTTAATGCCTAAAATTTAAAAACCTTACGACATTTTACGAATTGTACTTAGTGGTGCTATTCGTAAAATCCAATGCAGGAATGCCCACGGCCAGCTTGGCACAAAGCTGTTGGCTTTTTCTTTATTTATTGCTTTTACCAGTGCTTTGCAGCCAGTTTCGGTATCAACAATAAACGGCACTGTTTTTACTTTTTCGTTTATTTCGCTTCTTATAAAACCTGGGTGTACGCAGCTTACTTTTATAGGCATGTGCATTACATCTATGCGTATGCCTTCACTTAATGAGGTAATAGCCGCTTTAGTGGCGGCGTAAACGGTCATGGCGCGCCTAAAACCACGTACAGCACTAATAGATGAAATAGTCACTAAATGACCATGGTTTTGCGCTCTAAAAATTTCCATTGCGGCCTCAGCCTGCGCAAGTGCGGCCACAAAGTTAGTTTGTGCGGTTTGTTTGTTGGCATTAAAATAACCTGTACCAATAGAAGCCCCTTTGCCCATACCAGCGTTTATAATCACTCTATCAAGGCCGTTAAGCTCATCTTTAAAGGCGTTAAATACGCTAAATACTTGCTCGTGGTCGTTAACATCAAGCACTTTTATACTAATGGTTATATTTGGGTTTATTTGTTCAAGCTCACTTTTTAGCTGCTCTAATAGCTCAAAGCGCCGAGCACATAAAGCAAGGTTACAACCTTGTTTTGCAAACTCTTTTGCCATGCCTTTGCCTAAGCCTGAACTTGCACCTGTTATTAGTATGTTTTTGCGCATAATTAGATCCTTAGGTGTATGTAATTAATTTTTGTTGTGGGTGGCACTCTAAAAAGTGATGCTCGTTTAAACTACTTATCGTTAATTTTTGATTTTTTCCTTTGCCGCGCGCCACTACTTTGGTTACGCCTGCGTTTACTAAGCTCCAATTAATATCAATAAAGCGCTCGAGCTTTAGCCCCATTAAATGGCTGGTTATAATGCTAATAGGCCCGCCAGAGGTATAAATAAGTACCTTTTTACCGTGGTTTTCATTGGCTATTTGTTCAAGCGCGCCAAGTACACGCGCAGTAAATGCATTAAAGCTTTCGTTATATTGAGTGCTGTCGGGATTGAGTACCCATTGCTGTATGGCGCTAATAAATACCGTTTTAAAGTATTCCATAGGCTCGGCTTGCTTGCTAAGTGCCGCGCGAACTTGGCTTGGGGTGGCAAGCTGTGGGTTATAAACCGCTAAAATATGTTCGTGATCGTACTCGTTTAATCGCGCATCGTTTATTACCACTGGCGTATTATTAGCACTTGCTAAACTCAGCTCTGCGGTTTGATTATGGCGCAGCATACTGCCTGCAAATACAGCATCGGGCGTAAGCTGCTTTTGTGCTAAATATTCACCCAGTAGTGTGGCTTGCTGTTGCCCTTTTGTTGAGAGCGTATCGTAATTATCAGCCGAAAAACTGGCCTGCCCGTGGCGTACTAAATATAAAATACACATTAGACTTTACCTTGGTTGTTAATGGCTTTTTTACAGCGCCATAAAAGGTAATGTACAAACACCCAAAAGTGTTTAAAGGCGGGGTTTTTAGTTTGCCCATGGTGATAGCGGTAATAAATTTGCTGCACAATGCCGGCAAGTCTAAATAGCCCGTACACTTCGTAAAAGGTAAAGTCATCTACGGTTATATTCATTTTTTTACAGTAGTAGGCCACCACTTCTTTGCGCGTTAGCATGCCCTCTAAGTGAGTGGGTTGACGGCGCGTGGCTTGGGCTAAAAAGTCATCTCCTGGCTCTACCCAGTAAGCCAATGTATTGCCCAAATCCATAAGTGGGTCGCCAAGTGTGGCAAGTTCCCAATCTAAAATACCCAGTACGTTGGTGTAGTCGTTTGCATCAAGCACAACGTTATCAAACCTAAAATCGTTATGTGTTATGCAAATACGCTCGTTACTTGGCATGTTGTTTTCAAGCCACTTAATGACTTTTTTACCGCTGGGTACATTCCAGGTTTTGGCTTTAGTAAAGCGCTCGCTCCAGCCGCTAATTTGACGCTGGGTGTAGCCTTCGCCTTTGCCTAAATGGCTTAAATTGGCCTGTTTGTAATCTACTTTGTGTAACTCTACTAGGCAGTCGAGTACGTTTTCGCACAGCTTTTTGGTGCGCTCGGGCGTGGGGGTTAATCCGCGTGGTAAATTTTTACGCGGAATTATCCCCGTAAGCTTTTCCATAACGTAAAAGTCGGTGCCGAGTATGTTTTCATCGTCGCAAAACGCCTCCATATTTGGCACATAGCTGTAAACTGGTTTTAGCGCTTGCTGCAGCTTATATTCACGGGCCATATCGTGTGCGCCTTTGGCTTTGGTGCCTTTGGGCGCACGGCGTAATATAAGCGATTGCTCTGGGTACTCTAGGCAGTAGGTCCAGTTTGATGCCCCCCCTGCGTATTGAGTAACACTTGGCTCGCCAGTTAACTGTGTAAGGTGCTGTTTAAGCCAGGCATCTACTTTTTGTGTGTCGAGCTCTTCGCCTTGGCGTACGTTTTTGGCTTGATCTAATAATTGTGTGTTCATTGCTAGCCTTTATTATTTTGATTTTAAACGTTGCATAGAGCGTGTTTTTTTCAACATGTTTTTAATGTACCACTCAACGGGGAGTAGTTTTTTCATTAAAAAGGCCTGTTTACCTAATTTATGGGTCAAAATTAAAAATGGACGCTTAAGCGACTGCTGATAAATAATATCGGCAACTTGCTCTGCGTTTATGGGGGAGCGCTCAAAGGCACGGTTAAGCATGGTTTTCATGGCCGGCTCGCTGGTGCGCATGGATTCATCAAGATTGGTTTTAAAAAAGCTCGGGCACACAACACTTACATCTATATTATCGTGGGCGAGTTCGAGCTTTAGGGTTTCGCTAAAGCCTATAACCGCCGCTTTTACGGCGTTATAACTGCTCATAAACGGAATAGGGGTAAGCCCTGCTTGTGAGGCTATATTAATAAAGTAGCCACCGCCTTGTTGCACAAAGGCGGGGTAAAACGTTTGGCACACCCGCACCATAGAGAGCAAATTAATATCCATAATCCACTGCCATTGCTCAAGCGATTCGCCCTCAAGCGAGCCGCCCGTGGCAACGCCTGCATTATTTATAACAATATCTACGCCCTGCCACTTGGTTTGGATAATATCGTAAAGCCCCTTTACATCTGCTTGCTTGGTTACATCACAGGCGTAAAAAAAGGCATCGCTTTTTAGTGCTTGCAGCTCACTAATGGTTGTGGCTGCACGCTCGGCGTTTATATCGGCAATACAAATTTGTAAGTTAGCGCCCAAATTACTTGCGTAACTCAGGGCTAACGCTTTACCTAGCCCTGTGGCTCCACCTGTTATTATTAGTCGTGTTTTCATGGTGTTGCCTTAGCGATATTTGTTAAGTTCAAGGCGCGAAACCATGCCCATATGTACTTCGTCTGGGCCATCTGCAAGGCGTAAAATACGCCCCATTGCATTAAACGAGGCAATAGGAAAGTCGCTCGACACCCCAGCGCCACCAAACACTTGTATTGCCATATCTGAGACCATTTGCAGCATATTAGGCACTACTACTTTTATGCTCGATATTTCGGTCATGGCGTGTTTAACGCCTTTGGTGTCTATTTTCCATGCCGCGTGCAGGGTTAATAAACGGGCTTGATCTATTGCCATACGCGCTTGCGCTACGCGTTCCAAATTACCGCCTAATTTAAGTAAGGGTTTACCAAAAGCGCTGCGCGACAGCCCGCGTTTAATCATGAGCTCTAAACAGCGCTCTGCTGCGCCAATTGCGCGCATACAATGATGAATTCGCCCAGGCCCCAGGCGCCCTTGTGCAATGGCAAAGCCTTTGCCTAACCCTAAAATAAGATTTTGTTTTGGTACGCGTACGTTATTAAATTCCATTTCGCCGTGGCCGTAGGGGGCATCAAAATCGCCACAGGCACTTAGCATACGCTTAATGTTTACACCGGGTGTGTTTAGCGGCACAAGTACCATTGAATGCTGGCTGTGTTTATCGTTTTCGGGGTTAGAAAGCCCCATAAAAATAGCCACCTGGGCATTAGGATGACCGAGGCCGGTGGTCCACCATTTTTTGCCATTTAAAATAAGCTCGTCGCCATCAACATCTATGGTTGCTTGCATGTTTGTCGCATCTGATGAAGCGACATCGGGCTCGGTCATGGCAAATACTGAGCGAATATCGCCATTTAATAATGGGGTTAACCACTGCTGTTTTTGCTCATCATTTGCAAAATGATAAAGCACTTCCATATTGCCGGTGTCGGGGGCATTACAATTAAATATTTCTGATGCAAATAAACATTTACCCATTTGCTCTGCAATAGGGGCGTACTCTAAGCAGGTTAAGCCTTGTGCTAGTTCTGCATCGGGTAAAAATAAGTTCCACAGGCCAGCGGCTTTTGCTTTCGCTTTTAATGGCTCAATGTGCTCACTTAGTTGCCAAGTGGTCCAATTGTTTGAATTATTTTTAGCATGGTTATGCGCAACTACTGCTTGCTCAATAGGCAATACGTGTTCATCCATAAAGGCGGTTACACGCTTTAGGTAGTCTTGGCTTTTTTGGCTTGGCTCAAAGTTCATTAGGGTTGCCTGTTTATTTTTTAGTTAACCCAGCATAAAACATTCGCCCCAATGAATTAAATGAAATATATTACCAG
Source organism: Pseudoalteromonas sp. 1CM17D (assembly GCF_023161805.1). Lineage (NCBI taxonomy): Bacteria > Pseudomonadati > Pseudomonadota > Gammaproteobacteria > Alteromonadales > Pseudoalteromonadaceae > Pseudoalteromonas > Pseudoalteromonas sp. 1CM17D. Next base: position 56,447 of record NZ_JALNTP010000014.1, on the reverse strand, counting down.
TTAAGTGTGAATTACATTCATAGTGTGAGCGGGTAATAATGATTGAAGCTAAAAATATTCAACAGTTGGATTTAAATTTACTTAAAATATTTGAATGCCTATACCGTGAAAAAAACATGAGCGAAACCGCAAAGGTGCTATACATAACGCCCTCAGCAGTCAGCCATGCTATAAAACGTTTGCGCAGTGTATTAAACGATCCGTTATTTGAGCGCCAAGGGCAATTAATGCTCCCCACCCCTGCGTGCCAACGTATGGCACCTGAGCTAATAGATTTACTCGAAAAATTACGCCAAGTGCTACAAGCCTGCGGTGACTTTAATTTAGCGACCACTGCACAAACCTTTAAAATAGCCCTGCACGATGCAATAGAGCCTATTGTTTTGCCTAAATTGCAACTTGCACTGGCAAAACATGCTCCCAATTCAAGCTTAGCGAGCGTAAAATTAAGCCGTGAAGATATGCATAAGCAATTAGCTAATCATCAAATAGATATGGCAATTGATGTAGCACGGCCAATAAAAGCGCCCATTAGCCACGCTGTTCTCTCAAGTGATCACTTTTGTGTACTCATGAAAAAAAACCACCCGCTTAAAAACCAACTCAATATAGACAATTATTTAGCGGCTACGCATGTTGCGGTATCTAATCGAGCAACCGGCACTGTTATTGAAGATATTGCGTTATTGCAATTGAGTTTTAATAGGCAGGTGGCTATACGTTGTCAAAATTATTTTGCCGCGAAAGAGGTAATAAAAGACGCGCCATTTTTACTTACTTTACCTTCAATGGTTGCCAGTCAATTGCTAGACGACACGCTAATAGCACGCCCCGTGCCCACTACTATGCCTGCTATTTATCAGCATTTATACTGGCATCAAAGTACAGATAAAGACGACGCTTTAATATGGTTACGCGGGCAAGTACAGCCTATTTTTAAACGTTAATAGCTATAAAAAAAGCGCCAAACTTAGTGAACTAAATTTGACGCTTCGCGTTGTTTTTTTAAGCGTTTACAAAGCGTTTGTTTTTAAACTTAAGCCCAGCAATTAATAATAGCGGCCCAATAAACATGGCAAGGCCATATACACCGCCCGTTACTGCGTATTCGGGCTTATTTAAAAAGCTTATAGCAATTAAAATAGCCAACGATGCGTTTTGAATACCCACCTCAATCCCAAGTGTAAGCGAATCGGTCAGGTTAAGATTTGAAAGCTTAGCTATGAGCAAGCCAATGACCATTGAGCCAATATTTAATGCAAGGCAGGCCCAAAATACAGCATCAAACGAGCTTATGAGTAAGGCGCGTTCTTTTATTACTAACGCGGCTATCATGGCGAGCATAAAAAATAACGAAAAACGCCTAAAAAACGGCTCGCTTTTAATCGCAAATTCGCTTTTAAAATGGCGCAGGCTTATACCTATGGCAACAGGCACTAAGGTAATGACAAACAGCCCAAGAGATGTAGTTAATATAGAAAAGTTAGCATCGTCTTGCGGCGCAAATTGGTGCATGGCAAAGCCAATAATAAACGGGGTGGTAATAATGCTAATAGCAGTTGAGGCAGCGGTTAAGCTTACCGAAAGCGCTAAATTAGCCTTTGCCAGCTGGCTCACTACGTTTGACATAGTACCACCTGGGCACGCGGCTAAAATCATTAACCCTATTGCTATAGGCGTGGGTAAATTAAGTAAATAACACAAACCTAAAGCCAGTAGCGGCATGGCAATAATTTGGCCTAGTAAGCCCATAGCAATTGCTAAGGGCTTTTTAAAAAGCCGCGTAAAGTCGCCAACTGTAAGCCCAAGCCCCATGCCAAACATAATAAGGGCAAGGGCGAGTGGGAGTATGATTTCTGTTAAAAATGATGCGTTCAAATCAGGCGGCCTCTGTTGTTTTTAATGCCAGCACTTCGTAGTTAAATGAGTACGGGGTTAGCAGCGTTTTTATCTGTTGTTGCAGCGCGTTTAACTCATCTTCATTAACTAAAATTGTGGCTTTTATGCCTAACTTTTTATCAGCAAACACATTTATTTGCACGGTTTTGTTGATTAATTGCTCGCTAAGAGCCTCTGTAATGGTTTGTTTTATTTCTAGGCAAACCAATTCGGGCTTATAAATTTTACCTACGGCAGTAAGCGGTATTTCATCAATTATATAAATAGCTTTTGGTATTGCTGCCCGCTCAGGTATGTTGGCGCTAACATACGCGGTGAGTTCATCAAGCTTAAGCGTGCTATTTGGGCTTAGCGTTACGTAAAGTACCGGCACTTCTCCTGCGTAGCTGTCGGGGCGTGGCACGGCGGCTGCAAGTGTTACATCGGGGTGGCTGGTTGCGGCATCTTCTATCATTTTGGGGTCTATATTGTGCCCGCCACGTATTATTAGCTCTTTTTGCCTACCACATAAAGATACATACCCGCTCTCATCTATTTTTCCTAGATCGCCGGTTCTAAAATACTGTTGGCCGTTTTCATCAACTACCCATGCGCCTTGGTTATGCGCATCTTCTACGTAACCCGGAAATACGTTATTACCGGTTATTATTATTTCGCCAACATCGAGTGTATCGCACATTTTAACAAGCGTGCCTTGCTCGTTTATATCGGCAATTTTAAGTGTAATACCAGGTATTGGTAGCCCTACAGAAGCCTCTTTATTAATTGGGTTTACAGGCATTAACGTACTTACTGAGCTGCCTTCAGTTGAGCCATAACCCTCTACCAGTGGGGTGTTTGTGAGTTTAGTAAACAGGGCTTGTAAATCTGATGAAAGCGGCGCGGCCCCACAAATGGCAAACTTCATTTTAAGCGGTGGCACCGATATTTTTTGCGAGGTAATTTGCTCAACCATAGCAGCGTAAACCGTAGGTACGGCGGTCATAACGGCTACATCGTAATTATTAATTAGGGTGAGTAAGTTTGGAATGATGTTTTTACCTCTAAAGCCAGAAGGGCTTGCGAGTAAAATTTTACAGCCTTTCATAACTGAGGCTATGCCTGTTGCCACTGCCGCATTTACATGAAATATGGGCAAACCTACTAGCATGGTATCGCCTGCGTTTACTGGCGAAAGTAAATTAACCTGCCCTGCATTGGTAAGCTGGTTTAAGTGCAAGTGCTTGGCAAGTTTTGGTAGGCCGGTTGTGCCACCCGTATGAAAATACGCGCACACATCGCTTTGCTCAGGCAAAATAAAATTAGCTGCTTGCGTATTTTGCGCCGCGAGTACTTTTTTAAACCCATACACGGGTACTTTATTATTTTGCGAGCACGCTATGTCGTCACCAAATAAGCTAATGACCGCTTTTAGGCCGGGTATATGCTCTTTAATTGCCATTACTTTTTGCCAAATATCGCTACCAGGGACAGGGCCTAGGGCAATGATTACTTTGGTATTGGCTGAGATCATAATTTCTTTCATTATGGACTCATCAAGCAAGGGGTTTATAGGGTTTGCAATGCCAGCGGCCTCTGCTGCCCAAAGCGATACATAGGTTTCAGGGAAGTTAGGTAATACCAGCGAGGTTACATCGGTTTTAGTAATACCCAACGAGTGCAATGCATTGCCAAGCCTTGTTACGTTTTTTGCGAGCGCTTTGTAACTCATTTTACGGTGCGGGTTAGCAAAGCTTTTGCCTTTAAAGGTCATTAAAATGCGGTGAATAAGCTTTTTTGCAAACGGAATTTGCGCTTCGCTAATGCAGTCGCCATCTAAAATGTATTCAATAGCGGTTGCATCACCAAAGTTTTTTGCCGATTGTAAAATGGCATGATAAGTAGAGCGAGGAAGTTGCTCTGGTGATATTTCAGCAAGGTTTAAATTGCCAACATCGGCGTGGTTTTTAATTGTTGTTATATTCATAAAACCCTCAACGTATCTTTATAATGTGTGTGTTTGCGTGTGAGTGTATAGTATTTAAACGCGGCCTTGGGTGTGTGGGCCATTACCGCGCAAATTTTAGTCTATCAAAATTAAGCTATTGCCAGTGTTTTAATCTAAAAAGCTGTTATCTTTTGCGGCAACAACCTGATACATGGGCTGAAAGTTCCCCCATGTAACTAGCTCTGAGCCATTGGCTTGTTTAGTGTGTAGCGCAACATCGTGAGAAATAAGCTTGGGCTCGCCTGCGGCTTGCGCTAATAATTGGCTTTGGCAGCAGCTATCTAGCAATACAAAATTGGCAACTGCGGCATCAACCGACGAACCAACGGTAAGTAAACCATGGTTTTGCAAAATAACAGCGCAGTGATCAGCCAGTGACTTAGCTATCATATCGCCCTCTTCGCTGTCGGCTACTACGCCGCTAAATACATCAAATACGCTATGGTTTTCGTAAAATACGCAGGCATCTTGCGAAATAGGTTTAAGTAACTCTCCTAATGCCGAAAACGCACGGCCATAACGTGTATGGGCATGGGCTACTGCGTTTACGTCGGGTCGCGCCATGTGTATGCGTGAATGGATAGCAAACGCGGCGTTATTAATCGGTGTGCTGCCTTCAATAATATTACCTTTATGATCAACCCGAATAAGATCTGACGCTTTAATATGCGAAAAATGCATACCCACAGGGTTTACCCAAAAGGTATCGGGCTCTATGCAGTCGCGAAGTGTTATGTGCCCGGCAAGCCCTTCATCAAAACCGTACATGGCAAATACTCTAAACCCAGCGGCTAGGCGTTGTTTTTCGTAGCTGCGTTGCTCCTCTAGGGTGTTAAATTTAGGCGGCATGATAAGTTTAAATTTGTCGCTACCTATGGTCATTTTTGCGGCTTGCTGCTCTAGTGTATTGCTCATAATAATCCTAAATTAAACTCTGTTGACTTTAGTTTAGTCTCGCTTAAGATAAATAGAAGTGATGTTAATTAATGGTTAAACATAAATACTATGCATGGAAAGATAGATTTAAACCTGTTTGTAATACTTAAAACGGTATATCAAGAGGGCAGTATTACCACTGCAGCGGATAAACTGCATTTAACGCAACCTGCTGTTAGCCATGCGCTTTCTCGCCTTAGAGAAAAGTTTGACGACCCATTATTTATTCGCCACGGTCGGCGTATGGTGCCCTCACCTTTTTGCCAAAAAATAATAGCGCAAGTTATTGAGTCGGTGCAGGTATTAGAGTCAACCTTAAATAACGAACGGCTTTTTGATATAGCCGCCTTTAAGCGCGAAATTAAATTTGGCTTTAGAGGTATTTTAGAATCGATATTTTTTCCGCCGCTAATGAGCGACCTACTCACAAACACCCCCAATATCACGATTAACAGCCGACAGGTGTCGCATGTTGATATGGAAAAATCACTCGAAAACCAAGAGCTCGATATAGTCATTGATGTACTTACCCCTACCAGTAACCACATAAAAAACACCTTTATTTGTAATGAGCATTTTTCGCTAATTTGTAGGCACGATCACCCAATATTAAATGACTTAACCGTACAAAATTACGCAAAGGCATCGCACGCGTTGGTGTCGTTAAAAGGTGCGCAGGTAGATATTATTGATATGGCGCTGGCAAAGCATGCACTTGCCCGTAATGTAGTGCTTAAATGTGAACATTATTTTGCGGCGACTAAAGTGATTAGCCAAAGCGACATGATAATGACAATGCCAAACGCGTACGCGCAGGTATTAAAAGAGCAAATGCCTGTGCATGTAACTAGCTTGCCGTTTGATGTGCCGTTAATGCCCGTGCACATGTATTGGCACGAACAAGCTGATGACGATTTAGTAAATAGTTGGATGCGAGAAAAGCTGCTAGGTTTAGCCCAGCAACTTATCCCTGCTGACAAACTTAAAAGCGGTAATTAAATTGTGCGTGATAACTGCGCCCACGCTCTGATAAAAAACGGTGTGCGTAGCTAATTACTGGCACATCGTTGGCCTGCGAAAAAGCTTGTTTATCGGTTAAATTTTTAGCCAATAACGCCACCGACCAATCTCCTTCACTGCTACCTAGCTCTATGCGTAAATTTAGCTTTTCAAAAGCGCTTTGCTTGGCTATTGGGTCAAGATCTTGCTCTAAAAAGTAATCGTCACTAAAGTTAAGCGCTAAATTGCTACTTAAAGTAAGGTTTGAAAACACCTCGGAATTGTAATCAATCGCTATATTGCCTGAGTAATCGGGAGCAAACGCGCCAGTTTGCCCGGTTAAATCTTGAAATGCTTGGCCAAGTAGCTCGCTTTGCATAACCGTTGGCGATGCACTGGCGTATTGTTCGTATTCAAAATCAAGCACCGCAAGGTTTGCCGATAGCTGCCAACTTTGATTTATTGCCCAGCGCGAATCGAGCTCAATCCCTTTTACTTTAGTTTCGGCGGCATTTTTAACTACAAATGCATTACCATTAAATTCAGATACTTGTAGGTCATCGTACAGGGTGTAAAACAGTGTAGCATTTACTTGTAGAGTATTTTTAATTGGCTCGGCTTTTATGCCAAACTCAAAGTTTGTGGCTTTTTCGTCGTCAAACTCAAAGCCTGAGTTTTCATCAACCGTGTTACCTTGTGAGCCATTTAAGCCAGAGCCATCAAAACCACCGGCTTTGTAGCCTATGGCAGCGCTTGCAAATAACATGGTGTTGTTAAACCCTAAATACTGCACACTAATATTGGGTGATAAGTGCGACTCATCTCGCTTAGCGTTAAGGTTATGTACCCCCGCGCCCGAAAGCTGCCCTGCAATAGTGGGAGCAGCTGCATTAGCAAATTGCTGTACGGCTTGCGGTGTGTTTGGCTCAAATACGCTATACACACTTTGTACGCTGCTTACTTCTTTTTCTTCTTTTTGATAACGCAGGCCAAAATTAGCGCGCCATTGCGCGTTTACATTCCAAGTAAGGGCGGTAAATGCTGAGTAGCTTTGTTGGTCTTGATCAAACAGCGCATTTACGCCCAATGATGTACCCACTAAATCAGGAATAAGTAACGATGCGCCAAATAAAATATCGTTTGGGTGCTCAAGCTCACTGCTCATGTAAAAAATGCCCGCTACGTATTCAAGCGTGCGCCCTGTTGGCGAGCTTACTCTAAACTCTTGCGTAAACTGGTTATAGGTTTCTAAGTAGTCTTGTTTTATAAGCGGGATTTCTGAAAAATCCGCGTCAAAGGTTGAGTCCCAATCGTACTCGCTATACGTGGTTACAGAGGTAAATTCGTATTCGCCATGGTTATAGGTTAATTTAAGTGATGCGTTATCAAGCGTGGTTTTACTTTGCTCATTAAGCCCACCTGGGTGATCATCGCCCGATACCGAACTTGTGTAATCAAGGCCAGAGTTGTCGCTTAATAAAAGTGAACGATACCCTACATTGCCTGGGTTAGTAGGGTCATTTGCTATTTGTAAATCTCGGTTGGGAGTATCAATAATGTATTGGTAGCGCGAACCGTGCGACTCAAACTCACCGTGTTCCCACTTAAACAATGCGTTTATATCATCGTTTATTTGCCAATCTATTGATAAACGTGCACCTGATGAGTCGTTAGATTGCTCATCACTTTGGCGCGCTTGGTTATATAAAAAGCCATCAACAGAATGATCAAACGCGGCAATACGAATGGCTAAATCATCGTTAATAGGAATATTTATAACGCCTGTAAAGCGCTTTTCGTTATCAGAGCCAAACTCTGCCGATACGTTGCCTTCAAGTACATCGGTTGGCGAGTTTGAAACCATACTAAAGGCTCCTGCTGTGGCGTTTTTACCAAACATAACCGACTGCGGGCCTTTTATAAGCTCAAGGCGCTGCATATCTAAAAATGGAAATTTAGCCTGATGCCCGCGCCCTAAATACACGCCATCTTTATACATAGCAACCGATTGCTCAAAGCCTGAGTTAGTACCCGAGCCTATGCCGCGTACAAAAATACGTTTGCTGCTTGAGGTTTCGGTTATATGCACGTTGGGTAGGTTTTCGCTTAGGGCGAGTAAATCGTCAACACTGTTTTGCTCGAGGTAGTCGCCAGAAAGCGCTTGAATAGAGGTAGGAATATCTTGTAGCGATTGGACCCGCTTTTGCGAGGTGACGGTAATGGTTTCAAGCTCACTTTTATTTATTTTTTGCTCGCCAGCTTGTGCCATACCCACGCTTAATGCGCTGAGCGTAAATAAAGTAAGTGTTTTTTGTTTTAAAAAAGCAGGTTTTAAACGTGTGTGTGACTGTGTGTGTTCAGTTGTCATAGCTGCAACTCCATTATAGAGGTTATTTTTATTGGATAATTTTGCGTCTATTTCATACTGACGAGTCTTAAAATAAATAACAGTGATGTTTATTTATTCAACACTATTAGTAATATTTATAGTTAAGCGAAAAAGTGTTGTGCTAAATGGGGTTATAGCGGGTTTAAAGTGGGTTAAAAAATACTTGTGGATTAGCGGTTATATTTGCTACTGCCGAGCTTGGGGTGTTTGCTGCATTGATAAAGGCAGTAAGCTGTGGTGCATTTTCGCAAAAAATAATATCCAGTGCTAGGCGGTTTTTGCCGTATAAGCCTCGGTGAATCATATTGGCTGAAAACAACAGTAAGTCACCCGCATTAAGTTTAATAACTTTGCCTGTAGTTAAGTTATCGCTTGGCAGTTTATTATTTTTTGCAAGACGTATATTTAGCTCCTCTGGTGTATCCCAATTTTTATGCGAGTGGGCTACAAGCTCTATACCTGGCTCGTCTTCAAGGGCTAACCGGCAGTGCACTACGTCGGGCCCGTTTAACGCAGCTTGTTGCTCTTGCACATTTAAATGGTATTGCATATCGCGATGCCAATAATTTTTTTGTGTAACATTAACGGGATTAAAAAATAACTGAGTATTTAAAAACAGTGGCTCACTAATCGCCTGTTTTACACGCTTAATTAATTCGTTATCAGCTATTAAACTAAATAAGGCTTCGTTTTGCTGCGCCGTTAAATACTCACTATTTGTTATGCCTGAACTATTAATTGCACGGGATTGATAAAACTCATGGTTATTAGCCTTCCACTTTGTATGAAAGGCATTAACTAGGAGCTTAATTTTATTTAGCTCTTTGATACTGTAAAGCCCCTTTACAAGCATATAACCGTTTGATTTATAGTTGTTCATTGTGGTTCTTTATTTAATATTGCAGCAACGCGCTCAGCAAGCTCTGGCAGTACATCTTGTGCAAACCATGGGTTCTTTTTAAGCCAAATATTATTGCGTGGGCTTGGGTGTGGTAGCACCAAATGCTCCGGCCAATATTCACGCCACGATTTTACTAACTCGGTTAAGGGCATGTTTTTAGTATGCGGTAAATGATAAGCCTGCGCGTATTTACCGAGCACGATTGTAAGCTCTAAATTTGGCAGAGCGGCCAGTAATTGCGCTCTCCATGCAGGTGCACATTCTTTACGCGGAGGTAAGTCGCCCGACTTACCTTTACCAGGGTAACAAAAGCCCATAGGTAAAATTGCTATTTTTTGCGGATCATAAAACTCATCAACACTTAGCCCAAGCCATTCGCGTAGGCGGTTTCCGCTGGCATCGTTAAAGGGCTTGCCAGTTTCGTGTACTTTTATGCCCGGTGCTTGGCCGGCAATTAAAATACGCGCATTGGCATTAAATTGTATAACGGGGCGAGCACCTAACGGTAAATGAGGTTCACAGATCACGCATTTACTAACTTGCTCAATTAAATTGATCGGATCCATATAAATCTGGCCTTAAATGCTTAAATTTCGTTCTAAATGGCCATTTAGACCTAATGAGTTGGTAAAAAATCGGTTTATTTTACTCAAATTAGTTATTAGTTGGTAAAATCGTGATCTCACTTGAAAATAACAACTAATCATTTGATATATTTATTGTTTTTCTGACCATACGGCAAATTCGTTACCACTGGGCTCGGTAAAATGAAAGCGGCAGCCACCGGGGAACTCAAAAATAGGTTTTACTATTTTGCCGCCATATTGCGCTACTTTTTTATAGGTTGCGTGAATGTCGTTACTGTAAAACACCAGCAGTGCGGCCCCATGTTGAGTAAGTGATTTAAGCGGTGCTTTAAAAAAGCCACCATCAAGCCCTTGGCCGCTAAATGCCGTATACTCTGGGCCATAGTCGGTAAATTGCCAGTTAAACACGTTAGTAAAAAAGCTTTTTGTAGCTGTTAAATCGCACGCGGGAAATTCTACATAATTTAGTTTTTCGTGGTTGCTCATTTTAAATTTACTCTTTGGCTTGCCAGTATTGACCACTGTAAACCTTCGTAATTAGCTAAGCAATAACCCTAAAACAGCAGAGATCAGTATTTTACTAACATGCTAGGCACTAATGTTAAATTAACTAGAATATACAAATGAGAATCGCTATTTTTTGTATTTGTAAGCTTTATAATAACGCCTTATTTTTATTCTCGTATTTGAATAAGGGATTTGTTAACTATGCAGGCACCTCTGCACATAGCACCTTTTACAAAAACTAACCTAGCTGCGCTTTTAAATGTGGCCCAAAGCTATAGAGTGTTAGTATTTTTGCGTTTTATTATTGCCATAGTGGGTGGTTATGCGTTTACCTCAGCGTGTATTTCATTATTAAGTGTACTGCTGCCCATTCCTAAGCAAGATGCCGTATTACTGTGTGTGTCTATCAGTATTTTAATTTACGCCGCAGTGTTTATTTATGCGTTTTCGGTTAAGTCGTTAAAAACTGTTTGGATCAGTATTTTACTAAGTACAGGTTTTTTTGTTGCTATATTGGCATTACTGAAGGGTTGGCTATGAAAGACAGTTTTTTTAGGTCGATGACCTGGCTACATACCTGGGTGGGCTTACTTACCTGTTGGATTATTTACGTAATATTTTTTGCAGGCACAGCGAGCTTTTTTAGAGACGAAATAAATCTGTGGAATCAGCCGGCTATACACAATGTGCAAGCCCAAACCGACAGAGTGGCCGCGCAAAGGCAGCAAATTATTAATGGCTTTGATTATTTAAATCAGCACGCTGAAAATTCCCCTAGTTGGCGTATTACCTTGCCTGAAGAGCGAATACCGTATTTGGTATATGGCTATGCAAAACCTAAAGAGCCAGGGCAGCGCCGCAGCCAGTTTGTAAATACCCAATTAAACCCAAACACCATGCAAGCGCTGCCTCCTTTTGTTGAAAGTAAAGGCGGTAACTTTTTTTATCGGTTGCATTATCAGCTTTATTATTTAGATGCCATAACAGGGCGCTGGGTAGTGTGTTTTGCCAGTTTTTTTATGCTACTGGCAATAATTTCCGGCGTGGTTATTCATAAGCGCATATTTAAAGATATGTTTACCTTTAGGCGCAATAAAGGGACTCGTAGCTGGTTAGATGCACATAATTTAAGCTCGGTACTTGCCCTACCGTTTCATTTAATGATTACCTACACAGGCATTATTACGCTTATATTTATGTTGTTCCCCTACCCTGCGTTAACGACGTATGACAAGGGTATGCGTGGCTTTTTTAACGATGTAACACCTAGCAATAACGTGACTAATAACGCCCAAGGCAGTGCAGAATTGCTCCCTATAAACACTATTTTGGATCAAGTTTATACTAAGTGGCCTAGTGCAGATATTACGCGTGTTCAGGTTAGTAAACCGAATATGGCCGCCTCAACAGTAACGGTATTGGTGAGCCCTGCAAAGGCGCTTCGCGATCAATCTCCACGGCTTTTGTTTAGTGGCGCTACCGGCGAGTTAGTAGCACAAACTGATGACGAACTTAGCAGTAGTAAAGCACTTTATGAATCACTTAACTCTATGCATACAGGGCGCTTTGCTACGCCTTTACTGCGCTGGTTATACGTACTTGGCGGTATTGCAGGCTGTGTAATGATTGGCTCTGGCTGCATAATGTGGGCTAAACGCATACGCGAGCGTAATAAAGGTAAAGCCTCATTTGGCTTACAATTAGTCGAAGGTTTAAACCTTGCCACCATTATGGGCTTACCACTGGCTACTTGCGCCTTTTTTATTGCCAATAGATTACTTAGTCCGACCGTAGCAGGGCGTGGTGAAAAAGAAGTTACAGCGTTCTTTTTAGCATGGTTGGTGGTTGCTGTTATGGCACTTTTAAAGCGAGATAGGCTGCAATGGCGTGTAATGGCTGCCATAAATGCCCTCGCGTGTTTGAGTGTACCGGCAATAAATGCGCTTACCACACAGGGCAATATAGTGAGCTACTTACTTAATAAACAATGGGCCTTGTTTATTTTCGATGCGGTATTTTTACTGTTTAGCATACTGTTTTTAGTACAAACCGAAAAATTACGTACTGCTTCTAGCGCATCTAAAAAAGCAGCTAATAAGCTAGCCGATAATAAAAAGGGGCAAAAAGCATGATTGATTTACTTAGCTTTAGCCTCTGTTTGTTTGCTTTTAATGGTTTTGCTTTGGCAAAACCAGCGCATTTTAAAACGGTGTTTACAACGCGTCCCTCTAAGCTGCAAAGTAATTTGCTACTAATAGTTGCCTGGATCAGTATTTTACTAAGTTTATTGCTCTGTGTTGTTACGCAGCAGGGATACGGTGCTTTACTTTTTTGTGGCTTTATGGGTCTAAGTGTATTAATTATAACGATTTTTTATAATTTTATAGAAAAGTTGATTAAGCCATTTAGCTTTTTAAATATGTTACTGATTGGCTTATCAGGGCTATTACTGGTAGTAAATTCACTTTAGTTAGTAAAAACCTGATCCAAAGAAAGCCATTAATTTTAGGCAAAAAAAATGGCAAGCTATAAAGCTTGCCAACAATAGGGGGATATTCAGTATGTCCAACACTTGCATGTCTCGTTGCAAGTGCAGCTAATATAGCCCTAACATATTTAACTTACCTTACAGTGAGATGATCGTTTTATTACAGCTGTAACAATCATTTGCTCAACAACTGTAAAGCCCCTTTACATAGCTAAATAGCCTACTGTTTAACCCAAATAATTTGCTCTGTAGCAAAGCCTAGTTTGTTTGCTTTAGCTATAAAATGTTGTTTAAGCTCGTCACTAACGGTAGGTGTACGCGATAAAAACCATAAAAAGTCACGGTTATAACTTGTAATAAACGCATATTGGTAGTCGTCTTGGTCTAATTCAAAAATAACGTAAGCACCATAAAATGGACCAAAAAACGAGACTTTAAAATGGCCTGTGTCAGTCCCTTCTACAAATTTAGCTAAGCCCTGTGCTTCATCCCACTTTTGCTCTTTAGTTATAAAACCTTTGTTGAGCACTTTTACTGTGCCATCGTCGTTTACTGTGTAAGTCGCGGTTACTTGCTCCATACCCTCTTCGAATGAGTGATCAAGGCGGGCAATTTCGTACCACTTACCTTTGTATTGCTCAAGGTCAAAGTTTTTAACCGGAGTAATGCCCTCTGGTGCGCTTGTACAGGCGGTGAGTAAAAATAACCCTGTAATGAGTAAAATAGTCGTAATGGCCTTCATGAAAGCTCCTTTTTAAAAGTGATGTTGTTTGTACGGCTCTAAGCCAATAAAGTTTGCTAGCCGATTAAAATAAATTGCTATAGGATCAGCTAAATACTAGAGCAATTAAAAGATTTAAGCATGAAAATATGGGTAGATGCCGACGCATGCCCTGTGGTAATAAAAGAAATACTTTTTAGAGCCGCTGAGCGCACGCAAACACCAACCATTTTAGTAGCTAACCATGCAATGCGCATTCCGCCTTCAAAATTTATAAGCCGCGTACAGGTTTCGAGCGGGTTTGATGTGGCCGATGACGAAATAGTAAAACGCGTAGAAAAAGGCGATTTAGTTATTACTGGCGACATACCGCTAGCCAGTGAAGTTATAGATAACGGTGGCCAAGCACTTAACCCACGCGGTGAGCTTTACACGCCAGAGAATATTCGCTCGTTATTAAACGTGCGCGACTTTATGGATACCATGCGCTCAAGCGGCGTAGAAATGAGTGGCGGGCCACCACCGCTTAGCCAAACCGACCGCCAAAACTTTGCTAATAACCTCGACCGTATTTTAGCGCAGAAAAAGGCGAGCTAGTGTGAGTGAGCAACTAATTGGCTTAGGTGAGCAAGCCTTTAGCGTAGCCGTTTATGTGGCAAAAGCGCCGCCTATGCCCTACTTTGCAACCCTACACAGTGTTGAGCCTGTAATAAACGAGCAAATAAATACCATAAACCAGCACTGCGGGAATGGCTGGCGTAAAGTGTTTAACGTATACGCTAAAGTGTTGTTTGCGCTACCGAGTGAGCATTACAGCTTTGCTAAACAAGCCGCTAGCTGGCAAGCGTATCGCGATACATTTTTACTGCAAAAAAACAGTAAAACAGCGCTGTTATTTAGTGCGCCCATTATTAACGGCGCAAATAAAAATCAACTGCATATTATTGCTGGGCGAACCCATGCTAAAAACTTATTACAGCAAGGTAAGCTTAATGCGCAATTTAATTGGTTAGACGATGAGTTTGCAATTGATACAACGAATAACATTATCGTGTGCCCGTACTTTGATTACCGGCAGTTAAGTAATATTAAAATAGCCCGATTAAGCGAGCTAGTTGCCAAGCTTAAAACATCTAATTAAAAATGTAAGGACTCAACATGGCGGGAATTTTAGAGCTAAATACGTTATTAAAATCAATGAACCCCGAGCTTAAACAAGGTGAATATATATTTTGCTGTTTAGCAGGCAACCTTGCTGACTACGTTCATTTAAACCCGCTTGCCAGTTACGTTGAAGAAGAAGGCCTAACCCTTATTTTAAATGCAGATACCGCCAATAAAGCCGGTATTACTTATGAAGCTAAATATAATTTAATCACCCTAAATGTGCATTCAAGCCTTGAGGCTGTTGGGTTAACCGCTGCGGTATCGGCCAAATTAACCGAGCATAATATTAGCGCTAACGTAGTAGCTGCGTTTTATCACGACCATATTTTTATACAAACCGATAAAGCGCAGGCCGCGATGAAAGCACTTGGTGAGATTTCTTGAGTTTGCGGGCACAGCAACATGTTAGGTGATGTGGATATTAGCGCATCGGGTGGCGCTTCGCTTAACCGACCTACGTTTTAGGATGAGCTTGTCTTAAGCGTTTGAGCAGAATTAATATATCCAAATTACTCAACCACTAACTTTGACACTACCCATTTATGCAGTGGGTTTTTATTGTAGCGTGGATGCCACGCGGCTATTACATCAAACGGAGCTGGCAGCTGCTGTAGCTCTATTTTTACCAGTTCGGAGCTTACCGCGCGTGAGGGTAAAAACGCGATGGAGTCGGTGATTTCTAGGTACATAGGCACAATTGAAAAACACGGTGCCGATACAACAACATTGCGCGTTAAATCAAAGCTTTTAAACCAATCGTCAATAGAGCCTTTAAAATTTGGGCGCGAAGGCGAGGCTATAATGCTTGGGTAACTGGCTATTTGTGCAAGGGTTGGTTTTGTGCCTGCTATTGATGAGTTAGCTGAAGTAACGCAAATATGTTGCTCCTCAAATAACTTAATAATGGGGTAAGTACTTGGGATGTAGTCAGGGAAGGCAATGGCTAAATCAACTTTACCGTTTTCCATTAAATCGTGCAGGCTATCGAGTTCAAAGTCTCTTATTATTAATTTTAAATTAGGCGCTTGCTCTCTTAACTCTTTTACAAGCGCTGGCAAAACAACTTGCTGTGCGTAGTCGGTAGCGGCTATTACAAACGCACCATCAACTGTTTTTGGGTCAAATATTTTAGGCGCTAATAATGCCTGAAAATCGTTTAGCAGCTTGTCTATATCTACCGATAACTCTTCTGCATAAGGCGTTGGCACAAAGCCGGTGGTTTTTCTTAAAAACAGCTGGTCGTTAAATACATCACGCAGCTTTTTGAGTTGCTCACTCACAGCTTGTTGGGTTAAGCCTAATTTACTCGCCGCTTTTGATGCGTTTTTTTCGCGAATGAGCGCCTGGAAAATACGCAGCTGCTTTATATCTAGCCTGTCTAACTTACTCATGCCAATGCCTTTGTTATTTTAGCATTATTAACGTATCACATTACCATTTATTTTTGTATCACTTACATGAAGTGGTTGTTTCTAATTGTCGAGCTACCCCCTTATTATGCCCCTACACACTAAATTGAATGATTGGAGCAAACAATGAAAACAGTAATTTTAATCGGTGCACTGGGCAAAATGGGTCAAGCGGCATTGACCGGTTTATCTAAGCATAAAGTAATTACAGCGGGTCGCTCGGGCGATGTAGATCATATTGTTGATATTACGAGTGAAGCGTCAATTACTGCTTTGTACGAAAAAGTAGGCCACTTTGATGCCCTAGTAAATACAGTGGGTTTATGCGAATACGAAACCTTTGCTGATATGAGCGAAGAGCAGTGGATGACGACCATTATGAGCAAAATGATGGGGCAAATTAACCTTGTACGTATTGGTCAAAAGTACATTGCTGATGGCGGCTCATTTACGCTAATTAGCGGTATTTTAAACGTTAAACCGATTCCTTTTGCGATTGCCGATGCAACAACAAGCGGCGCAATAGATACGTTTGCAAAATGCGTATCACTAGAAATGCCACGTGGCACGCGTATTAATGTGGTTAACCCTACTGTGCTTGAAGAAGCGTGGGATGTTTATGGCGAAATGATGCCAGGTTTTCAACCCGTGCCAGGCAAGCTTGTTGGTAAAGCGTTTGAGCGTTCGGTTGATGGCTTTATTACTGGCGAAGTTATTTTTGTAGATGCATAACTACCCGCCAAATTGGTGATGCAATTGGCAAACTAATAAGCGCTTTGCATTAACAGTAACTGCAAAGCGCTTAAATACAGATTTTAATAGGTGATGAAATGAAAAAATTAATACCCGTATTTGCAATATTATTGGCCGCAGGCTGTGCCAGTGTAGCACCAAGCTCGCAATATGTTAGCGAGCCAGGTGCCGATTCTAATAAAGAATGTAAAACCATACCGCGCCATAAACATACGGTTAAATGGTGCAGGCCGCATCCTTCAAGATAAGTTAAACAACGTATCCGCTAAAACCAAGCGCTTTAAAATAAAGCTTAGGAATACCGTATTTGCACTCGTTAAGTAACTCGCTAAAGCGCATTCTATCAAGTGGGTAAAATTCACTGTCTAAGTTTTGAGCTGTGTAGGCTTGCCCTGCATCACTTAAGCCTAAATCGGCACACACAGTAATTTGTGCTTCGCGCTCAAAGTCGGTTTCAGGTTTCATTAAATCGCTAATAAATAAGTTTGCGCCTTTATTTAAATTAGCTTTAATATTTTTTAATAGCTGCTTTTTGCTGCCGTCGTCTTTTAAAAAGTGCATTACGAGTAGGCATAGCGCCGCATCGGCCTTGGTAGATAGCTTATCAAGCTCGCCTTCAATAACATTAACGCGCTTTGCTATGCCGTGCTCTTCAAACGCGTGTTTAGCAATTGCGAGCATATCACTTGAGGTATCTTGCGCGGTAAATTGCCAAGTAGGGTTAAGCGCGGCAAGGGCGAGTATTTCTTTGCCTGTGCCTGCGCCCACGACTAAAATATGTGCGTTATCTTTAAGGGTTGCTTTAAGTTGAGCATTAGTAAGTTGATGCAATAGCTCATAACCAGGGACTAAACGGGTAATGCGGTCGTTGTAATGTGTTGCTTGCTCGCCTGTGAATGTTGGCATTTTTTAACTCCTTTATAAGACTTCAACAGTGGAGTATCCACCACTTTTTTTACTTACATGTACTTGCGTGGCTACGCGTTCACTCATTTCACTCACATGCGATATAACCCCTACTTTACGGCCTTGTGCTTGTAATGAGTCGAGTGCGTCCATAGCAACGCTGAGTGTTTCGCTATCTAACGTACCAAACCCTTCGTCAATAAACAAAGAGTTGATTTGCACTTTGTTTGAAGAAAGCGATGCAAGCCCTAAAGCCAGTGCTAGTGATACTAAAAATGATTCACCACCAGAGAGCGTATTAACAGAGCGTTGTTCGTCGGCCATATCGCGGTCAATAATGGCTATATCGAGCGATTGCGCAATGGCAGTGAGCTCGTAGCGTTTATTGAGGGTTTTTAAATGGCTGTTAGCATAATGCAGCAATATTTTAAGGGTTTGTGTTTGCGCTAAATTACGCATGGTTTTACCGGTTGCATCCCCTAATACTTTATTAAGCACGTGCCACTGCTCTACCTGCTTTTTAAGGGTAGCAAGTTCAGCGTGTTTGCCCTTAAGTGCTTTGGCGTTTTGATTGTGTTGCTCAAGCGCGGTATTAGTGCCAAGCAAACTATTTTGTAGCTCAGTTTGTTCATTGGCTAAGGACGTTTCTTGCTCTGCTAATTGGCTTTCGCTTTTTTCGGGCTTGTTAGTATTTTGGTGATCTGTTTGTGCCTTTTGCTGTTGCTTAAGCGCTGCATTTGCGTCTGTAAGTGCAGCTAAACGCTGCTCAAACTGCATTAATTGCTCTTTTATTTGCTCACTAGTCAAAGTTAGTAAAATAGCGATCTGTTCGTGATTTACCTCGCTATATTGCGCTTTAAAGTCGCTAAACCAGGCATTGTAGCGCTCTTCAAGTGTGCTTTGCTCTTGAATTTGCTCTGCCAAGCGCTGCTCAATGTTTTTGAGTGTTATAGCGTGCTCATCGCGTTTTTTAATTGCGCTGTCGTGGGCTTGTTGGCTTGTATGTAACGCCTTTTGGCACTGCTCAAGCTGCGCATTAAGTTTTGCTTGGTAATCATCGGCACTTAATGGCTCGTTGTTAAATAAAGCAAGGCGCTCTGTGAGTGTGGTGTTTTGCAGCTGTTGCGCCTTGGCTAAATCGTCTTTTAAAACTTTAAGCGCTTGCTCACTTTTAGCAATTAACGGTGTGAGTTGCTGTAATTGCTGATTAGCGCTGTCTATTTGTTTTTGACTTTGTTCAAGCTGAACTTGTGTTTGCTGGTACTGCTCAACCAGCTGGCTTAAATCGCTCATATTAAGCGTGTTGTTTTGCAATTGCTGCCAGTAGTCACTGTGCTCAAACTGTGCATTAAGGGTGCTGGTAAGCTCGTTAACTTGCGTATTTAGCTCTGCATGTTTAGTGTTTATTTGGCCAAGCTTATTGGTTAATTCAACATGCTGATTATGCAATTGCTGCTGTGTATGTTGCTCGGTTTTTAAGTTACTTATTAGCTGATTTACTTTTTCTTGCAGAGCTGTTTGCTGTTTTTGCGATTCAAAATAGTGCAACTTTTGACTGCTGAGCTGGGCGTATGTTTCATCAAGCTGCTGTGCTGTTAAGTCGTTAAGCTCTGTACGTGCCCCTTGCATTGTTGTTTTAATTTCTAGCTGCTTTGCCTGTGCGTTCTGTATGGCTTGGCTGTATTGGGCGTGCTCAGTGACAAGTACAGCATGTTGAGTTTGGTGCTGGTGCAGCTTAGCTTGGGCGCTATCGTGTTGCTGCTTAGCTTGGTTATAACTTGTTTCAAAATCGGCTATTAGGTTATTTAATTGCGGGTTTTGGCTGCTTGCATACGGGTGCTCTTTTGCCCCGCACACTACACATGGCTCGTTAGGGGTAAGCTGCGTGCGTAAATGCTCTACGTTTTCGCTGGCACGCAGGCGAGCTTGGTTTAATGCGTATTCACTGTGTTTAAGTGCTTGCTCGCACGAGGCTAAGCTTTGTTGCAATGTTGTTTGCGTTTGCTCACTGTGTACAAGCTTGGCCGCAACCGCAGCTTGTTGTTGTGTGCTGTGTTTTATTTCTTGATTAAACTGCTGGTAGCGCAAACGCTGATCTTTTAAATATTCAATATTTTTAAGTTTGCTATCGCATTGTTCAATATTAAATTGGCGTTGTTGCTCACTTAGCTGGTTAAGATCTTTTTGTTGATGCGCAAGTTGTTGCTCTTGCAACTCTACTTTTTTAGTTTGTTCAGCCAACAGTGCCGCTTGTTTAGTTTGCTCTTCTAACAGCAGTTGGTTTTGCGAAGCGGTTGCCTTTATTTGCTCATTGGCACTTAAATACGTATTAAAGCTATGTTGGTAATAATTCCAATCATTAGCCAATGGTTTAAGCTGCGTGTGTTCGTTTAGCCACGTTTGATGCCCAGTGCTGAGTTTGTTTGCCGCATCAAGTGCATGTTGGCTTTGCGTGTACTGCGTTTGTAATTCGCTAAGTTGCTGCTGCTCTTTTTCGCTTTGCTGAGTCAGGCTTGTAATAGTTTGTGCGTGTATAGCAAGTTGGCTGTCGAGCTCGCGGGCTTTTGCAATAATTGGCTCTGCCGTTTGCTTTTGCTCTTGCGCTGTTTTTAACTCGCTTTGCTTTGTTGTAAGTGTTGCGGCCTGCTCTTTTATAAGCGCAGCATGGTCAATCGCTTTTAAATCGCTTATTTGCGTACTAAGTGCGTTGTTTTGCGCCGTTAAGTACTCATGACGTTTGCGGTTGTCTTTTATTTCAAGGGCGCTTTGTGCTTGTTTAGCTTGCTCACTTTGCTTTGCTATTGCATCAAGCTGTTGTTGCGCGTGTTGCTGCTGCTCTACAGCGTGTTCTAGTGCCTTCGATAAGCTAGCTGCTTGTTTATACCAATTTAAGTCTTGCTCTGTTGCTGCATGCGTTTTTTTAGTTTGCTCAATTTTTTTAAGTAACTCATCGCGCTGGGTTTGTTTAGCACTTAATTCGTCATCGCTTAACAAGGTGTAGCTTGCAAGGCTTGCATTAAGTAATTCATATTGATCTTTTAGCGCTTTATTACGCTCAAAAATACGTTTACCTATTAAGCTAAATTTATCGGTGCCGGTTAAACATTCTAAAAGTTGTGCGCGTTCATCGCCTGTGGCTTTTAAAAAGGCTGCAAACTCGTGCTGTGCTAATAATACCGCACGCGAAAACTGATCAAAGCTTAGCCCTATTTTGTTTTCTACTTCTTTTATGGTTTGGCTTTTATCGGCTATTAGGGTTTCATCGGGCAAGGTTACTAACGTATGCTCAGCTACTTTTAGCTTGCCTGTTGCCTTTTTGTGGGTACGGGTAATAACGTAGCGTGCGCGGTATAATTGTTTGTCTTGGCCAACAAAATCAACTTCAGCAAAGCCTTCCCATTTGCCTCTGCGCAGTAAGTTACGCGCATCGTTTAGCTTTATACTGTCGCCGTTAAAATCAATTAAGTTGCCTTTATCGCCTTTTAAGCGTGCAGTTTTAGTATAAAGCGCTAAACAAATAGCATCTAAAAAGGTGCTTTTACCTGCGCCTGTGTCGCCGGTTATAGCAAACAAGCCCGCATCTTTTAGTGGAGCTTGAGTAAAGTCGATTTCGGCATCGACTATTGAGGCTAAGTTGTGAATACGAACTGCGGTTATTTTCATAGTTGCTCTTGCTCCGTCAGCTCACTTATTACATCGTTTAACAGTGTTTTTAGCTCATCTGGTACAGCTTGGCTGGCCATATCTTTGTCGTTTGCATAGGCTTGTTCTAATAAGTTTAATGGGTTGAGCATTTCAATTTCGCTTAAATCTTCAAATACGGTGCTGTTATCGCTTGTTATGGTTTGTTCTCGTACCCGCTCAATGCCGCAAAATTTTACGTGTTTACCCTCAAGTGCCTGCTCTATTTGTTCTCTAAAGGTGGTGTCGGTATCACTTGATTTAAGTTTTACGCGTAAATAAGGGGCTATAGTATGTTGTGATGTATCGAGCGCTTTAATTTGCTCGCATAAGTCGCTTAATGGCACGCACTCCCCTTTTGGTAAAATAATCACTTCAGCAGAGCGAGGAATGTAAAGGGGGTTTACAGATGTGCTAATAATCTGTTTTTCATCACTTTTAAATTCTACTACATTAACTTGGTGCGTGTAGTTACGCTCTGAAAACGACATAGGAATAGGCGTACCGCTGTAACGAATAACGTCTTTTTTAGCGACTTGCTGCGCTTTGTGTAAATGCCCCAGTGCTACGTAGTCTGCCTTGTTACCAAATATATTGGCCGAAATAGACTCCTCCCCACCAATCACTAAATTACGTTCTGAGTCACTTGAAATATCACCGCCTTTGGCATGTAAATGCCCCATTACAATTAACGGCGAATTTTGCGCGTTAATGCTATAGGCGTGATCAAGAGCAAGCTTATAGGCTTTTTCAACGCCTTGTGCGTAACTAGGGCCGTTTTTAGTATGACTAAGTGAACTTATATCGCTGGTACGTAAAAAAGGCATAGCGACGATTACAGCGCGTTTATTTTGCGTATTTATTTCAATCACGGTATTGGCTGGGTCGGTTACTTCAAAGCGCCCCACTACATGGGTGTCAAACTGAGCAAGTAAGGGCTGCGCTGCTAATATACGATTTGCTGAGTCGTGGTTGCCGGCAATAATAACAACATGCAATTGCGGGCAACGCTTTTTAGCATCTTTTATAAATTGGTAGAGTTGGTTTTCGGCGCTGGCACTGGGTGTGGCAGTATGATAAATGTCGCCTGCAACTAAAAGTATATCTATGTGTTGCTCTACAAGGGTGCTAAGTAGCCAAGTAAAAAATGCAGCGTGCTCATCACGGCGGTCATGTTCATAAAATTGTTGGCCTAGGTGCCAATCTGAGGTGTGGAGAACTTTCATATCGCGCTCTTAAAAAACCATAAGAGCGCCAATATACCCAAGGCAAGTAAAGATGCAAGCCTCGGGAGGGCTTTAGTTTAGGTAAAACTATATATAGCAATAATAATGACAGGAAGCGCTAACAAAGCCATACCTAGCGGCATTTTTAAACTTTTGGTTTGCTTTGCTTGCAATGCTTTTATGGCATTCGTTTCGTTACAGGCGGCTACTTTATCAATATAAAAATAACCTGAGTCTAGATACTGCTTACAACTTTGCTGATTTGCTGGAATGGCTATTAGCTCTTGTTGTTTTTTTAGGATATAAAAATCCATACACCCACCACATTGCTTACTGGTAATAAGTACATATTTGAGAATAATTGTAACGATTTTATTATGCTCAAATAAAAAAAGTGGGCGATTTTAAATATAAAATGCACTAAATATCAACCTAAAATTTCACTATTTTTAATTTATCGTATAAATAGTTAATATTAGTGAGATCACGGCAATATTTGCGCCAATTATTAGCCACTTTTTACTGTGTTTTTGTTCAGTAGATAGGCGTTTTAGTGCATCTTGCTTATTGCATGCCGACACCACATTAACATACGAATATTGGTTAGATTCGTAGCGCTCTAGTAAGTCTTTATCAGCAGGGATAGCTTCGAGCTGATGATCTTTTTTTACAATGTAAAATTTCATATCGGGCTCCTTTAGTTTAAATATGCGGCTTAATTTGTATTGAACCTGAGCGCATTAGAACCGTGTAAACACTGCTAACGCTATAAATTTAAGCTCAATTAAAACAACATATTTTTGCACCTTAATTTAATCCTAAGCTAATGGCATGAATTAGGCCTGAACCCTTATAAATACTGCGTTTGTACCTTAATTAATACACATCAACTAGCTGTGAAGTGTAAACCCCCTTTACAGTTTTAAAAGCGGCTTAATTTACTGATTAAAAAAGCATGTTAAAACAACGTGAATATTACCGTGTTTAATGGGCGGTTGGTCGCTAATTAATTGAACAAAAATAGTAACTTTGTCAAAGTACGCTCACAAAATTCCACTAGGACTCATAATGAAAAAAACAGTTCTTACGCTAAGCGCGTTTGTGTTGCCTTTGGCAATGTCGAGCGCTGTGTTAGCGTCATCCGTTGAGCAAACTAAAGGCTCATTCGTTGATAAATTTCGTCAGTTAGACGAAGCGCTTCCTACCCCAAATGTTTATCGTAGTGCCGCCGGTGAGCCTGGCGAAAAATACTGGCAGCAACGTGTTAATTACGACATAGATGTAAAGCTTGATGAAAAAAAGCGCCGCTTAACAGCAAGCCAAAGCATTGAGTATAAAAATAACTCGCCGCATACACTTAAATATTTGTGGTTACAGTTAGATCAAAATATTTTTAAAAGCGACTCAATTGCCGAAACCACAAAAACGTTTAAAAGCACGCTAAATAGTTTACCTGCGCAAAAGCCGGCTAAATTAAGTTTAGGTGAGCTACGTCGTCAACAATTTATGAGCGACAACGAGCTAGGCTATACAATTAGCAATGTAAAAGATGACAATGGCGATGAACTGCGCGTTACTGTTGTTGATACGCTAATGCGTATAGATTTAAACGAGCCGTTAAAACCAGGCAAAGAAGCTGAGTTTAGTATGAACTTTGCTTTTAACATTGTTGAAGAAGATGCCGTAGGTGCGCGTTCTGGTTACGAGCACTTTGAAGAAGATGGCAACGATATATTTTTACTTGCGCAGTGGTTTCCGCGTTTAGCTGCGTACACCGATTACGAAGCATGGACAAACAAGCCGTTTTTAGGCCGTGGTGAGTTTACGCTTGAGTTTGGTGATTATGATGTAGAAATTACTGTACCTGCTGATCATATTGTATCGGCAACAGGTAAGTTAGATAACGCAAGCAAAGTGCTTACTCGCACGCAGCGTAACCGCTTAGAAAAAGCTGAAACAGCAAAACGCCCTGTATTTATTGTTACTGAAGAAGAAGCGTTAGAAAACGAAAAACAAGGTACCGATAAAACAAAAACATGGCACTTTAAAGCAGAAAATGTGCGTGACTTTGCGTGGGCGTCATCGCGTAAATTTATGTGGGATGCAAAGGGCTATCAGCAGGGTGGCGATGAACAACCTTTAGTGATGGCTATGTCGTTTTACCCTAAAGAGGGTGGCGATTTATGGAAAAAGTATTCAACTGAATCTGTAGTACATACAATGGAAGTGTATTCTCGCTATTCATTTGACTACCCATACCCTGTAGCGCAATCGGTAAATGGCCCTGTAGGTGGTATGGAATACCCAATGATCACTTTTAATGGCCCACGTACAGAGCTGCAAGATGATGGCTCGCGCACTTATTCTCAAGCTGAAAAACGCTTTTTAATTGGTGTGGTTATTCATGAGGTTGGCCATATTTACTTCCCTATGATTGTAAACTCTGATGAGCGCCAATGGACCTGGATGGATGAAGGTTTAAATAGCTTTTTAGATGGTGTTGCAGGGCGTGAATGGGACCCAACTATACCGTGGGGTGTTGAGCCGCGCGATATTGTAAGCTACATGAAATCGCAAAACCAAGTACCTATTATGACGCAGTCAGACAGCGTACTTCGTTTAGGTCCTAATGCTTATACTAAACCAGCCGCGGCACTTAATATATTACGTGAAGTTATTTTAGGCCGTGACTTATTCGACTTTGCTTTTAAAGAGTACGCACAGCGCTGGAAATACAAGCGCCCTACTCCAGCAGATTTTTTCCGTACGATGGAAGAAGCCTCGGGTGTTGATTTAGATTGGTTTTGGCGCGGCTGGTTTTACAGCACCGACCATGTAGATATCTCGTTAGATAAAGTGTATCAATTACGTTTAGATACTAAAAACCCTGATATTGACTTTAAACGCTTACGCGATATAGAAGCAGACAAACCAACATCACTATTTGTTAAGCGCAACCGTGAAGAAGGTAAGCAAACTTGGATTGAAAAAAATCCAGATATTACCGACTTTTACGACGAAAACGACCGCTTTACTGTTACTAATAAAGAACGTAACGCGTACAACAAGTTTTTAAAAGGCTTAGAGCCGTGGGAGCGTAAAACGCTAGATCGCGCGCTTGAAGAAGATAAAAACTACTATGTTATGGAGTTTTCAAATCTAGGTGGCTTGGTAATGCCTATTTTATTAGAGCTAACTTATGAAGATGGCACAACCGAAGAGCGTTACATTCCGGCTGAAATTTGGCGCCGTAATCACAAAAATGTACAAAAGCTTATTGTTACAGATAAAAATAAGCCATTGGTATCGGTAAGTGTTGACCCTCGCTGGGAAACAGCTGATGTAGATGTTGAGAACAACAACTACCCTCGTCGTATTATTCCTTCACGTATTGAAGTGTATAAAAAGAAAAAGAGTAAAGCGAAAGTAAGTCGAGATATTATGCAAGACATTAAAACTGAGCTTAAAAAAGGCGAGAAAAAAGATGGTGAGGAGCAACAATAATGCGCTTTTTGCTTATTATTGTTTGCCTTTTAGTTGCTGCGCCAAGTATGGCGCATCAACTAAAGTCATCGGTTACTACGGTGCTTTTTAATAAACGTACTAACAATATTGAGCTTATGCATCGCTTTTATTTACATGATACTGAGCATGCTGTAGCGCATTTATTTAATGGAAAAGCCGATATCATTAGCAACAAGGCCGACCAACAACGTTTTGTAGAGTATGTTGAGTCGCATGTTGCGCTGCAAACCTTAAAGGGTAAGCCATTAACGCTTAGCCAAGTCGGTGCGCAAATTGATGGAAAGTTTTTTTGGGTGTATCAAGAAGCTCCTATCCCAAAAGGGATTGAAGGCATAAAAATGAGTAACGGCGCACTGCGTGACTTATGGCCTTCTCAAGTAAATATGGTAAACGTAGAAGGTAAAGGCAAGATTAAAACCCTTCACTTTACCCAAAACGATGCCTGGCTCGAGGCTAAGTTCGAGCAATAAGTACTTCCCCAACCTGCGCGCACTGCAGTTTATGTGCGCGTATTCTCCTTTTGTTTATGCTGTGTTCATTTTTGATCTGTTATTACTAGCTGTTCGTAGAATTTTAGTAATTAATTGGTGTTTATAAGGCTAAGTAATAGATAAGTGAATACTTTTCTAATAATTTGTTTGATAAACATTTGCTAAATTATTCTCATGAAGTAGAGTCATTATGTGTACACATGTTGTATTGATTTTTACCCCATTCAAGGAATGATATGAAAGCTCAAGTAGAGGCTATTCAAGGAGTTATATTTGATTTAGATGGCACTTTAGTATCGTCTGAGTTAGATTTCTCTCTTATAAAAGCACAAATAGGTTGCCCATGCGAGCAAGACCTACTTGATTATATTGCCCAGCTTCCATCGCCCTACATGCGTGAAGAAGCGATGAATATAGTGCATCAGCACGAGCTGCAAGACGCTCAGTTTGCCACTATATTGCCAGGCGTAACCGAAGCCGTTAACGCCCTTAAAGTTAAAAATATTCCTATGGCTATTGTTACCCGCAATTTTGATAAAGCGGCAGCAATAAAGCTACAAAATAACCCGCTACCTATCGAAACGGTATTAACCCGTAGCGATGCCCCAGCCAAACCCGATCCCAGTGCCTTAAATGCAATTGCCACGCTTTGGAATATAAACGCCAGCAACTTGTTATACGTAGGGGATTTTTTATACGACATTCAAGCAGCACATAATGCAAATATGCGCGCTTGTTTGTACGCGCCAAACGCGGTGCCTATTTATGCCGACCAAGCTGATTACGTTTTACGTGAATTTACCGAATTAGTTACTTTAGTCGAAAGTTACTCACAAAAAGTGGAGTTATGTTAAATAGCGCATAACTTTTATTGTTGCGTAATTACTCCTGTATTATTTGCATAGGCTCGGCCTTATTTATTTAGCAAATAGGTTGTTTTAAATTCAGTTTGTAAAGTTCAACAGACCCTAGCCCAATAGGGTTTGAATTGGTAAAATATGGCAAAATTAACGTATTGATTAGAGGCACAAGATGGGCAGAGCATTTGAAGTCCGTAAGAGCTCGATGGCTAAGACAGCCAACGCAAAAACTAAAGTTAACTCAAAGTACGGTAAAGAAATTTATGTTGCCGCTAAAAATGGCGAACCAGACCCCGATGTCAATCAATCACTGCGTCGTCTAATTGAAAAAGCAAAAAAAGACCAGGTTCCTGCTCACGTAATAGAAAAAGCAATTGAAAAAGCAGCCGGTGGGGCAGGGGAAGATTATTCTCCCGCACGTTACGAAGGCTATGGCCCAGGTAACTGCATGGTTATTGTTGATTGCTTAACCGACAACCCAAACCGTACAATTAAAGATGTACGTTTACCGTTTACCAAAACAGATTCAAAAATTGGTACACCGGGCTGTGTTGCACATATGTTCGATCACCTTGCCGTACTTGGTTTTGCCGGTGACGACGACGAAGTGGTACTTGAAGCACTAATGATGGCCGACGTTGATGTAACCGACGTTGAAGTTGAAAATGGTAAAGTGTCGGTATTTGCACCCCATACTGAGTACTATAAAGCGAAAACAGCGCTTGAGAAAAACTTTGAAGGGATTAACTTTGAAGTTGATGAAATTACGTTTGTTCCGCAAGTGCATGTAGAAATTGAAGATGAAGAAGTTATTGCTAATTTTGACAAGTTCATCAATATGCTTGAAGACTGTGATGACGTTCAAAACGTGTATCACAATGCAATAATTAAAAATTAATTTAGCGCTAGGTACAGTGAGCACTAAATTAGGGCGTGTTGACCTTTGGCGCTTGAATTTGCAGCAGTATGTTTGGTTTTTAGGCAAGGCAGAGCCTATGAAGTGTGGTTATTCCCCATAAATAGGCGATAACGTAGCATAAATGCCAAACATACGCTGCCCTTTTGGGTTCTGCCTAGGTTGAACAAATTTCAATCTGCAAAGATCAACACGCCCTAATAAACAAAAAGCGCGTTTTGTGTAGGCAAAACGCGCTTTTTTGCTGTTAAACTAATGTTAACTATTCAGCTAGGTTATGGTGTTTTGCTTTATATTTTAAGCGGTAACTGTGTAATAGGGGCTCGGTGTAGCCACTTGGCTGCTTAGCACCTTCTAATACAAGCGCTAAAGCGGCTTGATAAGCAATACTATTTTTAAGTGACTCTTCGCTTTGTGCCATTGGCTTGTACGCGCTGTCGTGCTCATTTTGGCCATCGACTACTTTAGCCATTTTAGCCATAATCGACTCTATTTGTTGTTGAGTACACACCCCATGCTGTAGCCAGTTTGCCATATGTTGACTTGAAATACGCAAGGTTGCTCTGTCTTCCATTAAGCCTATGTGGTTAATATCAGGCACTTTTGAGCAGCCAATACCTTGGTCTATCCAGCGTACTACGTAGCCTAAAATGCCTTGTGCATTGTTCTCAAGCTCACTTTGAATATCTTCTTTACTGAGCGTTTGCGGCTGAGCCATTAAAGGAGGTGTAAGTAAATCAGTAAGGCTTGCCATACCTCGTTTGGCAATTTCTTTTTGCTCGGTAAATACATCTACATCGTGATAATGCATAGCGTGCAAAGTGGCTGCGGTAGGCGAGGGCACCCACGCGGTATTAGCGCCAGATTGCACATGAGCAAGCTTTTGCTCCATCATAAGTGCCATTTTATCTGGCATTGGCCACATACCTTTACCTATTTGTGCTTTACCGCTTAGGCCGCAGGCAAGGCCTGTATCAACGTTACGGTCTTCGTACGCTTTGATCCACGGCTGAGCTTTAATAGCGGCTTTTGGCAAAGCGACCCCTGCGTGCATAGAGGTATGAATTTCATCGCCCGTGCGGTCTAAAAAGCCAGTATTTATAAACACCGCGCGCGCTTTGGCTGCGTGTATACAGGCTTTTAAATTTACTGAAGTACGGCGCTCTTCATCCATAATCCCCATTTTTAGGGTGTTTTTTGGCAAGCTAAGTGCTTCTTCTACCATGCTAAAAAGCGTATTTGTAAAAGCAACTTCTTCAGGGCCATGCATTTTGGGTTTTACAATATTGATGCTTTGCGCACTGGTGTTTTTAATGCCTGTTTTTTTATTTAAATCGTGCAGGGCTGCGGTTGCGCTAAACATCGCATCCATAATGCCTTCAAATACGGGTTGGCCGTAAATGTCGGTAATAGCAGGGTTTGTCATTAAGTGGCCTACATTACGGACAAACATCATGCTGCGGCCTTTAAGCGTAAGGCTACTGCCATCAAGGGCTGTATATTGCCTATCGCTTTGTAAAGTACGCTCTATGGTTTTATCGCCTTTTTTAAACGATTCAACCAAGTTACCTTGCATTAAACCCAGCCAGTTTTTGTAAACTTGTACTTTATCCTCGGCATCTACTGCGGCAACAGAGTCTTCGCAATCCATAATGGTTGTTAGTGCAGCTTCAAGCAAAACATCTTTTAATCCTGCTTTGTCGGCTTGGCCGATAGGGTGGTGATGGTCTATTTGCAGCTCGACATGCAGGCCATTGTTTTTTAATAAAATAGCACTTGGGTTTTGCGCTTCGCCTTGGTAGCCAATAAGTTGCTCAGGGTTTTTTAATTGAGTATGCGAGCTGTCTCTTAGGGTGATAGACAAGACGCCTTCAACAATTGAGTAGTTGGTGCTTTCTATGTGTGAGCCATTTTTAAGGGGCAGGGCTTTATCTAAAAATTGGCGCGCATACGCCATTACTTTAAAACCACGAACTGGATTATACGTAGTGCCTTTTTCAGCGCCGTCGTCTTCACTTAATACGTCGGTGCCGTACAGCGCATCGTATAACGAACCCCAGCGCGCGTTAGCCGCATTAAGCGCAAAACGTGCGTTGCTAACAGGCACAACAAGCTGAGGGCCTGCGCTGAGTGCTATTTCGGGCTCTACATTTTGCGTTTCAATGGCAAAGTCTGCAGGCTCTGGTACTAGGTAGCCAATGTCTGTTAAAAACGCTTGGTACTGCGCGCTATCCCACGTTTTATTTGTTTTATGGTAGTCATCTATTTGTTGTTGTAGCTGCTCGCGCTTAGCTAAAAGAGCGTTATTTTTCGGGGTAAGCGTTTGTACTATGTTTGCAAAGCTTTGCCAAAATTGCTGCTCAGATAAATGAGTGCCTGGGAGTAGCTGTGTTTTTACAAAGTTGGCCAGCTGTGTATCTACGCTTAGCCCTGAGTGTGTGAGAGTGTGTGCCATATTTACCTTCCTTAAACGGTCGCGGTGTTGTTGTGTGCGTTAAAGCAACAATAACGCAAAAAAGGCTCAGTGCGTGCTTTTTAGCCATTCACAAAAAATATAGCGGTAATAACAACTATAAATTTACTAAATCTAAAAAATAAGCCTAATGTTGAATTAAGCGATACGGAGCACACACTCCTAGCCACTCTCACAATAATTTAAATAATTTATAGACCCGTTCGAAGGATTTTATTATGACAACATACACACGTGAAACCGATACATTAGCAACACTTTGCCAATCTCAAGGTAGCGCATGGAAAGCCATTAACCCTGAATATGCAAGCCGCATGCGTTTACAAAACCGTTTTCGTACGGGGATTGAAATTGCACAATACACCGCAGATGTAATGCGTGAAGATATGGCCGCTTACGATAAAGACACCAGCCAATACACACAGTCTTTAGGTTGTTGGCATGGATTTACTGCGCAACAAATGATGATGGCAATAAAGCGTCATCAAAAAACAACTAAGCGCAGTTATGTTTACTTAAGTGGTTGGATGGTTGCTGCACTTCGCTCTGCATTTGGCCCGTTACCGGATCAAAGCATGCACGAAAAAACCTCAGTGCCTGCGCTTATTGAAGAGATTTATACGTTTTTAAAACAAGCCGATGCCCGTGAACTAGACCACTTATTTAATGATCTAGACGAAGCGAAAGCCAATGGCGGGGATGTGCAAGCGGTGCTTGATAAAATTGATAATTTTGAGACGCATGTAGTGCCTATTATTGCTGATATTGATGCTGGTTTTGGTAACGAAGAAGCAACCTACCTACTTGCTAAAAAGATGATTGAAGCAGGTGCGTGTGCCATTCAAATAGAAAACCAAGTGTCTGACGCTAAACAATGTGGTCACCAAGCAGGTAAAGTAACTGTACCGCACGAAGATTTTTTAGCAAAAATTAATGCTGTACGTTACGCATTTTTAGAACTCGGCATTGATAACGGTATTATTGTTGCGCGTACCGACTCATTAGGCGCAAGCCTTACGCAAAAAGTGCCTGTGTCACAAACGCCAGGAGACTTAGCTAGCCAGTACAACGCGTTTTTAGAAACCACACCTATTAACGGTGTAGATGATTTAAACGAAGGTGATACGGCAATGAAAATTAATGGCCAATTATGTAAGCCAACGCGTTTAGAAAACGGATTATACCAGTTCCGCGAAGGCACTGAAAAAGACCGCGTGGTACTAGATTGTGTAACAAGCTTACAATCGGGCGCTGATTTATTGTGGATTGAAACCGAAAAACCACACGTTAAACAAATTGCAGAGCTAGTTAACCGCGTTAAAGAGCAAGTACCTGATGCTAAGCTTGTTTATAACAATTCACCGTCATTTAACTGGACGCTTAAGTTCCGTGAGCAAGTGTACCAAGAGTGGCAAGAAGCGGGTCGCGATTTGAGCGCTTACCCAAGCCTAGGTGATAATAAAGGCCTAATGGCGCCAGAAATGGACGATACAGAGCTTGCTGCTGAAGCGGATGTATTAGTACAAAACTTCCAGCGCGATGGTGCACGTGAAGCGGGTATTTTCCATCACTTAATTACACTGCCTACATACCATACGGCTGCACTAAGCACCGATATTTTATCAGAAGGTTACTTTGGTGATATGGGCATGCTTGCTTATGTACGTGATGTACAACGCCAAGAAATTCGCCGCGAGCAAGCCTCAGTTAAGCACCAAGATTTAGCAGGGTCTAATATTGGCGATACGCACAAAGAGTACTTCTCTGGTGAAAACGCACTTAAAGCCGGTGGTGAAGATAACACCATGAACCAGTTTTAACTTTTCTAGATAGTGTTACTCAAGGGCCGTAAGGCCCTTTTTTTATTGTATTAATATAAATCGGACTCGGCTAAATTTAGTTTGGATCACAATTTAACTAGGTAGATATTAAGTACAGCTATATGGCTGCTTTTTTACTGTAAAGCCGCTTTAAAGTGCAAAATCCCCCTATTAAAAGGCTGTTTTTAGCTGTTTTACTAAGTATAAGTAAAATAATAAACCGAAATTTTACTAACCTGGTGCCTTTATAAAACAATTTTTTACTAACTGAGTGCTTATAAACAGTGGCTCAAACCGATTTTTTACCAACTCAAACGATTAAAATTACAATAAACCGAAATTTTACTAACTGAAAAACACCTAAGTCCGATATGGATAAGCTCAAAACTGTAAAGGGGGTTTACAGTTTGGCATTAATTAACCTAAGCGTTGGTAATTACAAAAAAAATAGCCACTTAGGTGTGGCTATTTTTAAACCTAAACACGGAACTTATTTTTTGTTTGAGTGTTTATCAAACCACCATTGAATGTAGGCTACCTTGGTCATTAAATTAGAAGGGCGCGCCGTAATACCGTGTGATGCATTAGGAATACGCACCATGGCGGTATCAACACCTTGCAACTTAAGGGCTTGATAAAACTGCTCGGTTTCAGAAATAGGGGTACGGTAATCTGCCTCCCCTGTTAAAAGCATAGTGGGCGTTGTTACGTTACCTACATAGCTAATAGGTGAGCGTTTCATGTAGTGCTCAATATGATCCCAAGGTTTACCTGGGAACCAGTAATCGGCAAAAAATGGATAAAAGTCGGCAGTTAGTACAAAGCTGATCCAATTAATCACGGGTTTAGCCACCACTGCTGCTGCAAACCTGTCGGTGTGCCCTACAATCCATGCGGTTAATACACCACCGCCAGAGCCACCTGTTACAAATAGTTTAGACTCATCAATAAAGCCTTTCGCTATTAGCGCATCAACGCCGGTCATTAAATCGTCAAAATCGTTACCTGGATAATTATGATGAATTGTTTGGGCAAACGTTTTACCGTATGAATCACTGCCTCGTGGGTTCATGTATAAAACCACGTTCCCTTGGGCTGCAAATAATTGCACCTCGGTACTAAAGTGAGGGCCATAATTGGCCACAGGGCCGCCATGAATTTCTAAAACAAGTGGGTATTTTGTTGATTTATCAAACCCAGGTGGGTATGCAATCCAACCTTGAATTGGCAGCTGGTCGTGGCTCGATTTAAGCCAAATCTCTTCTACGTTGGCAAGTTCTTTATCGCCTAACGCATCGGCATTGAGTGTAGTGAGGCGACGAGTTTTGCCTCGTTTTATAGTGGCTATATCTGCAGGGCGCTGAGTATCGGCAAGTGTAAAAGCAATTTCGCCATCTTCGCTTACATCAAAATCGCCGCCTGAATAAGGACGACCAAACGCAACGCTACCTATTTGCTCGGTGAGAACTTTACGCTTACCACTGCGTGGTTGGTAGGCAAGGGCTGTTTGGCCTTCGTCTGCGTAGCTAAAGTAAACCCCTTTTGAATTGGCACTCCATTTAATTTGCCCCACACTTCTATCAAAATTAGGGGTTAGGCTTTTTGTATCGCCCGTTTTTAAATCACGAATATAAAGCTGCGTGTTTTCGTAATTGGTGCGTTTATCATCATACCCTGTAAAGGCCAAGTAACGCCCATCGGGAGATACTTTAGGTTGTTGGTCAGGGCCGTTTCTGTTGGTAATGGCAGCAATTTTTAAGGTGCTTAAATCAAGCTGGTATATTTCACTATTAGTGGGCTTTAGTTGATTTTGCTCATGCCGATTGGCCGAAAAATAAAGGCTGTTGCCGTTTTTACTAAAGCTTACTTCGCCGGCGTTATTAAACTCATCGTGTGTGAGCTGCTTTGCATTACCGCCATTTGCATCTATTGCAAATAATTGGCTAAAACCTTTTTGGCTATAACCGCCTCCGTCGGCACGGTAGTATACATCGTCTATAAATTTAGCAGGTTCGGCCCATGTAGCGCCCTTAGGCTTACCAGGTAAGTTAACAGGTGGTGCACTGCTACTTGGTACAAACATACTAAAAATAAGCTGCTGAGAGTCGGGATGCCAGGTAATTGCGCGTGGGCTGCTGGTTAGGTTACTAATTTTTGCTACAGCACCTGTTTTAAGCCACTTCATATAAATTTGGCTGCTGCCATCGCGGTTAGATATAAACGCAAGGCGTTGCCCATCTGGCGATAGTACTGGGGAGTGATCCATATGCACGCCCGAGGTAAGCGGTTGCAGTTGTTTAGTTTTATAATCAACTGACCAAATATTACTGACTTTACGGTCCGTTTTTATATCCATACGGTTACGTACAAAGTACACCGTTTTACCATCGTCTGCTATATCAATTTGATTGGCGTATTCAAGGTTAAACACATCTTGTAGCTGTAATGTGTTGTCCTTTGCAAAAGCTAACTGGCTACTACCAAGTAATAAACTGCTACTTAAACTAAGTGCTAAAAGCGTCTTCATTTGTATTCCCTGTTGTGGTTTTTGTATATGTAGTTATATGTCAGTAGGGAAGGGATGAAAAGCGCGATGCGGTGAAACTATAATTTAATACCGGTTTAAGTAAAGCATGGTTACTTTATAGTAATAAATAGCGGGCTTACTGCGTTAAATTTTTTATATGCAACGCCATGTATTACTGCGCTGTGTGACTTGTGCTGTGTAACTTATGCTGTGTTGATGCGCTATTTCTAAAGCGATATTAGGTTGTACATGATTGAACTAAATGGAGGTTAAAGCTGTAAAGCCCCTTTACAGCTAAAAATTTTTAAAGTGAAACAAACACGCGTTTTGTAGCTTGAGGCTTAATAACGAGCTAAAAGCAAGGTTAGGTTGCTGATACACACAGTGATTTAATTTCTTTAATAAGAGCTATACCGGCTGCGTTATCGCCATGCACGCACAAACTGTTGGCATTTAAGTTCAGAGTGTTTCCTGAGCGAGTGGTTACACAGCCGTCGGATAATAGCTGTTTTACTTGTGCTAAAAGTGCTGGCTTGTCGTGAACGCTGCCATCAAGGTGGCGAGATACTAAATGCCCTTCGTCTGTATATTGCCTATCAGCAAAGGCTTCTAAAATAAGATCTACACCTAAACTATTGGCGGCAAAGGTGTGTTTTGCAGAGTCTTTTGTGGCTAACAGCATAAGCTTTAATGGTGCAGGGTAGTGTGCTATAGCAGTAATAACTGTTTGTAAAATATGATCGTTTTTCATCATGTCGTTATATAAAGCACCATGTGGCTTAACATAGCTAAGTGTTAAGCCTTGTACTTTAGCCATGCCATCAAGGGCAGCAATTTGGTAATGTAAGCAATTGGTCAGTTCTTGCGCGCTAAGGGCCATAGAGCGCCTGCCAAAACCTTGTTGGTCGGGGTAACTTGGGTGCGCACCTATTTGTACATTGTGCTGCTTTGCTAAATACAACGTATCGGCTATTACATCTGGGTCTCCACCATGAAAACCACACGCAATATTTGCCATATCAATATGAGGCATTACCTCATCATCTAATCCCATTTTCCATGCGCCAAAGCTTTCGCCTAAATCGCAATTCAGTTTCATTTTTTATCCCTTGTTATTATTATTTTATGGTAACTGGAAGCACGCCATGAGCGTGTGCATTGCCTAACAATACCTTAGCAAGCGCTGTAAACGCAGGCCCCGCAACAGCATTGTTTTTATCTGTATCTATATTATACGCATAAGAAGCAAGAACTGCATTAGCTCTGCTACCAAACTGCGCTATGTCGTAGGGGGCACGCAAACTTATAAATATTGTTTTTTTATTCACTGATGCAGCTATATCCAATAAAGATGACAGCGCTTTAGGTTGCTCAGCGGTGTTGAGTGCAAAGCGAGGGTCGTCTTTCAAATCATCCATTCCTCCAATCTCTACAGCGCTTTGATTAGGCGTAGCGTTGCCTGCAATAACAACATCTGCATTTTTAATTAAGCTACGCGCCTTTACAGGGTCAAACCCTTGTAAACTACTGCAACTATATTTAAGCGCCGCAGTACTTATAGCGCTAAGCGCTTGCTGCATGGCTATGCATTTTCGGGTATCGGGCATAATAATATGGATGTGTTGCCCTTTGCTTAAATTAAGAGGCAATGCATTATTGTTATTTTTAACCTCAGTAATAGCATTTACGGCAAGCTCAGCTTCTATTTTGCGATGTGCTTGAGAGCCAATAATATCTTTTGCTTTAGCCAAAGTGCTTAATGGGTCTAGCTGTGTGGTTAATTTAAATTTATTTTTTAAAGCGGTTATACGCGCAGCCGATTGAGCCACTTCGTCTTTACTGAGCTGCTTATTATTAACAGATGCGACTAATTCATCCATAAGTTTGTCGAGTGCGTTTAAATCAGCCGGTGTTCTGATCTCTATTGGCATAAGCGCTAGGTCAACGCCTGCTGCAAAGGTATTGATTACCGCTTGGGTTGGGGTGAAAAAGTGACTAATGCCGGCCATATCTAAAGCGTCGGTTACCACCACACCTTGATAATTTAACTCCCCTCTTAAAATGTCAGTAATTATAGTACGCGACATAGTGGCGGGTTTTATCATGCTTTTGCCATCAACACTTACAAACGTACTGTTATCGAGTTGTGGGTATTGAATATGCGCCGTCATAATCATACCTGGATTTTGCGTGGCAATTATGTGTTCAAAGGGAGCTAAATCTTGTTGATATATGTCTTCTTTGGAGTGATTTACTTGTGGTAACCCTGTGTGGCTGTCTACGTTAGTATCGCCGTGCCCTGGGAAATGCTTTAACGATGTAATAACGCCGTTGCTCTCAAATCCTGCCACTTGTGCTGCGCCTAGCTTACTGACAAGCGCTGGGTTTTCACCAAACGAGCGCACATTAATTACCGGATTGTCGGGGTTCATGTTTACATCTACCGTAGGGGCATAGTTAACATTAATACCTAACGAATTAAGCTCTTTAGCTATAACAGTGGCAGTTTGGGTTGCGTATTGAGTGCCATACTTTTTATAAGTTGCACCAATAGACATATTACCAGTAAATGAAGTGGCTACATCGCGTGGTAAACGCGCTACTCGGCCGCCTTCCTGGTCTATCGAAATAAATAACGGCAGCTTTGAGCTTGATTTACTCGCCGCAGCTTGTAATTGGCTATTAAGGGTAATGGTTTGCTCAATAGATTGGGTGTTTTCAGAAAATAAAATTACACCACCAATATTATGCTTAGTAATGGCCGCTGCTAGTTCATCAGGTAGGGTAGTAACCGGTGTTCTGCATTGTTTGCTTGACCCTTGCTGACAAAAATAGCGCAAATCGAGTATTAGTTTTTGCCCCAATTGTTGTTCAAGAGACAGTGTAGGCTTAGCAAAAGAAGATTGTAATGGCATTAAACACCCAGATAAAAAAACAACAGACGAAATAAAGCATTTATTTAGCAAAACACACTCCAACGCTAAATAGATAAGTGGCAGTAGCTTATCTATTTTTGTGTACAACTGCAAAGTGCAGCTGTTTGTATACACAGGGTAAATTGTAAGGCGTGTATCATGGCTGAATACGTTTTATCTAAATGGTGAGTAGGTGTTAAATTAGCTGTACTCATTGCCGCCGTTTTAAAAACTAAAGATTAAATAGTTCATTGTTTTAATTGGCCAGTTAACTATTAAAGCCGCGCAGGGGTTAAGCTATAGGCTAGCCACGGGAGTTATTAAAGGCTAAGCACAAACACTATTTATTGCCTGCATTACTATAAAGGCTTGACATAAATAGTTAACTCTATATAGTAGACCGCAGCTAGAAAGAAAGCATGTAATTTATAAATCTTTATTTCGTTGTTGTATAAGTAATACTTGTAGTACCGTCCTGAAGTTTTTAAGTACCATCTCATTTTTTGCTACACCCGCTCTTATGAGCATATTTTTTATTTTTATATCAGGATATTACAATGTCTAACATCGTATCAGGTACAGTTAAGTGGTTCAACGAGTCTAAAGGTTTTGGTTTCATCGAGCAAGAAAACGGTCCAGACGTTTTCGCACATTTCTCAGCAATCAAAAGCGAAGGTTTCAAAACTTTAGCTGAAGGCCAACGTGTAGAGTTCACTCTTTCACAAGGTCAAAAAGGTCCTCAAGCGGATAACATCACTCCGTTATAATTTTTACTTTTAAAGTAAAAATAAAAAAAAGCGCTTAAGGCGCTTTTTTTGTGTCTAAAATTTGACTGTAAAATAGCGCCATCTATCATTTAATAATATAAATTAATGTAGTGGTGCGGTTATTCTAAAACTCTTTCCTTTTATTGCTTGTTTCTTCTTTAGCACGTTTACTTATGCAAACCATTTTAAGTTAGTTATTTATACAGATCAGTTTGCACCTTATAATTTTATAAACGAGCACGGTCAACTTGTTGGCGCTAACTACGATATAGTCAACGCACTGTGTATTAAAGCAGAAGTAGAGTGCGACTTTAAAGTCATGCCTTGGAAGCGTGCCGCAATGCTTGTGCATAAAAAGCCTTATTCAGCCATTTTTTCAATGGCGCAACATACTAACCGAATTCCTTTATTTAATTGGCTTGGCCCGTTAACTACTGCACGAACTTATTTTTATAAGTTAAAAAGCCGTCCTGATGTCACTGTAAATACCCTTAACGACACCACTCTTTATTCGTTAGGCATGGTAAGGGGAGATATATATCAATCATTGGTCAAAAAAATAGGGTTTGTAAATGGGCAAAACTTAATGACGTTTGGTGAAGAGCAACAATATATTCAGCTTTTTATAAACAATAAAATAGATCTTATTTTAGGCTCGGAGCACGTTATTTATAACCAATTAAAGCCTTATAACGTGAGCTTACTTGATGTAGAGCAACTTACTGAGCTACCTGTAAGTAACGACCTTAAAGATAATTATTTAGCGTTTAATAAAGCGGTGCCGCAGCACATAGTAGATCGCTTTCAACGTGCCTTTAAAGTGCTAAAACAAGAGCGCAGTCTCGATTCGTTCATAGCGCCATATAGCAATAATTAATAACTAAGCCCCTATTTTAGACTTCATTACTTAGGCACTAATTAACGTAACTAAGCGTTAAAATTGCGCTTAAATAAGTAAGGTTTAGCTTAGGTGCTAGGGTAGCCCTTGGGTATTTTTAAGTGTGTAAAAGGCTTTTTGTAGCGCGTTTATATAGCGCATATCGGTGTTTTTATTTGCTGCCAAATAGGCATCTACCTTGAGTTCTTCTACATTATATATGGCTTTAAATTCAGCGTCAGGGGTGGGCAAATACTGACTTATTTGATGTATAAGTTCGGGGTCATCAACAATTAAGTCTACTTTTTTAGCAACCAGTAACGCATACGATTTTTGTATATCGGTGGTGAGCACAACCTCAAACCCCAAGTTGGTTAATATATCAGTAGAAAAGTCGTTACGTTGCATCGCTATTTTGTATTTTTTTGCCTCCTCAGTATTGTTAATAATTATGTCGTCACGCTCTTTAAGCGCAACAAAAGCAAGCTCAAAATGCGAAACTGGGCCTATCCAATGAAAGTTGTTTTCTCGCCCTTTGGTGCGCGCTATGGTGTAAATAAAGGTGTTTTGAATAGTGCTGGCAAGTCTAAATGCTCGCGCCCATGGATACATTTGTATGTCGGGCGTTAGGTTAGCCTTTGCAAAAATCGCCCTTATAAACTCAGTGCCTTTGCCTGTCACTTTTCCATCAACAAGTATTTGATCGGGTGGCGAGAGTTCCGTGACAACTAAAAGAGGGTCAGAGCTTGCGTAGCTATTAAAAAAAACAAACAACAATACTAATAAAAGTTTACGCATTTATATAAATCGTCTTATCAACAGCGGCTATTTTATGAGTGTGCTTAAAGGTAGAGCATCAATAAAACAGTAGGTTACATTAGGATAAACCTAAGTGTGGCCTAAAATTTATAATTTACCACTTTTCAATAATACAAATTTATCGCAAAAATATAAAAAACCATGCGCATATATGTACTTAAAGGTAAGAAAGAGAAAGTTGTTTTTAACAGGAAGAATATATTTATAAGGGCCCTAAAACGATAAAAGGGCCTTGCGGCCCTTGGTGAAGTATCGTTCAAGTCAGATAGTGCTTTAACCCCTTAAAGTACTATCTTCTTGTTTTGCAACACCGGTGTTCATCTCATTAAGTTTCTAAGCTAGCGAGAGGAAAAACCCAGCAATTGCTGCGCTCATAAGGTTAGCCATAGATCCTGCTAACACTGCTCTGAGCCCTAAGCGTGCGATATCCTTTCGCCGACTAGGCGCCATACCGCCTAATCCACCTAGTAAAATAGCTATCGACGATAGATTAGCAAACCCACATAACGCAAATGTTACAATTGCTTGAGTGTGCGCACTTAACGTATCGCGATAATTTATAAAGTCTAAGTAAGCAACAAACTCATTTACTACTAACTTTTGACCAATAAAACTACCTGCTATGATTGCCTCATCCCACGGTACGCCAAGTAACCATGCAACAGGAGCAAATACATAACCTAAAATTTCTTGTAGCGTTAAAGTAGGGTAATCAAACCACCCACCAATACCGCCTAGTAAACCGTTTAATAATGCTATTAATGCTACGAAAGCTAATAGCATTGCGCCCACATTTAGCGCTAAATGCATGCCGTTAGCTGCGCCTGATGCTGCTGCATCAATAACATTAACTGGCTTGTCTTCATCGGTGTCTAAATCAGCAAGCGTATCTTTAGGTGTTTCGGTCTCTGGCACAATCATTTTGGCCATTAAAAACCCACCTGGTGCAGCCATAAAGCTAGCGGCAATTAAATACTTAAGCTCTACACCAATAATTACGTAACCTGCCATTACAGAGCCTGCTACCGTGGCTAAGCCACCTACCATTACTGCAAACAACTCAGACTTAGTCATGGTTGCTATAAACGGCTTAACAATTAAGGGTGCTTCAGTTTGGCCTACAAATATATTAGCCGTTGCTGAGAGCGACTCTGTGCGAGAGGTTTTCAATAGTTTTTGTAAACCGCCGCCCAGAATTTTAATTATCCAATCCATAATGCCAATGTGGTAAAGCACAGCAACAAGTGCTGAGAAAAACACAATGACCGGTAAAACTTGAATAGCAAAAATAAAACCGAGTGTATCTTGCGATGCAAGTGGGCCAAATAAAAACCCAATCCCGTCGTTTGCAAAGCTAATTACCGAAGAGACGGCACTAGACATACTTGCTAACACATTTTTACCTGCTTCAAAAAACAGTACAAACCCACCAATAACTACTTGCATAGC
The DNA here is from genome assembly GCF_023161805.1 of Pseudoalteromonas sp. 1CM17D. Classification (NCBI taxonomy): domain Bacteria; kingdom Pseudomonadati; phylum Pseudomonadota; class Gammaproteobacteria; order Alteromonadales; family Pseudoalteromonadaceae; genus Pseudoalteromonas; species Pseudoalteromonas sp. 1CM17D. The sequence goes on along the minus strand of NZ_JALNTP010000014.1, from coordinate 14,452 downwards.
AAAGGCTATCGCTACGGTGCGTAAGTTTATTGCTTTACGATTAGTCGAAGCCGCAAAAGCAATACTTAGTAGTACAAACATGCCTACTAAGCTCATAAATGTTGTCATACAGATGTTTCCCGTTATTATTCTTGTAGTAAATACTTAATTTTACTTTTAATAATATCAATCGCAACGCGGTTCATTCCGCCTCGAGTCACAACCAAATCAGCGTTATGCTTTGAAGGCTCAATAAATTGATAAAACATCGGTCTAACAGTTGCTTGATATTGCTCAACAACAGATTGTAATGTTCTGCCTCTTTTTTCCATGTCTCGTTGCATACGACGCATTAAGCAAATATCAAGGGGTGTATCTATAAATACCTTAATATCAAATTCTTTATTAAGTGCTTTATCACTTAATAATAAAATACCTTCTACTATTAAAATTTTAGCTGCAGCAACGCGACGAGTTTCATCGCTTCGTGTGTGTTGTGCATAATCATAAGTAGGTACTTCGACAGAGTTACCACTACGAAGTTGAGTTAAATGTTCAAGCATTAACTCATGTTCAAATGCATCAGGATGGTCGTAGTTAGTTTGCGTACGGTGTTCCATAGGCAAATGCGACTGATCCTTGTAATAAGCATCTTCTTCAATAATGGCGATAGCGCCTGGTTCAAGCTCATTAACCAACTCATTGTAAATAGTTTGGCTAAAAAGAGATTTGCCCGACGCTGATGCGCCAGCAATAGCTATAATAGTTCGTGTCACTAAAGTTCTCACCCACACAGAAAGGAAAAGTTGTTTGGTTGATCACAATAGCAAAAAAGACACGAATAATCTCTTTTGCTTTGCTTAAGAACGCAAATTTATAATGTTTAGCTTTTATGAAACAGGACTTATGTCCTGTACGGAAAATTCGATCAGCGGATAAAGTAACCACCTAGAAGCAAAGTGAGGTCAACATGGCAAGAGCAATCATCTTAATGGCAGACAGCCTAGGTATAGGCGCAGCACCCGATGCAGACAAATTTGGTGATGTTGGAGCAAATACACTCGCCCACTTATTAAAAGCATACCACGACGAAACGGGTAAAGCGTTATCGTTACCTAATTTATCTAAATTAGGTTTAATCGATGCCTGTGAAGCCGCGGGCGGTGAAACGTGTTTAGTTTCTGATCGTCAAGCATCGCAAGGTGCATGGGGTTATGCAAAAGAGCTTTCAAGCGGTAAAGATACGCCATCAGGGCACTGGGAAATGGCCGGCGTACCTGTGTTATTTGATTGGGGCTACTTCCCTAAAACACAGCCGAGTTTTCCACAAGAATTTGTAGACGAATTTATAGCCGCTACCGGTATACCTGGCATTTTAGGCAACTGCCATGCATCAGGCACCACCATATTAGAGCAGCTAGGCGAAGAGCATGTAAAATCAGGCAAACCAATTTGTTACACCTCTGCAGATAGCGTGTTTCAAATTGCCGCACACGAAGAGTCTTTTGGCCTTGAGCGCCTTTACGAAGTGTGTGAAATTGCCCGCGAATTACTTGATAAACTAAATATAGGCCGTGTTATTGCTAGGCCATTTTTAGGCACAAGCAACGCAGATTTTGCCCGTACTGGTAATCGTCGCGATTATTCAGTATTGCCGCCAGCACCGACCCTATTAGATGTACTATCTAAACACGGCGGTGAAGTAATAAGCATTGGTAAAATTGCAGATATATATGCACACCAAGGCATTACCCAAAAACACAAAGCCCCAGGGCTGATGAATTTGCTTGAAAAAAGCAGCGAAGTATTAGCAAGTGCGCCAGATAACAGCTTAATTTTTACCAATTTAGTTGATTTTGACGAAAAGTTTGGCCACCGTCGCAACCCAGTTGGTTATGCAAAAGCGTTAAAAGAATTTGACGATTACTTACCAACTATACTAAACCAATTAAATGCAGATGACGTGTTAATGATCACTGCAGATCACGGCTGTGACCCAACCTTTCCAGGTTCAGAGCACACCCGCGAATATGTACCAGTTATAGCTTATCAACCGGGCATGCAAAATACCCCGCTTGGCGAGCGCAATAGCTTTGCAGATATAGGCCAAACCCTTGCACAGTGGTTTAACTTACCTGCACTTGAATACGGTGACGGCTTTTTAAATAAGCTAAACGCGCCTAAATAAAAAGGAAAACAATTAATGAGTACTCCGCATATTAGTGCAAACGTTGGTGACTTCGCTGAAACAGTATTAATGCCGGGCGATCCGCTTCGTGCACAATACATTGCTGAAAACTTTTTAGATGATGCAGTACAAGTAACAGGCGTACGTAACATGTACGGCTTTACAGGCACATACAAAGGTAAACCTGTAAGTATTATGGGTTCGGGCATGGGCATACCATCTATGTCTATTTATGCGCGTGAGTTAATTGTAAGCTTTGGCGTAAAAAATATTATTCGTATTGGTACCTGTGGTGGTATTGGTACAGATATTAAAATTCGCGACGTAATTTTTGCACAAGGCGCAAGCACCGACTCAAACGTAAACCGTGCACGCGTTCGTGGTTACGATTTTTCAGCAATTGCTAACTTTGACCTACTTTTAAACGGTGTTAACGCCGCTAAAGACCTAGGCATTAAAGCAAAGGTAGGTAACGTATTTACTACCGATACCTTCTACCAAGCTGACGACACATTCTACAAAGACCTAGATAAACTAGGTGTACTAGCTGTAGATATGGAAACAGCAGGTTTATATGGTGTAGCTGCAGAGTATGGTGCTAACGCAATGGCACTATTTACCGTAAGTGACCACGTGATCACCGGTGAAGCAACACCTGCAGATGAGCGCCAAAGCACATTTAACGAAATGGTTAAAATTGCTTTAGAGTCTATTTAATAAACGCAATTTTATTAAATTAGCAAACAGTTCCTTGGTAACGTATTCACTAAGTTTTGGAGACACGCCCAAAGTGAAGTGAGACTAAACCCCCAAAGCCGCATTTTATGCGGCTTTTTTTATGCCTATATAAGCGCCACTTTTAAAGCAGCCAGCAAGCTGCGCGTCTGCACAGCACGAGCTAACCGCGTAGCTGGAGTTCACCTCGCGTTTGGTATTAATTTTTTTTTTCGCGGCATAGAGCCGGCTGCTACTCATTAACTCCACCATAAAGTACACAGAGGCGATTTGCGCTACATATTAGAAAATTCGGGGTTTGGCTCATCACTTCTCATTATCTTCTCGGTGTTCTCAGTGGTGACATAATCACTTTTAAACAAAAGCAATGCACGTCTACAGGGGGTAGCTCCGACGTTAACTTGACTTGTAGACGTCGAGGCAAGCTCACTGAACTCGATGTGATAAATGATAGCTAATCATTTATCAATGAGAGATACAAGTCGTTGAGCTTGCTCACGCTAGAAGGGTAGTCCCTCATGGCTTTAGCAAAGGGGCTTACACTAGGGTAAAAGCGTTGCTTTTAAAACGCCAGCAAGCTTTGCGGATATTGGGGAAGGCTCAGCTTAGGTGTTAATGTTGATATTGTAAACGTAGAGCTTGCTCAGAGTTGATTTGCACTACTACCATTTGTCTGAGCATCTTCACTTTTTCAATGATTGCATTGTAAGCATCACAACAAATTTATATCGTATAAGCCCACTAATAGTAAAAAGTATCGCTTCAGGTCTGTCACAGTCATGCCTAACACTCGCTGAAGCGTAACAATAAAACTTTGCAGCTTCTAATATACGTTTGTAGGAGGAAAGAAGAGGGGATACAAGCAACTAAGCTAATAGATACTTATTGACAGTAAGGAATTTGAGCAACCTATAAAAAATTATCCAAGAAGTTCTTTGATAGACCATTTGATTCTAGGTATTATTAATAATCTTTATAAATTTACAAGCAGCAGGGGGCTGTGGGTTAAAATTATACCCCAAATAACCACTAAGCTCATGATGGTGTCCCTTTGTAAGAATGGGAAAATAATTTATAGGTATTTAGTCCCCACGGTTTTACTATTATGCCGTTAACTGCAATGGATAAATTAGCTAGTAGTTAGTATAGGGAACAATAGCTTTTATTCGTAAGTTTTCAGTTTAGTTGCTTACTTTATTGGGTGGCTGTACCGAAATTAAAGTTAATAAGAATAAATATAAAATAATTTTTATTCTTATTAAGCTAATCATTTTTTACTGATTGCTAGCAATAAATTAAAAACTATCGCTATTTTAGCAATGTTTTATTGCTTCAACGGTTAAAAATTAGTATTATTTTTAATCGTTAAAGGTTTAAATAACAAACTTAATATAAAAATATTAATTAGTTCATACAAAAATAATTAATTTGGCTTTGTGCAAATAATTAAGTGAATTGATTAAATACATGGATGATTTATAGGAATTATTATGCATAGTATAGGGGTCGTAATACCATTTTATCAACGAGATAAAGGAATATTGTTAAAATCTCTCAAGTCTATAATTGAGCAAGAAAGTTTAAGTAAAATAACTTACTATGTTGTTATTGTTGATGATTGTTCTCCTCTTTCACTTTCTGAAGAATTGGCACTCCTGCCTACTTTACCAAAAAATATACATTTAATTAGCCTTTACCACAAAACTAATTCTGGACCAGCTATAGCTAGAAATACAGCATTAAAATATATTCAAACTAAGCTTTGCAATATAGTAGATTATGTTGCATTTTTAGACTCGGATGATCAATGGGGTGTAAGCCATAGCACTTTAGCATTAGAGGCCTTCGACTTAGGTGCTAGCTTTTATTTTGGCAATACAGATCGAGATGGCTTCTATGATTCTAATTGGAATACTGATATTCCTGAAATGGAGCGCGATTTAAGCCACTTTTTAGTAGGCGAGTCTAAATTTTTAATAGATTCACCTGTTATTATCCAGTCAATGTACAATAAATATTTATCGCAAACATCGACAGTTATGTACAGGCTGAGTAAATTTCCTGAGGTATTATTTTGCGACCAACTAAGGTTTGCAGGTGAAGATGAACTAATGTGGCTATTGTTGTGTTCTAATGCTGATAAAGTTGCGTACTACCCTTGTGACATCACAAAATGCGGCAAGGGTGTAAATATGTTTTTTTCGAACATAAGCTGGGACCTTGTAGGTTCATGTAACATTATGGGAAGTAAAGCTCTGGCAACAGCGATGATTTTAGAGAATATTCCATTAGATTCAGAGCAAAGAAAAATTTTAAAGAAAACTTTCAATTCTCATTGCTATGTTTATTTTAAATTAATGGTAAAACATATGCTAAAATTTCGTGAGATAGACTTCAAAAATACTCTTCTATTAGTTAAATATTTAGTAAGTAAAGATCTTTCTAGCCTAGGCGAGCATATAAACGTAGAAGTTGAGTTGTCTACAAAATAGTCTTTATTAACTCTATTTATCACTTCTTTTTTTGCTTTTTATATTAATAAAAGTAATTTTAATTTTATTGTTTAAGTGAGTATAAATTAATTTATATAATGTTTATTTGGTTTATATAGTGCTTGTAGTGATTATTTAAGTTTTACACTTTTCAGGAGTTACAGTTATAATTTAACAGCGTATGGCCCCTCTCATTCTATAATAACTCCATTCTTATTGTCTTCTCCAAAATCGTATTACGAACAGAACCAAGTATTTTAAGTCTTTAAGCGTTTAAATTTTATATTCACTTAATGCTTAATGCATTAGAGAAATGTTAATCCTAATCTATTGTTTATAGTTAAAGCTAAATAAGTTTACAGAAATTTACTTCGTTTAATTAAAGTTTAATAAGAGCTATGTAACCCCTAGGTAAAAGCGTTGCTTTTAAAACGCCAGCAAGCTGTGCGTCTATAGGGCTGCATGTATTTCCTTATTAATTTAACCACATAATGCATTCCGCGCTACACAGAGAAACATGGGAACTGGTTATATTACTTCTTATGGTTTCTCGGTGGTGACATAACCACTTTTAAGACGTGTTTAGAGAATAGGGTTTATCGTGTAGCAGCGAGTTTACCTCGCGTATGGTATTAAATTTTTTCGCGGCATAAAGCCGCTGCTACTCATTGATTACACCACAGAGGACACAGAGGAAACAATGGGGGGCATTTTTCCTGTTCTTTTCCTTCACTCCTCGGTGGTGACATAACCACTTTTAAGACGTGTTTAGAGAATAGTGTTTATCGTGTAGCAGCGAGTTTACCTCGCGTATGGTATTAAATTTTTTCGCGGCATAAAGCCGCTGCTACTCATGAATTCCACTACAAAGTACACAGAGGCGCTTAGCGTTACACAGAGAGCACGGGGATTGGCTCATCACTTTTTAAATCACTTATTCTCTACCTCTAAAAGCGCAGCGTGTCTTAACCTCTTTGTGAATAATTGGCTTAACTTGTTTTTCACCACAGAGGACACAGAGGCGCTTAGCGCTACACAGAAGAAACAATGGGGGGTGGTAACATTTCTCCTGCTCTTCTCCTTCACTTCTCTGTGGTAACAAAATCACTCATGAACGAAAACAACGCGCGTCTACAAAGCATGAGCTAACCACGTAGCAGCGAGTTTACCTCGCGTTTTATATTGAATTTTTTTCGCGGCATAAAGCCGCTGCTACTCATTAATTGCACCGCAGAGGGCACAGAGACACAAAGGAAACAATGGGGGTTGGTAAGTCATTTCTCCTGCTCTTCTCCTTCACTCCTCTGTGGTGAAAAAAATCACTTATGAACGAAAACAACGCGCGTCTGCACAGCACGAGCTAACCACGTAGCTAGGGTTAACCTCGCGTTTGGTATTAATCTTTTTCGCGGCATAAAGCCGCAGCTACTCACCTTTTTAATCAAACCAATGTTACCCAAAGTAAAAGCACTATGTTTAAAAAGTCACTACACCCAGTGTCACTCTTACTAAGTTAATGCTAGTGTATAAATTACAACCATTTATTGTTTTTGTTGTTTAACCGTTAAGCTATGGAGTTGACAATGTCTAACTGGGTAGATGCAACCGTAAAAAAAGTAACATGGTGGAGCGATACACTTTTCAGCCTGGTAGTAAACGCAAGCGTAGAGCCATTTAAAGCGGGGCAGTTTACTAAGCTCTCGATTATGGAGGGCGATAAACGTATTGCTCGGGCATACTCTTATATAAACGCGCCTAATAATCCCGATTTAGAATTTTACCTTATCAATGTAGAGGGCGGCTTATTATCGCCTAGGTTGGCGCAATTAAAACCAGGCGACACTGTATTAATAGAGCAACGTGCCACAGGCTTTTTTACCTTAGACGAAATACCGCAAAGCGAGCAGTTATGGATGCTAAGTACAGGCACTGCAATAGGGCCGTTTTTATCTATTTTGCAGCAACAAGAGGTATGGCAAAAATACACACAGATTAATTTAGTGCACGGCGTACGTTTTAATACCGATTTAAGCTATCAAAATCTAATACACACCCTAATAAACGCACACCCTACACAACTTAACTACATTCCGGTTGTAAGCCGTGAGGAGCCACAACAAGGCCTAAAAGGGCGTATAACTACAGCAATTCAAAACGGCGAGCTATTTAGTAAAGCTTCTAAAACCCCAAGCCCGAGTAATTCGCAATTTATGATTTGCGGTAACCCACAAATGGTAAAAGACACCACACAGTTACTTTTAGACAAAAACTTTAAACGAAATCGTCGCAGAGACCCAGGGCACATAACGGTTGAGCAGTATTGGTAAAGTGTATAACAATCATTTAATTGCTACCCGAAAACGCTCAAATTTGTTATGTTGCAGCATTAACAGCGTTATATGTTCATATTAGGAAAGTTATGAAATCGTTATCTATTATTTTTGCCTCGCTTATTGCCACTGTTGCCCTGATCAGTTATGCAGCAGAGCAAACCGAAGAGACTCAAGAAGAGCAAAAAAGTACCGAGCAAGCGTCAAGCTCTACTCAAGCCAGCAATTCACCAACAAAAGCAAAAGATGAAAAGTTAAACACGCTTGAGTACCAAGCCCCAGAGCTTAAAACGCCAACAGTAGATACTACTAAACCTGACGACTCAAAAGTACTGGGTAGCGAAACCCCCAAACCGGTAGAAAAACCAAAAAACAAAGTAGAAAAAGCAGCAGCTGTGGCCGAGGCAGAAAAAGCGGTAACGCAAGCCAAAGAGGCATTAACCGCTAAGCAGCAAGCTAAAGCTAAGCAATCTCGCGAGTCGCTTGCTGTTGTAGAGCAACTAGTAGAAGCCTATAACGCACGTAATATTGAACAATTTATTCGTATGTACGATGAAGATGTAGAGTTTTATATTTTTCCTAATGAGCTATTATTTAAAGGAAAAGAAAAACTAATAGCCCGTTATGGCTTAATGTTTAAAAAATTAAAGTGTATTAATAGCTCGCCAATAAAGCGTATTGTGCACGGCGACATAGTAATAGACCACGAGCTATCAGAAACCTGTTCAACAGACGAAAACGTGGTAGATAAACGCTCTGAGTTAGTATCGAGCTACCAAATAAAAGACGGAAAAATAATCCGCGTATTATTTTTTAGATAATTATAAAAGGCATACTATGCAGTTAGCAGACGACAAAAAAATTCGCTTAATGTACCGCGTTGAGCCAGGGTGTTTAGGGCCGCAGGGCGCAGAACACATAGAAGACTTTTGTCGTTATGCTAATAAGCATATTAAATCACCTTATTACGGGCAATTTTTGTTTTTACCACGTTTTGATAAACAAAAAGATGAGCGTCAATACAGCGTAAAAAACCGCAACCTATCGCGAGTGCAAGCCAAGGCCTATTTAAACCATTTTGAAATTGATATAGATACCTTCGAAGAGCAACTCGACGAACTCCTCACCAAAGCCATCGATTTATACTTTAAACGATAATTATATACACCTGAATACAAGTTTTACCCTGTAGCTAATTTTGCCTGTAGACGCCTAGTTTGCTCAGGGGGATGCGTATTTTCTCATTAATTGCCCCACAGAGGGCATTTCGCGCTACACAGAGAAAATAGGCATTGGTGAGTTACTTCTTTGTGGTGAGATAATCACTTTTAAACAAAAGCAGTGCGCGTCTAACACTAAATTCAAATACTGTTTTGTAGGCCGAATTCTTACTTATGTGATCATTTATTAAATCACTTATTCTCTAGCTCTAAAAGCGCAGCGTCTCTTAACCTCTTTGTGAATAATTGGCTTAACTTGTTTTTCACCACAGAGGACACAGAGACACAGAGGAAACAATGGGGGGTGGTGAGTAATTTTTCCTGTTCTCCTCCTTCACTTCTCGGTGGTGACATAATCACTATTAAACGAAATCATGAGCTAACCACGTAGCAGCGAGTTTACCTCGCGTTTTATATTGAATTTTTTCGCGGCATAAAGCCGCTGCTACTCATTAATTGCACCACAGAGGGCACAGAGGCGCTTCGCGCTACACAGAGAATGGTGATTTATTTCTCCAGTTTTTCTCCTGCTCTCCTCCTTCACTTCTCGGTGGTGAGATAATCACTTTTAAACGAAAGCATAGGCTAACCACGTAGCAGCGAGTATACCTCGCGTTTTATATTGAATTTTTTCGCGGCATAAAGCCGCTGCTACTGCTATTGTGGGCTTCGCACTTTACGCCAATAACGCGCCCACAAAACTCTAGCTACCCGCTACTATGGTATTAAAGCTGTCGTTGTCGTGTAGGCTGGCAAATGCACTTTCGTGTAGTAGCTCATTACGTAAGTTTGGCGAGTATTCAAGGGCCATTTTTATATCGGCTAATGCATCGGCATGTTTGTGTGTAAGTGCATACGCACACGCACGCTGCCAGTAGGCATAGCCGTAGTCGCTATCTATATCAATGGCTTGGTTACATAACTCAATGGCTTTGGCGGTTTCGTTTAGCTCTAATAATGCATCGGCTTTATAGGCAATGGCTTCTACATCCTCTGGCTTACGTTTTAAAATTTCGTCAAATATTTCAATTTTGTTTGCAAAGTCGCTTTCTAGGTTTGCGCGCATCCATAACGAGTGCACCTCGTTAGTGACCGATATACGCTCTTGGTTACTGAGTATTTCTTCTGAGCGTACACGCAGTTTTTCTTCAAGAATTTTTAAGCGATCTTCGTACTCGTCAGTGATCACACTGACACGCGTATTTACTATGTCTTCTACTTTATTTTTAACATCGCGCAGCGAGTTCCAGCCTACTAAAACCAAAATAGAGGCCGTAGCAGTAATAATAAAAAACACGTTATTAATAGTGTCGGTGGTGTAAATAAGCGCTCTGTCGGCGGTATCTAACTGGGCGTGTGTAACTTGTTTTGTCACATCTTCGCGTAATTGTTGTTGGTCTTGGCGAACGGCTTTTAACTCATCAAGAATATAGCGTTCTAAAAGCGGTTTATACATGGGCTCATTTAATTGCGCTAACGCTTGTTGCTGTTGCTCTTCTGTTGGTGCAGCAGATTCTTGGGCATTAACAGTATTTAAAAGCGAAACAAAACAAACAAATAGAATAGTTATATAAAAACGCATGGGTACGCCTAGTTAATTATTAGTGACTAATCGCACTTTAACATGCAAGGCTTATTGGCACTAGGGCGTGTTGGCTTTGAACATTAAACAAGTTAACAAAATCATACAACTGTTCACACAGCCTTAAAGGATTTTAAATTTTAGGCAAAAAAAAGCCAGCCCAATGTGGGCTGGCAAAACTGCTTAAAACAACAATAAATTGTCGCAGGGAAATAACAGGAGTGAGTGGTCATAATAATCAAGTTAATCTGAACATTTACTTAATTATTCAAAATAGATTTCAATAAGTTATAAAGTAAAGGTGCATTGGGCTTAGTAATGCACCTTTATAAACAACTTTAATTTCATGGTGAAGGGGGGTATTCCAATGTGCGCTTAATTAAAAGCCACTTTCAAACCCTTCACATACCATTACGCGTTATCTATTTAATCCGATCACACTAATTGTGGTGTTTAAACTGTATTCATTAAACCAATGGTTTCAATCGATTTAATTCAAGTTAATACGCTGGCGAATGTAATATTAGGGGTCTATATTGTTTGAGCAGTAAATAAAAATTATGCGCAAAATTAATAAACCTTAGCGTGCAACTTTAAATGTAAGCGCTGGGGCTTGAGTAAAATAGTTAAACTCTTCATTTAAAGTAAGGAGCTGAAAATGAGCAGCACTAAATCGGGTCAATGTCCCGTAATGCACGGTAGTAACTCAGTTATTTCTAAAGTAAACACAGATTGGTGGCCAAATACTCTAAATTTAGACATTCTTCATCAGCACGACACAAAATCAAACCCCTACGGCACAGACTTCGACTACGCCGAAGCATTCAAATCTCTCGATTTAGACGCAGTAAAAGCAGACCTAAAAGCCTTTATGACCGATAGCCAAGATTGGTGGCCTGCCGATTGGGGTCATTACGGCGGCTTAATGATCCGCATGGCATGGCACTCTGCGGGTACGTACCGATTATCAGACGGTCGTGGTGGCGCAAGCACCGGTAACCAGCGTTTTTCGCCGCTAAATTCATGGCCAGACAACGCAAGCCTAGATAAAGCACGCCGCCTATTGTGGCCAATCAAGAAAAAATACGGTAACAAACTATCGTGGGCCGACCTATTTATTTTAGCCGGTAACATGGCATACGAATCAATGGGCTTAAAAATTTATGGCTTTGCCGGTGGCCGTGAAGACATTTGGCACCCAGAAAAAGACATTTACTGGGGCGCAGAAAAAGAATGGCTAGCACCGAGTGATGAGCGTTACGACAACGTAGAAAAGCCCGACACCATGGAAAACCCATTAGCTGCGGTACAAATGGGCTTAATTTACGTAAACCCAGAAGGCGTTAATGGTATACCCGATCCGCAAAAAACCGCGCAGCACGTACGTGAAACATTTGCTCGCATGGCAATGAACGACGAAGAAACCGCAGCGCTTACTGTAGGCGGCCACACGGTAGGTAAAACCCACGGTAACGGTAAAGCTGAGCACTTAGGCCCAGAGCCAGAAGCGGCCGACGTACACGAGCAAGGCCTAGGCTGGAACAGCACTAAAGAAGGCGGCTTTGGTCGCAATACCGTAACGTCGGGGCTAGAAGGCGCGTGGACTACCCACCCTACAAAATGGGATAACGGCTACTGCCACTTACTATTAAACTACGAGTGGGAACTAACTAAAAGCCCAGCAGGCGCGCACCAATGGGAGCCTGTAAATATTAAAGAAGAAGATAAGCCGGTAGATGTAGAAGACCCATCAATTCGTTTAAACCCAATGATGACCGACGCCGATATGGCCATGAAGGTAGACCCAATCTACCGTAAAATTATTGAACGTTTTAACAACGACTTTGAGTATTTTTCTGATGTGTTTGCCCGCGCGTGGTTTAAACTTACGCACCGCGACTTAGGCCCTAAAGCGTGTTACTTAGGTAAAGATGTACCAAGCGAAGACCTAATTTGGCAAGACCCAATTCCAGCGGTTGACTACACCCTGTCTGATGACGAAATTAGCGAGCTAAAATCACAAATTCTTGATTGTGGCGTAAGCGCAACCGATTTAATTACTACAGCATGGGATAGCGCACGTACGTACCGTGGCTCAGACCGCCGTGGTGGTGCAAATGGTGCGCGTATTCGTTTAGCTCCGCAAAAAGATTGGCAAGGTAATGAGCCAGAGCGCCTAGCAAGCGTACTTAGCGCCCTTGAAAAATTTAAAGCAGGTTTAGCTAAGCCTATCAGTATTGCAGATTTAATCGTATTAGGTGGCACAGCAGCTGTAGAGCAAGCTGCAAAACAAGCTGGTGTTGATGTAACTGTACCGTTTGCGCCAGGGCGCGGCGATGCAACCGACGAAATGACCGATGCCGAGTCGTTCGAACCGTTAGAGCCAGTACACGACGGCTTTAGAAACTACCTTAAAGGCGACTTTAGCGTATCGCCAGAAGAGCTACTTTTAGAGCGTAGCCAGTTAATGGGCCTAACAGCACCAGAAATGACCGTACTGTTTGGCGGAATGCGCGTGTTAGGCACAAACTACGCAGGCAGCAAACACGGCGTATTTACCGACAACGTAGGTGCGCTTTCTACCGACTTTTTTGTAAACTTAACCGACATGGCCAATAACTGGAAACCGTCTGAGCCAGGTGTTTACAACATTGTTGTACGTAAAACAGGCACCATAAAATGGACCGCAACACGTATAGATTTAGTGTTTGGTTCAAACTCTATATTACGTGCACTAAGCGAATTTTACGCACAAGACGACAACAATGAACGTTTTGTACATGACTTCGTAAATGCATGGGTAAAAGTAATGAACGCCGACAGATTTGATCTTAAATAAATCAAAATTATAGGCACAAAGGGGAGCAACATAGCTCCCCTTTTTATTATCTAAATTTTAGTTCGTGGCCTGTAGGCACAGAGCTTAGCTTCGGCGTTAGTTTGTCTTGTAGACGTAGAGCTTGCTCACGTTAGAAGCGTAGCTTCTCATGGCTTTAGCGAAGGGGTTTAACATCAGGGTAAAAGCGTTGCTTTTAAACGCCAGCAAGCTGTGCGTCTACAAGGTAGAGGTTAGCTCCGGCGTTAGTTTGACTTGTAGACGTTGAGCTTGCTCACGTTAGAAACGTAGCTTCTCATGGCCTTGGCAAAGGGGTTTACACTTAGGTAAAAGCGCTGCTTTTAAAACGCCAGCAAGCTGCGCGTCTACAGACTAGGGCTAAGCTCCGGCGTTGGTACACGATGCTTGTTCACGAAAAATAAAAATAATCCCCTCAACCCCCGCCGTTCAAATATATACAATCCCAAAAAGGGTATTGTTCAATCTTTTGCACAATCCCAGCTCTTAATGGGTTTGCAACAATATAACGAGCCTGAATTATTAAATCTCTTTCATTGCGGATTTGATGATCAAAATAATTTTGTTGCCAAATTGGACCTTTATCACCACTAAGCGCATTAATCTTCACGGTTGTTAAGCTTTTAAACTGCCTAACTACCTCAGATAGTGAGAGCGCCTTAACCTGAAAAAGCCAATGAAGGTGATCTGGCATTACGGTATAGCAAATAGTATTAACATTTTTTTGCATATAAAAGATCGCGCGAGCGGCTATACAGGCATTCTCAAAGTTTTCAAATAAATCGGCTCTTTGCACGCAGCATATGGTGACTGAATAATATTTATTTGCAGACGAGCAGCGACCTTTTAATAGTTTTGTTGAAGAAACCATGAGAGCCATTTCTTAATATATTTTAATAAATATAGGAAAACCTGTTTATTACACAAGGCAAGTTTTTAAAACAGTAGTTAATCTGACTTGTAGACGTTGAGCTTGCTCACGTTAGAAGCGTAGCTTCTCATGGCTTTAGCGAAGGGGTTTAACATCAGGGTAAAGCGTTGCTTTTAAACGCCAGCAAGCTGTGCGTCTACA
>NZ_JALNTP010000013.1:62380-90910 GCF_023161805.1 Pseudoalteromonas sp. 1CM17D | reverse complement strand
AAAGAAGAGAAGGAGAAGTAATTATTACTTGTAGACGCACAGCTTGCTGGCGTTATTAATATCTTCTCGGTGTAGCGCGCAGCGCCTCTGTGTCCTCGGTGGTAGATTTGTTTTGGGTTAAGCCCATTCAAGTGGTTAAGTGATTATTACTACCACAGAGAACACGGAGAAGAGAAGGAGAAGATCTTTCTCAGTGCATCGCGCAGCGCCTCTGTGTGCTCTGTGGTAAAATTTTTTGGGCTAGGCCCATTCAAGGGTTAAGTGGTTATTACTACCACAGAGGACACGGAGAAGAAAAGGAGAAGAGCTTTTCCTCTGTGCAGCGCGAAGCGCCTCTGTGCTCTCGGTGGTAGATTTGTTTTTAAATAAACGATGAAAGTGATTTTATTACCACAGAGGACATAAAGAAGAGAAGGAGAAGTAATTATTACTTGTAGACGCACAGCTTGCTGGCGTTAGTAACTTCTCGGTTCAGCGCGCAGGGCTTCTATGTCCTCGGTGGTAAAATGGTTTGGGCTAAAGCTCATAAAGCGATGAGAGATTATCATCACCAAGAATACAATGAAAAAACAGTAGCAATTGCAGGCGCAAGAAAAATTATCTAGTGTAGGCAAATAATGAATTGGACTGAGGGCTTTGCCCCTATCGGTGCATAACAATACTTTAAATGTCAAACACTTAAAGTGAAATTTATAAAGCGGAAAAAAAATGACAGTAAAAAATCTACTAGTAACAGGTGGAGCAGGGTTTATCGGTGCAAATTTTGTTCATTACTGGCTTGCTAACCACCCAAAAGACAAAGTAATAGTGCTTGATGCGCTTACCTATGCAGGTAATAAAGCTAACCTTGATCTAGTAGAGAACAACCCAAATATGACCTTTGTACACGGTGATATTTGCGATACAGCATTAGTAGAAAGTCTAATTGATATGTATCAGCTAAACACCATTGTACATTTTGCTGCCGAGTCGCATGTAGATCGCTCTATAACTGGGCCGGACGCATTCATAGAAACAAACATACTTGGTACATATAGCTTATTAAAGGCAGCTAAAAAAAAGTGGATAGACGAGCCGAAAGAGGCTGGTTATGAGCCTTCGGTACATCGCTTTCATCATGTAAGCACTGACGAAGTCTACGGCACGTTAAGCGCTACCGATCCAGCCTTTACTGAGGAAACAGCCTACGCACCAAATTCACCATATTCAGCATCTAAAGCGGCGAGTGACCATTTAGTGCGCGCGTACCACCATACTTATGGCCTTGAGGTAACAACATCAAACTGCTCTAACAACTATGGGCCGTACCATTTTCCCGAAAAGTTAATTCCTTTAATCGTAACCAATATTCTAAATGATAAACCGCTGCCGGTATATGGTGATGGCAAGCAAATTCGTGACTGGTTATACGTAGAAGACCACGCCCGTGGTATAGAGCTGGTACTACAAAAGGGGCGTATTGGCGAAAACTATAACATTGGTGGCAATAACGAATGGGCAAATATAGATATAGTTAAACTAGTGTGTAAAGTAATGGGTGAAAAGTTTGCTACAAACCCAGCGCTTGCAAAGCGTTTTCCGAACGCTAAATCGGCTATAGCAAATAACGTCGAGCAGCTCATTACCTACGTAGAGGACCGCGCTGGGCACGACCGTCGTTACGCTATTGATGCAACAAAAACCAATAACGAGCTAGGTTATGTACCGGCAGAGAGTTTTGAAACCGGTTTTGCTAAAACACTAGATTGGTATTTAGATAACGAAACGTGGTGGGAAGTACTTTTATAAAATGTACCAAGTCGTTTTTATTAATAAAGAGCTATCTGCATGACAGTTTATCATTTAGAAAACCCCATAATTAATAACGATTGGGGTTGCCCTAAAACCATGGTCGAATTGTATGGGTATCAAAACCCTGACAACCGACCATTAGCAGAACTCTGGATGGGAGCACACCCTAAGGCGGTGTCGTTTGTCAATTTAAATAACAAACAGCATATGCCGTTAAGCGAGTTAATTGCAAACGAACCGGTGGCCGTGCTAGGTCCAAAGTGTGCTAAAAAGTTTACTAACGAACTGTCTTTTTTATTTAAGGTGTTATCGGCCGATTCGCCGTTGTCTATTCAAAGTCATCCAAATAAAGCACAGGCAATAGCTGGATGGGAAAAAGAAAACATAAAGAAAATCCCCTTGTCGGCACCGCACCGAAACTACAAAGACAAAAACCATAAGCCAGAGCTTGTTTATGCGATAACCGAATTTCATGCTTTAAATGGTTTTCGTGAATACGACCAAATAATACAGCTGTTTAACTTAATAAAAGGACCTAAACTCACCCCTATTGTTGAAAAACTAACCCAGTCGTTAGATTCAAGTGGGCTTAAGAGTTTTTATTATGAGCTAATGACTCACCCCACACCGAGTGAGTTGGTTAATGAGGCAATAAATAATATTAAACAGCGATTAAATGCAAATACAGCCCCCGAGTCGCTGAAAGAGCTATGGCAGTTAGCGTTAGATATTAACAGTGAGTACCCAGGTGATATTGGGGTGCTAAGCCCATTTTTAATTAATCATATTATTTTGCAGCCAGGTGAGGCTATGTTTTTAAATGCAGGTACATTGCATGCTTATTTAAAAGGCACCTCCCTTGAAATAATGGCTAACTCAGACAACGTATTACGCGGTGGCTTAACGCATAAGCATATTGATATTAAAGAGCTTTTACATACCACCGTGTTTGAGCCTAAAAAGCAAAATGATCTAACGTTAAATGCTGTAAAAATAAGTGAGTGCGAACAAACGTATCATACTGACGTTGACGATTTTAAGCTAAGTATTATTACTTTAGAAAGTAATACATCACAAGTGGCGTGTACGACCACCTCGGCAGAAATTTTATTTGTTATTGAAGGGGCTGTAAGCGTAACCACTGAACAGAGCACCAGCATAACGTTAAATCCAGGGCAAAGTTGTTTTATATCAGCGCAAAGTAAAGTGTACCACTTATTAGGTAAAGGCAAAGTTGCAAGAGCCAGTACACCTGTTTAAGTAACAAACTGAATTGAATAAAAAGTTTATAAATTAAAGGATAAAGCAATGATTTTACCCGTAATTATGTCAGGCGGAAATGGTTCACGGTTATGGCCATTATCACGTAAACAGCATCCTAAACAGTTTTTATCGTTAATTGGTGAAAGCACGATGTTACAAGAAACCATTTTACGCTTAAAAGGGCTAGAAACACTTGCTCCGTCTATTATTTGTAATAAAGGGCATCGTTTTATTGTTGCAGAGCAGCTTAATGAAATAGATGCACTTGGCGGTGATATTTTATTAGAACCACAAGGCCGAAATACAGCACCTGCGGTTGCTTTAGCGGCTATAAAAGCCATTGAAAAAGGTTCTGATCCGTTACTGCTTGTGTTAGCAGCTGATCATGTTATTACCGATATTAACGCGTTTCATGAAGCAATAAAGCAAGCTCAAGTATGCGCAGAAACCGGCCGGTTAGTGACCTTTGGTATAGTACCAGATAAGCCAGAAACCGGTTACGGTTATATACGCAGCGGTAAAAAAATTAAAGGCAGCGACTGCTTACTTGTTGAAGAGTTTGTAGAAAAGCCAAACTTAAAAACCGCCACCACTTATGTAGAGTCGGGTGAATACTTTTGGAACAGCGGTATGTTTTTATTTAAAGCAAGTACCTACATTCAAGAGCTTGAAAAACACCAGCCAGAAATACTTACGGCATGTAAAGCCGCAATACAAAATGCAGTAATTGACTCAGAATTTATACGTGTGGATGCTGAAACATTTTTAACATGCCCAGACGACTCAATCGATTACGCCATTATGGAGCGTACTCAGCACGCTGCAATGGTGCCACTTAATGCCGGTTGGAGCGATGTAGGCTCGTGGTCATCAATTTGGGAAGTAAAAGAAAAAGACGAAAACCAAAACGTAAAACGTGGTGATGTTAAAAGCATAGATACCAAAAACTGCTTAATTGACGCCCGCGATAAACTTGTTGCCACAATCGGTGTGAGTGATTTAGTGGTTGTAGAAACTAGTGATGCCGTACTAATTGCTGATATATCGCGCGTGCAAGACGTTAAAAAAGTAGTTGAGCAACTAAACCGCGAAGAGCGCCTTGAGTCGGTACAACACAGAACTGTTTACCGCCCGTGGGGGCATATAAACTTACTACAACGCGGTGAGCGTTATAAGTCAAAACAAGTGACTATTAAGCCCCATGCGCGTTTATCATTACAAATGCATTACCACCGTGCAGAGCATTGGATTGTTGTATCGGGCACCGCAAAAGTGCGCTGCGACGATAAAGAATCGCTAATAACCGAAAACCAATCAACGTATATCCCTATTGGTGCAGTGCATTCAATAGAAAACCCAGGCAGTATTCCACTAGTAATGATAGAGGTACAAACTGGGTCGTATATAGCTAAAGATGATATCGTCCGCTTAGAAGATTTATATGGTTTTGATAAAGATTAATATAAGTTAAAGCATAGCAATATATTGCTACTTAATTTATTGAGAATAGAATTTTACCATTAATAAATTAATGCGTAAGCTTGTTAATTTAACTTACTTTAGAGTTACGAGCTCTGAGCACCGATGTAGCCAATGCGCTATTTAACTTGGTGCAAAAAATTGATAAATAGATCTATATTTATTCATTTTAATGTTACTTAACAGGGTAATTCCAAGTTTAAGTAAAGCGGGTTAATGCCGTATGAAATATATAATTGATATATAAAGCTATTATATATCAATTACGTATACCATTTATTCTAAAGAGAAAACAACATGAAAACAGCAATAGTTACAGGGATTACCGGTCAAGATGGCGCCTACTTAGCAGAGTTACTTCTTGAAAAAGGGTATAAAGTTTATGGCACTTACAGACGTACCAGCTCTGTTAATTTTTGGCGCATAGCTGAATTAGGTATTGAGAAACACGAAAATTTAGAATTAGTAGAATATGATTTAACCGATTTATCATCGTCTATCAGATTACTACAAAGCACAAACGCTACAGAGGTTTACAATCTTGCAGCGCAAAGCTTCGTTGGTGTATCGTTTGAGCAACCAATTACAACAGCTGAAATTACTGGACTTGGTCCTGTAAATCTTTTAGAAGCAATTCGTATAGTAAATCCTAAAATTAGATTTTACCAAGCGTCTACTTCTGAAATGTTTGGTAAAGTACAAGCTATTCCACAAGTAGAAACAACGCCATTTTATCCAAGAAGTCCGTACGGTGTTGCTAAGCTGTATGCTCACTGGATGGTAATTAACTACCGTGAGTCTTACGATATATTTGCTACAAGCGGTATTTTATTTAACCACGAATCACCTTTGCGTGGTCAAGAGTTTGTAACACGTAAAATTACAGATTCTGTTGCTAAAATTAAGCTTGGTAAATTAGACGTACTAGAACTGGGCAACATTGATGCTAAACGCGATTGGGGCTATGCCAAAGACTACGTTGAAGGTATGTGGCGTATGCTGCAAGCAGAAAAACCAGACACATATGTACTAGGTACAAACCGTACAGAAACAGTACGTGACTTTGTAACTATGTCGTTTAAAGCAGTAGGTATAAAGCTTGAATGGTCTGGTAGTGCTGAAGACGAAGTAGCAAAAAATGTTGAAACAGGTGCGGTTGTAGTTAAAGTTAACCCTAAATTTTACCGCCCAGCAGAAGTAGAATTGCTGATCGGTAACCCAGAAAAAGCTCAAAAAGAGCTAGGCTGGACGCCTAAAACAACACTAGAAGAGCTTTGCGCTATGATGGTAAAGGCTGACTTACGGAGAAATGAAATTGGATTCTCATTTTAACAAACGAGTTCTAATTACTGGAATTGGTGGCTTTACAGGCCGCCACTTAAAAAAGCATCTTGAAAAGCAAGGAATGAAAGTATATGGCACTACGTATACCTCGTCTTCTATGGAAGATACATTCCCTACGAATATCACAGATGTAACCAGTATGGTTGATATAATTAATAAAGTAGATCCTGACTATATTATTCATTTAGCGGCTATTTCATTTGTTGGGCACGGAGACGCCGCAGAGTTTTATCGTGTGAATGTAATAGGGACCGAAAATTTACTACAAAGTATTCTTAAATCTAACGCCAAAGTAAAAAAAATAATTATTGCCAGTAGCGCTAATATTTACGGTAATAGCGATGTTGATTTAATTTCAGAGACATTACCGCCTGAGCCTGTAAATCATTATGCGTGCAGCAAAATGGCCATGGAAAAAATGGTGGCTAATTATTATAAAAAATTGCCAATAATCATCACTCGCCCGTTTAATTACACTGGTGTAGGACAAGCTGAGCACTTTTTAGTGCCCAAAATAGTTTCTCATTTTCAGCAGCATAAAAGCGAAATCGAACTAGGTAACTTAGACGTGTACCGAGACTTTTCTTCTGTTGATTTTGTAGTTAATGCTTACGCTAAACTATTAGAGTCTAATGTTAAGAATGAAATATTTAATGTGTGTAGTGGTAATAGCTATTCGTTAAAGCAAATAGTTGAACAATTAGAAGCACAAGCGGGTTACAAAATTAATGTTACCGTTAATCCTGCATTTGTACGCGCCGATGAAGTGAAAAAAATAACGGGTGATAACAGTAAATTATTAAAGCTGTTTCCTGAGCTTAAAGTCATTGAGCTATCCGAAGTATTAGAAAGTATGTTGCTTATTACTGAGTATAATAACTAATAGACGAAGCTTTGACGTAGGTATGTACTTAAAAATATAGTTGTAATTAACAATGTTGTGGGAGTTTATAAAGTAAATTTAATACTCATTTGTGAGTAACTGATTAGAATAAAACTGAGGTAGGGGTTGTGCAACAGTCTATCTTTTCAAATGTCGAATAGCGATTTATGTTTACTGTGAATGGCTTTGCAAAAACACATTGATATTATTAAATATTTAAAATACTGGACTTTTTCTCAAAGGAGTATCATATGAAGTACTTAGTTACAGGCTCTGCAGGCTTTATTGGTAGTGCAGTTGTAGAAAGATTAACATCTGCAGGACATCAAGTAATCGGTATTGATAATATCAATGACTACTATGATCCAGCTTTAAAGTATGCACGTTTGAAACGAATTGAACATCCATCTTTCACATTTATTAAAATGGATATTGCAGATAGAGTTGCAATGCCTGCTTTATTTGACAATGAGAAGTTTGATATCGTAATTCATCTTGCTGCACAAGCCGGAGTGAGGTACTCACTTGATAACCCATTAGCTTATGCCGATAGCAACCTTATTGGTCACTTAAATGTTTTGGAAGGGTGTCGTTACAATAACGTAAAGCATCTTGTGTATGCATCAAGCAGTTCAGTATATGGTCTAAATAATAAGATGCCGTTTTCAACCGATAATAGCGTTGATCACCCTATTTCTTTATATGCAGCTACAAAAAAATCAAATGAATTGATGGCACACACTTATTCTCATTTATATAAAATTCCAACTACTGGGTTACGTTTTTTTACCGTATACGGTCCTTGGGGTCGTCCTGATATGGCTTTATTTAAGTTTACTAAAAAAATTATCGAGGGCGAGCAGATTGACATATATAACAATGGGAAGTTAAGTCGAGATTTTACGTATATTGACGATATTGTTGAAGGTATTATTAAAGTTCAAGATAAAATCCCAACAGAGCAAGATGAATGGAACGTGGAATCAGGTACTCCCTCTACTAGTAGTGCACCTTATCGAATCTTTAATATAGGAAATGGAGGACCAGTTAAGTTAATGGATTTTGTGAACTCATTAGAAAATGCACTGGGAATTAAAGCAAAGAAAAACTTTATGCCAATGCAAGACGGTGACGTACGTGCAACTTGGGCTGACACGAAAGGGCTATCTGATTCTACAGGCTATACTCCAAAAACAAATATTGATAATGGAGTAAAAGAATTTGTTGTTTGGTATCGTCAGTTTTATAACTGCTAATCGAGAATGAATTTTAGAGAGTACAGCGTTTCGCTATTAGTTACTTTTATTTGGTGAATTAATAATAACAGAATAAATTAGAGTATCTTCCAATGAGAAAGAAACAACATCAAGACGACTGGTCCAGTGATGAAAGTTTAGCAAAGCCTGACGTTTTAGAAAAAATTCGATACGACGATATAGTTCATGCATACAGATGGATATTAGGTAGAGAGCCTGAATCAAGTGATGTAATACAATCTCATCTAAATAGAAGCTATATATCTAAAGAGCATATGCGTAGGCAATTTTTGAGCTCGCCAGAGTTCATTAAAAGGTGGAAAAGTATTTCGGGTGCAGGAGATCTAATATCGTCACACTTAGATGAGAGCCCGTTTACTAGATCAACAAAGCCAATCGTTTTTTTTCATATACCTAAAACGGGTGGCTCGACAGTTAATTATCATTTAGAGCAAGCTTTTTCAGATGGGGAAAGGTGTGAGGTTAGGCATAACAATATACTAACAACTACTATTCCTATGATTATAAATAAAAAATTATTTTCTGGTCATTTTGATAATAGAATACTTCATATTATACCTGACAACGCAACCTGCTTAACAATGCTTAGAGATCCTAAAGAAAGATTGTTCTCTATTTATAAATACTTTAATTCATTTTCTATAGAAAAGATTTTATTAAACAATTTCACCTTAGCTAAAATTGCGGTCGAAAATGATTTTACTAACTTTCTTAAACATGCTTCAAAGTTAAATCCTGGTGCAATAGATAATTGTTACATGCGAACTTTTTCCATGACACTACCTATTAACAGATGGGAAACGGAAGCTGAAAATAATTGGTCAAATCAATTTGCTTTACTTTCAGATAAACAGCTGAACAAATATTGCAACCAAGCGATTTCGTTACTTGAGGAGCGCTTTAATGTTTACTTTTTTGAAACGTTTGAAAAATCCTTTCACGAGGTAATGAAAATAGCAGGGGTGAGTGAAATTAGTGAAATAAAACATTTTAAAAATCTGGAAAACTTACCAGATAAAGAATTGGAAAAGCTGAGACAAAAAAAATTGAAATTTGAAGAAAGTCCAATTCTTGATCGTCTTACAATGTTTGATCAAAAAATATACTCACACTTTAAATCCATTAATGAATGTAGTCCACAACTATCAAAAAAACATGAGGGTAAATAGTTGAAAAAAGTAAATATTATCACATCCGATAGAGGTTGGATTTTAGAAAAATTAGCTTCTGAAATAACGAGCAGACTACCATACGCAATTCATACCGATGCACCAAGTGCAGATGCTGCAATTAACTATTATATTACATACTCATGTTGGAAAGAAAAAGTTTCTGAAGTTGAGATTGGTTATTTTGCCCATTTGGAGCCCTTTCCTGAGGCGCGTAAAAAGTTTTTCCAAGTCGCACAGAATATGGATTATTGTGTTTGTCACAGCGAACTCTACGCGAACATCTTACGTGATGAAGGGATTAAAAATACTCATGCTATAGCGCCTGGGGTAGATTTGGGTGAGTTTGACGTAAAACTGAAGATCGGAGTGGTTGGGCGAACTTATCATACGGGAAGAAAAGGCGAACATATAGTCTCTAAGGTCATGGATATTCCTAATATTGAATGGCATTTTACGGGAGATGGTTGGCCAAAAGCAGCTCTAAATATTCCTGATGGACAAATGGCAGACTTCTATCACTCTATGGATTATATACTCATACCGGCTCTCTACGAGGGAGGGCCAATGAGCGTAGTTGAGTCATTAGCTACAGGAACAGAGATTATAGCTCCACCGATAGGGTGGGTACCCGAATTTCCACATATAGAATTTCCTGTGGGCGATGTGGCGGCATTAAGGCAGGTTTTAATTGGGTTAATTGAAAAAAAACAAGCATTAAGAGAATCTGTACTATCCAAAACGTGGGAAAATTGGGCTATTGGTCATGATGAATTATTTCAACGACTAATGCCTAAGCAATCAAAAATAAACTTTTCTGCTACAACTGAACAAAAAAAAGAGCTTGGCGTTCTTGAGAATAAGTCAATTGCACTTGTAATGCATGGTAGTGAAGTTTCTACAGCTAAAAATGCTTCTAAAGGTGGTCCCTCAGTTAGAATTCCTAAACTGAATGATAAGCTTAATGAGTTAGGCTTTAACTCTGAAATTAACTTACCAACAGAGCTTGAGTTAAGTAAAGCAGATATAATTCATGGGTTTAATGTTTGGCATCCTAAAAGTTCAAAAGCACTATTTAGAACGGCAAAAAAACTTGGTAAACCTTATGTTTTTTCATCAATATTTTTAGATTTATCAGAGCGACCACTGTGGGAAGCAATCCCTGGCATTATGGATAAATTAGAAAATGTCGATGATTTTGAGGATGTCTTCGATGAATTTAAGCTGGCATTTAGACTCAAAAGTAAAGCATTTAAATACCCTACTGAACCCGAGGATGGGTATTTCTCTACAGTTAGAGAAATTGTACAAGGTAGTGAAACAACGATTCTTTTAAGTAAAAAAGAAAAGCAGCTTCTTGAGTCCATTGATGTTGATACTAGCAACTGTGTAATTGTTCACAATCCTGTTCCAGCCCCCCTGAATCAAAATGTTGATCCAAATTTATTTTCTGATACTTATGGCGTTAAAAATTACGTGTTGTGTGTAGGTCGTATTGAAACTCGTAAAAACCAAATATTATTAGCAAACGCACTTCGTGATACAGATATAGACCTTGTACTTGTTGGGCATACTGCCTCTCCTCAAGTTAAAGATTTGGTTGAGAAACAGCTGGGCGATAGAGTTCACTTTATTGGTCGTCTTGATCCAAGTAGTGATATGTTGGCATCTGCATTTTTAGGAGCAAAAGTATTTGCTTTACCTAGTTGGTCAGAAGGAGCTCCTTTAGCTGCATTAGAAGCGGCTTCGCTTGGTTGTAATATGGTGCTAAGCGATAGAGCTGGAGAGCAAGAATATTTTGGTGATTTAGCTTTATATTGTGATCCTTCTTCGGTGAGCTCTATCCGGACTCAAGTTTTAGCTGCATTTAATAAGTCAGAATCTGTTTCACACAACCCTGTACTTATAAAACATGTTAGTAATAACTTTAATTGGAACAAGCACTCCACTGACACTATTAAGGTATATGAAAATGCTATCACAAAAAATAAAACCGACAGCAGTGTTAACGATTCAACCTTAATGGGTAAAACAATTCTTTATGATGTCACTACAAGTATTAATCGAAGTGGTCGGTGGACAGGTATATCCCGAGTGGAGATGTCTCTAGCAAAAGAGTTGGAAAAAATTAAAAAAGAAGATATTAGATTCATATATTGGGACAACAACCAACGTCAGTTTTATGATCTTCCTGCATGTGCAATTGAACATTCAAGTGCTTTAAAATTCCATGCCTCGCTAATAAAAAAGAGTACCTTAATTGAGAGTGACTCAGTAACCCCAGGGTCGCAGTTAATTGTAGCGGGCAGTGCATGGATGCAAAATTCTCTTTATGCGCAAGGTATAGTAAAGCTTGTTTCTAGATTAGAGTTATATCTTACACCGATTATTTATGATTTGGTCCCATTTGTTGCTCCTTACTGGTTCGACGATGGCTATGCTCCAGTATTTAAGAAAAATTACTTTGACGTAATTGGCTCTGCAGATCACATATTAACAATATCGCAGAATACTAAAAAAGATATAGAAAAATATAGTGAGGGTAATACAAATGTAACAAGCTCTGTCCACATTTTCAGAGTAGGTGACGAAATTAATAAAAAAGAAGTAAGTACTGAAAAGGAAGTATTAGACCTTTCTGAAAGCTCTTTAAAAGTTATTGATGGGAAAGAGTTTATTCTTTGTGTTGGTGCTATACATTCAAGGAAAAACCCTAGTCTTTTATATAATGCTTGGAAAATACTGGCTCAGAAAAAAAATCTAAAATGCCCTCATTTAGTTATAGTTGGAGGCGTTGCTTGGAATGGGCAAGATGTTGCTAAAGCAATGAAAGAAGATGTCGAAGTTAACAAATACATCCATATATTATCAGATATTACAGATATAGAGTTAGATTGGTTATATAGCAATTGTATGTTTACAGTTTACCCTTCGTTATATGAAGGCTGGGGATTACCAGTTGCAGAGAGCTTACTTTATGGTAAGCATTGCTTAACATCAGACAATTCCTCTACGGTAGAAATAGCGCCTTCACTTGTTACACATATTAGTCCTTTAGATCCTGTTTCGTGGGCGACTCAAATTCAATTTTTTACTAGTAGTAAAGCTGCAAGAGAAGACAAAGAAAAGGCTATCAGAGAAGAGTATAAACCTTATTTGTGGAAAGATAGTGCGCAAGAGATTCTTGACATAAGCTCGAAGCTTTATTGTTCTAAGGCTAAAACTAACTTTTACCAATTAAACGATGTCCTTTCTTTCTCTTCATTAGAGCCTGCCTCTGATTACCTAAATGATGGATGGTATTCTGCCGAGCGCTGGGGATGTTGGAGTAAAAGCACCCACTCGAGTATTTCGTTGAGTTTAGCAAATACGAAACAGCATGAAGATGCTTTTATTATTATAAACCTGAAGTCTATGCTTTCTGTTGGTCAGGTTAAGCAGATTAAAGTGCTGGCGAACCAAAAGGAAATAGGGGTGTTGACTGTTTTGAATTCAAAATCTCAAACATATATATTGCCTATTGATCTTAGAGGGGTAATTGCAGATACGCTAAAATTAGATTTTATTAGTAACTACAGTTGCGTGATTTCAAGCATAAAAGGCGGAAATGATGCAAGAGATGTGTCAATTGGTTTAGAAAAGCTGGCAATTGCATCTGCAAGTGATGCTTATCGTGTCATAACTAAATTAAAGCCAGCACATCAATTTGATTTACCTCAATTTTTATCTGCAGATAATTTTTCTTCTAACCTTAAAGGTGAATGGAATACAACACAATTAGGTGTTTGGCCAAAGAAAACATCTTCTTATATTGAATTTGAAGCATTTAGTTACCCAGTAAACGATTTGGAATTAAGTCTTATTTTGCAGATTATGGCTTCAAATGAAAGGCAGCACATTGTTCAAGTTATTATAAATTCGATCAAAACTGAGCAATTTTTGATAGCGGATGGGTGTGTACAAGATTTAAGAATAAAGATACCTTTATCTTTGCGTTGGGAGTCTAACGTTATTCAAGTTCAGCTGAATGTTTTCCCAAGTGACAGTGAACAAGTCCTCGACTCTGAATTGAATCTAGGTCTAATCTCTGCAAGTTTAGCAACTGTTGAAAATACAACACCTCTTTCTCTAATTGAGGCAAGTAAAAAACGGTGTGACTGGGGAGATATAGTTTCTTTTTCTAATGAGCTTAATGAGTTACATCTTACAGCAAATCAATTCTCTAAAGCTGGTTTTTACCCAGCTGATAGCGGTGGCAGCTGGATATCTGGCAATCGCGCTAAAATATTTATTCCATTAAAAACAGTTTACCAAAATGAAGCCTTTTATTTGAGTATTTCGGCTTGTGCTTATGATCGAGGTAGTGATTCATCGGTTCAGGCACTGATTAATGGAACTTTCGGTAAGCTAATAGAACATGATGAAAAGGGCTTTCTTTATCACTTTGCTGAAGGTGTTGTTGCAGAAAATAACATTTTTATGCTTGAGATAATTACAAATAATGCAGTCGTAATATCCCAAAAAAATGTTGAAGTTGATGATAGACATACTCAACTGTTTATTGAACGTTTACAAATACAAAAAGACTTTGAACAAGTAATGTATCAGCCTACATGGAAAAATTATGCTCATTACAATCTTGGTGATGTAATCTCGCATGATATGAACACTTATTTTATTGAAGGCTGGCATAATGCTGAAGCAAGTGGGAGGTGGAGTTCATCCTCATCTGCTGTTGTTGCTATGCAAAAAGAGAAATCTTTAAGTTCAAAATTACTGTTGACCATTAACTGTATTGCTAAACTTAAAAAAGGCAGTCAAAAGGTTGAAGGGGTCATAAATGTAAACAATATACAAGAAGAGGTGGTGATTTTTGAAGATCAAGTGATGCAAAATATTCAGATCCAAATCGACTCATCTGACATCATTTCGTCACCATATCTTGTTGTTGAGCTTTTATATCCAGACCCTGTGGCGCCTAGTGCCACTGGCGAGTCTGCTGATAATAGAGTTTTAGGGTATCATATAAAAGATATTCAAATAAGTGAGTGTGAATAAGTGTTCTAAGTAAGTGTTTGAGTTAGTTACTCATTATTAATATATTTACTTTGATATAGAGAGGGTTATTCCCTCTCTTACTTATAATAAATAACATCTTCAATTTATCTAGAAAATGAGAAACTATGTTTCATAATTTAGAAAACTATAACATTTTATTTTACGGGAAAGACATAATTGTTGTTGCAAAGCTGTTTGACCTAAAAGAGTGCGTTGTTACATTTACTAGTCGTGGTGACGAAGACGCATTACCGCATGTTCCTTTTGGAGGGAATATGCTTAGTGGACGGCATATATCTCACATTTGTGTTATATCAATGTCAAATCACTGGTGGTCGACTGAGGAATGGATACCTTGCTTGGATGCAGTAAAGAACTTTATTAGCTTAAATAACCTGAAAAAAACTGTATTATACGGTGTGTCGATGGGAGGGTATGGTGCTTTATTAGCATCAAATTGTCTTGTTCCTGACAGAGTAGTTGTATTTGGCGCTCAGTTTTCTATTTCTCCAAAAGTAATCCCTGAAGATTCTCGCTGGCTAAGTGATTGGAATAACTTGTTTTCCACCAAAGATATGAAATTACCAGAGGTTCCATTTTCATCTGAAGTTATTTATCTTTACGACCCAAATACAATCGATAAATTGCACGCTCATCAATATAAAGAGGCTATTAAGCAAATATGCTTCATACGGTTTCCTTTTGCAGGTCATGAGGTTTTTAATACCTTAAAAGAGTTAAAATTAGCAGGAGAAATAGCTCTTTATGCATTAAGTTTTGAGCATTCTATCGATTCAATTAGAGAGTTTTGTTGTGTTTCTTACAGGAAAAACAGACGTGATTCACAATCGTATTGGAAAAATATACTGAGTTATAAAAAAGAAAATAGATTAAAAGCATCAGCAGTATCCTTTTTACTAAAAGAGCCTGATTTAAATTTTGTTTCAAAGTTGTCGTTAGCAAATGAACTTAATAGTTCAGGACAGAGCGCGGATAATACAAAGAGTATTTATTTTAGTGCAATTATAGATCTGCCTACACACTCAGCTCCTTGGCGCGGTCTATGGGCCATATATGCTAAAGAAGAAAAATATTTATTGAGCTTAAAATCAGCATTGATTGCACTAGCAAATAGAGAAAATGATGAAGATTTATTGCGGGTAGTTGTCCTTGCTGCTGATGCCGCTGGGGATAGAAAGCTGGTTGAGCTCGTTGCCTCTATATTGTTAGAAAAGGACATAGATGGCGTACATACTTTAAACGTGTTAAATAAGGCTAAATTTGATGTATCTGATCGCATAAGTGTTTCTTCAGAAGCTTATCAAGATTTCCGCCGTTTGCTTGCTTACTTTAAAGAGCAAGCACTGAACTTGTCACTTTTAAATGATACCTCTATTGATAAAATAAAAATTCCTCAATTAGAAAATATTAACCATTCTATTAATACGTTTATTGAGCGATAAGTTGTTTTTGCTATTCATAGGAAGATAAAATGAAAATTTGGGTGGATGGACAATGTTTTCAAACAAAAAGTAACGCTCTGGAAATAGGGCGTTATGTTGTTCAATTTATAAAGATGTTATCTGATCAAGATCTTGAAATTATTGTCTCATTAAATGGCAGCATGCAACAAGAAGCAGTATCTGCACGTCATTATTTAAAACAAAGAATTCCAAATGCAGTAGTTAAGCTATGGTATGGGTCAGTCTCTCAGCCAGAGAAAACGACAACGTATAGTCTTGAAAGGGTATTAGATGAAAAAATATTATCGTCACATATTAATTCAATAAAGCCTGACATTGCATTATCTGCAAATCCTTTTGAAGGAGTAGAGGATCAATCATCTCCATTTATTAAAGTTAAAGATTTAGCTGGTATTAAAACGGCTTGTATTTTTTATGATGCTATTCCTTATCGCTTTTCAGAGATTTATTTACAAGACTTGAATACTAAAAAGTCTTACTTGCGTAGATTAGATGAGCTTGAATATTTTGATACGGTACTTTGTCCCTCTGATTTTACCAAAACTGAATACGTTAATATTTTTAATAAAACTAATTGTGCGGTAATCCCGGCAGGTATATCAAATGAGTTTAATCATTTGGTTAATAAGTGGGTATACGATGAGCGCTCTATAGGCGCATTATTGGACCGTTACGTCTTATATTCAGGTAAGTTAGACTGGCATAAAAATGTACCCAGTTTAGTGCAGAGCATGGCTAATTTATCGACATGCCAAACAGGTGAATTAAAGCTGGTATTAGTGGGTGACTTTAGCGATGAATATATTGAGCCTTTAAAAGCTATATTCGATGAGCATGCAATACCGCACACTAGCTTAGTTACTACTGGGTATATGTCAGATAAAGAGCGAATTGATTTGTATAAAAATGCGCTTGTTGCAGTACAGCCTTCACGCATGGAAGGGTTTAGTACTGAGTCTTTAGAAGCAATGGCGTGTGGTACCCCTTTTATATCTGCATCTGGTAGTGCTGTAGAAGAGGTCGTACAAAATGAGTTGCAAATGTTTGAACCTGACTCTGTCAGTAGCCTTACTCAATTACTCGAAAAGTTGATAACAGACGATACATTTAGAAATGAAATAGTTGAACATGGTTACTTGCGTTTAAAAGAGTTTTCGTGGGAAAAAACAGCCGCTATTACTATGCGTGAATTTGAAGCGCTGGTTAAACATAAAATTGAGCCAAGTGTTCAATCAGATCCTCAGCTAACTGTAGTTGAAGATGCCCCTCGTTTAATTATGGATGTAACATCAACTACTCAGAGCTCTCACTTATCAGGTATACAACGTGTTATGCATAATATATCGGGTGCGATGCTAACTCAAAATGCACTCTCAAGTACTGAAGTTATATTAAGCTACAGCCAAAATACTAAAGATTGGTATCAGTTACCGGTCTTAAGTAAAATGCAAGTTCAGTTAAACCCTTCAAATAGAATTACGTATAATACAAGGGATTCATACTTGCTGTTAGACCGTTCTTGGGAGTTTGTTGAAGGACAAAGGCAAAGGTTAACCGATGTATTAGCTATGGGGCAGGAGGTTATACACGGAGTCCATGATCTTGGTCCTTTAGTTATGCCAGCTATGACAAGTGAAAATATACCAAGGCTTTTTCGTAACTGGATTGAGTTTATTCTTGGTTATTCAACGGGAATTATTTGTGTTTCTAAGTCTGTTGCAGACGAGTTATATCAACTTATTGAAGATATAAAATTACCTCGTCCGATGAAAATTGGCTACTTTAGACTCGGTGCCGATTTTGCCAATATAGAGCCAGACGCAACTGAGCTTGAGTTTACTAAAACCCGCCCCACCTTTTTAATGGTAGGCACTATAGAGCCACGTAAAGGGCAATATTATGCTTTAAAAGCATTTGAGCAGCTTTGGGATCGGGGCGTAGATGTTAATTTAATTATTATTGGTAAAGCGGGTTGGAATACTAAAATGCTCCAAGTTACGCTTGAAAATCATCCTGAAAAAAACAAGCGATTATTTTGGCGAGAAGATGTGTCGGATGCTGGCTTAGCTGCCGCTTATGATGAAGCCGATGTACTTATTATGACCTCCTATCTTGAAGGGTTTGGTTTACCTGTTGTTGAAGCCGGGCGTACAAGTTGTCCGGTTATTTTGGCTGATTTACCTGTGTTTCATGAAGTGAGCGAAGGCGCTCCTAAGGTAAGCTACTTTAAGTCAGGTTCTGTAAGCAGTTTAACTGAAACGGTTGAAAACTTTGTTAACGAAGAGCTAAACGTTGATTATGCAAGTGTTGAGGTTAATTGGCCAACATGGGATGAAAGCGCGCTTGAACTAAAAGATGTGGTGCTTAACAATAATTGGTATAAGCATTACGAACCAGAGCAGGTACAACCCAAAGTTAAGTTTAGTGATATTGGTAAAGTAACAATAGATCACGCATTGACTGAAAACGAAACTCAACATACGTTAACAATTATTGAAGGTCCGTTTTTATCTGACGACGGTAGCCATTTACACATAGCTGTAGCGGTTAAAAACGAAAGTGACATGTTATGGTCAAGTAATATTAATACGCCAGGCGGTCGGGGGGTTAATTTAAGTTACCACCTTTACGATAAAGACGGCAAGAGCATTGCTTATGATAACCCTCGTACGCAAATTCCGTTTGTATTACCGCCAGGTCAAGAGGTTATAATGCCAATCAAAATTGATTCTGATTACTTAACAAAAGGTGCGTATTCTGCTGGTATTGAGCTGGTTCAAGAAGGTGTAAGGTGGTTTGGCAATGAGGTTTTAATTAATTTACAAAAACCAAGCGTAGAAAGTATGCCTGCGAAGCTTATTGTTGATGATAAGTTTTTTAGCGTTAAAGAACCTGAGCTTATCTTTTTTAGAGGGCCGTTTAGTAATAACGTTGAAACAGGAAAATACTTTATATTTTCAGTCATAAATTGCGATAATAGTATACTTCGCTATGCAGATAATAATGCGAGTAACTTTAATTACTCATTTATTGACGAAGACGGTAACGAGCAGCATAAAGGTATTTGGGCTGTTAATAATTTTGACGAAATTGAAGGGTATAACTCGGGTTATATTTCACTGTTTGCCAGTGCAAAAGCGCTTGAGAGCAGTGAGTCAATAATTATTACCTATAAAAATGTTGTATGGACCTTTAATTTAAAAGAGCAGACAGTTAGTAAAGTAATTACAGAAGACAACAAAAGTACTTTTGATCACAAGTGGTTAAATGATTTTGATGAAGCAACAGCACAAAATGATGATATTGCAATTTCATTTGACACTGATTCAAGTATTTCTTTACGAGGCTTTAATCAGTTAGAGGGAACTCATGTATGGATGAGTGAGCTATCAAGTGAGATAGACCTTACTACAGAACTGCCAACTCGCGCCTTTATAAAGAAAATAAGAGTGGTGTGTTCGCCTTATCATGAGTTAGCAGAACCTGTAGAATTGAGCCTACTGATAGGTGACCGATTAGTTAGTAAAAAGCAATTGTCACGTGATTTTATGGAATATATTTTTGAGCTTGATGTTGATGACAATAAATTCTTAATTAAAAATGACTTTAGAGTTAAGTTTTTGACCTCGCAAGTTGTAAAAGAAAGCGGCGGTCAGAGAAATCTTTCAATATGCTTTGCTAAGCTATCGTTAAATATTTTAACGGCATAATTATTAATTTTTCTGTTGATAAGGATCGAGTTTCTCGATCCTTTTTATATATGAAACTCATCTTTAAGGTTTAATAGTGTTAAATACAAAAGAAGTTATTTTAAAAAGTGGTATTTCTTTTGGTACCAGTGGTGCCCGTGGGTTAGTTACTGACTTTACACCAGAGGTTTGCGCGGCTTTTACATGTGCTTTTGTGTCCTCTATAAAAAAGCAATTTGGCTTTGATACCTTGGCACTAGCAATTGATAACCGCCCTAGTAGTTATGCAATGGCTATGGCATGTGCACAGGTACTGCGCCAGTTAAATATTGAAGTGATTTACTACGGCGTTATACCTACGCCTGCGTTAGCTGCCGCAGCAATGGCTAACAATATCCCTTGTATTATGGTTACGGGCAGCCATATTCCGTTTGATAGAAACGGGCTAAAATTTTACCGTCCAGATGGCGAGATTGGTAAAAACGACGAGCAACTTATTTTAACCTCAAACGCTACTTTTGAGCCAGCTACGCAATTAGATGAGCTAACGGTGAGTACTTTAGCGGCTGAGCAGTATGTGGCGCGATATACGTCGTTATTTAATGAGCAGGTGCTTGCGGGTAAAAATATAGGTATTTATGAGCATTCAAGTGCAGGTAGAGATTTATACGCTGATATTTTTACTTCGCTTGGTGCTGAAGTAACTAGGCTTGAACGTTCAGACATATTCGTGCCTATAGATACTGAGGCAGTAAGTGAAGAAGACAGTTTAAAAGCACGCAATTGGGCTAACGAATATAACTTCGACTTTATTTTTTCGACCGATGGTGATGGTGATAGACCGTTAGTGGCTGATGAGAATGGCGATTGGTTACGCGGGGATATTTTAGGTTTGCTATGTGCTCAATTACTCAATATTGAGGCCTTGGCTGTTCCGGTTAGTTGTAATACCGCGATTGAAAAGTCAAACTACTTTAAACAAGTGACACGCACAAAAATAGGCTCGCCTTATGTTATCGCTGAGTTTGAGCACCTGAATGGCCAATATGACAGCGTCGCGGGTTTTGAAGCAAATGGAGGCTTTTTATTAGGCTCCGATATTGTATTTAATGGAGCCCCTTTATCAGCCTTACCTACACGTGATGCGATTCTCCCTGCAATAATTTTGCTTACAGGGGCTAAAAATACGACTATTTCGAGCATGGTAGCTAATTTGCCGGCACGCTTTACAGCAAGCGATAGAATTAAAGAGTTTCCTACACAGCGTAGCCAATCAATTATAGAAACAAATAAAACAAGCCCTGATGCTCTATTAAATAAGTTAGCGCTGGGGCATTTAATCGTTAAAAGCATTGATTGCACCGATGGGCTTCGCCTTACGTTGACAAATAACGATATAATTCATTTACGCCCATCGGGTAATGCGCCAGAGCTTCGTTGCTACGCTGAATCAAATACAGAGCAAGTGGCACGTGCATATGTTGAGCAAGTGCTTGAAAAAATACAATTAGTTTAATTTTAATTAAGCACTTATAGCGAATAGAATTGGGATAACTGGGTATGTCAGAAGATAAAAATTCAGAAAGCGGTATTGATAATAGTAATTTGATTGGTTCAATAGACACTATTGAAGCTGGTATGGTTTATGGCTGGGCATTTAATAAAGAATTAGATGCGCCGGTGGCTGTGAAAGTTATTGCTGAAGATCGCGTTCTTGGTACCGGTATCGCGAATGAGTTTAGAGAAGACTTAGCGGATGCACATATTGGTAATGGGGCTCATGGCTTTAAGATTGATTTAGTAGAGCTTCCGGTTAATGATGGTCGTGAAGTTACTTATACACTTGTAGAAGCTGATACGTATGCACCTATAGGGAATGCATTATTTAAACGAAAGCAATTAGAGCAGGTATGGAACGTTAAAGTAATTGGGGTACAACATGGTCATGTTGCATTGCATGTAGGTAGCGACAAGCCTATAGGCAATAAAACCTTTTTACTTTTTTATAATAATCAACAAGTTTCAACAAAAGCTATTAGTAGTGATAAAACAACTTTAGAGGTAAACTTACCTTTGCCGCACTTGCTAAGTGATGGTAACTCTCACTTGATTAGTATTGGTATAGTCGGTTGCCCGTATATTGTCGCATCGGGCATTATAGACACACTAGCAATAAAAACACCGTGGCAATATTTAAAAGAAAGTGCGAGTAAGCCGGGGTTTTTATCCTTATCGAGTCAATCTGACAAGCGTTATGAATCTCTTGCGTTTCACTTGCAAGACCTAACCGAAAGTAACTCGTATTTTAATTTAAACGATTTAAATACAGTGCATAAGCTTTTAACCGAAGGGTATGAAAAAAGAAGCGTGTTCCCAACCTTCAATCTACCTAAGTTTAATAATCCTAAAGTATCAATAATTATACCAGCATATAATCAGTTTGCTTTAACTTACCACTGTATTGCATCGATAGCTCTCGCTTATAATAAAACCTCTTATGAGGTGATTTTAGCTGATGACTGCTCTACAGACAAAACGGCTGATGCAGGTAATATTATTGGTAATTTAGTGGTGTCTCGGCATACGGAAAATTTGCGCTTCTTACGCAATTGTAATGAAGCTTCAAAAATGGCTAAAGGTGAGTTTATAGTATTTTTAAATAACGATACTGAAGTTACCTCATTTTGGTTAGATGAGCTTGTAAATAAGCATAACAGTGATCCCAAAATAGGTATGACGGGCTCTAAATTGTTAAATTTAGATGGCTCAATCCAAGAGGCTGGCGGTATAGTTTGGAATAATGGTGTGCCATGGAATGTAGGGCGTAATTCAAACCCTTTAACACCTGAATATAATTACGCGCGTGAGGTAGATTATCTTACGGGTGCCTCTATGTGTATTCGCCGCTCTGTTTGGGAAGAGGTTGGGGCGTTTAGTGAGGAATTGGTACCATGCTATTATGAAGATACCGATCTAGCATTTAAAGTTAGGGATGCTGGTTACAAAACGGTCTACGTGCCACACTCTGAGGTTGTGCACTTTGAAGGGCAAAGTCATGGCACAGATGTAACTAAAGGATTAAAACGCTACCAAATAGTGAACGAAAGCACATTTCGTGAAAAGTGGTTTAAAACATTTAAATACAATGGAAAAATGAGCGTAGATAATTTACGTTTTGAAAAAGACCGCAATATTGAGCAGCGCATTCTTGTTATTGATTATGCTTCTCCTATGCCAAATAAAGACGCTGGTAGTTATGCAGCTATTCAAGAAATCAAGTTAATTCAGTCGTTAGGGTTTAAGGTAACTTTTGTACCAGCTAATTTAGCCCATTTTGGAAAGTATACTGTTGATCTTCAGCGTATGGGAGTAGAAGTCCTTTATGCTCCTTTTTATCATAGTGTAAATCACGTTCTAGAAACGCGTCTTGATGAGTTTAGTGCTGTCTACATTACACGTTATCATATTGCAAAAGATTATGTCGATTACATTCATAATAACTCTGACGCTAAAGTTATATTCAACAATGCTGACCTTCACTTTTTAAGGGAGCTTCGCGCTGCGCTTAAGCCGGGTGCAGCACCAGAACTACTCGAAGTAGCTAAAACTACACGTACAGATGAGCTTGCTGTTTGTGATAAGGTAGATGCAATTTTATGTTATAACGCTACAGAACACGCAGTAATAACTAGTCATATATTAGAAGCTGAAAAATTACATATTACACCTTGGGTTTTAGAACAAAAAGATCCCGCGCCCGATTTTAAATCTAGAGACGGGATAGCTTTTTTAGGTGGTTTTAATCATACCCCAAATATTGAAGCAGTTGAGTATTTAGCAAATGAAATAATGCCGCTATTGTTTGAGCAGCGCCCAGATATAACTTTGTATGTTTATGGCAGTAATATTCCTAAAAAGTTTGAAGAGTATAATACTGATAATATAAAAATATCAGGGTTTGCTGAAACACTTGATGGTGTTTACCATGACCACCGAATCTTTGTAGCACCATTATTATCTGGAGCAGGTATTAAAGGGAAAGTACTCGAAGCTATGGCTTATGGTACACCAACAGTGCTCACTGAAGTAGCGGCTGAAGGAACTGGCTTATCCCATGAAATAAGTACACTTATAGCTCAAGAGCCTCAAGAGTGGGTAGATGCAATAATAAAACTCTATGATGATAAAAAATTATGGACTAAGTTTGCTGAGAATGAGCAAACTATTGTTAGAACGAAATACTCTTTTGAGCATGGTCATAAGGCGTTTAAAAAGATTTTTGCAAGCGTTGGCGTATATTCAAGTAATTAAATTTTTAATATTATATCTGCAAATTGGTGTTTAGCACTGGTTTGTAGATGCAGGCTATTGGAAAAAAAATGAAAACAATCATTTTGCATTATCATCTCTTTAAAAACGCGGGTACATCGTTAGACGCTGCATTTAAAGAGAACTTTTCAGAAAAATCAGGTGAGTGGGTTACTAAAGAATTCCCCGGTAATCCTGCTAAAAACCGTGCGGAATTAAAGCAGTGGATAATTGATAATCCTCAAGCAAGATGCTTCTCGTCTCATACAGCTTTTTTTCCCGTTCCACAAATTGAGGGAGTCAAAATCATCCCCGTTGTGTTTGTACGTCATCCTATTGACCGCATGGCATCGGCTTACTCTTTTGAAAAAAAACAAGGGGGCGATAGTTTTGGTCCCACTTTAGCTAGAAACACTTCAGTTGCTGGTTATATAGAAACTCGCCTGTCAATGCAAACAGATAGACAATGCCGTGACTTTCATGCTAATAGGTTTGCTACTATGTTTGGCGAACAGCAAGGAGATGAGTCAACTAGGGCAAAAATGGCTGTGGATGCTTTACCTTTTATTGGCGTAGTTGAAAAGTATTCGCAATCTTTAGAGTGTTTAGAAACGCTACTTGAATCACATGGTTTTACAGGCATAAAGCTAAAACCAGTAGAACGAAATGTGTCTCGAAGTGTTAAAAAAACTTTACCAGAAAAGCTAGAAGAAATTAGAGAGCAGTTTTCTGAAGAATCATTCAACAGTCTACTCGAAGCAAATAAAACCGATTTAGAGATTTGGAAAACATTATATAATGGCTAAGAAAAAAGTTGTTGTTATTGCAAACTGCCAGGCTCGAGCGATAGACTCTATACTAAACGAATTGAGCGATGATATTGAAGTTACCAAGGTCGGTATAGTTCATATATTAAAAAGTCATCAAGAGGAAGAGTTTGTCTCTTACTTCGAAGAAGCGGATTTTATCATTGCTCAAATCGTCCATCATTCTTATCCATGTGAATTTGTTCGAACTGATAATCTTCGGTCAAAATACGGAGATAAAGTTGTAAGTATTGTGAACCTCTATTACACAGGTGATACCCCCTATTTAAGTAATTTACCGAAACAATATAGGTTAAGCGAAGCTCCTTTCAGTGATTATCATTTTAAAGTTGTATTCGATAGCTGGTTTAAAGGTGAAAGTGTTAGTGAGGCTACTAGTGCGTTAAAAACACAATATTTATCTAAAGATAATTCAGTATCATCCAGTTCTATTGAGGAGCTTAAATTAAGAGAAAAATACGCAGATATTAAAATTAGTGATTTTTTTCAGCATAAACGAACTAAAAGAGGTTTTCATACCTTTAATCACCCTACGAATGATGTTTTAGTCGAATACTGCACTCGCATACTTGATTATTTAGAGGTTGACTACAATAGAAACATTACTATTAAGGGGGAGTTCCTAGATCAAACAGTACCTTTTATTGAATCTGATAAGCATAAAACCGTTAACAACGGAGTCGAATACTATTATACGACTTTAGAGTTGGTTAGTTTGTTTTTTTATTTTTACAACTCGCTAGAAGGTATTGCAGTAGGGAAAATTTATGTTCCTAAAGTAATTGTTCAATACTGGGACGGCGAAAGTATACCACCCGAAATTGCTCGTCTAATGGACTCTTGGAAAGAGCATAATCCCGATTTTACATATCAGATTTATGATTATAAAGCGGCGTATAGCTTCATACAAAAAAATTATGGTGTAGTAGGGGCTAAAGTATTTGCTAAAGCTAAACTTCCGGCAATGCAATCAGATATTTTTAGAGTAGCTTACTGTCTTAAAGAGGGTGGAGTATACGTTGATGCTGCTACAAAATGCTTTTCCTCTATAGATTCTTTAATCGATAATGACTGTAGCCTCACGGTTCTAAGAAAATGGCATGGGGGGATATGGAATGGGTTTATCGCAGCCCTACCTGAAGATGAGTTACTTGCTGATATTTGGAGAAGTATTGTAAGCAATGTATCTCAAGAAAAGTTTAATAATGTATCGCAAGCAACAGGTCCTACTTTGTTTAGTGAGTTTTGTAAGGGTGATAATGTTTGTATTATTCCCCAAATAGAAGCCAAGCCTACCTTTGATTTGATTAATGATTTAAGCCATAAGGGTGATACACATTGGTCAAAGGTTCAAAAAAGTCAGTCAATTTACAATACCACTAAATTAGACAATAAAACGCATATGAATGACTCTGATAAAGTATTAAATTACCTTCAATCACTTCAAGATGAAGTTAAAGACTACATGCTTCAAGATTTGCCTCGCTGGATAGAAATTAAAAATTATAAAGAAAAACGTGCATTCCAATATTTCTGGGAAAATAGGCAGGAATTCAGAAGCTTAATCAGATATAGAGCTATGACTGCTCAAGAAAAGTTTAAGCTAACTACTAATATTGTTCAGCAAATATTGAAATTAGTAGGTAATAAGCCCACTCTATTTGTCGGTAACTTGTATCTTTCTTGTAAGCAAATTGGCCCTGGCTTGTATATCGAACATGGCTTCTCAACTGTGGTTTTTGCAAAAAGTATCGGTAAGAACTTCTGGCTGAATCAAAACGTAACAGTTGGAACAGGTAAAGGGGGTCACCCTACTATCGGTGATAACGTTCGAATTGGGGCAAATTCAGTTGTTATTGGTGGCATAAAAGTTAACGATAGAGTAAAAGTTGGTGCTGGCGCAGTTCTAAACTTTGAAGTACCTGAAGGGAGTACAGTGGTTGCACAAAAACCTAGGGTTATTCCTGATATTTTATAAAATACGGCATGATAGCAGCTTGTTTTAATTGCTGTACTAGAAGTCTAATTTTTAGCCTCTATTAAACAATAAAGTTGTGCGATAGGAGGGGACTAGAAATTAATTAGTTTGGTGAGTTGCAAATAATCATAGGTATGCCGGTGATTTTAAAACCTGCTCTACGCGGCGATTTTTGCCTGTTTTGGTCTATGCCGTTCATAGCCCGGCGCTAAAGGACCAGCGCCTAAAGGCTGTAATCGGATTGAGTCTATTTGGTACTTATTGACAAGCTGTTTTACTACCTCCACAGCACGGCGTACTGATAAGTAAGGCTTTGCTAAAGGGTCAGCAACGAGACCTGTAAAGTCAGACAACAAGAAACTCAAAAAGAAATTAAACAGCTTCAAAAGAGCTTAATCGTAAAGATAAAGCTTTAGCAGAAACAGCCTCTTTACTTGTACTCAAAAAAAAGCAGATGCGCTTTGGGAGTATGAGTATGTCTAGGGAGTATAAACGTATGAAGTACTTGACAGGCGTTTGGCGTTAGGGAGTTTATCTATAACTAAGTTGGTTGCACTCGTTATTATAGGTGTGGCTAAAAATAAGCCCGATAACAGCATGAGTGCAGAGTACTGTTTTTTTGCATTATTCTCTTCCTTAAAAATATTTTTAAATAAAAACTATGTTATTTATTGGTACAAGTAAAGGGGTGTATATTTTATATGAGGCTAACTTACTGCCGCATATACTAATAATTGCTTGGTGTAGTGCGAAGCACTTCTGTGCCCTCGATGGTAAGAATGGTTTGGTTTTAGTCTAAAGAGATTAAACGATTCTTATCACCACAGAGAACACGGAGAAGTAAAGGAGAAGAGCCAATTACTGCTCGGTGAAGCGCGCAGCGCCTCTGTGGCCTCGGTGGTAGGCTTGTCTTGGGTTAGGTTTATAAAGTGATTAAGAGATTGTTATCACCACAGAGGATAAAGAGAAGTTAAGGAGAAGAGCCAATTACTGCTCGGTGTAGCGCGCAGCGCTTCGGTCTCCTCGGTGGTAAATAAAAGGCTTATAATTATTTAAGTGCTAAATAAATTTAAGGATTACTATTTATGGAAGATTTGGTGACTCAAACCGTTATTGGTTGCGCTATTGAAGTGCATAAAACCCTTGGTCCTGGTTTGTTAGAGTCTAGTTATGAAAGTTGCTTACTTTATGAGTTACAAGAAGCTGGCTTATTACCTCTTAATCAAGTTGCATTACCAATTAGTTACAAAAGTATAAATATAGATGCAGGGTATAGGCTAGATATACTAATACCTGACAAATTGATTATTGAATTAAAAGCCGTTGATAAGCTGCAGCCTATTCATTCAGCTCAGCTTATAACTTACTTAAAGTTAACAGGTATAAAAACAGGCCTATTGATTAATTTTAATCAAGTCCGTTTACTTGATGGGCTGAAACGTATTAGCGTGTAAAGTACGCCGGCTCAGTCGGTAAGCTAGGAGAAGATCGAATATAACTTCTCAGTACAGTCCTCGGTGGTAGATTTGCTTTAGATCAAAGACCTAAAGTAACTGTTATCACCACAGAGGACACGGAGAAGTGAATGAGAAGAGCTAATAACTGCGCAGCGCATCGGTGGTAGGTTTTTTTTGGGGAAGTGATTAAGAGATTATTATCACCACAGAGGGCAAGGAGAAGTGAAGGAGAAAAGCTAATAACTGCTCGGTGAAGTGCGCAGCGCCTCTGTGCCCTCGGTGGTAGATTTTTTGGGCTAAGTTTATAAAGTGATTAAGAGATTATTATCACCACAGAGGACACGGAGAAGTGAAGGAGAAGATCTAATAGCTTCTCTGTGTAGCGCGCAGCGCCTCTGTGCTCTCGGTGGTAGAAATGGTTTGAGTTAAGTGCGTAAGTAATTAAAAGATTATTATCACCACAGAGGACACGGAGAAGTGAAGGAGAAGATCTAATAGCTTCTCTGTGTAGCGCGCAGCGCCT
>NZ_JALNTP010000013.1:49332-62280 GCF_023161805.1 Pseudoalteromonas sp. 1CM17D | reverse complement strand
CTGTGCTCTCGGTGGAAGAAATGGTTTGAGTTAAGTGCGTAAGTAATTAAAAGATTATTATCACCACAGAGGGCACGGAGAAGTGAAAGAGAAGAGCTAATTACTTCTCGGTGAAGCGCCTCGGTGCTAAAGTTACTTTGGGTTAAGCTAATACAGTTAAGCTACGTGGCAATCTCAATTTTAATGCCTTCCCCTAACACCTCTTTATACTTGTTTGCTAATGCATGTTTTGCATTATCATCGCCGTGTAGAATTTTTATATGGCTGGGCTTTTTCTTCATACCTGTTACAAATTTAACTAAGCCGTTTTGATCTGCATGTGCGCTGTAACCGCTAATGGTATGCACCTGTGCGTTAATTGTAATACGTGTATCGTTTATAAATACATAGCCATTGCGTGGGCCATATTTTTGTATATCGCGGCCAAGCGTCCCCCGTCCTTGATAGCCAACAAACAATATATCGGTTGTTTTGTCACCTAAAAAGCGCTCTAGGTAATTTACTATCCGCCCACCACTGCACATACCGCTGGCAGCTAAAATAATGGCGGGTGTTTGGCGCGACGCTAAATAATTAATAATGGCGATATGCTCACTATGAGTATCTACCGTAGTTAGGTTTTCAAAATCTAGCGGATGGCGGCCTTTGGCTACTTTAAGTTTAGCCTCTGCATCCCATAAATGTTTAAATTTAATATATTGCTCGGTAAAATTGGCTGCCATGGGGGAGTCTAAAATTACATGAATATTACGCCAAGGTGAGCCTTTAGCTGATTGATGTATCAGCTGCTCTAGTTCGTAAAGTAGCTCTTGAGTACGCCCTATGCTAAATGCCGGTACTAATACTATGCCGTTATCTTTTACTGCGCGTTCAATAATCTTTTTTAGTGTGTGCGCGCGCTCTTTGCGGTCTTGATGATTTTTATCACCATAAGTTGATTCAATCACTAATGTATCTGCTTTATAGGGCGCTTTGGGGGTCGGTAGCAATGGGGTGTAAGGTGCGCCTAAGTCACCTGAAAATACCACTCTATGGGTGTTTTCATTATGTTGATTTGAGCTGGTTGTATGGGTAATGTCTATTTCAATATATGCAGAGCCAAGTATATGGCCGGCTCGCTGAAACCTCGCTTTTGCAGTTTGCTCCCCTTTGCATGGAAGGGTAAACCATGTTTTAAAGTTAACACTCACAATGTATTTTTGTAGTAAGTTTAGGCTGGCTTTTATAATTTTGGGGTCACGTGTTACACCTACTT
The DNA here is from genome assembly GCF_023161805.1 of Pseudoalteromonas sp. 1CM17D. Taxonomy (NCBI): domain Bacteria; kingdom Pseudomonadati; phylum Pseudomonadota; class Gammaproteobacteria; order Alteromonadales; family Pseudoalteromonadaceae; genus Pseudoalteromonas; species Pseudoalteromonas sp. 1CM17D. Next base: position 61,025 of record NZ_JALNTP010000013.1, on the reverse strand, counting down.
TTAAGGCATCTTCAATAACAAGTGGGAGTAAACTTGCTGAGGCGGGAGTTGTAAATATAGGGCCTTTAAAGCCAGCTGCCAATAAATAAGGTATACGCCCTACATGATCAATATGACAATGGGTTATTATTAGCGCGCTTATATTGGTTATATCAAATTCAATAGATAGGTCGGCTTTGGCATCTTCTCCTTGAAAAAGCCCGCAATCAATTAATACGCTGGTTTGTGTATTAATCGCTAGCTCATGACAAGAGCCTGTAACTCCATTAACCGCTCCATGGTGAAGTATTTGCATAATTCCTCTGTTATTTTGAGGCAAAACTTAAACCTAGTTTTAAGTTACAAAATAGGCAAATACAATTTAATAAAATAAAGTAATTAAGGGGAAACTATTACTGCTATAAAAATTTTACTCAGAGGCTTTGTTTATATGAGCTAAAAAATAAGCTTTTATGCCTTAAATACTTATTTTTAGTTGCAATTAAAGCAATATAGTTTACTCACATTGTATTGCGACCTACAATACGCTTTGCATAAATTTAGGGTGTACTTTTTTGCTATTTAACACCACTATGTTTTTATTTATTAATTTATTTAGGAGTGGTGTACGCTTATGGTTAACAGTGATGTATCGGCAGTAACGCAAGCTCAATACGCTAATTTTGGTTCTACTTTTTTGGGGCCTTTACTTAGTTATTTTTCGCAGCAGTTACTACTTAATCAACCACAAAATACACCTGTTTACTTTTTAGCCCGCGAAGGTTATTGGTTACAACGAGCTTATAACCAATATTTACATGGCGCAAATGCGCAGCGTAATAGCTATTACTTATTAGTTTCTCGTGCTTTTTTATTTAAACTACTACTTAACGACGAACGTAGTTATGCGTATTCTTTAAAGGGCGAATTTTGCGGTACTTTCTATAATCTGATGCGCACCCGTTTTTTACTTTCAGATGCAGAAATTACTACTTTATTTACAGAACAGGTTTTCAATAGCCAAATAGATCTTTCAAAAGATAAAAATAAAGTCGTTGCTATGTTAAGCGCTAGCCGTGATAAAATAAATTTACTTGTAGCGCCAATTAAGTGTGCTTATTTGGCGTATTTAGAGTCTATAGAGGTTACTTCTCAAAGCACATTACACTTAGTAGATTTAGGCTACTCAGGTACTATTCAGAGTTTATTAGGCATACTGCTTAACAAAAATACGCATGGGCATTATTTGATTTCTTCTAACCCTGGTTCGCATAAAATAGCTGGCACAAGTGCTTTTATGCAGGGGTATTTAAAAGAAGGGGTAAAAATAGGTGACGGTTACTTACCGTTAGATCGCTCAATGTTTCTAGAGTCATTGCTAACAGCACCTAGCGGGCAGTTTAGAGATATAAAATTTAATACCCTTAATCCTAATAGTTTTGATATGTATTACGGCCGAAAAGTTGCTTCGCAACGCTATTTTTACCTTTTAGAGCAAGTTATGGCTGGTGCTTTAAGTTTATGTGGGCACAATGCACAGTATGCAATTAGCTTTACACCTAACGAGCTAGAAGCTCTACTAGAAAGCTATTTAGCAAAGCCTAATATGATTCCTCATGCAGTTAGACATATTTTTGACATCGATGATGATGTAGCGGGTAATGGTACCGTTAATGCAATTCAATTTTTTGGTTTAGGTTAATGATCAACAAACAATTTATAAAAAAAACAGCGCCAAGCCTGTTTAACTTCGTAAAAAACCAACCTTTTTTATTTAGGGTTGCAAAAGGGGTTGAGCGTAGGGTTGTTGCACGCCAGTATGTAAAAAGTAGAGCTTTAAATAAGTCTTACTCTCAAAAAGAGTTTAATTTACTGCTAAATACTGCAAAGGCTAAAGGCTTGTTTGATAGTCATTGGTACAGTGCTAATCAGTGCCGTGAATTTAGTTGCGAACAAGAAGCCTTTGAGGATTACTTAAATAAAGGGACTTTCAGTTGTATTAACCCTAGCCCTAACTTTGACACCGAGCTTTATTATAAATGTAATACAGATATTTATTTACACGGTGAAAATGCTTTAGTGCATTATATGGCTCACGGCGAGCAAGAGGGCCGGTTAGCCATGCCCGCTGCGCGCAAGTGGTACCCAAAAGCTATTAGCTCAACCGCAGATGGCAGACCTAAAAGTAAAAAGATTGCCATGTGCTTTCATGTTTTTTATGGTGAGTTTATAGATTATTACGCCAACAGCTTGGCTAAATACGAACAGCAGGTTGATGTATTCATAAGTGTTGCCAGCGACGAACTTGCTAGTAAAGCACAGTCGGTTTTTAATGCCTGCCCTAAAATAAATAAGCTGACAGTTAAAGTTGTGCCTAATCATGGGCGTAATTTTGGACCTTTACTTGTTGAGTTTGCTAAAGATTTACAAAATTACGATTTGTTTTGTCATATGCATTCTAAAAAATCGCTTTATTCTGGCCGCGCTCAAACACAATGGGCCGATTACCTAGGCGAATACCTTTTAAAAGACCAGCACGTTATTAAGCAAGTTTTAAATCATTTTGACAATAACCCAAATACGGGAATTTATTACCCAACCTCGTTTTGGATGATGCCTAATTGGGTTAATCACTGGCTTAAAAATAAACCACATGCTAAAAAAATTGCTAACGAGTGGGAAATAGAGTTAACCGATGATTTTATTGCTTATCCTGCTGGTGGTATGTTTTGGGCAAGGCCGCAAGCACTAAAACAGCTATTAAACAAGTCGTACGATTACGATGACTTTCCTGGTGAACCTTTGCCTAACGATGGCTCAGAGCTCCATGCTCTTGAACGTTTATTAGGTTTACTTGCAGAGAAAAATGGCTACCAACAACTGTTTTATTACCCAACATCAGGACAGTTAACTCATGATAAAAGTTATATTTTATCGCAATATGTAAATAGTGCCGAAGGGTTAACTCAACAACTTAGTGGCTTTGAACACGTTAGTTTTGATGTGTTTGATACATTAGTCAGGCGTAAATACCACGCGCCTGACTACGCTAAGTTATTACTAGGTAAAAGCTTGGTGGATCAGGGTCTTGTTTTAAATGCGCATGAGTTTGTTAAAGCTCGTAATAATGCCGAATTTGAAGTGAGGCAGCAAAAAAACTTTGTAGGTGATGTAACTATTTTTGAAACGTACTTGCATTTGGCTAGTAGTTATAGTTGGACTGCTGAGCAGGCTAGTAGCTATGCAGAACAAGAGTTTGCCTACGATTTAGAAATGATTTTACCAAAAAATGAAATGGTTGATTTATTTAACCATTTAATTTTATCGGGCAAACGAATAACGGTTGCTTCTGATACGTATTATACACAAAAGCAAGTGGCGCTTATGCTGGCCAAAGTTGGTGTTAGTGTGGGGTTTGAGTTATTAGTTTCAAGTGAGCTGGGTAAACGAAAAGACAATGGCACAATGTGGCAATATATAAAAGAGAGTTTACCCAAAGGACAAAGCTTTATACATGTAGGCGATAACGCCGTAGCCGATGCACAAATTCCAGGTGACTTTGGGTTGCAAAATTTACATATTTTAAACCCTCTAGATAAATGGCATGCCGCAGGGTATGAGAATCCTTTTGTTGGAGAATTAGGTTTAAACGAAGCACACATTCTTAAATGGGGTGTATTAGTGAGTGATTTTGGTCGTTTTCCGTTTTTAGGTGAGTAGTAATTAATGTTTGAAACTTTATATTTGCATATTGGTTGGTCTAAAACTGGTACGTCAGCAGTTCAATTTCAGTTAGATTTACAAAAAGAGACTTTAAAACAGCAAGGAATCTTATATTCTACGCAGTTACAAATGAATGACCAAGCGCATCACCATTTTGCATTAGCCTTTGCGCCTATTCATGGCTACCCTGCAAAGTACAAAATACCAGAAGTGCTTGATTTACTTGAGCAAGAAATACTTGATAACGAGTGCCATTCTGCTCTGATTTCTAGCGAGCTTTCGCCTTTTTATTTTAATAATCCGCGCTTCCAGCAGTGGGCTAAAAAGTTTAAAAAAGTTGTGGTGATTGGCACTGTCAGGCGTCAATCAGATTTACTCTTGTCGTTATTTAACCAGTTAGTGAAAGACCCTCAGGTCAGGTATCAGGGGCGGTTCTTTCAAATGGCGTTGAACAATTTTCCGCGATTAAACTATTTTCAACAACTAAACCGATGGGCACAAAGCGTTGGTAAAGAAAATGTTTGGGTTATTAATTACGATGATGGTGTTGTTGAAACATTTCTAAGGCTGTTTGGGTTAATGCTTGAAAATACAAATGATAATGTGGTTATTAATGCTTCTTTACCTACCAGCGCATTATTGTTGCTACAAGAGCGTACGCAGCATGTAAGTGATGTTGTTAAGTACACAAGCATACGCGACAATTTAATTGAAGAAATAAACGCATATCCTAAAACGCATTTACCAAAAAGAATATTGCTTACAAAAGGTGAGCTACAGGCTTTAAATAGTTATTTTTTAGACTCGAATAACCTTTGTGCTGATTTTTTTACTGACAGTAACGAGCTATTTAAAAGCAAAGTATGCAAGGATGTTTTGTGTTATTAACTAGATTAAAGCATTCCTTAACACCTAAAAATAGTCAGTTTATTATTGATGATATTATTAATAGAGGTGAAAAAATAACAATAAAAAAGGGGGCTCAATACCCACCAGTAACCGTACCGCAGGCTGTTTCTAATCATGCCCGTTTTCGTGGTAATGCGTTTAAACAAAAAGGGGTCTCTGTTTTTGCATCAAATAATGCTATGGCGTGTTTAGATGAAGAAAAGGGCTTTTTTAGCCACGGCAAAGTGGTAAATGGTTTTAGCTATAAAACAGCTGTTGATAAATTAAATAGTGCTAAAGATTATGCTGACTATTCTAAGTTTAAGGTACTTGATTTAACGTCTCCTGGCGGTAAGTTTTATAGTCATTTTTTGTTTGATGTTTTACCTAAAGTACAGGTTATAAAATCGTTGGGCATAGACTTAAACTTTTTTGATAAAATAATTATTAACTTTAAGGATTTACCTTTTATTAAAGAGGCGTGTGAGCTGCTTAAAATAGACTTTAATAAAGTAGAAGGCAGAAATGCCCAAAATAGAATATTAAAGTGTAACTGTTTTGTGTCAGTAAGTGAGCCAAGGGATGCGCTTTATACGTCTGATTGGATTGTTGATTTTATTCGTGAAACGTTTTCCTCTAACTTACCAATCAGTACAAGTACGTCTATATATATTAGTCGTAATTTAGGTAGTAAACGAATAATTACAAATGAAAATGAGCTTTTAGACGAACTAAATTTAGCCGGGATTAATACAGTATATTGTGAAAAAAACACGGTAAAACAAAATGCTAAAGTTTTTAGAGCTGCAAGCGTAGTTGTTGCCCCGCATGGTGCCGGTTTAGCTAATATAGTATTTTGTAGGCCGGGTACCACCGTGGTTGAGCTTTTCTCGAGCCATTGGTCAGATGAGTTTTGGAAGCTTTGTATCGCGTGCGGCCTTAATTATATACCTGTTCAAGTGGAACGCGAAAACGGTACAATGGCTGATTTGGCAACACTTGATTACGCTAATTCGTATTTAAAATTAAATGCTGAAAATATGCGGGTTAATAGTTTACTGAGTTTATTTAACTGCTCTGAAAATTAATGAAAACAATTATTCATATTGGCCCTCCTAAAACGGGGACATCTGCTATTCAAAAGTGGCTAAAAGATCATGCCGACTGTTTAATGTCTAATGGGGTGTATTATCCCGAACATCAACAAGATAGTAATGGTATTAGTTCAGGTAATTTTTTATCTGTTTTTTCTGCACATAATGATGATTATGTATATAGCCCGCAGAAGCTGCAAGATACAATAGCTAAGGCACAAGCTGCAAACTGTCATACGCTCTTATTAAGCTCTGAGTTCTTTTTTAGCCGTTTACCTACGCTACTGAAAGCGATTCCAGATGCGCAGTGTATTGCATATGTTCGTAACCCAGCTCAGTTGCACGAGTCTCACTATAACCAGTCGGTTAAGCGCCATGGTAATACTGCGGTAATAAAAAGAGCTGAGACGCTACCTATGCACACGCTAAAACGCTTGGGAGAATACGGGCAACAGCTTGGTAAAAAGCTTACATTAAGAGCCTATCATGACGATTTGTTTGTAAATAAAAGCATTGTATGTGATTTTTTAAGTGTAGTATTTAATAGCAATGATATTGATTTCGATGTAAAAGCCCCTGAACGGGTAAACCCAGGATATTGTTTAGAGGCTCTTGAAATTAAACGGTGTTTTAATTACTACGAGTTAGGCCAATATGCAGGCCGATTAGACAGAGTGCTACAGGCTTATGATAAAGGTATAAAACAATTTACTTTTGTTGGTAAACATCAATTTAATGACTATAAAAGACAGTCAATTCGTTGGATTGAGAGGCTTGCAGAGCAGGTGCCATTTGAACAAGCCGGCGAGTTGGTAGATGTTATAAAAAACCAGCCTCATCAAGACTTTTTTAAGCAAGAGGTTTCTAAAGCGCAGTGCTTAGATGTATTTAATTTTATATTAAAAAAAGATAAGGATTTATTACAGCGTTTAGCATTGTGTGTTTACGCTCAGCCAAATGTTGAAGATAGGTTCCCTTTTGTAGCCGCTTTGTTTGAAGTTATACCTCCTAGAAGTGCTCTGCCATCTATTGTGCAGTATGTGAAAGATGCTATTTACTGCCGTTATCCAACATTTACTTTTAACAGCAGTACAACCAAAAACACAGACTTAAATAACTTTAGAAGTAATGTGAGTAATTTGCTTCAGGTGCGCTTCAGTTTAATGGCTTATATTAAGGCGTTACTAGCTTCATGATAAAGTTGATATATGTGTTTTCATCTTTAGCATTCTTCGCTACAGGACGAATTAATTGCAATATATAAGAAAATCAATCGCAAACCTAGCCAAGTTTATAATTAACTATACACCTAATACTTGGGTTGAAAGTATTAAGAAGCACCCAAAATTAGTTGCTGTGTATAGTAATAACTTACATAAAAGCGGTTTGATGTATCAGCTACAGACCATTGAAGAGCAAAAAGCGTCTTACCTGGCATATATGAAACATCAAAACGCTCAAATGTCGGCACAAATAAAAAGTAGCGGAAATATGGTATGCGAAAGTATGCTACTTGTATGCGTTGAACAATTTAACAGTAATGAGCTATTTATTACTTTGGCGTCTATAAAAGCTCAGCACCTGCCTTTTTCTAACGTAATTTTTTGGTGTAAAAATACAGACGAAAAGAATTTAAATCACTTTTTGCCAAAGCATTGTGATTTTGAGTTTGTTGTTACATCTGATCTGGTTGGTGATGCCCGACTGAATAAAGAAAAAACTAAAGCGAGTTTTGTTGTATATAGTGGAGACAAACTAGATAGTTATTTAACGTTTGCATTAACTACTCATATAAATTTAGATACGCATTTAGCTTATTTTGATACTGACAAGCTCAGTAATGAGCGCGAAAGAGAGTACCCTGACTTTAAGCCTGACTGGAACCCTGATTTACAGTTAACTGCGGGTTATATTAATTCAGGATTATGGGTTAAAACGTTAGCCGATTTTGCATATGGATGCGGTACATTGAGTGCATTTAATGTCGCTAGGTATATGGTTTTTTGTTATTTAAATAATTTACCTTTAACAATACAGCATATACCGCTTGTAATGCTTTCAAGGTCATCTAATTTAGTTAGCTTTGCTAATGCAAAAGCATTTTTGGAACCCTTATATAATAAAGTGGCTGAAATAGACAATAGCAATGACTTGCCGACTTTATCTTTACGGTGGCATTTAGACTATAAACCGCTTGTTTCTATAATTATTCCTACTTGTAATGCTAAAGAGCTAGTACGAGCATGTATTGATTCAATTTTAAATAAGTCAACATATACTAATTACGAAATATTATTAGTAGATAATAATTCGGACGACAGTGAATCCCTACGCTATTTTAATCAGCTAAGTGAGCACCCTAAGATCACGCTATTAACGTATAATAAGCCTTTTAATTATTCCGCTATAAATAACTTTGCTGCTAAGCAAGCCAATGGTGAGGTGCTCGCTTTAGTTAATAATGATATTGAAGTAATTTCACCCGATTGGCTTTTAAATATGGTTAGCCATGTAATGCGTGAAGATATAGGTTGTGTAGGTGCAAAGCTATTATATTCAGATAAACGGATTCAACACGCAGGTGTAGTAATGGGCTATGGAGGTGGCGCTGGGCACGGACACAAATATTTTCCTGGTGATCACCACGGCTATATGAACAGACTTATTGCTACTCAAAATTATAGTGCTGTGACTGCAGCATGCTTGCTTATTAAACAAAATGATTTTTGGGCGGTTGAAGGTTTAAACGAAGAAAGCTTAGCGATTGCTTTTAATGATGTTGATTTATGCCTAAAAGTGCAGCAATTGGGACGACGTAACTTGTATTGTGCTGAAGCGGTTTTGTATCATCATGAATCGGTTTCAAGAGGCTATGAAGATACTCCTGAAAAAGTTCAACGCTTTGAAAATGAACTAAATTACCTAAAGTCAACATGGCAGGATACGATACTATCAGATCCTGCTTATAATCCAAACTTAACCCTTCGTAGGGAAAACTTTTCGATAAAACCCTTTGAATAAGTGTTGTTAGTTGCAAATAACTCACTAATAGTTTTTTTGAATCATAAATAAAAGTGCGATAAAATGACAGAATTGCTAAGTATATATGACTGTTATTTGGTTGTTTTAACTTTATAGAGATAATATGAATCCAACCTCGGCTGCAAACAGTCATTTTTATATGAATACACCACAAGCTTTACCTTTAAGCGTAGAGACTGTTTGTGGGATGTCTGTTTACAAAAACGATAAAATTGAGTGGGTAACGCAAGCTGTTGAAAGCGTTTTAAACCAAACTCTCCCACCAGACTTATTTGTTGTTGTAATTGATGGTGGTATAGCCGATGCCATTTCTTTGTATTTATCAGAAACAGAAAAAAAACACACTAATTTTATATTGGTACATGGTACTCAAAACCAAGGGTTGAGTGCATGTATGAATTATATCATTGAGATGACACTTCCTTTGGCTCCTAAATATTTTTTTAGAATGGATGCCGACGATATTTGCGTATTACACAGATTTGAAAAGCAGGTCACGTTACTTGATAAGCATAGTGAAATAGACGTGTTAGGTTCTGCATTATGGGAAGTCGATGAACAAGGTGTAAGGGCTGGAGTTCGTAGGCTACCACTCACTCACTCTAAACTGTTATCTTCCTTTTCTAGGCGTTGCCCTATAAACCATCCCACTGTTGCTATTAGGTACTCGGTCTTTAAAAGAGGGCACAGATATTTAGCAGATAAGCTAAACACACAAGATTACTTTTTATGGATTGCTTTAGCGAAAGATGGTTATAAATTTGCCAACGTTAAAGAGCCTTTGTTGCATTTTAGGCGCGTAGATGGTTTTTATAAAAGGCGTGGACGAGGTAAATCAATTAACGAATTTAAGGCTCGATTATTAGCTATGGAGGCTCTTTCGCAACGTTCATTACAAAACTACAGTTATGCGACTTTTGTATTGCTTTTAAGAATGATGCCGTCGTGGGGGATAAAGTTTGCCTATAAAGTAGATCGTTTCTTATTAAATTTAAAAAAGCATAATTAGCATATGATTGGTGCCGTTTTAGTCGTTTATAACCCTGATATTACGTTGACAGAACGTTTACTTACTCGGTTATACGGCCAAACAGATGAGGTGGTAATAGTTGATAATAGCCCTAAGCCAAATGATTTTAAAAAGGTTATTGAACACTACCATTATATACATTTCCCTGATAACAAAGGGATTGCTGCAGCACACAACGCAGGCCTCATATTTTTACTTAAGGCTGGTTGTGAATATGCGCTTTTACTCGATCAAGACAGCTTAATCCCAAGTAATTTAGTTTTTGAATTGCATAGCTTATTTGAAGCTTCAAAAAAGGTACAACAAAACATTGTTGCAATAGGGCCACGTATTAAGTGTAGCTTTTCAGATAAAAGTGTTCGCCCTCGTATACAGCATGATGTGTTTGAATACGAAGATTTAGTGGGCGTTACACAAATAATAGCCTCAGGTATGATGATTGATTTGAGTGCATTGGATCATATTGGGCTTAAAGATGAGTCATTATTTATTGATGGTGTAGATCATGAATGGTGTTGGCGTGCTCGTGATATGGGGTTTGATATTGCTAAGGCCAAAAATGTAGAAATGGTGCACCGGTTAGGCGATTCACGTAGTAAGTTTGTAGGCGTAACTTATAAGGTAGGCGCACCTATTAGGCTTTATTATCAATTTAGAAACATTCTACTTTTGAGCCGCAGGCCTTATGTGCCAATGTACTGGAAACTCAGATGCTTATTTTTTATGCCTGTAAGGTTATTTTTAAATTCGGTTATGCAACAAAATAGGCGCAAGCGTTTGGTGTTTATGCTTAAAGGTATTGTCGATGGGGTACTAGGCCGAAAAGGTCCGTATAAATCGAATTGGAAGTAAGTGAGCGAAAGACTAAGCGTTTGGGTTAAGCCCATAAAAAATGAATAGATTGTTATCACCACAGAGAACACAGGAAGAGAAGGAGAAGATCTTTCTCAGTGCAGCGCGCAGCGCCTCTGTGCTCTTGGTGGTCAAATTGTTTTGGGTTAAGCCCATTCAAGTGATTAAGAGATTATTATCACCACAGAGAACACGGAGAAGAGAAGGAGAAGTAATAGTTACTTGTAGACGCGCAGCTTGCTGGCGTTAGTAACTTCTCAGTGTAGCGCGCAGCGCCTCTGTGCTCTTGGTGGTCAAATTGTTTTGGGTTAAGCCCATTCAAGTGATTAAGAGATTGTTATCACCACAGAGAAGAGTAGGAGAAGTAATAGTTACTTGTAGACGCACAGCTTGCTGGCGTTAGTAACTCCTCAGTGTAGCGCGCAGCGGCTCTGTGCTCTCGGTGGTGAAATTATTTAGGGTTAAGCCCATTCAAGTGATTAAGAGATTGTTATCACCACAGAGAAGAGTAGGAGAAGTAATAGTTACTTGTAGACGCACAGCTTGCTGGCGTTAGTAACTCCTCAGTGTAGCGCGCAGCGGCTCTGTGCTCTCGGTGGTGAAATTATTTAGGGTTAAGCCCACTCAAGTGATTAAGAGATTGTTATCACCACAGAGAACACAGAGAAAAGAAGGAGAAGTAAATAGTTACTTGTAGACGCGCAGCTTGCTGGCGTTAGTAACTCCTCAGTGTAGCCCGCAGCGCCTCTGTGCTCTCGGTGGTCAAATTGTTTTGGTTTAAGCCCATTCAAGAGATTAAGAGATTAAGAGATTAAGAGATTAAGAGATTATTATCACCACAGAGAACACAGAGAACACAGAGAAGAGAAGGAGAAGTAATAGTTACTTGTAGACGCACAGCTTGCTGGCGTTAGTAACTTCTCAGTGTAGCGCGCAGCGCCTCTGTGCTCTCGGTGGTCAAATTGTTTTGGATTAAGCCCATTCAAGAGATTAAGAAATTATTATCACCACAGAGAACACAGAGAAGAGAAGGAGAAGTAATAGTTACTTGTAGACGCACAGCTTGCTGGCGTTAGTAACTTCTC
>NZ_JALNTP010000013.1:36153-49232 GCF_023161805.1 Pseudoalteromonas sp. 1CM17D | reverse complement strand
AGTGTAGCGCGCAGCGCCTCTGTATCCTCGGTGGTAAAAATTTTTAGCCTAAATACACAAAGTGATGAAGAGGTTATCCCCACGGGGAAGAGAAATTGAGATAATTATTACTTGTAAAGGGCAACTTGCTGGTGTTTATTTCATTTTGAAGCCGTGAGCAGCTGGCCTTTTAACCTGAGCAAGCTCTTCGTCTACGCCAAAATTGGCCGATGCCTAATTGACCGCTAGGCGCCTTTGAAAAAATACACACATTGCATGCCCTAGTAATTAAACATAGTCTACCGGTGCATAAAATTTTTAAGTCGGTCATTAAAATTGACGCGAATGGATTTTGATAAATTAGGATATGAAAAAACATCATGAATGAAGAAAAGCTAACTCATCTAAAGGCACTCGAAGCCGAGTCGATTCATATTATGCGGGAGGTTGCAGCTGAGTTTGATAATCCAGTAATGCTTTACTCTGTAGGTAAAGATTCGTCGGTTTTATTACATTTAGCACGTAAAGCATTTTACCCCGGTAAAATTCCTTTTCCGCTTATGCATGTTGATACTAACTGGAAATTTAAAGAAATGATCCAGTTTAGAGATCAAATGGCCGAAAAGTATGACTTTGATCTAATTGTTCATAAAAACCCAGAAGGTATAGCAATGGGCATGAGCCCATTTGTACACGGCAGTGCTAAGCATACCGATGTTATGAAAACTCAGGGCCTTAAGCAGGCGCTTGATATGAATAACTTTGATGCTGCATTTGGTGGTGCTCGCCGCGATGAAGAAAAATCGCGTGCTAAAGAACGTGTTTATTCTTTCCGTGATAAAAATCACCGCTGGGATCCTAAAAACCAACGCCCAGAGCTGTGGAATGTTTATAACAGTAAAGTAGATAAAGGTGAGAGCATTCGTGTGTTCCCGCTTAGTAACTGGACCGAGCTAGACATTTGGCAGTACATTTACCTTGAAGGTATTGAAATTCCATCATTATACTTTGCTAAAGAGCGCCCTGTAGTTGAGCGCGATGGCACGCTTATTATGGTTGATGATGAGCGTATGGAGCTTGAAGAGGGCGAACAAGTACAAAATAAAATGGTTCGTTTTAGAACGCTTGGTTGCTACCCGCTAACGGGTGCTGTTGAGTCTGTAGCACAAACCCTTCCTGAAATAATTCAAGAGATGCTGCTTTGTACTACTTCTGAGCGTCAAGGGCGAGTAATTGATAATGACTCTGCGGGTTCTATGGAAAAGAAAAAAATGGAAGGTTACTTCTAAAGCGCTTAGGGCCTCTAGCTATGAGCTGCGAGCATAAATATGCAACTATTAGCTCTCAGTAAGTAGCCAAAAGTAATAAACAAGGATGCTTATGAGATACGAAAATTTAGAGGTTTGGCAGCGTAGTTTTCGCCTAAGTATAAAAATTTATAAAACATTTGAGCAGCTAAAAGACTTTGGCTTAAAAGATCAAATGTGTAGAGCCGGCGTTTCTGTTCCTAGCAATATTGCAGAAGGCTTTGAAAGAGAGTCCGATAGAGAAAAAGCTCGCTTTTTAGTTATAGCAAAGGGCTCTTTAGGCGAATTAAAAACGCAGTTAATGATTGCAACTGAACTAGCTTATATTTCAAAAGAAAATAGCTTATCGATTATTAGTGAATGTGAATTAATTGGGAAAATGCTAGGTAGTCTGATTAGAACAATTAAAAGTTGCTCGTAGCTCGTAGCTCGTAGCTCGTAGCTCGTAGCTCGCAACATAAACAAATTTAAGCACGTAGCTCGACGCCAGCAGCTCGCAGCTCGTCACTTACAGCTTATAAAGGACTTAAAATGACCGAACAAACACAACCAAACTTACTTGCTACAGATATTGAAGCTTACTTAAAAGTACACGAAAACAAAGACATGCTACGTATTTTAACTTGTGGTAGCGTGGATGATGGTAAATCTACATTAATTGGCCGCTTGCTTTATGATAGCAAAATGATTTTTGAAGATCAGATGGCTGCCATTGAAAAAGATTCAAAACGCTTTAATACCACTGATAACGATTTTGACTTATCTCTTTTAGTGGATGGCCTGCAATCTGAGCGCGAGCAAGGTATTACGATTGATGTTGCGTACCGTTATTTTGCAACAGATCAGCGTAAATTTATTATTGCCGACACGCCTGGGCATGAGCAGTACACGCGTAATATGGCAACGGGTGCTTCTACGTGTGATTTAGCTATTATTTTAATTGATGCGCGCCACGGTGTGCAGGTGCAAACACGTCGCCATAGCTATATTTGCTCTTTATTAGGTATTAAAAACGTAGTTGTCGCTATTAATAAAATGGATGCGGTAGGTTACGAGCAGTCGGTTTATCAAAACATCAAAAAAGATTACCGCGAGTTTGCACAGGATCTTTCGTTTGATGATGTACGTTTTGTGCCAATTTCGGCGCTACGTGGCGATAATGTGGTAAACGAAAGCGAAGCTATGAGCTGGTACCCTGGTTCAACGTTAATGAAGCTACTTAATACTGTGCAAGTTAAACACGCAAAAAATGATGAGTTTAGATTGCAAGTTCAATATGTTAATCGTCCTAACTTAGACTTTAGAGGCTTTAGCGGAACTGTGGCTGCGGGTGATATTAGAGTTGGCGATACGGTTGCTTCACTACCTTCAGGTAAAGAGAGTAAGGTTAAATCAATTGTTACTTTTGATGGCGACCTTGAAAAAGCATCTGCAGGTATGGCTATTACACTAACGCTTGAAGATGAAATAGATGTAAGCCGTGGTGATATGCTGGTACGTCCGCATCAAAAGCCACACTCAGCTGATAACTTTGAAGCAGACGTAGTATGGATGACCGAAGAAGCCTTACATGTAGACCGTGAGTACGAAATTAAAGTAGGGAGTAAATCGGTGTATGGATACGCTGAGGTTATTAACTATAAAGTTGATGTAAACACTCTAGAGCAACAAGAGGCATCACAATTAAATTTAAACGAAATTGGTAATTGCCAATTTGCATTAACAGCGCCCGTGCAATTTGATGCGTATGATGTAAATAAACATACTGGTGCGTTTATTGTGATTGACCGATTAACTAACGTTACGGTTGGTGCGGGTATGATACGTAAGCCATTAGATGGAAAAGGCAACAAGCCTAAAAGCGAGCACTCTGCGTTTGAAGTTGAGTTTAATGCGTTAGTTCGTAAGCACTTTCCGCATTGGGATGCAAAAGTAATCCGTTAGATTACTCAGATATAGCGGGCTCTTTGAGAGCCCGCATTTTAATTTTTTAACTAAGGATGGCTACTTTAACCATGCCATTAGATGCATATCTAACGCTTTGTATTTTTGCCTTTACAATTTTAGGTTTAATTGTTTTACAAACGCGCCCTGTTGCTGTTTTTGGTGCAACACTTATTGCTTTAATCACTTGCGATTTAGTGACTAAAGATCAGTTTTTAACAAGTATTGCAAACCCTGGCCTTGTAACATTAATTTTGCTTGTTTTATGCTCCTTAGCACTTGAGAAAACTCGCTTGCTAAGAGTTATTGCCTCAAAAACTATTGTTGATAGCTACTTTTCGACTTGGTTTAGGTTGTTTGGTATTACCACTTTTTTTTCTTCTATATTAAATAATACTGCGGTTGTGGCTACGTTACTTTCGCCTATTAGGAATAACCCCCACCATTTTGCCAGTAAACTACTATTACCTTTATCGTATGCCTCTATTTTAGGTGGAACGCTTACGCTAATAGGTACTTCTACTAATTTAATCGTTAACTCAATGTATATTGAGGCGTCGGGTAAGTCGTTATCGTTTTTTTCATTTACTGCTGTGGGTGCTATTTTGGTACTTTGCTGTGGTTTAGCTATGTTTTTATGCACCCGAATGTTACCAAGTATTGAGCAAAATAATGCTACTTCAGAGGGGTATTTTATTGATGCTAAAGTTTCTACAGGCTCTGAGTTAGTTGGGCGCTCTGTTGAGGTTAATGGGCTTAGGCATTTGGAATCATTATTTTTAGTTGAAATAGTGCGATCAGGCAGGCTTATTAGCCCTGTTTCACCGACGGAAGTAATTCAGCCTGCGGACAGACTTATTTTTTGCGGTGACATAACTAAATTATTGCAGCTAGGGCAGTTTTCAGGTTTAGAAATTTTTGCAGAAAAAAATGGTACTTTAAATAGCAACCTTACTGAGGTAGTTGTTCGGTCTGAAAGTATAATTGTAGGACGCACGCTTAAAACTACGGGGTTTAGGGCATTGTTTGATGCTGCTGTAGTGGCAATAAGACGAGATGGTGAACAGGTTTCGGGTAAGTTAGGTGATGTAGTAATTCGCTCTGGTGACTTTTTAGTGTTAGCCGTGGGTGATGATTATAAATCTCGAACAAATATAAATAAAAATTTTTTAACCTTATCTGGTGTAGAGCCTGAAAGTAGAATTAATGGCTGGCGAGCTTGGCTTTCCATTGGGGGCTTTGTAACCACAATAGCATTAGCGGCTGCTGGAGTGCTAGATTTATTAGAGGGGCTAGTATTATTGCTCGGGGGCCTTTTATTTACTCGTAGTTTAACTACTAATGAGTTAGTAAGACGATTCCCGATTGATATATGGCTAGTGGTTTCATCTGCACTTTTACTGTCGAGTGCGCTGGTTAACTCTGGCGTGGTTGAATCGTTAGGTGGATTTATAGGTCAATTTGATGACCCTAGGTATGTGTACACTGCATTTGTATTAGTTTATGTAGTAACTTGGCTAATGACCGAGTTTGTAACTAATAACGCTGCTGCGGCGTTGATGTTTCCTATAGGCTATACCGTGGCTTTAGGGTTTGGTGTAGATGTATTGCCTTTTGTAATGGCGGTAGCGTTTGCTGCAAGCGGAAGTTTTATTAGCCCGTATGGTTATCAAACTAACTTGATGGTATTTAATGCAGGTAATTACAGGTTAAATGACTTTGTAAAAATAGGCTTACCTATTAGCATAGTGTATGCGCTGGTTGTGTTGGTGTTTGTGCCTGTGTTTTTTCCTTTTAGTGTAAATTAGCGGCATTTTACGCGAGTAACTTACTGGCATTATTAATTACGGTTGCTTTTTAGTGTAGCGCCTCGGTGATCAAATTGTTTTGGGCTAAATGCATAAAGTGATTAAGAGATTGTTATCACCACAGAGAACACAAAGAAGAGAAGGAGAAGTAATTATTACTTGTAGACGCACAGCTTGCTGGCGTTATTAATATCTTCTCTGTGTAGCGCGCAGCGCCTCGGTGATCAAATTGTTTTGGGCTAAATGCATAAAGTGATTAAGAGATTGTTATCACCACAGAGAACATAGAGAAAAGAAGGAGAAGTAATAGTTACTTGTAGACGCGCAGCTTGCTGGCGTTATTAATGCCTTCTCAGTGTAGCGCGCAGCGCCTCGGTGTCCTCGGTGGTAGATTTGTTTCTAAATAAACAACGAAGGTGATTTTATCACCACAGAGAACACAGAGAAAAGAAGGAGAAGTAATAGTTACTTGTAGACCACAGCTTGCTGGCGTTATTAATATCTTCTCAGTGTAGCGCGCAGCGCCTCGGTGTCCTCGGTGGTAGATTTGTTTTTAAATAAACGATAAAAAGTGATTTTATTACCACAGAGAACACAGAGATGAGAAGGAGAAGTAATTATTACTTGTAGACGCACAGCTTGCTGGCGTTATTAATATCTTCTCATTGTAACGCGCAGCGCCTCTGTGCTTTCGGTGAACAAATTGTTTTGGGCTAAATGCATAAAGTGATTAAGAGATTATTATCACCACAGAGAACACAGAGAAGAGAAGGAGAAGTAACTATTCCTTGTAGACGCACAGCTTGCTGGCGTTATTAATATCTTCTCTGTGTAGCGCGCAGCGCCTCGGTGGTCAAATTGTTTTGGGCTAAACGCATAAAGTGATTAAGAGATTATTATCACCACAGAGAACACAGAGAACACAGAGAAGAGAAGGAGAAGTAATAGTTACTTGTAGACCACAGCTTGCTGGCGTTATTAATATCTTCTCAGTGTAGCGCGCAGCGCCTCGGTGTCCTCGGTGGTAGATTTGTTTTTAAATAAACGATAAAAAGTGATTTTATCACCACAGAGAACATAGAGAACATAGAGAACATAGAGAAGAGTAAGAGAAGTAATAGTTACTTGTATACGTACAGCTTACTGGCGTTATTAATGCCTTCTCAGTGTAGCGCGCAGCGCCTCTGTGCTCTCGGTGGTCAAATCGTTTTGAGTTAAGTTAAATGAGTGCTGCAAAGGTTAAAATATATGCATGGCTTTTCAATAGTCTTTTTACTTCTACACGCAAACACTTTTTAGTAGTAATATATTAGATAGTTTAGAACAAGGGTATTCCAATGAGCCAAGATGAAAATATAGTATGGCACGCTCAAACAGTGTCAAGAAAACAGAAGCAACAGCACAAAGGTCATAAGCCTGTATTGCTTTGGTATACTGGCTTAAGTGGTTCAGGAAAATCTACAGTGGCAAATGCTGTTGAAGCAAAGCTATTTTCATTAGGCTGCCATACTTATTTGCTTGATGGCGATAATGTACGCATGGGCTTAAATAAGGGGCTTACATTTAGTGATGAAGACCGTGTTGAGAATATTCGCCGCATAAGTGAAGTTGCTAAATTATTTGTAGATGCGGGCCTTATTGTATCTACCGCGTTTATTTCGCCATTTAAAGCTGACCGCGCTCAAGCTCGAAGTATAGTAAATGAAGGTGAATTTGTAGAAGTGTTTATTGATACACCGCTAGCTGTTTGCGAAAGCCGCGATCCAAAGGGCTTATATAAGAAAGCGCGCGCAGGTGAAATACCAAATTTTACAGGGATTAGTTCAGCATTTGATGTGCCCGAAAACCCCGATATACATGTTAAAACAGCTGACCAAACCATTGAACAATGTGCAGAGCAAATTGTAGATTATTTGATAAAAAATAAAATTGTAGATACTAGCAGCTAACAGCTGTTGAGTATTAAGTTTATCAATTGGTTTGGCTTTACTTGCGAAAGCAATTATTTGTTGTTTTGCCGATAGTATAAAGATGCTTTTCCTAAGAACTGCCTTTAATTATATTGGTATACTTTTCTATTTTGGTACTTGAGAGTATTATGAAATATGACATTTTTAACGGTGATGCCGATGGTATTATCGCTTTACTTCAGCTTCAATTAGCTAACCCTACCGATACAATTAAGGTAACAGGGGTAAAACGCGATATTCAACTAATGCAAAAAATCACACCAAAAGAGGGTGATTGCATTCGAGTGTTGGATATTTCAATGGAAAAAAATATGCCTGCGCTTCACGATGCTTTAAGTGCTGGAGCTCGTGTTATGTACGTAGATCACCATAAAGCTGGCGATATACCTAATCATGCTAATTTATATGCGCATATCGATCTTGATGCGAATATGTGTACCAGCTTAATCGTTAGTGATTTACTAGATAAGCAGTTTCACTTATGGGCTATTACAGCCGCTTACGGTGATAATTTATTTGCTAAAGCAGATAGCGAGGCTGACAAGTTAAATTTAAACGATTTACAAAAGTCACAGTTAAAAGCGTTTGGTACTTACATAAATTATAACGGCTACGGAAGTGAAGTGGCTGATTTACACTTCGCCCCAGAAAGTTTGTTTGAGCTTCTTTTACAGTATAAATCGCCGTTTGATGCAATAAACGATAAAAGCTCGGTTTATTATACTCTTGAGCGAGCTTATAAAGCCGATATGGAAAAAGCAGCTAATGCACAAGTCCTTCATGATTGTGATACTGCCAAAGTAATTTTATTAGAAGATGCGGCTTGGGCTCGCCGGGTAAGTGGCGTTTTAGGTAACGATCTTGCTAATCAGTCTCCGAATAAGGCTCATGCAGTATTTACGTTTAATAGCAAAGGCAGCTATTTAGTAAGTGTGAGAGCGCCGCTTAACAACAAACAAGGTGCTGTAGATATATGTAGTAAGTTTGCTACAGGTGGGGGCCGAGCTGCTGCCGCGGGCATTAATGAACTACCTAAATCACAAGTCGCTAGTTTTATTGAGCAGCTTGTAAGCTATTATGAGTAGAACTTTCACTACTTATTAAAAAATGCTTAATTTTAAACTTTTAATTTTAAAGGATTAATATGAAAATTGCAGTGGTAGGTACAGGTTATGTAGGCCTTTCGAACGCTATGCTTTTGTCGCAACATAATGAAGTGGTTGCGCTTGATATCGACGAGAAGAAGATAGCGCTATTAAACAGTAAAAAATCACCAATTGTTGATACAGAAATTAGTGAGTTTTTAACGCGTGATGACTTAAATTTTACAGCTACTACTGACAAGGTAGCCGCTTATAAAGACGCTGATTACGTAATTATAGCTACACCTACTGACTACGATGTTGAAAACAACTACTTTAATACTAGCTCTGTTGAAGCCGTAATTAAAGACACAATGGCGCATAACCCTAATGCGGTTATGGTGATTAAGTCGACTATCCCGGTAGGCTTTACGGCTGATATTAAGCAGCAACTTAATGCTGAAAACTTAATATTCTCTCCTGAGTTTTTACGTGAAGGCAAAGCGCTGTATGATAACTTACACCCGTCACGTATTGTTGTAGGTGAGCAAAGCGAGCGAGCAACTGTTTTTGCTAACTTACTTAAGCAAGGTGCAATTAAGCAAGATGTTGAAGTGCTATTTACTGACTCAACAGAAGCTGAAGCGATTAAGTTATTTTCTAACACTTACCTTGCAATGCGTGTTGCTTATTTTAATGAGCTAGATAGCTACGCAGAAGCACATGGCTTAAACTCTAAGCAAATTATACAAGGTGTAGGTCTAGACCCACGTATTGGTAACCATTATAACAACCCGTCGTTTGGTTACGGTGGCTACTGTTTACCAAAAGATACCAAGCAGCTACGTGCTAATTACCAAGATGTACCAAACAATATTATTGGTGCTATTGTAGATGCCAATACAACACGTAAAGACTTTATTGCCGACTCAATTATTAAGCGTAGCCCTAAAGTTGTAGGTGTGTACCGTTTAGTAATGAAAACGGGGTCTGATAACTTTAGAGCGTCTGCTATTCAAGGCATTATGAAGCGTATTAAAGCAAAAGGGATTGAGGTTGTTGTATTTGAACCTGTGCTTGAAGAAAACGAGTTTTACCACTCGCGTGTTATTAAAGACTTAAACGAGTTTAAGCAGATATCTGATGTGGTCGTTTCTAACCGTATGGTTGAGGAGCTTAGCGACATTGCAGATAAAGTGTATACACGTGATTTATTTGGTAGTGATTGATTAGATAATAGCTGTTAGCTGTTAGCTGTTAGTTATTAGTTATTAGTTATTAGTTATTAGTTATTAGTTATTAGAGATTACTTTAAAAGCCGCTGAAATGTATGTTGATGCGGTTTTTTTTCTTAAATTAGGAATTTTATGAAGTATTTAGTTACAGGTGCAGCGGGCTTTATTGGTGCTGCAACGTGCCAAAAATTACTGGCTGCTGGCCATGTGGTTGTTGGTATAGATAACCTAAACGATTATTACGATGTAAATTTAAAGTTGGCACGTTTAGCGCAGTTTAAAAGCCACGATAACTTTACGTTTATTAAGCTTGATATAAGCGAACGCGCAGCAATGAGCGAATTATTTGCTGCACAGCAGTTTGATAAAGTAATACACTTAGCTGCGCAAGCGGGTGTGCGTTACTCAATAGAAAACCCAGATGCCTATGCCGACTCTAATTTAGTAGGGCATTTAAATGTGCTTGAAGGATGTAGACATAACAATGTTAAGCACCTTATTTATGCATCATCTAGCTCTGTTTATGGCCTAAACGAAAAAACGCCATTTGAAACTACCGATAGTGTTGATCACCCTGTATCGTTTTATGCGGCGACTAAAAAAGCAAATGAACTAATGGCTCACAGCTATTCGCATTTATATAGCTTGCCAACCACTGGACTGCGCTTTTTTACGGTTTATGGCCCGTGGGGGCGCCCAGACATGGCACCGTATATTTTTACTAAAAAAATACTCGCCGGCGATACTATTGATATAAACAACAATGGTGATATGTGGCGTGATTTTACTTACATTGACGATATTGTAGAAGGTGTTGTACGTGCTGCCGATGTTATACCTAAAGCAAACCCTGAGTGGCGTGTAGAGAGCGGTTCGCCAGCTACGAGCTCTGCTCCTTATGCTGTTTATAATATTGGCCACGGTAGCCCAATAAACCTAATGAAGTTTATTGAAGCAATTGAGGCCGAGCTTGGTACTGAGGCAAATAAAAACTTCCGAGAAATGCAGGCAGGCGATGTTTATAAAACCTATGCCGACACGCAAGATTTGTTTAATGCGACTGGCTATAAGGCCCAAGTAGGTGTTAAGCAAGGCGTTAGCGAGCTAATTAAATGGTATAAAGACTTTTATAAATAAGCTTTATAGCGAAGTAAGCACTGCTTTTTGGAAGCAGTGTTTACTTAAAAATAGTTTAATTTACACTTTGATAGCTATCAGCTTCCCATTCATTCAGCCCCCATCTACATTTAACCTGTTAACTTAAAAATAATTAATTTACAAATAAAGGACTACCCATGAAAGCTGTGATTCCTGTTGCCGGCCTTGGCACTCGCATGTTACCTATGACTAAAGCAATTCCTAAAGAAATGCTACCAATTGTAGATAAACCATTGATTCAATACATAGTGAGTGAGTGTGTAGCTGCTGGTATTAAAGACATTGTACTTGTAACGCATAGCTCTAAAAACGCTATAGAAAACCACTTTGACACCAGCTACGAGCTTGAAGCTACTTTAGAAAAGCGTGTTAAGCGTGCTTTACTTGAAGAAGTACGCTCTATTTGCCCTGGTGATGTAACGGTAATGAGTGTACGCCAAGGTGAAGCTAAAGGCCTAGGGCACGCTATTTTATGTGCAAAGCCAATTGTAGGTGATGACGACTTTATAGTATTACTCCCTGATGTAATACTTGATGCTTACACGGCCGATCAAAAAACTGAAAACCTAGCCGCGATGATCAAACGCTTTAACGAGACTAAAGCAAGTCAAATTATGCTAGAGCCAGTAGCACAAGATGATGTAAGTAAATACGGTATTGCTGATATTAACGGCGTACAGCTAACACCAGGTAACAGTGCGGCAATTAAAACAATGGTTGAAAAACCAGATGCCGATAAGGCACCTTCAAACCTTGCTGTAGTAGGGCGTTACGTATTGAGTAAAAGCATTTGGCCGCTTCTTGCTAAAACGCCTGTGGGCGCTGGTGGTGAAATACAGTTAACAGACTCTATTGATGCGCTAATGACTCAAGAAACCGTTGAAGCATTTCATATGAGTGGTCGTTCTCACGACTGTGGCGATAAGCTAGGTTACTTAAAAGCGATTGTTGAATACGGCATGCGTGATAGTAAGCTTGGTGATGACTTTACTCGATACTTAAATAAACTTGCTAAATAGAACAACATCTTAACACTTTTTAGTTTTACATATGTGGATGGCTTTGTGCTAATGATTATAGCTATTGCGTATTGAATTGGGCATAGCAAGAATAGGTATTTAATTGCCGGTGATGTGAATGCTTCACCGGCTTTTTATTAAAAATATTTAACCTATTAATCCCATTATATGCTTCGCTAAATTTTCTTGCATAAAGTTGGTTTTTTGTTAACCTACTTGCCTTCCTTTTTTAGCTTGTTGAGGTGTATATGGCGTTGTTATCTCGTTCGATATTGGCGTTGTGTTTAGCACTTTCAAGCTCTACAGTTTTAGCTCAGTCACAGTGTGATGTTGAGCTTAGTCATGGCTTAATAATTACTGACGACGTTATACGTATTCTTGATAAAGGCCAAACACGCGTACAAATTAATAATAACAATCAGCTTTTTATTCGAGGTTACTGGGTTGATTTAAGCACTGAAGAAAGCAAAGTGCTTGAGCAGTTTAGCCATGGTATTCGCCATACGGTGCCGGAGCTTGTTAATTTGGCTACCGATGGTGTTAACTTAGGTTTAAGCGCCATTGAACATGTAGTCGAGGGGATGTCTGACAAAGAGCCAGAGGTGCTAAAAACCCAGCTCCAGTACGTAGAACGTGCGCTTATGGACAAATTTAAGCGTGGTGATGACTTCTTTTTTATCGCGCCACAGTCGCTCTCGCAAATAGATGATTTTTTCACTAAAGAAATTAGCCAGCAAATACACTCTGCCGTACATGGCTCGTTAGGGGCTATTTTAATGTCGCTTGGTGATGCGTTTAAATCACGCGAAGGTAATATTGAAGACCGCATTAATGACATGGGCCAACGTATGGATATTATCTCTAAAGAAATAGATAAATCTCTGCAAAAAAAGGCTCAGCAACTTGAGCTTAAAGCCTCTGAATACTGTGAATGTTTAAACGCACTCGATGTGACCGAATCACGCTTGCAAGCGATTGTCCCAGGCATGGCTGACTTTGATTTAGTGCAGATAAAATCGTAAGGAAAGTGGGGAGTTATAAGCTGTTAGTTATTAGCTTTTAGCTGTTAGCTGTCAGTTTTAGGCTTTAATTGCGTTTAGGGTTTCTATTTCTTGAAATACTTCTAAGCTAACAGTAAATAGCTAGGATTTAGCCCATGAACTTTGAAAACTTGGAAGTATGGAAACGATCTGCTCGCTTAAGTGCTGATATTTATAAAGCGACTAGCACTATAAAAGATTACGGATTTAGAGATCAATTAACGCGCTCTGGCTTGTCTGTTCCTAGTAATATAGCCGAGGGAATGACAAGAGACAGCAATAAAGAAAAAGTGAGGTTTTTAGATATCGCTCGCTCATCAATAGCTGAAGCAAGAACGCAAATTTATATTGGAATAGATATTTGTTATATAGATAAGTCCGTTGGTCGAAAGTGGCTTGATGAAACCGTAGCGCTTTCAAAAATGTTGACTAGTTTAATTGCAACATTAAAAATGACCGCTGACCGCTGACCGCTGACCGCTGACCGCTGACCGCTGACCGCTGACCGCTGACCGCTGACCGCTGACCGCTGACCGC
>NZ_JALNTP010000013.1:0-36053 GCF_023161805.1 Pseudoalteromonas sp. 1CM17D | reverse complement strand
TCTATAGTTTTACCTCTCCCTCTTTTAACTCCCTATACTCTCCACTTGCTAAGTTTTCGTCCAGTATAATATTACCTATTTGCTCGCGGTGTAGCTCTACCACTTTGTTACCTACCGCGGCTAACATGCGTTTAACTTGGTGGTATTTACCTTCGCTGATTGATAAACGTAAGCTGTAGGTGGCAAGTGCTTCTGCTTTAGCTGGGCGGGTAAGATCTTTTTCGTTGTGAAGTTGTACGCCGTTGCGTAGTTGTTCTAATGCTTCTTCGGTTATAGGCTCTTGTGTTTCTACTAAGTAGGTTTTTAATTTGTTGTGCTTTGGCGAGGTAATACGGTGTGACCAATCGCCATCGTTAGTGATAAGTACTAAGCCGGTGGTGTCTATATCAAGGCGACCTGCTACATGAAAGTCGGCCATATTTGGCTCATCGAGCAAATCAAATACGGTGGGGTGTAGCTCATCTACATTGGCACACACGTAGCCTACAGGTTTGTGCAGCATAAAGTAACGTTTGCCTAAAAATACCATAGGCTCACCAGCAAATGTTACTTCATCTTGCTGGTTTACTTGAAAATCGAACGCGCTAACAACTTCCCTATTTACTTGCACTTCTTGGCGTTTAATACCCGCGCGAGCTTTTGAGCGTGGTAGCTCGGCTAGGTGGCTAATAAATTTATCTAAGCGGCAAGGGAATTTCATTTTGGTTCACATTTTTAGTCGGCTACAATGGCGGCGATTATAGCCGATAGTGAAACCCCATGTCAGTAAACTACCCACAAATTTTAAGGCTTTACCAAGCAAAAATAGATGCGGGTGAACTGTGTGTTGATAGCGCTCAGCAAAATGCAGTAAATGCGTTAAATAACCTAAGTATACAGTTACACACAAAAATACCTTGGTGGAAAAAAGCGCCGTTAATTAAAGGGGTTTATTTGCATGGGCCGGTGGGGCGGGGTAAATCCATGCTAATGGATTTATTTTATAAAAATTTACCCACTGAGCGTAAGCAGCGGCTGCATTTTCATCACTTTATGGCGCAAATACACACGCAACTTGCCCAGCTACAAGGACATAAAAACCCCCTCACGTTAATTGCTAAACAATGGGCGAAAGATATAAAAGTGCTGTGTTTTGATGAGTTTTTTGTTAGCGACATTGGCGATGCAATGATTATGGCAAGGTTATTTAACGCCTTGTTTGATAGTGGGGTAGTGCTGGTGGCAACTTCTAACGCAAAACCTGAGCAGCTTTATCGCAATGGCCTACAGCGCGCGCGGTTTTTACCCACAATCGATTTAATTAAAAATTATTGCCATGTTATTAGTGTTGAAGGGCAGGATGATCATCGCTTTAGGTATGGTAAAAATAGCCGCCATTATTTTATTAATTTACCTATAAGCGAGTTTAAAAAGCAGTTTTTATCTCAGTATCCGCAAGCAAAGGAAAACCAAATTTTACAGGTACACTCCCGCAGCTTACCGTGTTTATTAACCGCAGATAATGCATTAATGGTCGATTTTATGGCGCTTTGTTCAGGAGCGCGTAGCGCTTACGATTATATGTTTTTAGCCAAGCAGTTTGATATTTTATATATAGAAAATGTACCAAAAATGGGTGTAGGCGCAACAGGTAAAGTAATAGTGCATGGTATTGAAGACAGTTATCAACGCGAAAAACAAACCCTCAATGAGCATTATTTAGATGACGAAGCGCGGCGCTTTATTGCATTGGTGGACGAGTTTTACGATTGCCACAAGTTATTAGTTATTAACGCCCACGCGCACGTTGAGTATTTGTATCAGGGGCAAAAGCTGAGCTTTGAATATGCGCGAACGCAGTCGCGTATTGTCGAAATGCAAAATTTTTCAATATTACATTGTTAGCGCGCGACTTGCTGGCGTTTTAAAAGCGATTACGTCACCACTGAGAACCCAGAGAAGTGAAGGAGAAGAGCTTTTTCTCAGTGCAGCGCGTAGCGCCTCAGTGCCCTCGGTGGTAAATTTTTTAACAAACACCTAAAGTGGTTTTATCACCACAAAAACATGCAGCAGTGAAAAAGTAATAATTAGTTGTAGATGCGCAGCTTGCTGGCGTTTAAAAGCAGCGCTTTTACGTTGTGTTAAACCTCTTTGATAAAGCTATGAGAAGCTTCGTTTCTAACGTGAGCAAGCACTATGTCTAGATTAAAAAATTAGCGCGGTAGTAAATTTATTTATAGGTGGTTTGCCTGCTTGTGAAACAGGCAAAATCTATAAAGTTTTTTTAACTTAGCTTTTATAACCATTAGGGTTATTTGACTGCCAACGCCATGTGTCTTCCATCATGGCATCTATTCCACGCACCGCTTCCCAGCCTAGCTCATTAAGTGCTTTTTCTGGCGCGGCGTAACATGCAGCAATATCGCCAGGGCGACGAGGCGATACTTGATAAGGAACGTCTTGGCCGCTGGCTTTTATAAAGGCGTTAACCATTTGCAGTACAGAGTAACCATTGCCTGTGCCAAGGTTATATACAAGTGCGCCGGTATTGTTGGCAATTTTATCAAGCGCTTTTAAATGCCCCATCGCTAAATCTACAACGTGAATATAGTCGCGTACACCAGTGCCATCAACGGTGTCGTAGTCATCACCAAATACAGCAAGCTGCTTTAATTTACCTACTGCAACTTGGGCAATAAATGGTAATAAGTTATTAGGAATACCATTTGGATCTTCGCCCATTAAGCCTGACTCATGTGCGCCCACAGGGTTAAAGTAACGCAAAATAGCAAATGCAAAACGCTCATCTGATTTAGCAATATCTTGCAGCATCATCTCAACCATCAGTTTTGATGTGCCGTACGGGTTAGTTGTGCCACCTACCGGGAAGTCTTCTTTAATTGGTAAGCTTGCAGGGTCGCCGTAAACTGTGGCTGATGAGCTAAATACTAATTTAAATACGCCTGCATCACGCATGGCATCTACAAGTGTTAGCGTACCTTGTACGTTTGTTTGATAGTACTCAACAGGTTTAGCGACCGACTCACCAACCGACTTTAAGCCAGCAAAATGAATCACACTCTCTATAGTGTGCCTTGTAAAAATGGCATCTAAAAAGCCTTTATCAAGAATGTCGCCTTGGTAAAACGTGGCTTCTCTGCCTGTGATTTGCTTTACGCGTGCAAGCGACTCTTTTGATGCGTTACTTAAGTTATCAACAACAACAACTTCGCTACCTTGCTGTAAAAGTTCTAAAACGGTGTGTGAGCCTATGTAGCCTGCGCCGCCTGTTACTAAAATTGCCATGAATGCTCCGTGGATACCTTTTTCAATTATCTTAATTTCATCATATATTCTTAGTATTTACATGCTTTATTTTAAAAGCGTATTAAAATAGGTTAATTAAGTAATGGTTAATAAACTAGTGTTAAACTTGTATGGTCTATTACTGGGCTAAGTCTAAATAATTAGTACTGCCCCTTTGGAGAATGCTATGAATTCAGTTAAAACAATCGCTATGGCAATGTGTATTACATTACCTGCATTTGCACACGCTGGAGAATCTGTAGTTAAGTGGCAAGATTTTAAAGACTACCGCGATGTGCGCGCTTCTAGCCAGGGTAAAGCGTCGTACCACAAACAAATTGCTACTCAGTTCGAAAAACATTTTTCTAAACTTGCTGAGCAATTGCCAAAAGGCTACAAGCTAAATTTAGAAATAACCGATATCGATTTAGCAGGGGACGTACGCTATGGCGGCATGGATGAAATACGCGTAGTAAAACCTATTTATTTTCCGCGCATTAAGCTCAATTACTCGCTAAGCGATAATAAAGGGAGTGTAGTGAGTGAAGAGGACGATGTAGAGCTTAAAGACATGGGCTTTATGGATAAAATTAAAATGGGTCGCGACGAGCCGCTTTTTTATGAAAAACGCTTAATAACCGAATGGTTTGGCGAGCAAATTTTAGCAAATTTAGATTAGGTAGTATTGCGTGAGTAGGCTTCACTGCTTAGATTGAAATCACAGAGGTGTTAAGTACCACCTGGTAGATGCGCAGCTTGCTGGCGTTTAAAAGCAGTGGTTATTATTATATTTTAAAACCATGAGAAGCTTCGCTTCTAACGTGAGCAAGCTCTACGTCTACAACCCAAACAAGCTCCGAGGTTAAATTTATTGTAGGCGCATTGCTTGCTGGTGCATTTGGAATTTATGCTGCGTATATTTATTAATGCAAAATTTCCGACGCGAGGTAAACTCGCTGCTACTAGCTTTGCACTCCACTTTTTCAAAAAATTAAAGAATTAATCCACAAAAAGATTAAGAGACGCTGCGCTTTAGAGGGAAAGAAAAGCTTAAAATAAGTATTTGTCTTGTTTTCTCATTTATTCCTCTTTCACTTCTCTTTGTGCAAAGTATTAAGTTATTTATTCACTGAAAGGTTAAAAAGCGGGTCGCTTTAGAGGCGGAACATTATGTTTATATTTTGCGTGAGCAAGCTTCACGCCTACTAATAAAAAGCACCGTGTTAATTGCAAACGCGGTGCTTAATATTTATTCTTGCTTACCGCTATTACTTAAACGTAGCGAGCAGGGTAAGTAACTGTTGTAGCTTAATAACCGTTGTTTTAAGCTTTTCTTCATCAAAACCATCTGTGCTTAAGCTTTCTACATCGGCTGCTACATCAAGTACGTATGGCTTAAAGCGTTTAGCTTCAAAACTAAATCCGGCATCAGCTGGGAACAAGGCTTTAAATTTACCGTGGCCTTGTTGCTGTAGCTCATCTAGTTTTTTGTCGGCATCAAGTGCTTGGCGATAAACAATTTTTAAGTTAGCGTTGAGTTGTTCAATTATAGAATCCATGGTTTTCCTAAAGCTTTGTACTGCATTGCCGATATAGTACTTGGATTACATTTAAATGTCAGGTTGATTAAGGCTTATAACGATGAATATATCAGGTGGAAATCTACCCGCTATGTCTAGCTCTGGCCAAGGTGGTGAAGTATATACCGCTGCTTTGTCTAAAAAGCAGCAATTAGCAGATGGCGCAGCAGCACTTGCACTAATTGAAGGTGCTGCCCAGCCAACAAGTGCGCAATCACCGGCTCAGTCGGTTACTGCAACACTGGGTAATAATGTAAATATATACGTTTAAACTAACTTAAGGTCGATAGGTGTTTTGCTTTTTTGACCGCCTATTTCTCTTACTAATTTAGGCACTAAAAATCCAGGCAGGGCTTTTAATAGTTCTGCCATTATTTTTATTGCCTGTGGCTCTTCTATATCAAAGTGGCTTGCGCCTTCAACCTTATCTAGCAAATATAAATAGTATGGCAGCACGTCTGCATCAAATAACGCCTCACTTAAATTTATTTGTGCATCAACGGTGTCGTTCACCTCTTTTAAAATAACTGCTTGGTTTAATAACGTTACGCCTGCTTGCTTTAGCTTTTGCATGGCGGCTTTAAACTCGTCGTCTATTTCGTTGGCATGATTTATATGGTTAATAAATATAATTTTTAGCGGTGATTGTTTTAGCCTCGCGCACAGCTCATCGGTAATACGCGCAGGTATAACAACAGGCAAACGGCTGTGTATTCGCATGCGTTTAATTTGAGGTAACTGTTCAAGCTCATCTAAAAACCAGCTAATGGCATCGTCTTTGGCCATAAGTGGGTCGCCACCACTTAAAATCACTTCGTTTATGTTGGCATCTGATTTTATATAGCTCAGCGCATCAAGCAGGCTTTTTTTATTAAGCTGGTTTTCTTGATACGGGAAGTGGCGTCTAAAGCAGTAACGGCAATTTACTGCACAGCCAGTTTTAAACATAATTAAAACACGGGATCTATACTTATGTAAAAGCCCAGGCTGTTCGTTGTCTTGCTCTAGTAAAGGGTCTTTATTAAAACCTGTTTTGGTTAAAAACTCTTGATGGCGTGGCATAACTTGTAGCAATAAGGGGTCGTTTGCATCGCCCTTGCGTATTTTTTTTATAAAAGGGACTGGCACGCGTACCGGAAATAAACTGCGGGCTTTTAGGTCGTTTTCATGGGCTTGGCTCGATAAACCGACCATTTCAAGCAAGGTTTTTGGGCAGGTAACTACATTTGCTAATTCTTTTTGCCAGTTTTTATGCAAATTTGCTTCATTTCTTTGTATCATTGGCACGTAGATTACTCGAAAAAAATTAAATAGAGGAAACGATGGCGAATTATAGCACCAACGAGTTCAAGGGCGGCCTAAAAATTATGATGGACGGCGAACCTTGCAGTATTTTAGAAAATGAAATGGTAAAACCTGGTAAAGGCCAAGCGTTTAACCGTGTTCGTATCCGCAAACTTATCTCTGGTAAGGTGCTTGAAAAAACCTTTAAATCGGGTGAATCAGTTGAAGGCGCCGATGTAATGGATACCGACTTAGCGTACCTATACACAGACGGTGAGTTTTGGCATTTCATGAACAACGAAACATTTGAACAAATTGCCGCTGACGAAAAAGCACTTGGCGATGCCGTTAAATGGTTAGTTGAAAACGATGTATGTACTATTACATTATGGAACGGTAGCCCAATCGCGGTTACTCCACCTAACTTTGTTGAGCTTGAGATCACTGAAACTGATCCTGGCCTTAAAGGCGATACAGCGGGCACAGGCGGTAAACCTGCAACGCTTAGCACTGGTGCAGTAGTACGTGTTCCATTATTCGTACAAATTGGTGAAGTAATTAAAGTAGACACCCGTAGCGGTGAATACGTAGGCCGTGTTAAGTAAGCTTGAGTACGGTTTATAAAATCCCGGCTTAAGCTGGGATTTTTTTTGGAGAAAATATGTCAGCAACACCTTGGGCACCTAGTGCAAGCATAAACACCCTTAAGCAGCGTGCAGCCATACTGAGAACCATTCGTGAGTTTTTTTATACGCGTAATGTAATGGAAGTAGAAACGCCGAGCTTAAGCAGTGCCAGTGTAACCGATGTGCATTTAGCAAGTTTTAATACACAGTTTGTAGGCCCAGGCCATGCTGGTGGCTTGCCGCTTTATTTACAAACATCGCCTGAATTTGCAATGAAGCGTTTGCTAGCAGCAGGCTCAGGGCCCATATTTCAGCTTTGTAAGGCATTTAGAAACGAAGAAGCGGGGCGCCATCATAACCCCGAATTTACTATGCTTGAGTGGTATCGCCCCGGGTTTGATGAGTTTGCACTTATGGATGAAATGGATGAGCTAATGCAGCTCATTTTAAATGTAGAGCCTGCAGAGCGACTGACTTACCAGCAAGCATTTGAGCAAGTGTTAGCGCTTGACCCATTAGCAGCTACGCTTACGCAATTGCAAACACTTGCCTGCGATCACGGCTTTGCCGATATAGCCAAAAACGAAACCAATAAAGATACCTTACTGCAGCTGTTATTTTGTATGAAAATAGAGCCAACTATTGGGCAAACTAAGCCGTGTTTTGTGTATCACTTTCCGGCATCGCAAGCGGCACTGGCACAAATTTGTGAGCACGATAACCGCGTAGCAGGGCGCTTTGAGCTTTATTATAAAAATATGGAATTAGCGAACGGCTTTAATGAGCTAACTAATGCTAAAGAGCAGGCAAAGCGCTTTGATGAAGATAACGCCTCTCGCGCTGCCAATGGGCTAAACCACGTGCCCATGGATAGGCGTTTAATCGCCGCACTTGAGCACGGACTGCCAAAGTGTGCAGGTGTTGCAATGGGTATAGACAGGTTAGTTATGCTAGCCACCGCTAAAGATACAATAAAAGAAGTCATCGCGTTTGACGTAGATAGGGCGTAATGCTTTACCTGTAGGCGTGGTTATCCACCCAAAAAATTTAAAGCATTAATTCACAAAGAGGTTAGGAGGCGCTGCGCTATAGAGGGTCATGTTGTATTCGTATGCCGCATATTGAGTATTTGCAGTTTTGCGTGAGCAAGCTTCACGCCTACGACATTGTGTTTTTAATGTAGGCGCATTTGGTATTTATACCGCGTTAAAACAATAAACCCAAACGCGAGGTAAACTCGCTGCTACTTGTATGTTTTCTCATTTACTCCTCTTTTTATTCTCTTTGTGCAATAGGGGTTAAGTTATTTCTTCACAAAGAGGTTAGGAGGCGCTGCGCTTTAGAGGGTCATGTTGTAGTCGCGGCTTTATGCCGCGTATTTTGTATTAAATGCCAGACGCGAGATAAACTCGCTGCTATTTGTGTGTTTCTCAGTGTAGTGGCAGTGCTTCGGTGTTCTCGGTGGTAAAAGCGTTTTGTTCTAGTGCATCAGTAATTAAGAAATTATTATCACCACAGAGAACACGGAGAAGTGAAGGAGAAGAGCAAACAACGTCTCAGTGTAGCGCGCTGCGCCCTCGGTGGTCAAAATTGTTCTTTTAAGTAAAAACTAAAGAAATTTTATCACCACAGAAAACATGCAGTAGTGAAGAAGTAATAATTAATTGTAAACGCCTTGCTTGCTGGCACGTTGATATAAAATCTATTTACGCTTTTTCTTTTTGTGTGAGCAAGCTTCACGCCTACCAATAAAAAAGCACCGCGTTTATTGTAAACGCGGTGCTTAAAATTTATTTTTGCTAACAGCTAACAGCTAACAGCTTACAGCTCTAACGTAAACGTTATACCCGCTACTCTTGGCTCACCTAATTGCACGTAGGTGTGTGTAGCGTAGCCATCAAGTGGGTCGTTACCAAACTCAAAGCCGCGGGTTGGTACTTCTTCGTCAAATACGTTACGTGCCCATGCGCGCACTGCCCACATGTCGGCTTCGTAGCCTAAACTTAGGTTTACTAAATTGCTGCTGGGTGCTTTTGAATTATGGCTATCTGAGAAGTAGTAATCGTCCTTACCTTCAACACCAATCATACCGTACAGCTCATTAGTAAAGTTGTAACGTGCGCTAAATGCGTATTGGTATTTAGGTGATTGCGCTTGCTCACGACCGTCTTGGTTTAAGCCAGATTGCGTTACAAAGTCGTCAATTTCTGTGTTTAAGTAACCGGCGCTACCTGTTAAGAATAAATCTTCGGTAAGTTGGTAACTACCTTCAACTTCTAGCCCGTAGTTGCTACCAGAGCTTGCGTTATCAACGTAGCCTGTAAATTGCTGACCTTCTACTTGCCATGCTTTTAGCTGTATGTTGTCGCGGTGCATATAAAATGCTGCTAAACGAAGGGTAAATTTATCATCAAGCGATGAACCCTTAACGCCAAACTCGCCGCTCCAAAGGTATTCAGGGTCAAAGCTTGTGTGCTGCTGGAAAAAATCAGCATCTAGGTTTAAGCCTTCATCTTTAGCTTTTGCTAGTGCTTCTGAATTAATACCGCCAGCTTTATAACCACGGGTAATGCTGGTGTAGATCATAGTACGGTCAATCACTTGGTATTCAAGTGCTATTTTACCGCCAACCATTACGTCGTCAGTCTCTTCAATAAAGCCGTTGCTGTCGGTGTAATCACCTTGGTATTGCTCTACACGTAAACCAGTAATGAGCGTGGTTTTAGGGCCGATAGGTGTGGCTACTTGGCCATAAACAGCTACGTTACTGGTTTCGTAGGTTGATGCAAATGGACTTGCAAGCCAAGTGTATTCTCGCTCTAAATCTACATCGCGGTTTTGATAGTAAACACCGGCAACCCAGTTACCTGTTTTAGAATTAAATTGTAAATTAGCCGATTGATCATCGCGATCACGCGTGTATACATCGGTTGAGCTATAACCCCAAGGGTGTAGGCCAGCTGCACATAATTGTGGCTCGCTTGCATCGTTACATACCCAGTCTTCATCAAAGCTGTAAAGTAGCTCTGTATCAATGGCTGAAAGGTTTAAGCTTACATCAAAGGCATCAAAGCCTGTGTAGGTATTATTAATACCAATGGCGTAGCTTTGTTGATTATCTTGGCCTGGCTCGTCGGCTACACTATTACGGCTGTTATCAAGCGTGAACGCATCGTAGCCGTTGTTTATATCTATGTAGTGCAGGTTTAACTCTGTGTTTAAATGCTCAGTAAGTTGGCTGTTTAATTTAAAGCGGGCTACTTGCTCATCTTGTTGTTGAGTTTCTTCGTTTAAATATAGGTTATCGACGTAGCCATCTGATTTTCTGCGAAAGTAGCTGACGCGGGCACTTGTGTCGTCGGTTAATCCTGTACTTGCTGCAAGGCCTGCTTCGCGCGAGTTATAAGTACCCATACCCACTTGTAATTTTAAGCTCGGATCGGCAGTTGCCTGAGCTGATTCCATTTGGATCATACCGGCCATGCCGTCTGCACCAAAGCGAGTGCCTTGCGGGCCGCGGTAAATTTCTACCTGGTCTATATCAAATAATAATGAGCTGCCACCTAAACCCGAGTAGTTAATTCCGTCAATAACTAAGCCAACCGATGGGTTAATTGGATCTACAAATTGTGAACGAAGTCCCACTCCACGAATTTGAATATAACGACCACGAGAGGCACCAGATGTAAAGTTTACGTTGGCTGTACTACCTAGCATTTCGTCTAAGTAACTTGCACCACGTTGATTAATTTCATCTTTGCTAAATAGGCTAGCGCTAGCGCTTAATGTTTGAATGCTTTCACGTTGAAAGTCGCCTGTAACAACAATTCGTTCTAGGTCGCTGTCATCAGCGTTTGCTATAAGTGGTGTACTAATTAGCGGTAATAACGCCGCAGTAATTAAAGACAAACGTAAGTTCATTAGGTTACTTAACTCCATTTTGGGGACTCGTATGGTAGCAATTATTTTAATACTTGTGTTATAACGCAGCGATTATACGTTAAATAATCAGGATTACTAATATGACCTTTAAAGTTGATTTTAAAGTGCGCCATTACGAATGTGACCTACAAGGAATTGTAAATAACAGTGTGTACTTTAATTATTTAGAGCATGCTCGCCATGAGTTTTTGTTTGTAAATGGGGTTGATTTTGCACTACTAGCAAAGCAAAAAGTTAATTTAGTGGTGATACGCAGTGAGGTTGATTATAAACATTCGCTTGTACCAGATGATGAATTTTATATAGCAGTTGAACCTGAGCGTATAAGCCGTATAAAGTTTGCGTTTAAGCAAACCTTAGTGCGTAAACACGACAACAAAGTAATGCTACAAGCCAAGGTTATAGGCACCTCGGTTAATGAAAAAGGCCGCCCTTTTTTACCTCCCGAAATAGATAATTTATTTAAAAATTACACCCAAGATTATCCAGTATAATTTTTAGGGGCTGTGACCTTTGGGATTAAATTTAACCTTAACCTAGTCTGTTTTATAGCAGCGCCTAGGTAGTGGAGTTGTTTATCGTAAATAGCGAGCAGCGGAGGTGCTGTTATCGAGCCCACTAAGTTACAAATCAAGCAAGGCGATTAAAGCCCCCTTACTGGAAAACGTTTTAATCTGCAAAGTTCAACACTCTCTAAACTATCATAGAACAAAAATTTACATTTAAAACATGCATTTTTAACGGATAAACCGCATAAAAATTGTTACTATTACGGTAATTAAATATTTAGTTAGAAATAGCATGAAATTAGCAGCACTACCGATGCTTTTAATCGGTTTATGTATTGGTTGTACAGCCACAGGGACGGTGACCACTGAGCAGCTAAAGTACACACAATGGCAACTATCAAAGGTTGATGGTTTAGCTGTGCCGGCCTCTTACAGTGCATCAATGAGCTTTATTGAAGCGTTGCAAGTAAACGGGTTTGCAGGATGTAATAAGTTTTTTGGTGAAGGCGAGCTTAAAGACAGCAGTATTAGCGTTAATAAACTTGGCATGACGCGTAAGTCGTGCGGAGCAGACGTTGATGAGCTAGAGCAGCAGTTTTTACAAGCGCTACGAGAAGGTGCAACGCTTACCATGCAAGGCTCACAGTTAGTTATGCAGGGCGATCAAACTTTTTTATTTATTGCAAAGTAGTGGCATGAGTATTTAAAACTGCCCCTTGCGGGCAATTTTTAACTGGCGTACACTCAACGCTGATTTGATAAAAATAGCAAATCAACGAACATAATTTTACTTGTCGGAGTGCCTTAAATAATTAAGGCTGAGATCGCGAAAGCGGGATCCGTGAACCTGATCAGGTTAAAACCTGCGTAGGGAACAAGCTGCCTAAAATGGGACGCTTGTGCGTCTTTTTTTATGCGCACAACAAAATAACTAGCCATTTTAGGCCGCAAAGCAGCGTAACCACTGCTTTACGATCTTTCTCTATTCCTTATGGAATATCTGACAAGACAACCCTTTAGCAATGAGGTAAGTCATGTCAAACACTACAAATAAATCTACACGTCGAGAAACGCGCGCTGCAGCGTCAGATTACATTTATAATTTAACGGGTCAGCCATTTCCAAGCTCACAAAAAGTGTATGTTGAGGGCAGTCAAAGCGGTGTACGCGTGGGTATGCGCGAAATTACATTAAGCGATACGTTTATTGGTGGCGATGAGCAAAACCCTGTGTATGAGCCAAACGATCCACTGCGTGTTTACGATACATCAGGCCCGTATACCGACCCTAACTTTGAATTAGACGTACGTAAGGGATTACCTAAATTTCGTGAGCAGTGGATAAAAGAGCGCAACGACACCGAAGTGCTCGACTCAGTCACTTCGCAATTTGCTCAGCAACGTATGGCCGATGACGGCCTTGATCATATTCGCTTTGATCATTTACCTAAAATTCGCCGTGGTAAAGCGGGCAAAAACGTGACGCAAATGCATTATGCTCGCCAAGGCATTATTACCCCTGAAATGGAATACGTAGCCATACGCGAAAACATGGGTCGTGCACAAATTAGAGAAGAGCTGCTAGCAGCACAGCATAAAGGCGAATCGTTTGGGGCGAGTATTCCCGATTTTATTACCCCTGAATTTGTACGCGACGAAATAGCCCGCGGTCGCGCTATTTTACCAAATAATATTAACCACCCCGAAACCGAGCCCATGATAGTTGGCCGTAACTTTTTAGTTAAAGTGAACGCTAATATTGGTAATTCATCGGTAAGCTCATCAATCGAAGAAGAAGTAGAAAAAATGGTGTGGTCTACGCGTTGGGGCGCCGATACCGTAATGGATTTATCAACTGGGCGTTATATTCACGAAACGCGCGAGTGGGTAGTACGTAATTCGCCGGTGCCTATTGGCACCGTACCAATTTATCAGGCACTTGAAAAAGTAAACGGAGTGGCCGAGGATTTAACGTGGGAGATATTTCGCGATACGTTAATTGAACAAGCTGAGCAGGGCGTTGATTACTTTACTATTCATGCCGGTGTATTGCTGCGTTACGTGCCAATGACGGCAAAGCGTGTAACCGGCATTGTATCGCGTGGTGGCTCAATTATGGCTAAGTGGTGTTTAGCGCATCATAAAGAAAACTTTTTATATACGCACTTTGAAGATATTTGTGAAATTTTAAAACAATACGATGTGTGTTTTTCGCTTGGAGATGGCCTTCGTCCAGGTTCGATTGCTGATGCCAACGACGAAGCGCAATTTAGTGAGCTACGTACGTTAGGAGAACTTACAAAAATTGCGTGGAAACACGATGTACAAGTATTTATTGAAGGACCAGGCCATGTGCCAATGCACATGATTAAAGCCAATATGGATGAGCAATTAGAGCATTGTGGCGAAGCGCCTTTTTACACATTAGGCCCATTAACGACCGATATAGCACCAGGGTACGACCATATAACATCGGGTATAGGCGCTGCACAAATAGCGTGGTACGGCTGTGCCATGCTGTGTTATGTAACACCAAAAGAGCATTTAGGTTTGCCCAATAAAGAAGATGTAAAAGAGGGCCTAATTACCTACAAAATTGCAGCACATGCGGCCGACTTAGCCAAAGGCCACCCCGGCGCGCAAGAGCGCGATAATGCATTATCAAAAGCGCGCTTTGAATTTAGATGGCACGACCAATTTAACATTGGTTTAGACCCAGAACGTGCCCGTGAATATCACGACGAAACCCTA
Source organism: Pseudoalteromonas sp. 1CM17D (assembly GCF_023161805.1). Lineage (NCBI taxonomy): Bacteria > Pseudomonadati > Pseudomonadota > Gammaproteobacteria > Alteromonadales > Pseudoalteromonadaceae > Pseudoalteromonas > Pseudoalteromonas sp. 1CM17D. The sequence continues at coordinate 22,077 of NZ_JALNTP010000013.1, read as the reverse complement.
CCGCAAGAGTCTGGTAAAGTAGCGCACTTTTGCTCTATGTGTGGCCCTAAATTTTGCTCAATGAAAATTACCCAAGAGGTACGCGATTACGCCAAAGATCTCGAATCACGCGGGATCGATCCTAACAATGTTGGTGATGCAATTGAGATCAAAATAGTTGATGTAGAAGCGCAAATGAAAGCTAAATCTGAAGAGTTTAAACAAACGGGCTCAGAAATTTACCACAAAGCAATATAAGCCAATAACAGGTTAGCGGCTTATGGCTGCTAGCCTTTTATTAAAAGGAGGTTTTATGTTTTACAACATTGCTGTTGTGGGGTTTGGTTTAGCAGGGCGCTTAGCTGCCCTCGAGCTTAGTAAGTCGCATCATGTAACCGTGTTTGAAGCCAGTGACGAACACACACAAAATAGTGCCGGTAAAGTGGCTGCGGCAATGCTTGCTCCGCTTGCTGAGTCGGTATTATGTGAAACGGATTTAGCCATCATGGGGCTAAATTCACTCAAGCGCTGGCCAGAGATAGTGAGCGAGCTTGAAGGCGAGGTTTTTTATCAGCAAAAAGGCACGCTGGTCGTGGCGCACCAGCAAGATAAAGGCGACTTACAAAGCTTTAGTCAGCGAATAAAGCCAATAGCAGGGCACAGTGCGCAGGCGTTAAATGCTCAGCAAATAACACAGTTAGAACCCGAATTAGCTAATCGTTTTAACCAAGGTGTGTTTTTACCTTGCGAAGGGCAAATAGATAACCAGGCCTTTTATAAAGCAAGCTTCACTATGCTTAATAAACGTAAGGTTAAGTTTGTTTTTAACCAACGCGTTAACATTCAAAACGGCGAGGTGAATAACCGCGGGTTTGATTACATTATTGATTGTCGTGGCTTAGGTGCTAAAGGCGATAAACCCCTTAGAGGGGTTCGCGGTGAAGTGGCTAGATTACATGCACCTGAGGTTAATTTAACGCGGCCGGTGCGTTTAATGCACCCGCGCTACCCAATTTATATAGCGCCAAAACCTAATAATGAGTATGTAATTGGTGCAACTGAAATAGAGTCTGATGATAGCGGCCCTGCAACGGTGCGCTCTACGCTTGAACTACTTTCGGCGGCTTACACTGTGCACAGCGGGTTTGCCGAAGCGCGGCTGTTAAATATTCAAAGCGGGTTACGCCCCGCATTTAGCGATAACCGCCCTGCGGTTTTAAAAACAGGTAACGTAATTAGCATTAATGGCTTATATCGTCATGGCTACATGTTAGGGCCCGCCTTAGTGGCTAATGCGTTATCTCAAATAGGGTGAGTAATAAATGACTATAACAATTAATGGTGAGCTGCTAACTATTAAAAGTGCAGTGCTTGTTGATGTATTACAAAATTTTGGTGCAAAGCCTCCATTCGCGGTGGCACTAAATGGCGAATTTATTCCACAAAGTTTGCACGCCAGCACCACAATTAACGAAGGGGATAGCATTGAATTGTTATCGCCTATTCAAGGTGGGTAGCATTATGCAAGGTAACGATTGCTTAACTATTTATGGCGAGCAACTAAATAGCCGTTTATTAATAGGCTCGGCGCTTTACCCCTCTCCAGCGGTGATGGAAGAGTCTATAAAAGCCTCTGGCGCGCAAATAGTTACGGTGTCATTAAGGCGCCAGCAAAGCGCTGCCGCAGGGGATGACTTTTGGCAGCTTATAAAAAACACAGGCCTTAAAATACTGCCTAATACCGCAGGGTGCCACAGTGTAAAAGAAGCCGTAACACTTGCTAAAATGTGCCGTGAAGTATTTGCAACCGATTGGATTAAGCTTGAACTAATAGGTGATGACTACAACTTACAACCCGACCCATTCGCATTGTTAGAAGCCACAAAAATATTAATTAATGATGGCTTTAAAGTATTGCCTTATTGCACTGATGATTTAGTTCTATGCCAGCGTTTAAACGAGCTAGGGTGTGAGGTGCTTATGCCTTGGGGTGCGCCTATTGGCACCGGCAAGGGGCTTTTAAATAGTTATAATTTAAAAACAATTCGTGAGCGCTTACCAAACGCAACATTAATTGTAGATGCAGGGCTTGGTTTGCCTTCGCATGCCTGTCAAGCGCTTGAATTAGGGTATGATGCGGTATTATTAAATTCAGCAATAGCAGGGGCTGGCTGCCCAATTACGATGAGCCGTGCATTTAAAGCCGCGGTAGAGGCAGGGCGCTTTGCGTATAACGGCAAAGCAATGCCTGAAAAAGACTTAGCAGCCCCCTCAACCCCTACAATGGGTATGCCGTTTTGGCATCAGCAGTAAGGAAATAAAGAGTATGAATAATTTAGTGTGGACAATTGCAGGCTCAGACTCAGGTGGTGGCGCAGGCATTCAAGCCGATATAAAAGCAATGCAAAGTTTTGGCGTGCATGGCTGTACTGCAATTACCGCGCTTACGGCGCAAAATAGCTTAGGTGTAGAGGCCATTAACGCGGTATCTACCGATATTATTGAATCGCAATTACTCGCACTCGAAAGCGATATGAAAGCCAAAGTAATTAAAATTGGCATGCTGGCTAATGTGCAGCAAATTCAATTAATAAGCGAGCATATAGCGCATTATAAAGCGAAATGGCCTGTACCGCCTGTGATTGTTTACGACCCCGTTGCAATTGCTTCAAGTGGTGATGTATTAACTGAAGAAGATACCGTAAGTGCCATTAAAGAATGCTTAATGCCGCTGGTGGATGTAATAACGCCTAACACGCACGAAACGCAATTATTAACAGGCGTATATTTAATTGGCCCAAGCGCCGTGAAAGACGCTGCTAAAAAGCTATTAAGTTGGGGCGCAAAAGCGGTTGTTATTAAAGGCGGGCACTGGGATTACCCAACAGGTTATTGTATTGATTACTGCACACAAAACGGCGAAGAGTATTGGCTTGGTAATAAAAAAATTCAAAGCCCTCATAGTCATGGTACAGGTTGTAGCATGGCCTCGGTTATTGCCGCGTGTTTAGCAAAAGACTACCCCCTAAAAGATGCTTTTATTTTAGCTAAAGCTTATATAAATCAGGGCTTAAAGCAGTCGGTTAGATACGGCGAAGGAATAGGCCCTGTTGCACATACTGCTTTTCCTACACAGTTAGATGACTACCCGCAAGTAATTGAGCCTGGCAGCTGGCTTGGCGATGAGCTTGATTTTGATGTGCCGCTTGAATTTAATATGGCCGCTGATTTTGCACCTTGTGAGAGCAAAAAGTTGGGCCTATATGCTGTGGTTAGTAGTATAGATTGGCTAGATAAATGTTTGCAGCAAGGTATTACTACGGCGCAGCTTCGCGTTAAAAATAAAACCGACCTTGAGCTTGAAGAGTTAATTAAGCAGGCCGTAGAGCTGGGTAAAAAGTACCACGCTCACGTATTTATAAACGACTACTGGCAGTTGGCAATAAAGCACGGTGCCTGCGGCGTACACTTAGGCCAAGAAGATTTAGAAACCGCTAATTTAGCCGCGATTAAAGAAGCAGGTTTAAGGCTTGGGCTTTCTACCCACGGTTTTTACGAAATGTTACGTGCGCACAACTACCGACCAAGTTATATGGCATTTGGTGCTATTTACCCAACCACAACCAAAGATATGAGCGGCCAGATACAAGGTCTCGATAAACTTAAAAAGTGTGTGCCATTAATGCAAAACTACCCAACAGTTGCCATTGGCGGCATAGATTTAACCCGCGCAAGCGAGGTTGCAAATACAGGAGTAGGCAGTGTTGCGGTTGTACGAGCAATTAGTGAAGCGGATGATTATATTGAAGCAATTAGTGCGCTAAAAAGTGCTATAAACCAGCCTAATGAATAAGCTTAGCGATAAAGAAACCCTGCGTTATAGTCGCCACTTGTTATTAAAAGAAGTGGGGTTAGAAGGGCAGTTAGCACTTAAAGCAGCCACCGTTGCAGTAGTGGGAGCGGGCGGGTTAGGTAGCCCTGCACTTTTGTATTTGGCTGCGGCGGGTATTGGTACACTTATTTTAATAGATGATGATGCGGTTGAGCTTTCTAACTTGCAGCGCCAAGTGCTTTATAAAGTTAATCACTTAGGTCAAAACAAGGTCGCGGCTGCTGGCAAAGTATTAACAAGCCTAAATAATCAAATAGAAATAGTGACGCATTGTAAAAAGCTCGATGATAACAACGCAGCTGAGCTTTTAAAAAATGCCGACATAGTACTTGATTGCTCTGATAATTTTGCCACACGTTACAGTGTTAACCGTTATTGCTTTACTCATAAGTTGCCTTTAATTGCAGGTGCCGCGATTGCAAGTAGTGGGCAACTTATGGGCTTTGATTTTAGGCAAAACAACAGCCCATGTTATGGCTGTGTTTTTGCAAAAAGTGACGCCGCTCCCGCTGTAAATTGTAGTAATGCCGGTGTAATAAGCCCACTGTTAGGAATTATAGGCTCTATGCAGGCACAGCTTACGCTTAATATGCTGCTAGGGCATGTTAAAGGTAGTGTGTTTATCAGCTTTGATGCGCTGAGCTTAAAGCAACAGCATTTTAAAATGATTAAAGATATAAACTGTAAAGAGTGCGGTGAATAAAGTATGAGGTAATTTGCGGTGCTAAACTCGGGGTTAAGCCATGAGAAGCTGCGCCTCTAACGTAAGCAAGCTCTTCGTCTACAGCTAAAATTAGCATCGTGATTAAATTCATTTATAGGCGCCTCGCTTACTGGTGCGTTGATATAAAATCTATTTACGCTTTTCCTTTTTTGCGTGAGCAAGCTTCACGCCTACCAATAAAAAAGCACCGCGTTTATGGTAAACGCGGTGCTTAATATTTATTTTTACTTACAGCTTGGCAAACACGTCTTGTAGTGGTGGCACTACTTGCTTTTTACGGCTTAATACGCCATCTAGCCATACTTTATCTTCGCTCGGCTTTTCACCGTAAGCTTGCTCTACAAGGTTTGCATCATCTGAAGCGATCAGCATTTGTGAGCCTTCTTTCATGATGTCGGTAAGCAGTAAAAATACTGAGTGGCGGTTGCCTTCAATTTTTAGCTTAGCAATATCGGCTTCTAAGTCTGCTTTAATTTCGTCAAACACTGCAAGGTCAATAACCTCTAGCTGGCCAATGCCCACTAGGTGACCGTTCATGTTGAAGTCTTTAAAGTCACGCATTACTAAGTCACGCACAGGGGTGTCTTCAACAGCTGACTTAACACGGAACATGTCCATGCCTAGTTCTTTAAAGTCTTCAATGCCGGCAATTTCTGCTAGGGCTTCTACGCATTTAATATCAGCCGTTGTACAGGTCGGCGATTTAAAAATAACGGTATCGCTTAAAATTGCACATAGCATGATGCCAGCAATATCTTTAGGGATTTCTACGTTGTAGAAGTCATACATCATTTTAATAATGGTGTTTGAACAGCCTACTGGACGGATCCAACACTCAAGCGGTGTAGATGACGTTAAATCGCCTAGTTTATGGTGATCGACTACGCCAACAACACGTGCTTGGTCGATATCATCTGGTGCTTGTGTTTTTTCTGTGTGGTCAACAATATATACATCTTCGCCAGCGTAGCTTAATTTAAGCTCAGGTGCTTCGAAGCCAAATTTATCTAGGATAAATTGAGTTTCTGGTGACACTTCACCAAGGCGTGTTGGAATTGCTGGCTCATCGATTTGGTTTTTTAAATAAGCAAGTGCAATTGCACCACAAATAGAATCTGAATCTGGGATTTTATGGCCCACTACATACATAGACATTGACGGAACTCCTTTAAATTTGCCGATATTCTACCAAAGTCTGTGGCCTTTAACATATAGACAGTGCAATTAAGTTTTAGTTACACTTTAAAATCTTGAATTTACTGGGTGTATAAATATGCGACTGGGCCGCAAAGGTTGGAACAACGTTATTATTTTTTCGATGTTGATTATGATCTTCTTTTTAAATGGCTGGCATAAGCAGTTTTTAGGGGGCGAAGACGAGCCTACATTACAACCGGTACTGCCATTGCAAAGTTTTGTGTTAACACTGAGCTTTGTTGATCAGAAAATTGAACGTATTGGTACAAGTTGGCGTACAACCGCATTAAAAGAAAATACGCCCGTGAGGTGGGATGCATCACAGCAGCAATTAGCTGAGCTAATTAACCATTGGCAAACGGCTGCGTTGATGCAGGTAAATGAGTCTGTTGTATTTAATCCAAACTCTCCATTGTACGTGGCTACCTTTGAGTTGGCTGGCGAGCGCTTACCTTGGGTTTATTTACTGTACAAAGGTAACGGTAAGTATTATTTGTTGGAAAAAAATAGCCAGCGCGTGATGGGGCTTGATTTAGCGACTGCAAAGCAGTTATTTCCAAGTGTTGATTTTTCAAAAAGTGAGTTGCATTAATGCCTGAATTACCAGAGGTAGAAGTAAGTAGACTGGGGATCACCCCGCATGTAGAAAACCAGGTGGTGACGAAGGTAAATATTTATAATGCCAGCATGCGATGGCCTGTGCCTGATGATGTTTATCAGTTAGAAGGGCAGAGGGTAGAGCGAATTGAGCGCCGTGCAAAGTATTTATTGCTGCACTGCGAATTAGGGAGTGCTATTTTACATTTGGGAATGTCGGGTAATTTGCGCGTTGTGGATAAACGCGAGCCGCTTAAAAAGCATGATCATGTTGAGTTTGTTCTTAGTAATGACAAGGCACTGCGATTAAACGACCCACGCCGGTTTGGTTGCTGTTTATGGCAAGCACCGGGGGATGTTCATAAGTTACTCTCAAAACTTGGCCCTGAGCCGCTTACGGATGATTTTTTTGCAAAGCGTGTATACGAGCAATCGCGAAATAAAAAAGTCCCCGTGAAGCAATTTATTATGGATAACGCGGTGGTGGTGGGCGTAGGTAATATTTATGCCAATGAGTCGTTATTTAAGGCGGGAATACACCCAAAACGCGAAGCAGGCAAAGTATCGTTAAAGCGATATCAAACCCTGATCCCTATTATTAAAGACACTCTAGCAGCGGCAATAACACAAGGCGGTACAACCCTTAAAGACTTTGCCCAAAGTGATGGCAAACCAGGTTATTTTGCACAGCAGTTGTTAGTGTACGGGCGAAAAGGAGAGGCGTGCGTAACGTGTAAAACGCCACTTGAAGAAATTAGGCTTGGGCAGCGCAGTACGGTGTTTTGTAAGCACTGCCAAAAATAGCGGTGTTATAGCTCAAACGGTGCCACACCGACGGCTTTCATTTTATAGCCCACTTGGGCTATTTCACCAGACCAGGTTTCGGTACTGATAACGCCGGTAACAACAATCGCATCATACAGGCTCTCTATGGGTACGCCGCCTTTTACTGTTACATGAACGATTTGATTTGGCGGCGGGGGTGGTACGTGAATACACGCGCCAAAGTATGGCACAAGCAAAAACTCTGTAATGACTTCACTGTCGCCCTCAAGTGGGACAACAAACCCCGGTAAGCTCACTGATTGGCCATTTAATGCTTCAACCACAGGTGCATCTAGCTCTGGCTGCACCCAGTTTTGTTCACTGCCTTCGTGGTTAGCCTGTGCTTGGGTATCTATTTGTACATGCCCTTGCGGGATTAAGTCTTCCCAAAAAATTTCTTTCGGCGGGTTTGCACTACTGACAAAGCTAATAAGTAGGCAGCTTACTAGCGTGCAGTAATAAAGCGCGGATTTAAAAAGTATCATGAAATTCCTAAAGTTAAGTTTTTATACTCATACCATCGCTAAGCGAATAAAAGTAAGCGCGGGTAGCTGGTATTAAGCCAATTATAAACCCAGCGGCCATAATAACGCCTATTAAAGTGAGTTCATAGTAAGAGAGCATGGCAATATTAACGCTTATGCCTGCATGGCTTTGCAAATAGCTGCTACTGATAAGCATAACGCCATAATACAAACCACAGCCAACTAGGCAGCCTAATAACGTTGTAAATAACGACTCCATGCTTATTAGTGTAAATAGCTGCCATGGCCGCGCGCCGACTGAGCGCAATATAGCAAGCTCTCTTCGGCGTTGATTTAAATTGGCCAGTAGTGTGGTCAACATGCCCAATAAACTGACTAATATAACAACGCCTGAAAACAGTAAGAGTACTTTTTCGACAATGGCGAGCATTTGCCACAGCTCTTTTAGGGTCACTGTGGGCATAATGGCCAGAAGTGGCTCTTTTTTGTATTGGTTGATATTACGCCTAATTTGCAATGTGTATAAAGGCGAGTCGAATCCCATTAAAAACGCAGTAATTTGACTTGGCTCACCGGTTAGGTTGTTATGCTCATCGTGCTCATCGTGCTCATCGTGCTCATCGTGCTCATCGTGCTCATCGTGCTCATCGTGTTCATCATTCGCAGAGTGTGAACCACCATGTATTAAATCAATAGCTGCTAGAGGTATGTGTAAGGTTTTATCTACTGGCGTGCCAGTGGCGTTTAAAATACCGACGATAATGAATGGGTTGTCTTTATGATGATGAAAGCTCGTATTACCCATCCCGTGTGAGATCACTATGTTATCACCTAGTGTATACCCTAAACGGCTCGCTACATCGCTGCCAAGTACCACCTGGTTTAAATGCTCAAACGCGTGGCCTTGTTGAAAACTTAACGTTTGTTTTTTACCAAAGCGATAGTGGGTAAAGTAATCACGGCTTGTACCTAGTACAGCTTGGCCTTTGTGGCTGTCGCCTAAACTAATAGGAATACTCCATTTAACACCACGTTGAGCTGCGATGTACTGATAACTTTGCCAGCTCACCCCATTATTGGCGTAACCTATTCTAAATACAGAGGAAAGCAGTAATTGAATATCGCCGGTGCGGGCGCCTACAATTAGGTCTGTCCCAGAGATGGTATTACTAAAACTGGTTTTTGCATCCACGCGAATTCGCTCAATACTTAGTAAAAGCATTACGCTAATAGCAATGGTAAACAATGTGAGCAGTACACTTGCTCGGCGATTTAGCAAACTTTTATAAGCTAACTTAGTCAGGATCATAATTGCTCCTGTAAGCCAACTAGGCTAATTGCACGATTAAATAGCGTTTTTAATGTTTCGTCATGGCTTACAAAGACTAACGTACTGTTGGCGCGCTTAGCCTGTTCGAATAACAGCTTTATAAAGCTTTCTCTATTTGCGGTATCGAGTGCCGAGGTGGGCTCATCAGCGATTATAAGCTCTGGGCTGCCAATAAATGCGCGAGCGGCGGCAACCCGCTGTTGCTGACCAATGCTGAGCGAGGCAACATCTTTACTATGGTAAGACTCACTTAAGCCTAATGCTGTTAATAAGCGTATCGCTTCTTTTTGTAAGCTTGGTTTGGGCTCTGTTATTTGCTGTAAGGCTTTTTGTTTTCTGTTTTTTGAAAATTCACAGCCAAGCGTGACATTTTCAATGGGTGTTAAATACGGTAATAAATTAAAGTTTTGAAAAATATAGCCAATATTCTCCGCTCTAAATACATCTCTTTGCGTATTGCTAAGTGTATTTAAATCGCGATTTAAAATACGTATGTTGCCACTGCTTGGTGTGTTTATACCTGCCAATAGCGCAAGCAGGGTTGATTTACCGACGCCGCTGGGACCATGTAAAAAAATATGCTCGCCTTTATCAATTCTAAGGGTTGGGATATTTAGCGTAGGCTTGGCATCATTTTTATGCCATTTAAAGGTTACATTATCAAGCTCAATCATACAGTGTGGTGTTACCAACCCCAATAATTTAACATTTTTCTCATTTTAAATTGCCTAATAAGGTTTAGAGGTTTAGGTTTCAAATTATTATCGCTATGCAAAAATTCATTTGTCGCATTAAGTACACGCAGGCTAGATTGCCCATCGGTATAAGGATGAAGCTCTTTAGAATAGTTGCTAATTGCTGCCATTAGCTCCTGTGGGTATGTAAGGGCGTAATCAATATTTTTTTCTACTTCTGAAGCTTGCGTAACATCTAATAAATGTGGGAAAGGTTGCCTCGTTCTATACGTTACTACCGGTTTATTTTGTAATAAGAACATTTGCAAGACAGAAGAAGTATCGCACAGCATAACATCTGCAGCTTTAAGTAAAGGCAGTACATTGTCGGTTTCTACAAAAGTTAAGTTTTCATTACTTAAGGCTTTGTATTTATCTACCCACTCCTGTGGCATTTTAGGATGAAATTGCACCAAAATTCGCCATTTCCCTTGCTTACTAAAGTGCTTAATTTGCTCATAAAGCCTAGGTGCAAGTGTGAGCCTGTGTGAAAAGGTGGAACAAATAAGTAATGTCGGGCGTGCATCATTGCTTGCATATGGGTTGTCAGCTTGTGCTGTAAATAAGGGATCTAGAGTTGGCCAGCCAGTTTCAGCTACTTTGAAGTGGCCATGCTTTATGGCTGATTTTGCAAACCGCCTGGTGGTATTTGGACCTTGCGTACAATACAGGTCAAAGCATCCTCTGATTGCAAAATGCCCTTTTTCACCATTTGTATCTCTTTTATGAGCATCAAAACCATGAAATACAGCTACTTTTATCCCAGGGATGAATGTAGGTATTAGGTTAGCTGGGGCGAAAGTTGCGTCGGGTTTCCAAGTATGTACATCTTTTATAGAGTGAAGTTGCTGCTCATCATCATCTAAAAAGTCGGGGTTTACTTCATTACCCGCTAAAAACCACCGAACTTCTCCACCATGGGCTAAAATTTGCGCCTGAAGCGGCCTTAAAATAGCGTATGAATAATTTTGCGAAATATACATTAGGTATTTTTTATTTGCGGTCGCAGTTAGGTAGTCCAAGCGTTACTCCTCTAGTTAGCACGCTAAGTTTACCGCATTATTACAGCCATATAAATATTGCGTGGTTATTTAACCTGAGCTCTGGGTAATAAACCTATCTCTAGCAGCTATTTTCAGCGCTAACTGCGTTGAGTTTACTTGCAATAGGCCAGCTATTGACACGTAAATTCGCCTTACTTTCATTGAAAATCTCTGGCTAGAGAAAATAAATTTAAATATCGCCATAATACAACACGCCCTAGTCAGTCTCTTAACCAGAGTTCAGGTTATTTAGTTTTCAGTGCTGATTGAGCTTTAGGGTAGGCTGATTTATTATATAGCGCTTATAACCCCATACCATACTTTGCTCTATGAGCATCCCTAACCCCGGAGATAGCATGACTAGCTATAAAGTTTTAGACGTAAACGATGACTTACCCATTCGCACTAAAGGTGCCGTACACAGCGGTAAAGTTCGTTCGGTTTATTGGCTAACAGATGAAGACAGCGCACGCCTCATTAAAGAAAAAAACTATAAAGTTCCGCAAGGAACTGAGCTGGCAATTATGGTTATTTCAGACCGTATTTCTGCTTTTGATTGTATTTGGCAAGGCGAAAATGGCTTAAACGGCGTGCCGGGAAAAGGTATTGCGCTTAACTCTGTTGCATCTCATTGGTTTAAGTTATTTGATAAAGCTGGCCTTGCGGGTAACCACATTGTTGATATTCCACATCCTTATGTATGGATTGTGCGCAAAGCAAGTACCGTAAAAGTAGAAGCGATTGCGCGCCAATATATAACCGGCAGCATGTGGCGTGATTACAGTAAAGGGGTTCGCAACTTTTGTGGCATAGATTTACCTGAGGGCTTAAGAGCAAACCAAAAGCTTGAAAACGTACTAATAACCCCTTCTACAAAAGGTATTATCGAAGGCGTGGCTGATATTCCACCTGTTGATGATGTTAATATTACGCGCGCTAATATCACTGATAATTTAGACGTATTTAATTTTAAATCGGCAGAGGATGTGACTAAATACGAAAAGCTATTGGTTGAGGGCTTTAAGCTAATTAGTGAAGAACTGGCAAAGCTTGATCAAATATTTGTAGATACAAAATTTGAGTTTGGTTATGTAGAGGATTTAGACGGTAACCAACAGCTTATTTATATTGATGAAGTAGGCACCCCAGACTCTTCGCGCATATGGGATGGCGCGGCTTACTGCGATGGTAAAATAATCGAAAACTCTAAAGAAGGGTTCCGCCAGTTATTAATTTCTACTGTGCCAGAAAGTGACGTGCTGTTAAATAAAGACCGCATGGATGAGCGTGAGCAGCTTGCTAAAGACTTTATTTTACCAGAATCGGTCATGCTTGAGGTGTCTAACACTTATGTAGGCATTGCCAGTAAAATCATTGGTAAAGAGATTGTAATTCCAGAAGATCCTCGCCAAGAAGTAATTAATATTTTAGATACTGATTACGACCTTATTGTAAAATAGTACAACTAAAGTATTAAAATAAACAAAGCCCAGTCTTTATTTTTAGTTACTGGGCTATATTCCTTGCAATTAGTGCTGGTCTCTAATTAACTTAACCTAAGATTAACTTTTAGGTATTGATATGTTTAGGCAAGTGCAGCAAGTTTTTAATAAAAGAGGTTATTTACTCGCCGCTACTTTATTTTTTAGCCAAGGCGTACTGGGTGAAAATATTGATTTAGTAATTCAAGACCAGCATGGTCAGCCACTAAAAGACGCAATCGTTGAGCTTTATAAGGCGACAAAGTCAGAGCGCACTACGTTACCCGTTGCGGTAATGGACCAAGTACATAAAGCGTTTTTACCTGATTTACTGGTGGTGCAAAAAGGCCAGCAGGTTAACTTTCCTAACAGCGATAATATTCGCCATCATGTTTACTCTTTTTCTCAGGCTAAGCCCTTTCAGCTAAAACTCTATTCAGGCCAACCTAAAGAGCCTATAATTTTTGATCAACAAGGTGTTGTTGTACTAGGCTGTAATATTCATGACTCTATGGTTGGCTATATTTATGTAGCCAATAGTGAACACGTTTATAAAACTAATAATACGGGTAAGTTATCCTTAGACATAACGCCGTTACCGACTACGCTGAGTGTGTGGCATGCGCTACAAACTGCACCGTTGGAAAATAAAAAAATGATAACAATAAACAATAACAATGAGTTACTAATTAAGGTTAATACCTCCACCCCAGCACCGCGAAATACTTTTGGTAGTAAGTTTAAGGGCGGTAATGACTAACAGTTTAAAAAACCGCATTATTGTTTTATGTGTAGGCTTAGTGTTACTGACCACTATGGTGAGCATTGTTAGCTTTTGGTGGTCTACAAGTAAATTTCAAGAAGAAAAAGTAAATCAAGATATTAGCGTAGCGCAAAATGTATATAAGCAATATCTGAGCGCAAAAGAAAGCCTACTGCTTACTGCTGCTAAAGTACTCACTGCCGACTTTGGCTTTAAGCAAGCGGTTGCCACTCGCGATGCAGGCACCATAAGTAGTGTGTTGTTTAATCACAGCCAGCGTATTGATGCAGAGCTTATGCTACTGATTGATTTATCAGGTAAATTAATTTCAGCCAATACTAATGCAGATTTGTACCCTCAAAATTTAAAGCCGTTACTGGATGAGTTATTAACTTCACCAGAGCAATCGAGCTTTGTTGTTCTTAATAATCAGTTATATCAAGTTATTTTACTACCTGTAAGGGCGCCTAGAACCGTTGCATACAGCTTAGTGGGTTTTAAAATTGATGACGAAGTCGCCCTAGAACTTAAAAACCTAACAGGAATGGACGTCAGCTTTATTGCTGAGCAGGACAACCTCGTAAGAAGCTCGTTGCTTAATCGGCCAGAGGTTTTTTCACCTAAAAACTACTTTAACACCACCACAACAACGCGTTTGTTTGGTGATTATCCTGTATATAAAAACCAAGATATTATGTTGCCCTCCCTACAAGGGGATGCGGTAACAATTTTGCTCAGTGCTGATTTAACGCAAAGCTATAACGATTTTGAAAACTTATTGTTTACGCTAATTATTATGGCCATTTTAACGATGCTGGTGGGGGTTATTACCAGTAGTTTACTGGCAAATAACTTAACAACTCCACTCTCTCAGCTTGCAGTTATTGCCAGGCAATTTGCACAAGGTAATTACGCGTTTGAATTTAATGCATCTAAACAAAGTACTGAAATAGCAACCCTTGCTAACGCCTTTGATAACATGGGTAACGATATTAACGAGCGTGAACAAAAAATTAGTTTTCAGGCACGCCATGACTCGCTTACAGGCTTTTATAACCGCTCGGCTATGCTTGAAGTGCTCGATGATGAGCTGACTCCCTCTACACAATACACCCTAGTTGCTATTGATATAAAAGGTTTACGGCATATAAACGATAAGCTTGGTCCACGCGTAGGCGATGAATGTTTAAAAGCGGTTGCCAATCGAATTAGTGGCTTTTCGGACGAACTTGGCGGCTTTCATGCGCGTATTGGTGGCGATGAGTTTTTAACTGTGTTTCCAAGTGCCGCTGCCAGAGAGAAAAAAAGCGGTATAGTTGGTTTAATGGCACAGCTATTAGCGTGTTATACCATTAAAACGTTAAAAATTAACTTACGCTTTAGCGCTGGGGTTGTCGAGTATCCCATGCAAGGTCTTGCCAGCGACGATTTAATGCGACGCGTACTTATTGCCGTAGACAATGCAACAGATAGCCAAGACAGTATTCATTATTACCAAAATGGTGAAGACGAAGCGCATTTAGATCGTCTTAAAATGTTAGATGAGCTTAAACAAGCCATTAGCGATGATGATGGGCAATTATTTATGACCTATCAGCCTAAACTGCATTTACACACACAAAAAATAAATAAAGTCGAATCACTGATCCGCTGGCAACGTAAAGATGGCAGCTGGGTAAACCCAGAACTGTTTATTGATTTAGCCGAGCAATCGGGGCTTATTGTTGAGCTTACATCATGGGTTGTTAACACGGTGGTTTCTCAGGTGGCTGATTGGCAGGCTAAAGGGATTGAAATGCAGGCAGCAATTAATGTATCAGCACAAGATATTGCCTCACCGAGTTTTCATTCAGCGTTAGTGCGTACTCTAAAAAAATACAATGTTGATCCAACCCTCATTACTGTTGAATTAACTGAGCGCGACATGATTGAAAATGAAGAAAAAGGCATAAAAGCATTACAAAACTTAAAAGCCATCGGTGTAAAAATTTCATTGGATGATTATGGCGTAGGGCAAACATCACTGGGGAGATTAAAAATGCTGCCTATTGATGAGCTAAAGTTAGATAAGTGCTTTATTTTAAAGTTAGATGAGTCGCGCAAGGATCAATACATAGTGCAGTCGTCTATTACCTTAGGGCATCAACTAGGCTTTAGCGTTGTTGCAGAAGGCGTTGAAAACAGGGATTCGTTAGACTTACTTAAACTTATGCATTGTGACCATGCTCAGGGTTACTACCTAAGTAGGCCTTTAAAAGCAGAACTATTAGAACAGTGGCTAAAGGAATATTATGAAAAAAGTTAAGTGTTTATTACTTGGGTTATTACTTAGCTCGAGCTTTTCTGGTTTAGCAAGCGATGGTAAATTATTAGCGACCCCCGGGGTTTCGCAAATAGAAGGCAGCGGGGGCGGAGGTATTGTGCCTTGGGCACAGCTTGCAGGTTACGCCAGCGAAGACGAGTTCTCTGTGAATGGCTTTTGTAGCCGTGCAGATGTAACAGACTACACTTTAGATGTATGTGGCGCACAAGTTAACCTATTTAATCGTGTGGAACTTAGCTACGCTCAACAACGTTTTGACGTGCCTGCACTTGGTACCGAAATAGAGCAATCTATCACGGGCGCTAAAATTCGTTTATACGGCGATATAGTTTACAGTGACTGGCCGCAATTGAGTGTGGGTATACAGCATAAATCTCTTGATGATGGCGCTGTTGCGACCCTCGTAGGTGCACAAGATACTAGTGGCACTGATTACTACCTCGCAGCTAGTAAACTCCACTTAGGCGCTGTAGGGGGGCTTAACTGGTTTTGGAACGTCACAACTCGCTACAGTGAGGCTAATCAACTCGGTTTGCTTGGTTATGGTGGGGCAAATGATGATGCAAAAATTTTATTTGAAGGCAGCACCGCTGTGTTTTTGAGCCGAAGTGTTGCCGTAGGTATAGAGTATAGGCAAAAGTCTAATAACCTTAATTTGGGTGAACAAGACTGGAAAGATTTATTTGTTGCTTGGATGCCAAACAAACACGTGAGTGTCACCGCTGCATACTTAGATTTAGGTAGCATTGCAGGTGCGAGCGATCAAACAGGGTGGTACTTATCGGTAACAGGGTATTGGTAATGAAAAACGTTGTCATTTTATGGTTGTGTTTAAGTGCCCTGGCAGGGTGCGCAAGCTCAACAAATTTATCGCTTTATCAACAGCTTGATGGCCGAGCGGGGCTTACGCGTATTGTAGACAGTTTTATTTACCAAATAGGTAATGATGAACAAGTACTGCATTATTTTGAACACAGCGACATAAGCCACTTTAGAGAAGGCTTTATTATGCATATGTGTATGCTAGTTGATGGCCCATGCAAGTACAAAGGTGACTCTATGGTAGATATTCATACTGGGATGCACATAACTGAGAAAGATTTTAACCATGTGGTGGACTTACTTGTAAATGCGATGGAAGAGCAAAATATTAGCCATAGCATACAAAATGAGATTCTATCTAGGATGGCACCGCTGCGTAGTAAAATAATAAGAATTTAGGTAACATCTGTAAATTATTTACTCGTAGCAGTGAACCTTACTTTTGTAATAGTGTCCACTTAGTATTATTTCCTATAAACAATAATTGGCGCGCACAGCTTGTATGTCTTACCTATTTATATCCCGCAAAAATGTACACGCAAAGTACTATAAAAAAATAATCAAAAAGCTGAGTATGGATTGCCAACTGCATGTTATGGGGGCGCCAAAGCTTTCAGCTATACACTATTTAAGTAAAGCGTTTAAAGTTAATTTTAACGATGTTATTAATGCACAACTAAAACGTAAGCGCGCCCGTAATAACCTTTGGAACAATGCTTTAGTATCGGCGGTTTACAAAGTGGGGCTGCGCTTTTTTGAGCGTTTGCGTTACGCAAAATATTTAGCTTTATTAACGGAAGTTAACCCTGATGTAATGGTGATATGGAATGGAAATAAACTGCCTAATACTACCGTTGCTATGGCTGCCAAGGCACTGGGTATTAAGCAATTTTATTATGAAAATGGTTTGCTTCCGGGTACCACCAGTTTAGACCCTCAAGGGATTAACTTTAATGCGTCGCTAAGTCGAGATCCTGATTTTTATTTAAATTTTAATGCAAATAATGCCTTAAACTTTGATGCACCGGCGCTTGTCCCACGAGAAAACCATAAAAAACGCTGTGATTTTGCAGCTGAAAATATACCTGAACGCTACATATTTGTGCCTTTTCAAGTGCCTCACGATACGCAATTAGCGAGCTTTTCGCCATGGATTGACTCAATGGAAATGCTATACGATGAAGTTGTTAGCGCAGTGAAAGCATTGAACGACCCTAGTTTAAAGGTCGTTTTTAAAGAACACCCGTCGTGGCACAAGCATTACACCCATCTATACGATAAAGACCCAATTGCACTATTTGCAAACGGCAATAAAACCTGTGAACTTATTGAATGCGCAGAAGCGGTGATCACTATCAACTCTACGGTCGGTTTAGAAGCACTGTTACTAAATAAGCGCGTAATTACTGTAGGGCAGGCTTGTTATAATATAGAAGGCTTAGTTAAGCATGCTGATACTCGTGAGGGCTTAGCTGCCCAAGTAGCAGATGTAGCTCAAGGGTGGCAGTTTAATCCGCAACTACGCGATAAATTTTTTTGCTATTTAAAGCATGTGTATAGTGTGCCGGGCGTTTGGAAACACGCCGAAGAAGAGCATATCAAAGCAATTGAGTTACGTTTTAAAGGGGCGGATAAATTTGCACAATACAACAACAATGTACCCAACGAACTTATTTAACCGCGTATTGTATATCAACATGTTGTGATTTAGCTGTAAGGACAATTTTTACAGCCATTTTTACAGCATGTTCCTCGCTTTAAAAAAAACCATTTACTAAATACCATGTAGCCATTTTGCATGGTGTAGTCTAGCCCTTCAATTAAATTGTCATTACCTCTAAACTTTTTAGCAAACTCAATTTGTGCTTTGATTGGCTGAGTATAAATATGCGCTAAATAAGCGTTTATTTTATTAAGCGTACATTGCGGGCATAAACAGCTTGTTGCTGACTCTTCAAGCGGTAAAATAGCAGGTAATTGGTTACACCAGCATGCGTTTATATCGTTTACATTACAACTAAGCGCAGTGTGGCATTGTGAGCAGTTTAATCTCGTCATTTTAAGTCTTATCAGCAGTAGAACAGCAAGAATAACAAATATTATGAATATACAAAAAGCATTGGCCGAATTTATTACCTTTGGTGAGCAAAGAGATGATGCTATTAGCGTGATTATTTCTACCCCAGCAGAGGAAGGTGCTCCCGGTTATACACTCACAAAGCCGGTATTGATTGACGTGCTAACACGTTGTGTAAACCACGAAATAGAGATAGATGATTTAGAACTATGGGCAAATGTGGTTGAATCGCGAGATGATATAAATTGCGCCGAACACGAAGGGGTTATTTTTGCGCTCAGTAATAGTGAGCAAATGGGTAAACTTGATAAGCGTAAGCTGACTGTATTATTGAAGTTGCTACAGAGCTAAGCGTAATTTTAGTAATGATTGCATTTAAACCGTTTTAAATTATCATCAGGTGCAGCGAAATTTAACTTAGCTAATAGATTAACATTGCTCTGAACTCAAAACCGTGAGCTACGAGAACAGAGCAGTGTGATAAAACTTCTTTATTCAGAGGGCTTACAGCTCTTCACTTTCTTTAATTGTTGCAAATGCGGTGTTTAAACGTGTTACTGTTTCAGGCAGTTGGTCGTCTAAAATGTCTGCTTTATCTGCACCCCATGCTAGTACCACTGTTGAGCCTAGTTTAAAGCGGCCCATTTCTTCACCTTTTTTAAGGGTGATGGCGTTTTCACCTTTAGTAGGGTAGTTCCAGCTAAACACATCGCTACCGGCGGGTGGTGTTACTGTACCTGCCCAAACGGTCTCTATGCTGGCTACAATGGTTGCGCCTACTAGTACCATAGCAAGTGGGCCAATTTCGGTTTCAAAAATAGCCACTACACGTTCGTTACGAGCAAATAAATTAGGGACATTTCGCGCTGTAAGCGGGTTTACCGAAAATAAGTCGCCCGGTACGTAAATCATTTTACTTAGTGTGCCGTCTATAGGCATATGAATACGGTGGTAGTCTTTTGGCGCTAAATAAATGGTAGCAAATTTTCCACCTAAAAATGGTGTTGTATCATCTTCGGAGCCACCTAATAGTGCTTGTAGACTGTAGTCATGACCTTTTGCTTGTATTAGCTGCCCATCAACAATGTCGCCCAGTTGGCTAATAGCACCATCAACAGGGTGAGTAATTACGTTCTCGCCTTGCGCCATTGGACGCACACCATCTTTTAATGGGCGAGTAAAAAACTCATTAAACGTTTTGTAGTGCGCTGGGTCTTCATACAAAGCCTCGTTCATGTCTACTTTATATTGTTTAATAAATAGTTTAATAAGCGTTGTAGTTAAAGCACCGGCTTTTGCTGCTGCTAATTTACCTACTACGCGTGAAATAAAGTGCTTTGGCATTGCATACTGCATTGCAATTTTAAATTTGTCTAAACTCACAGATTGTTTCCTAAATTAAACGCGAGGTGCGCGTGCACCAGCACGGCCATCGGCCATTGTTTCTAAAATACGGTGGTAGCTGTCGAATCGCAATTGCGAAATATCGCCATCGGCTACCGCTTGTTGAATTATACAGCCTGGGTCGTTTAAATGCTTACAGTCTCTAAAACGACATCCACCTATAAACTCTCTAAATTCTTTAAAGCACCAGGTTACCCGTTCAACATCTAAGTGCCATAAACCAAACTCACGTATTCCCGGTGAGTCAATTAGGTTACCACCACTTGGTAGGTGATGTAAGCGCGATACAGTGGTGGTATGTTGCCCTAAGCCACTGTTTTCTGATACTTCTTTAGTTAATATTTCGGCATCAGGAAGCACAGTGTTGACTAAGGTTGATTTACCTACGCCACTTTGCCCAACAAAAATATTATTTTTATCAACCAGTACGTTTTTTAAATCATCTATGCCTTCGCCGGTTACACTACTTACAAGCAGTACCTGATAACCAAGGCCTCGATAAATATCGAGTACTTTTTGAATTTCATTTAGGCCTTCGTCGTCGATTAAATCGATTTTATTAAGTACTAAAATAGGTTCTATACCCATGTCTTCACAGGCAATTAAGTAACGGTCGATAATACTGGGCGTAAACTCTGGCAGTACCGCTGAGACCATTAAAATTTGGTCAATATTTGCAGCGATTACTTTTACGCCATCGTAAAAGTCGGGACGCGTAAGCTGAGAGCGGCGCTCTTGTGTTGCTTCAATAACGCCTGCTAAGTCGCCTTCACTTACTTTTGCGCGGCGAAATAGTACTTCATCACCACACACTAAGTTAGTAACGGTACGGCGAATATTACAGCGTAATACGTCACCTTCTTGTGTTTCTACATCGGCGTGTTGGCCAAAACGGCTGATCACGACAGCGTTTTCGGTTGCGCCCAGATTATCTGTTTGCCACTCTTGTGCGCCACCTTTTGCCAATTTTGTATCGGCATTATTTAAGCGCTTTTGATGATTAGCCTTGATCCTGCGAGATTGGCCTTTACTTAATTTTTTCTGTTTTGCCACTTTTGGCCTATAACCTTGGTTTAAATGTCGGCTTTGCGTATAAAAAAGCTTTAGCTCGACGGTTGATGCTAATATGATATATCGAAATGCGTTGGATCTAAAGAAAAGCACTGTTTAAGGTTACTATGACTATTAATGAATCTAATTTAATTTGGCTTGATCTGGAAATGACTGGACTTGAGCCGGCCACAGATAAAATACTCGAAATTGCAACAGTAGTAACTGATGCCGATTTAAATATACTCGCGGAAGGGCCTACTATAGCTATTCACCAAAGTGATGAGTTGTTAGATGGCATGGACGAATGGTGTACTACACAGCATGGGAAATCAGGTCTGACGGCCCGTTGTAAAGCCAGTACATATGATGAAGCTTATGCGGTTGAACAAACGCTTAATTTTTTAAAGCAGTGGGTTCCTGCTGGTAAATCACCGATGTGTGGTAACTCAATAGGTCAAGACAGACGCTTTATGAATAAGTATATGCGCGAGCTTGAAGACTTTTTTCATTATCGAAATTTAGATGTAAGCACAATTAAAGAGCTTGCCCGACGTTGGAAGCCTGAGGTACTAGAACAGGTAAATAAAAAAGGCTCTCATTTAGCTCTCGATGACATTAAAGATTCTATTATGGAATTAAAGGTGTATAGAGAAAAATTCTTTAATTTGTAAAAAACACTTGCAAACACATTAGATTATTGTAGAATCCTGCCCCGCTCAAGACGATAACCCTCGCGGGGTTGGTGTGTTTGAGTGGTTTAAATACCATCAGTAATTGCGGCACTAGCTTGGTTGCCAGAACGTAGGACGCGACCTGTCGCGCACCAACGGACAAATTACTGACAATCTTTAAAGCGGCACTAGTTCAGTTGCCAGAATGTAGGACGCGACCTGTCGCGCACCAACGGACAAATTACTGACAAACTATGAAGCGGCACTAGCTCAGTTGCCAGAATGTAGGACGCGACCTGTCGCGCACCAACGGACAAATTACTGACTAACTTTAAAGCGGCACTAGCTCAGTTGGTAGAGCGCGACCTTGCCAAGGTCGAGGTCACGAGTTCGAGCCTCGTGTGCCGCTCCAATTTCTCACCAAAGAAATTGGAGTATTGAATAAAATGTAATGCGGCACTAGCTCAGTTGCCAGAACGTAGGACGCGACCCGTCGCGCATCAACGGACAAATTACTGACAATCTATAAAGCGGCACTAGTTCAGTTGCCAGAACGTAGGACGCGACCCGTCGCGCACCAACGGACAAATTACTGACTAACTATAAAGCGGCACTAGCTCAGTTGGTAGAGCGCGACCTTGCCAAGGTCGAGGTCACGAGTTCGAGCCTCGTGTGCC
>NZ_JALNTP010000012.1:0-99718 GCF_023161805.1 Pseudoalteromonas sp. 1CM17D | reverse complement strand
CCGAACTCAGTAGTGAAACGAAACAGCGCCGATGATAGTGTAGCATTTGCTATGTGAAAGTAGGACATTGCCAGGCTTCAAATAAGAGAAACCCGTTACAGCGATGTAACGGGTTTTTTGCTGTCTGGGATTTAATAAATAGCCGAACTCAGTAGAAAAACGAAACAGCTCGAGGGCGAGCCCCGGCCAACGATAATGTCCCATTTGCTATGTGACTCTCTACCGCTGTGGGCACTACGACATCGCCAAACTTCAAATACAAGAAAGCCCGACTCCAAAGAGCCGGGCTTTTTTACGTCTGCAGAAAAGTGAAATACCTGCCTTTACATAATACCGACACGCTTTTCGACCCTCAAAATAGATCATTTAATTAAGCGAATTGGTATTACAGTACATCCAAGTCTCTTAACTTAACTAATCTATTAAGATGTATAAAAATAATAGCTTATAGTTCAGACTATTTTGATCCACACTCTTTAACTTTGACTATAGTTATACCTCATAATAATTATTCTGCAGAATTATAAAATGTCGTTACTTTTTAATATTCAGCGCTTTTTTATATAGGTTGCTGGGTGTCTATGCGAAATAAAATATTTCAGATAATCGTTTTAATCGTGAGCCTACACCATTTACCGGCTAAATCGGATGAGTTTGATTTTTCAGGCTACGCGCGTGTTATTGGTGGTTATTTAGATGAAAAAGATGTCGAATATAGAGGCTACGATGACAGTATTAACTTTTCACCATCAAGTTTAATAGGTCTTCAAGCTGAGTATCAGTTTAATACAAACTGGTCAGTGACAGCACAAGGGTTATTTAGATCTGATAGCACAACGGTATCTGGTGAGAGTGGACTTGAATGGCTGTATTTAACTTATACGCCCACAACAAACCTACAGATAAAAATCGGTAAGCTGCGCACCCCATTTTTTACAATGAGCGACTTCTCTGATGTAGGGTTTGCATACCCATGGATCAATCCGCCACAACAAGTATACGACACGTACTTATTTAGAACATTTAATGGTATTGATGCTATTTACAAATTTGGCTCAGATGACTTTGATATCAGTATTGAAGGGTACTATGGCGAAGAGTCGGGAAGTATTGGCATAGGCCCTTTTAAAACAGGTTTTGAGGTGGATAATTTAGTGGGTGTGATAGGGAAGTTGAATATTGAAAATATAGAATTTAGGGCTTCTAGGTATAACGGTAACATAGCGTTAGATCTTAAGTCGATTAACCAACTACAAGATATTTTAGAGAATTTTAATTTTAGCCAAAGTGCAGCATCGCTGACAACGCAGGGCAGTGCACATGCAGATCAATTTGGTGTTATTTATGATAATTTAGATTATTTTTTTAGAGGTGAGTGGGTAAAGATTAAAACACAGTTAGATATAATTCCGATTATACAAAGCTATTACTTAACCGTAGGCTATAACGATGCACCTTTTACTTATCATTTAACCTTTGCAGACAGCGATGTAGAAATTAATGCAAATCAGAATGAAATCCCTATTGGTGCTAATGTAGAGCTTGATCAGCTGGCACAGGCTTATAACAGCGTGTTTGCAGAGTCGGCGCCCGACTCACTAAAAACATGGACACTTGGTATACGATGGGATGTGCTACCTAATCTGGCATTAAAGGCGGAAGTATCTGCTTTAGAGGGCGATGAGGTTAGTAATTCTTTTTTTGTTATCCCTGAGGATGTTAGCTTTAATAGAAAAACGAATCTTTACCTTATTGGCTTAGATTGGGTATTTTGATGATGTACTCTAAGTTAACTTACGTGATTAGACATATAATACTGCTGTGTATTTTTACTTGGTCATTATTGTTTATTAGCGTCCAAGCCTACGCGGATAATAGCCACACAACTAAAGTGATCATTGTTGTTAATACGGCCAATAAAAACTTAGCTTTGAGTAAGCAGCAAATTCGCCATATATATATGGGCGGCGCGATGAGTCGTCAATTTAAAGCAGTAAATTTACCCGCCGGAAACCCGTTACGAATCGACTTTAATACGAAGTTGGTTGGCTTAACCGAATCGAGAATTCAGGCTTATTGGGCTCAGATGAGATTTACAGGGCGTAGCAAGCCACCCGTAGAATTTAGCTCGACTAAAGAAATTATTGCGTATTTATTGAAAGAAGAAAATGCAGTTGCTTATTTACCTGCTGATACGAAAATTCCGGACGAGCTAACTGTTGTAACGCTAACGCCTTAATTTATGGTTAACTAGTAGCGCTGACTTATTTTAAAGTTAGCGCTTTAAATGCTTCTTTTGCTTGGGCTTTAGCTGCTGGAATGTGTGCTATGGTTACAGGCTTTGCAAAATAATACCCTTGCATTTCATCACTGCCATTTTCAATTAGGTAGTTAGCCTGGCTGGCTGTTTCTATACCCTCACTACATACTTTTAAACCTAGGCGTTTACTTAAATCGAGTATGGCCTTTAATACCGCCGCATCCTTTTCTGAGCTATCAAATTGATTAACGAACATACGGTCAATTTTGATGGTATCGATATCTATTTTTGTCAGGTAGCTTAGCGATGAATAACCCGTTCCAAAATCATCAAGGGCTATAGACCCGCCCATTTGTTTTATTTGGTTAAAGAATTCATTGGAGTTTTCAAAATTATCGAGATAGCTTGATTCGGTTATTTCAAACTGGATATTTGCAATGTCGACGTTGTATTTAACCAATTTATTTTTTACAACATCAATAAAGTGATTATCTTTAAGATCATGGCTCGATAGATTTAAAGAAACGAGTACATGGTTACCTATAGTTTGCTTTAGTGTGGGTAAATCTTGAAATACCCTGGAGACAACCCACTGCGTGATTGCTTTTATTTTACCTGCTTGCTCTGCAATGGGTATAAATTCGCCTGGTGAAATAAAGCCAAGCTCTTCACTTTGCCATCTAATAAGGGCTTCAAGGCCATTAGCCTCACCATTGGCAGCTATTTTTAACTGATACACAACTTCAAACTCATTTTGCGCAATTGCATGACTAATTAAATTAGCCACTTGAGCCATTCGCTTGCTGTTTTCTAGCATTTTTCTATGGAAAACAGTGTACGACCCTTTACCTTTTTCTTTTGAGGCATACATTGCGATGTCTGCATTACTAATCAATGTATTAATGTCAAACTCTGCCTCTTTAGCGTGGGCAATACCAATACTTACCCCGGTGGGTATATCCCACTGGTTAATAGTAAAAGGCGTTTGCATTGAGCTGATAATTTGCTCCGCAATATTAATAACGTCGGTGTAATTATTTATATTACGCAGCATTATTAAAAACTCATCACCCCCTAAGCGTGCAATAACATCGTTTTCGTGTAAGTGCTTTTTAATATTACTGGCTACCGCCTTTAAAAGTAGGTCGCCCGTTTCATGGCCAAGTGTATCGTTAACACCTTTAAAGCTATCTACGTCAAAAAACATAATAGCTATATCTTGATGATTATTTTTACAGCGTGTTAATTCTTCTTTTAGTAAGCCCATAATAAACATGCGATTTGGCAAACCAGTTAATATATCGAAGTTAGCTAAGTGCTCCATTGATTGTTTTTGCTTTAAAAGTTGTGCGGTGTTTTTTTGATTAGTGAGCACTTGGGCATTAATAGTGTTAAGTAAGTTATTAATATCTTTGCCAAGTTGCGATACTTCGTCGTTGCCCGAGCCCTGGTATTGGAGTTGATAGTTAGTTGTTTTTTCTACTTTTTGTGTGAATTTAGAAAGTTTTAATAGCGGGCTTAATAAATGTTGGTATATCCAAAAAGAGATGAGGATGGTGATCACGATACTAAAAATAACGATAGGGGCTGCACTATAAAATAAGCTCGCTTTGCTTTCATTGAGGGGCTTATTAAAATCCTGAACAATTAATAGGTAGCCTATAGGGAACTGTTCCTCACCAATTGTTTTTAAGGCAACTAAGCCTTGATTAGTAACACTGACGGTACGGGACAAACTTTGTGGTTTGATGCCCTTTAGCTGTGGAGAAAAATCCTCGAACTTTAAGTAATTAGGGTGCACGTAGGACTGTATTAGCTGCCAATTACTATCAAATACATTTACAAACTTTATGTGCTCGTACCTATCTAACCCCAAAAGCTCAGTTGTAATAGAAAATAAATCTATCTCTTGCGACATAACACGTAACAAATTATCTGAAATATTTGATGACATAGCATCGAGGTTTTCTTCAACTGATTGGCGGTATAAATCCTCGTGCTCATTAATAGCTAAATAAAAAACAAAGCTAGCGCTTAGTACAATTAAACAAGTCGTAATAATAATAAATTTGTTACGAATACTATGAAACATTTAGCCAAATCCCTTCTTACTGTCATGCTCTTTCACTAAAAGAGTTATTACTTATTGTTGTTATTTATTAATAGAAGGCTTACGCGTAGCGCTGATGTTACTTACTAAATTCGTAAGTAAAAGAATGTGTTTAAATTCATAGAGTAACTATAGCTGGTTATTTTATTTTAGGCAGACTTACTTTGTTGCAATTTCATTCTTGGCTTAATAAGTGACCTGTGTAAGACTAATGCGGTTATTTATTAAATCAGGTGACATGAATGTCGAATATAAAAGCTTGGAAACTTATGAGCCTGTTTTGTTTGTTTGCAGTGCTTATGGGTTGTCAATCTAAAGAAGAGCAACTACAACAAACAATTCAAGAGTCTATTAAAAAGGCAGATGTTGAGCTTGCACAGCTTGGTACCGCGCTTGATAATGGGACTATACGTAATGCTGTATTGCTTAAAGAATATGGCAAACTCCTTAAACAGCAACAGCCAGAACTTAGTCAGGTTGTTGATGTAATTACCCTTGATGCTACAAGGCAGGGTGCCCTTTACAGTGGTTTAACACAACGACTTAAAGATATTAAAGGCACTTATTTAATCCCTCCTTACGAAGATACGCTACACAGTATTGATTTACTACGTGAGGCGGCTAAGCCTACGCTGTTTTCTGATGCGTTAACGGACCCGATTAATATGCTAGCGGATATGTCTAAGGGCAGCCTTGCGCGCGTTGGTGCTATTAGTAAAGAGGCAGAGGGCGCAGGCGAGGGTAATCAATTGGTGGGCAACCCTAATTACGGTAACTGGCAAACTAATAGTAATGGTATTAGCTTTTGGCAGTGGTATGGCATGTACCGTATTTTAGGCGATGTATTTGACCGTGTTGAATACGGACGTTGGAGCAGCCGCCGTAAATATAGCTATTACAACGATTACGGCCGCTATCGTTACTCAAGCCCTAAACAAATTAAAACGCAAAGTGCTTTAGAAACGCGTACGCGTCAATCGTACCAACGCCAAGGCAAACAGTTTACTAGCCCTTATGCGAGCAAAAAAACGGGTGCCTCGGGTTTAAGCCGCAGTAGTTATACACCGCCTAAAAGCCGCAGTAGTTACTCGCGTTCGAGTAGTTATAGCAACAGCTCTGGATCGGTACGCAATAGCGGTAGCAGAACCTCTCGTGGCGTGAGCCGTGGTAAGTAAAGAATAAGTTGGAGTTAGAAATATGTACGAATTTAATGGAATAACTACGTGGTCGCTACAAGCTTTGGCGATTGATTTTGCAATTATCGTGTTGTTATTTGTAAGCCTAAAATACATTAAGGGCTGGGTTTCAAACCTTCATGCAAATGACGAAATAACAGAACGTGATAACTTTGCTTTTGGTATTAGCTTTGCGGCAGGCTTAGTTGCACTTGCCATTGTATTAACGGGTGTGAGTAGTGGTGCCTTTGCTGCGTCGTTACAACAAGAAGCCCTGCAAATGCTAGGCTATGGTGTATTAGCCATTGTACTGATTAAATTAGGCCATTTTTTTCAAGACAAGGTCGCGCTTCGCAAAGTCAGCCTGCACGACGAAATTGTAAAAGGTAACGTAACGGCCTCTATTATCGATTTTGGTCATGTAGTGAGTGTGGCTATTGTGATTCGCTCAGCACTTTTATGGGTAGCAACAGAGGGTTGGCACGGGCTGCCTATCGTTATTGCTGCCTTTATTATTGGCAGTGTTGCACTACTGCTTGTAAGCCAATACCGCGTACAATTATTTAAGCGTACCAATAAAAGCGGTGATTGTTTACAACAAGCCATTATTGATGGCAATTTAGCTGTAGGTATACGCTACGCAGGCTTTTTAGTAGGAAGTGCCTTAGCTATTACTGCGGCATCAGGTATTGCACCGTATGCGGCCGATAACATTAATGCTAGCCTGCTTTATTGGGCTATTAGCGCGATTGTAAGTTTAGTGGCATTCATCATTTTGCATTTAATCACCATCAAAATAATTTTATCAGGTTGTGATATTTCAGATGAAGTTAACCGTCAGAAAAATGTAGGTGTAGGTGCTATTTCTGCTGCAGTGTCGTTTGCTGTCGGTATTACTATGGCAACCTTACTAGGCGCATAATCAGTGTCATCAACTACAACTAGCCCAAGTAAATCACGTTTACTTGGGCACGATATTTTACTAATAACTGTTATGGCCGTACTCGCTGGGTGCGGCCTTATTTATGAATACTTACTTTCGCATTACGCAGGGCGGGTACTGGGCTCTGTAGAGAGTGCTATCTATGCCATGATTGGCACAATGATAGTTGCCATGGGCTTAGGCGCATTTTTAGCCCGTTGGTTTAAAGATGCCTTTACCGCCTTTGCTTGGCTTGAAAGTATTATTGCCCTGGTTGGCATGGGCTGTATTTTGGCAATAGCCGGTGTAATTGCTGTAAGTTATTCACTTCCTCATTTGTTTTCTAGTATTTTTAATTTACCTCCAGATGTTGTTCTCAATGGCTATGTATTTCAAAAGCTGCAAGAGTGGTCACGCTTTTTACCGTATGTGTTTGGTTTAGTACTGGGTTTATTTATTGGTATGGAAATACCGCTTATTGCACGTATTCGCCAACATGTGTACGGGCGTTTTTTAGAAAACAATGCAGGCACTATTTATGGTGCCGATTATATTGGCGCGGGTATTGGTGCGGCTATTTGGGTAAGCATTATGCTGGCGATGCCTATAATGCAAGCTGCAGCGTGGACAGCTCTTTTTAATATACTGGCAGGGCTCGCCTTTTTATGGCGCTACCATGCTCATGTGCGCTTTGCTAAGGCACTTCTGATCTGCCATATAGTGTTACTGGCACTGTTTGGGTTTATTTTAGTGATGGGAAGTAGCTGGATGAACAGCTTAAGTAATGTACTTTATAAAGATAAAGTTATTTACTCACAAGCAACTAAATACCAGCATGTAGTATTAACCGAGCGCTTAAGTAAAAACCAGCCAGCGCCTATTACCGACTTGTATTTAAATGGGCGTTTACAGTTCTCGAGTATTGATGAACAAATATATCATTCAATGCTGGTGTATCCGGCAATGCTCGCATCAAACCGGCACGATAGCGTATTAATTATTGGTGGTGGCGACGGGCTTGCCCTTAGAGATGTTTTAAAGTGGCCAGTGAACGACGTAACGTTAATTGATTTAGATGCACAGCTGCTTAATTTATTTGGCAATAAAGACGGTGATTTTACAGCGCCTGAGTCTATAAGTAAGCGGTTATTAGCGCTAAATAAGCAATCGATGTTAGACCCGCGCGCCAATATTATTGTGGGAGATGCGTTTTTAGAGGTTGAAAGGCTCCTTGATCAAGGTAAGCAATTTGACACTATTTTAATTGACTTGCCGGACCCTAATCACCCCGATTTAAACAAAATGTACAGCGACTATTTTTATAACCATGTACGTCAATTGTTAGCTTCCGATGGCGCAATGGCTGTGCAGTCTACCTCGCCTTATCATGCCAAAAAAGCATTTTTAAGTATTGCTAAAACGGTAAAAGCGGCGGGTTTTGATTATGTTGAGCAGTACCAGCAAAATATTCCTTCGTTTGGGCAATGGGGGTGGACAATAGCCACTAAAATGGGTCAACCAGCCAGTGGGCGAATTAAAAACATAAGCGCTATGCCGGTGCCATCAAGGTGGGTAAGTAAAGAATATTTATTAGCCAGCTTTGTATTTCCTAACCAGTATTTTGAACAAGTTAAAAGTATTGATGTCAATAGGTTAGGTTCTGGTCAGCTATATGATTACTACCGTAATGCATGGCAGATAGAAAGCGAATTGTATAAAAATTAATAAAACATGGTTGACATAATATGTCGGCCGTGCGAATCTTAACTCAGACATAATATGTCAAACAGCAAAAAGGCAGAGACATGGAATTAAATGAACTTTCAATAAAATTAGCTTCTTTTGAAACAGAAGGCGCTAACTTTGAGTCTTTCTTGATTGCCAACCCTGGTGAGCAAGATGTTTTACAAGTCATAGTTGATGGAAACGATGAGCTTCCAATTTTTGTTACGCAAACACAAGAGCAGTTGTTATGTATTAGCTACTTGTTTGGCGAAGATGAAGTAAAAAGTGAATTACGCAACGAGTTAAACGAAACACTACTACGTTTAAACGTGCCAATTCCACTGAGTGCATTTGCTAAAATCGATAACAAATACGCGATTTTTGGTGCACTGTCGGTAAATTCATCATTAGATGATATTACCCACGAACTAGTGACACTAGCTGACAACGCTATTGACGCACTAGAAGCCGTGACCTTGTATTTAAACGATTAGTAACTAGTTAGTGGAGTTAAGATTATGAGTATATTAAAAAAATTATTTACAGCAGTACGTGGCGGCGCGCGTGAAGCGGGCGAAGCAATTGTAGATGCAAACGGCATTCGTATTTTTGAACAAGAAATAGCAGATGCGCAAAATGCACTTAATCGTGCTAAAAAGAGCCTTACAGAAGTAATGGCTAAAGAAATGCAAACTAAGCGTAAAATTAGCGCAGTTGATGCATCAATTGCTGAGCACGAAGCATATGCAGGCCAAGCACTTGAAAAAGGTAACGAAGCCTTAGCATTAGAAATTGCCGAAAAAATTGGCGACTTTGAAGCTGAAAAAGCTGAAAACGAGCAAGTATTAGCAGGTTTTAGCAATCATATTGTAGCGCTTAAACAACAAGTTAAAGACGCTGAAAAGTCGATTAAAGAAAACCAACGTCAGCTTACTATGGTTAAAACCACAGAAAGCGTACAGCAAGCTACTATGGCCGTTAACAGCACGCTTAATACTAATAGCTCGTCTATGACATCGGCCCGTCAGTCGCTTGAGCGTATTAAACAGCGCCAGCAAGATCGTAGTGACCAGTTAGGCGCTGCAAAAGAGCTTGAGTCAGATACAAATGGCGACGATTTAAAAGCAAAAATGGCTGAAGCCGGTATTGGCGATACAAGCCCAAAAAGTGCCGATATTTTAGCGCGCATTAAAGCCAAGCAAAACGGCTAACAGTTCGTACATTTATAATAAAAGGTAATTAAGCGTGGCTTAGTTACCTTTTTTGCTTAAGGGATGCCTCATTATGTTTAATTTTTTCAAATCAAAAAAAGAGCCAGAACGTCAGCTTAACCATGCAAGTGAGCTTAAAAAAGGTGACATGTTTAGCGTTATCGATTCATTTGCGTATCCGTCGTGGTTAAAAGGGCAAACGCTGCGTGTTATTGATATTCAAACCTATCAATATCAGCACAGTAGTGATACTGAGTTTGTGCTAGAGACAAACAGCGGACAGGTGGTATTTTTACAAATTGAGCAAGATGATGGCGAGCAGTGGGCTAATTTTTCAATCAAAATTCAGCGTGACGACGTAGAGCAAATATTTGGGCTAGACGAATTTGCACGTATTTTTGATGAAGAGTCGTTAACTCATATACAGGTGCAAAATACGCCAGAGCAGTTTATGCAGTTTTTAGCTAAAAGCTATCAGCAAAGTGAATCGCCTTATGTGTGCTACTTCCATAACAAAGATTTTCGTGGCCAGTCATTACCGCGCTATGAGCAAGAGGGTGGCGAACTTTGTGAAATGATTTGCTTAGCATCGCCAGACGAAAGGCATGGCTTAAATATTGAAATATGGGATGGCGGTGAGACCGAAGTGTCACTAACGCTAACACGCCCAATTACCGATATAGTCGACTTGTTTCCAGGAGATGCGAAGTGAGTGATGCTAAAGACAAGTGGTTACGTCAAGAGCAAGCTGTGCGTGCCACACAAATGGCATTTGATTTAAGCAGCGAAGTACAAAAGTCGATAAAAAAGCAGGCCATTGACCAAGAGCTTACGCCCTCAGATATGATCCGTAAAATTTTAGGCTTAGATGTAAAGTCTAAAAAAACACGTCAGCGCCTATCGTTTAATTTAAACGATGATGAAATAGCCCAACTTGCAACGCGGTTTAATGTCCAAAGTGATGATAAGCGAGCCGTAAAGCAACAAGTAGCAGAGTTATTAATTGCTCATACTAAAAACACTAAGTAGTTAATTTAGATTTATATGAATATTATTTTAATTGCTTACTTAATTATTTTTGCTTTGTTTGGCACAGCTGCAAGTTACTTTGTGCGATTTATTTATGCGTACTGGGTAAAAAAAGAAATGCCGATGAAATACATTGTTAAAGCAGGAATTAGTGTGGTGCTAGTGGTGGTTATTTCAGCGTTAATACCTTTTATAGGTTAACGCTGAAATTGGCGTTTGCGCTATTTTATATCAAATGCCTGGCATTGCTGATTAATACACAGGGTTTGTACCTCAAGTACCGGTGAGCAATCGGTTAAACCTTGCGCTTTGTTTTGCGCTTTTTGTTGTTGTGTAATTTTTTGGGCAACTTCTTCGGCGTGCTCTTGAGAGGTATTAAGTGTTGAATACACAACATACTTACTTGGCCCACCACATGCTCGAGCACCTACTTCGAGTACCTTACACTGAAAGCTTGCGGTGCAACTATTATCACTAACAATGTTATTAAGATCGTAGTTCAAGTCAGACAAATTCTGATTTTGCTCAGTACTTGATGATGTGTTTGCACAGCCGCTAAGTAATAGCATAGCGCTGGTGGCAACACTCACAATTGATAATTTAATTGCTGATGGTAAACAACTCATAACCTTGTCCTTAAAATACACTTACCGCTGAACCTTCAAGTTTAACACATTTATTTTCAACACACTGCGTGCTTGGCGAAGTTAAATGTTGGCACGTGCTCATCATTTCATTTTGTGTGTTGTAGGCTTTTTCAAGCGTTGTTATTTGCTTTGCAAGCGAACTGACTTGCCCCTCTTTAGCTGATTTTGTTGAGTAAACAACATAATCACTTGGTCCGCCGCAAGCTTTGCTTCCTACAGGCATAACCTTACATTGTGCAGAGGTATCGCACTGTGTATTGGCAATTAACGTATTAAGCTCGCTTTTTGCGGTTTTAATGTCGTTAAGTGATACTGCTTTTAAAGCGGTTTTTATGGGTTGTGATGCATCAGTAGGGGTTTTGTGCTTGTTTTCACTGCTGGTTTGTTGAGGTACTTCTTTATGCGGTACTTCTTTAAGCTCGTTCACCGAGTTAGTTGGTGCATCTTGCGATGTTGTTTCGAGGCATGCAGTTAAACAAAGTGGTAAAAGTAGGGCTAACAGTGGAGTACGCATAACAAACCTTGATAGTGATGAATTATTCATCACTATCATACACGGTGCATTTTTAACGGCAATAAAAACTATATTATCAAGTAATTAAAGCCGTTTTAGATTTACCTTTATAAACCGCCTTGGGTAAGTTTCGTGGGGTTAAGCAGTTTTTCTAATTCACTGCGTGGAAGGTCGGTTTCTTGCTCTGCGACATCAATTATTGGGCGGGCTTCTTTGTAGGCTTGCTTAGCTATTTTGGCTGCTTTTTCGTAACCGATCACCGGATTAAGCGCTGTCACTAAAATTGGATTTTTGGCCAGTGCTTTATCAATATTGGTTTGGTTTACTTTAAAACTCGCAATGGCTTTATCTGCCAATGCTTGGGCGCTATTAGCAAGTAGCTCAATGCTTTGTAAAATATTGTGCGCAATAACAGGTAGCATTACGTTTAGCTCAAAATTACCCGCTTGGCCTGCCACGGTGATGGTTGCATCGTTACCTATAACTTGAGCACTTACCATGGCTGCCGCTTCTGGGATTACCGGGTTTACTTTACCCGGCATAATCGATGAGCCTGGTTGCAGTGCTTCAAGCTCTATTTCGCCAAGCCCGGCAAGTGGGCCTGAGTTCATCCAGCGTAAGTCATTGGCTATTTTCATTTGTGCTACAGCGAGCACTTTTAGCTGACCTGAGAGCGCTACAATGGCATCTTGCGAGCCAATATTGTAAAAAAAGTTACTGCTTGGCTTAAAACTTATACCCACATTAGCGCTTAAGTTTTTAGCAAACTTTGAGGCAAATTCGCCATCAGCATTAATACCCGTGCCAACAGCTGTCCCGCCTTGGGCAAGCTCACATACTCGCTCTAAGCTATGGCGAATGCCTGAGGCTGCATTATTTACTTGTGATTGCCACGCGCTTAGCGTTTGCTCAAATGTAACGGGCATAGCATCCATTAAATGCGTGCGGCCTGTTTTAACTATTTTGCCAACGTCTGCCTTTTTTTGCTCTAAACTCTGCGATAGTTTTTCAAGAGATGGCAGTAGTTCATAAACTACGTTAATAGCGCTACTTAGTGCAATGGCTGTAGGCACAACATCGTTAGAGCTTTGCCCCATATTTACATCATCGTTGGGGTGAATTGGCTCATTAACAATGCGGGTTGCAAGCGTTGCGATAACTTCATTCGCGTTCATGTTCGAGCTGGTGCCTGAGCCAGTTTGGAAAATATCAACCGGGAAGTGCTCGTAATGCTCGCCATCAATAATTTGTTGGCATGCTTGCTCAATAGCGTTGGCTTTACTTTTACTTAAGTGATTTAGCTCAAAGTTACTTTGTGCTGCAGCTTGCTTAATGTATGCAAGCGCTGTTACAAACTGTTTTGGCATAGTTAAGCCGCTAATAGCAAAGTTGTTAACTGCACGCTGGGTTTGCGCTTGGTATAGCGCATCACTAGGGACCTGTAATTCACCCATGCTGTCGGATTCGGTTCTAAAATTGCTCATAAGTCGCTCCTTAAAAAGGGTTAAATTCGTGACTGAGTACGCGAGCTTCGCGCTCAAGTTTTAAAAATTTTTCAGTATCGTTATGTGCATAGTAAAAGCGTTTTAATGCCAATAAGGGTTTATATAATTGCTCAAGGCACTGCTTACGAATGGCATTGTGTATTAGAGGGTCGCACATTTTATTGATAATTTCATGGTGAGTGCGTAATAAATACAACTCTTGTAGTAAGGGGTTACGCTGTTTTTCAAAGCTTTTAGCAACGTTTAAAGCGGTTTCTATGTAGTGAGCTACCACCATAGGCGCATGTAAGCCCGGGCGTAAGCAGTTACAAGCAAGTTCATGATGATAAGGCTGTAATGCCTGAAAGGGAGACATAAAAAAACCGATTCAAGTTAACGATAATAGTTATCATTACATTTAATCGGTTTCAGTGTAAACAGTTATTATAAAAATTATTTGCAGCGTTTAATTGAGTATCAATTATAGCCAAGAATGAATATTTGGTCTGTTTCATGTTTTTTTAGCGCCTGTTGATTTTGGTTACAGTGAGAAAGTAAGTCGATTACAGTGGCTCTACTATCACAGGTGCTACTTGGTTTTTCGGTGCTTTTTTCTGTCACTGAGACAACAGCGTCTACAGCGGTGTAAGGGGGAGTATGCATAATTTTATCCTCGTATTTAATATTGGTAATACACCCTACTTAGGGTTGATTTAATTAAAGCATAATACATACCATCGTCTTATTTTTATTTTAGTGCCATGAATTAACTCACTTTTATAAATTATCTATAAAACTTTAATTGTTCAGTGCCATTTTTTTGCGTTAATGTTGTGCAATAAATTTCAATATTGGTGCAGGTCATGATCAAACCTTTCTCACAAGCGTGTGAAAACAATAAGGGTCCTATTTTAGAAGTGCTTAAAACGGTTTTTAATAAGACAGAATATGTACTCGAAATAGGCACGGGTACGGGGCAGCATAGTGTGTTTTTTGCTGAGCAATTACCGCATTTACAGTGGTATGCAAGTGATCGCCGTATAAACCATGAGGGCATAAATTTATGGCATAAGGAGGCAAGTTTAACTAATTTACACGGCCCTCTTGAGCTTGATTTGAATTACGCATGGCCGGTAAATAACGTAGATGCTATTTACACAGCAAATACGTTTCATATTGTAAGTTGGCAGTTGGTTGAGCAATTTTTTAAAGGGGTTTCAACGCACTTAGCAAGCCAGGGAGTAGTGTGTATTTATGGCCCTTTCAAATACCAAGGGCAGTTTACAAGTGCAAGTAATGAAGAGTTCGATCGCTTTTTAACACAGCGTGACCCATTTAGCGGCATTCGTGATTTTGAGGCCATAGAGCAATTAGCAACACAAGCAGGCCTTACACTCATAAGTGATACAGCTATGCCAGCTAACAATCAGTTATTGGTTTTTAAACGGCAGTAAATCAGCGCACTGCGTTTTATAAATTGTCATATGTTGGCGTTCTCGCTTTAGGTAGTCGTTTATTGCTGCTCTAAAGTCGGGTTCAACAATATAGTGGCTGGAGTAAGTAAAAACAGGCTCAAACCCACGAGGTATTTTATGCTCACCTTGAGCGCCGGAGTGAAAGCAATGTAAGTTATGCTTAATCGCAAATTCAATCCCCTGGTAGTAACACAGCTCAAAATGAAGAGAGTCTATTTCTTCGCTGGCGCCCCAATAGCGGCCATACAAGGTATTTTTACCTTGTAAGCTTAGTGTTGCTGCCACTATTTTGTTGTCTTTTTTGGCGAGCATAATAATTAGCTGATCGCCCATTAGTGCCTGTAATAAAGTAAAAAACTCAATATTTAAATACCCTAAATGCCCAGAACGTTTTAAATAAGTACGCTGATAAAACTCACAAAATAGCTGCATTGTTTCAGGGCTTAGGTGCGAGCCTTGCAGCCATTCAATGGAAATATTTTGCTGCGCTATTTTAGCTCGCTCTTTTTTTAGCGTTTTTCGTTTGCGTGCGGTGAGTGTATTTAAAAAATCGTCAAAGGTTTTAAAGCCTTTATTAAACCATTGAAACTGCACGCCTACGCGCTGCATTATATCGTCAGTACACAGGGCTTGAGCTTGAACCTTTGGGCAAAAGTTAACATGCCAGCCAGACCAACCTTGCTCCACACTGGTTAAATTTAATTGCTTTTTTATGTACTCGTATACGCTTTGTGTATTCGTATGTGCAATGGCAATACGCTGGCCTTCAATGGGGCTAAAAGGTACACCGCTTAGCCATTTAGGGTAATAGGCTAATCCGCGTTGCTCGTAGGCTTCTGCCCATGCCCAATCAAAAACATACTCTCCGTAAGAGTGGCTTTTTAAATACCCAGGAGCGAGTGCGACTAGTTTATCAGCTTCATAAACCGCTAAGTGCTGAGGCTGCCAGCCTGTCTCTTTGTTTACGCAGTGGCTTTGCTCTAATGCATATAAAAATGCATGGCGGGTAAAAGGTTCATTACCGAATAAACGCGTCCATTCGTGTACGTCTATCTGGTTAATATCACTAAACCATTGGTGGGTAAAAGTGGCCATTACTGCTTACCTTGGGCTGCTTTATAGTGGGTGGTGGCGTTTTAAACTAAGTTAACACAAGTGCATTTATTTAGCGCATTATTGTATTAGTGCTCTTCAATTTCGGCGTATTGGGCTAAGCACGCGGTTAGCTTAACCAGTTCTAGCGGTTTTGCAAGATGCTGATTAAAACCAACGGCTTGAGCATGGGCTTTATCCTCAGGCATAACATCGGCGGTCAGCGCAATAATAGGCAGCTCTACCTCACTTTTAAATTGCCTAATTAGGGCGGTGGCTCTGTAACCATCCATTATTGGCATTTGGCAGTCCATTAAAATTAAGTCAAAGTGTTGCTCTTTTGCTATATCTACTGCCGCTTCACCATTTTCGACAATATGGGCAACAATACCTAATGAGCCTAGCATGGCTTTAATTACCATTTGGTTTACGGGGTTATCTTCTGCTACTAGCACTTTTAAGGCCGCCAATTTAGTACCCGAGTATACAAGCTCGGCTTGCTCTTGTACTGGGCTGGTGCGAAGCTCAACGTCAAATTTAAACGTAGAGCCAACGTTTGGTTCGCTCTGTAATGTGACGTTACCGCCCATTAATTTACTGAGCTCTTTTACGACAGTTAAGCCCAGGCCTGTGCCACCGTATCGCCTTGATGTTGAGTCGTCGGCTTGGGTAAAGGCACTAAATAGCTTGGACTGCTGGGTAGGCTTTATGCCAATACCCGTATCTGTAACGGTTACGGTAATTTTAACTTTGTCAGTACTGATAAACTCTCCACCAAAGTCTACATTTACTTTGCCTTGCTCTGTAAATTTTATTGCGTTGCTGCAAAGGTTCAGCACTACTTGCTCAAAGCGTAAAGGGTCGCCTACATACCAAGTATCTACCGGAAGATGACTGCTAACCTGCCAGCCAATGCCTTTATTGGCTGCACTGGCTTCAAACATTGTGTTAATACGCTTTATAATTGCATGAAGGTCAAACGCTGTGCTTTCTAGCTTAAGCTTATGTGATTCAATTTTTGAAATATCAAGTATGTCGTTAATCAGGTTTAGTAAGCTTTTAGATGAAGAGTTTATTTTGTCTAAGTAACCAATAAGAGTGTGTGCGTTGTCTTCTTTGCGCGCTAATGATGAAAAGCCAATAACTGCATTTAATGGTGTGCGTATTTCATGGCTCATATTGGCTAAAAATCGGCTTTTAGCCTGATTAGCTAAGTCAGATTGCTTTTTAGCTTGCGCAAGCGAATGGGTGCGCTCTGCGACTTTTCGGGTAAGGGCAATTTGTTGCTGATTAAAAAGCAGTAAAACAATTAAAATTAAGGCACATACCACCAATTGTAAGGCCATTAAAAACAGTGTTAATTGGTTATTATGGGGGGCAAGGTATTTTTCTTTTAAGGCTAAATGTGCATTCCATATTTGCCCACCAAAGCTGAGTTTTAGTTTCATAACACGGCTGCCCTGAGCAATATTTAAACTTTTTCCGTAGTTACTATAAAATGCGGGCTTATTTACATCTTCATAGAGCGCAATAGAAAACATCTCTGATTGTTGCTCGTTAATTGCTTGCTCAATAATATTACGCACTAAAAACACACCTGTTGCGTACCCCTTTATAATAGCTTTTTGCTGTTGTTGTTCGTACACGGGGGCAAATAGCAGATAGGCAGGCTCAGGCTCAGCTGTTTGCACTAACTGAATAATTTTAGTGCTGACAGGCTGATACCTAATTGCAGGGTTTACTAGCGATGCTTTTCTGTCTGGGTTTGAGTACACATTAAAACCAACCGCTTTTTGGTTGCCATTAAAAGGGGCAATGTATTTAACGATGACCATAGGATCGTCTGGTTCAAGGGGCTCGCCGACAATTTCAAAGTCTAGGTGGTATATATCGGCAACTTCTTGGGTAAACGAAGCTCGCTCACTTTGCGCTATTTTTTGATTCCACGAAAGCGCTTTAATAAACGAATGCTGTGCCAGTAACTCGCTGGCGTAGGCGTAAAAGTCTTGTTGGTTTAAATCAGGGTTAGATTGTACTTGGCTGGCTAAGCTTTGCACCGCTATTAAACTTTGGTTGATGTAGCGATATAAGCTATTTTCAATAATGTGAGCTTCTCGCTCGGCGACTTTAACGGTATTTTGTCTGTTTTCTTGGTTATAAAGCTGAGTAGTTACTGCAACAGATACAAATAAAATACTACATACCGCTAACGTAGGCAGTGGCGATATAGGCCTATTTTGCCCTTTAAACTGAGTAAGCACCAACAGCAGAGGAGTGGCAATAATTACGCCTAATGAGTCTCCTAGCCACCAAAATAACACATTTTGCCAATGATCTCTAATATCGTATGCGGAGTTAAATTGGCTCAGCGCAAACACCCCAAAATTTGCTGAAATTAAACTAACCGCAATGCCCACAACAAAAATAAAATAAATGATACTTGCGCGTTTTTTAAAATACAGCGGGTGTCCAAGCCAATATTTAAGTAAACCAGCCCCCACCATTGCCTGCAATACAATGCCAATAGCAATATACATGGCTTGGCTGAAGGTATTGCCAACTAACACCATATCGTGAGCTGTGCTGTCAAAAATATTAAAGTTAAAAGCAAAGGCTGCTATAAAAAGCGCTGGAATGAAGCGCCACCACCACATGTAGCATCCAACTAAGGCAATACCTGCAGGTAACCATACCGGGATAATTTGAGTATTAAAGGCGAGCTTAGTGAGTGAAATACCAATTAAAAAGTACGCTAATGAAAAAATTATGTAAAAGATAACTGAATGATATTTTGAGTTAAAATTTTTCACATAGCTCCCTGACTTTTTAAAAGTACTTAATTTTAAATATCAGTATAGCGAACAGTATGTTATTTGCGGTATTTTTTAATATATGTTGTAAAAGGTGTACCTTGCGCAATGTGTAAACTGCTTATTTAGCAGTTAAGGTTGTTTGCTCAGCTGCTGTTTTTGCTGCTGTAAAATAGAGATTTGTTGCTCTACAGCGCTAATTAATGCGTTATAGCGATTTTGAATCGCTGAAGTTTTAGTGGCTATCGCATCGGCTATTGATTCGGCGCCCATTCTATTAGCTTGATCTTGAGTAACATAGCTGGCTTGTTGTTTGGCGTCGGCTAAGTCTTCTTTATAATTTTTGATAGTAAGCTGGTGGCGTTTAATTTCACGATCAATTTTTTTAATCTCAATGTAGTTATCTACAGAGGCACCAGGCATTGCGGGTGAGTTTGCATTATTGCCGTACTTATCGGCAACTAGTGGCTGTTTTAGCTTAATAACTTCTGCATTGTCAGCACAGGGTGTTTGGCTAAATGTAGCGACTCCTTTAATTGTGCATTTATAAACCGTAATGTCTTGGGCTGCGTGTGTACTTAAAGCCACAAGGCCTATTAAAGGTGCAATTAAACGAAACATAATTAAACTTACGTTAGTGAAGTTGTTATTAATAATGCCGTAACTACCCAGTGTATTCAATGTGTTTTGATTTACCTATTTTAATAAGAAATGGTGGAGAAGGAGGGATTAGCTTAATTACATCCATGTAATTAATTGCTTCGCGATGCCTGCGGCGGCTTAAAGTGTTCCAGACATTTTATCGAACCCTAGCGAGGATTCTCACCCTCCTTGGATACATTGGCTGTTAAATTTCAGGCACAAAAAAACCGCAACTAAGCGGTTTTTGATAAGAAATGGTGGAGAAGGAGGGATTAGCTTAATTACATCCATGTAATTAATTGCTTCGCGATGCCTGCGGCGGCTTAAAGTGTTCCAGACATTTTATCGAACCCTAGCGAGGACTCTCACCCTCCTTGGATACATTGGCTGTTAAATTTCAGGCACAAAA
The DNA here is from genome assembly GCF_023161805.1 of Pseudoalteromonas sp. 1CM17D. Lineage (NCBI taxonomy): Bacteria > Pseudomonadati > Pseudomonadota > Gammaproteobacteria > Alteromonadales > Pseudoalteromonadaceae > Pseudoalteromonas > Pseudoalteromonas sp. 1CM17D. Next base: position 80,213 of record NZ_JALNTP010000012.1, on the reverse strand, counting down.
AAACCGCAACTAAGCGGTTTTTAATAAGAAATGGTGGAGAAGGAGGGATTCGAACCCTCGATAGAGCTACAAACTCTATACTCCCTTAGCAGGGGAGCTCCTTCGGCCACTCGGACACCTCTCCAACGCATAACAGATTGTATTAACGGTAGTTTATTCATACCATTAATTAAATAGTGGTGGAGAGATAGGGATTTGAACCCTAGATAGGCTACAAACCTATGCCGGTTTTCAAGACCGGTGCATTCGACCACTCTGCCATCTCTCCGTGACGCAGAATAATACTTAGGTGATACCGTCGTGTAAATAGCAAATAAACTGTTTGCTTAAAAAGTAGGCGTAATTACGGTTTTTTTTGTAAATAGAGGGAAATTAGAAGGATTTAAACTAAAAATTAAAGGGTGGCAGCTAACTAAGGGAGCTAAAGAAGCGCTTTTAATAGTGGTTAGTTGTTTACTGCCCCTGCTTAATAATCATAACAAGATTGATTATTTGTATTGCGCGGCGCTGTTTAATGCTAACTTTTTGCCCATACGGTTTAATTTAGCAAGCATTTTAGCTTTACGGTTAGTTGGTTTTACGCCAACGTGGGCTGCTGCATTTTGGTTTAGGGTGTTTATTGGGTTCATGTCTTTGCTCCAAGGTGTATGTGTTTAAATCGCGAGCATTTTGACTCTTTTTTGTTTAAAAATACAACAATATAAACTAAGGCTTGGCTATTAGTTATTTTTATCTGAATTTGCATTGTTTTGTTTTTAATTAAAACTACTAAGTGCACATTTTGCATAGTTATTTAATCAGGGGAGTTAGGTTTTGATTTGTTTTATAAGTATTTTTTGTATTTGTTAATGTTTTTAGTAAATTTTTACGCACTTTTATGATTAATTATTCAGATAAATTAATTTTAACTTAATTCTTATTTATGCTGGTGTACTGGCTAATAGGAGATAAATTACTTGCAGTTGTTAATAATAGTTAAACCGAGCGTAAAAAGTGTGGTGTTAGATCACCTCGATTGGCTTAAAAAAACATGCCAGAAGAAAAATATTCTCTATATTACGGTTAAAACGACAGGCAATTTTGAGTACGACTTAGCAAACGTTAAATTGAATGCACAAAAAAGCCAAATAGCTGTGGCTATTGGAGGCGATGGCACGCTTAATTTGGCACTTAATGGCGTGATTAACAGTGCATGTAGTTTGGCAATATTACCTTGTGGTACGGGCAACGATTTTGCGCGTCGCTTCCATTGCACAGCTAAACAGTGGCAAAACGCTATTTTTAATGCCCCCACACACTTAATTGATGTAGGTAAAATTAATACTCGTTACTTTATTAATGTGGCTGGTGTTGGTTTTGATGCTCATGTAATTAAGCAGTTGGGTCATTTACAAAGCATGTCAGCTTGGCGCTATAAGTGGATGAGTTTTAAATCGCTCTTTACTTACAAAGCGAGCACACTAAATGGAGCATTTTTAAATAAGCAATGTAGCTATCAAAATTTAATAACTGTATTTGCGAACTCTCAGTATTTTGGTGGCGGCATTAAAATAGCACCTAGGGCTAAAATTGATGATGGACTGCTTGATTGCTACCAAATGCAAGCGGGTAGTCTTGTTGATCACTTATATAGCTTTATTAAATTAATTTTTAAGCGCCACCATAATTTAAAAAAGCTTACTTATAGCCAACTCAAACAGGCGCGTATTAATACTAAAAACTTATTAATTGAGGCCGATGGCGAGCTAGTAGGTGTTACGCCCGCGGTTATTGCTATTCATGAGCAGGCTATTAATTTTCATATACCAATAAAAAAGCGCCTACAGTAGGGTAGGCGCTTTTGTGTTAGTGCGTTAAAAACGCCTCTAACTGGGGACGGAGCCATTTTTAGCAACGCTGCGGCTTGCTAAAAAGGCGTTAATTCTTTTTGTGGGGGTAAGTACAATTGCATTACCCAGTAGTACTAAACTAAAGCCGGCAAAGGTGTTTGCATGCCATTCAAAGCCTTCAAAAAAGCTGCTTAATGCAACGGCCACTAGCGGAAACAGCACTATGGCGTAGCTTGCTTTTTCGGGGCCAATGTTTTTTAACAAGGCAAAATAGCAGCCAAACGCAATCACAGTGCCAAAAACAGATAAATACAATAGCGACAACCAATAGCTGGTAGGGGCACTAAAACTGACCGTTATACCATTTATTAATACATAAACGGCTAAACCTACTGCGCTATATAACATGCCCCATGCGTTACCCTGCAGCACACCTATTTGACGATTAGAATTACGTACACTAATCATATTGCCCAATGAAGCCACAAAGGTACCCCCAAGGGCAAGTAGTAACCCGACCAACGCCCCATTACTCAAGTCGAATTGCTGTAAATGCGGCCAAAACAGACAAATAATACCCACCACGCCGATTAGCGCGCCGCAGTAAATACGTTTGGCAATGGGCTTTGCAAAAAATAAACGGGTGTTGACTATGTTCATTATTAGCAACATTGAAAATGCAATAGAGGCCATTGCCGATGAGAGGTAGTTTTGTGCCCAATACAAAAGCAAATAATTTAAGCCAAAGTTAGAAATGGCCAATAAAGCAAAAAAGCCATGATCGACTAACGAAAATCGCATATTAGGCTTTTTGTAGGCCACAAATAGCCACATACATGCAGCTGCTATGGCAAAGCGATAAAACAAAGAAAGCTCCACAGCAATATCGCCTAGCTGAAACGAAATCGCGAGCCACGTAGAGCCCCAAATTAACACTGTTGTGAGATATAGCGCTGCGCTTTTCATGGCAAACCTCTAAAAAACCGATTGAGTGGTTATTTTAGAGTCTATCTGTATACTTACCATATACAGAAAAGTATAAATGTAACCTATACAGATTTGAGGCGAGATATGCAGCCAGCTGCCAATAAGCAAAAAGCCGAGTTTTTATACCAACAAGTTATTGAGCTAATTAAAGACATGCAAGCGCAAAAGGTATTACTACCAGGGGAAAAGCTTCCTTCGCTTCGTAAAATGGCCAGTAACTTAAATATTAGCATTCCGACGGTTAAGCAAGCGTATCAAGCGTTAGAAGATCAAGGGTTAGTAGAGGCACGTGAAAAATCGGGCTACTTTTTAACGGTGCTTAATACGGTTTACAGTTTGCCAAAGCGTGTAAAACTAAGCCGCGAGCCTGTCACTGTAAATAAACAAGCATTAATAGAGCAGGTATACAGCGCTATTCATCAACCTAATGTAATTGCCTTTGGTATTGCCAATCCCGTTGCTGCCGCGCCTACCGATAAAGCTTTAGCCCGTACCATGCGTCGGGTTATGACAATTGCTGGGGCGAGTGTTATTAATTATGGCCCTATTGATGGTTTTGCTGCGCTTAAAAAGCAATTAGTGCATAGATACTTAGGCTTTGGTATTGGTGTAAATATAGATGAACTGGTGATCACCAATGGCGCGCAAGAGGCGCTGGCTATCGCACTTAAGTGTGTTACTAAGCCCGGCGATGTGGTTGCAATTGAAACCCCCTGTTATCACGGCATTATTGAACTAATAGAGAGCTTAGGTTTAAAGGCGCTTGAAATTCCGCTATGCCCCGACAATGGTATTTGGCTTAACGACCTAGCTCAAGCGCTTGAGCAACATGATATAAAAGCATGCTTGTTTTCGACCGCCATAAATAACCCGGTTGGCAGCTTTATGAGCGATGAAAGCCGTAAGCAAATGGTGGACTTAATAGAGTCACATAATGTTGTTCTTATAGAAGATGATGTGTACGGTGATCTGCACTTTACTGCCAAGCGTGGCACGCCCGCTTTAGCGTATTCAAAAAAGGGGCTTGTGATCAGCTGCGCCTCGTTTTCAAAAACGGCTGCACCAAGTTATCGAGTAGGTTGGTTAATAGCAGGCAAGTTTGCAGGTCAAGCGCGCCGGCATAAGCGTGCATTAAGTTGCTCTGCCTCACTTATAAATCAGTGGACGCTTTCTGAGTTTATAGCCAGTGGTGAGTATGACCGTAATTTAAAAGTGCTTAGGCAGCGCTTACGTAATAACAAAGAACGCATGAGGTGGTGCTTATTAAACGCGATGCCTAAAAATACGCGTATTAGTGACCCTAAAGGTGGGTGTGTTATTTGGCTTGATTTAGGCCAAGGGGTAGACAGTCAAAAGTTATTTTTACTGGCGCTAGAAGCTGGTATTAGCATAACCCCTGGACTTATTTTTTCAGCAAGTAATAAGTATAAAAGCTGTATTAGGCTAAGTTACGGGGTGCAGTGGAGCGAAAAAATCGAGCAGGCTATTACCACGTTAGGTGCGCTGGCTCACACGCTAAAAGAATAAAAAAGCAGCACCTAATATACAAGTGCTGCTAAAGGGATGTTAAATACGGTGCGGTGTATTAATTTTGTTTAATGGTAAATAACTCGTAGCCTTTTAGCTGCGGTAACTGCGCTACTAATTGCTCTTCTTGCTGTGCTATGTTGGCAAAGCTGTCGCATAAAGAGTTGGCACGCTTTTCAAGCGCACTGGCATGCAGCTCTACTTTTTCTTCTATTTGCGCGCCCATATTTTCCATGCGTTGCTCAAATGCATCCATATCTCCACCCGAACCAAGCAGCTCAGAGCCTAAAGCAACTAAAATACTGCCCATTGATTGCATAACGGCAGACTCAACCACGGTTTCTATTTGCTCCTCAAATTGGTGTTCAAAGTTTTCACCAAATTGGTTAAAGCTTTGTTGGCCCATTACAAACGTACCTTGTTGATAAAAGGTGTTTTCTACTTCAAGTCTTATATCGTCCATCAGGCCAGATAAGTCATCAAGGCCATCAATATTAAATGCGTTAGCTACTTCCTCTAGTGCTACACCGGCTATTTTTACTCCGTCTAGGGCAATATTAGCGACCTCAGGTAGCTGCGTACGTAAGTTGTCTGAATACTGGGTAAGCGCTTGGCGCTGTTCGCTGTTAATGGATACTTGTTCGCCATTTATAGTTAAGTTGCCATTGCTGTTAAAGCGCATGAATTGATTAGATGCGGTAAAAATTTCTAATTCGCTAGGTTTAATGCGTACATCGTTTTTAAACTCTACATTGCACTGCTCATTGCTAAACGAGATACCCGCATTGCTATCGTTATGTGCCATTGCAGCGGGTGTACAAATTAAAGCGCTTACTAATAGTAAATTTTTCATGTTTATTCTCTAATAATTGTTGATGACAGCTAAGTATTAACAAGTTTGGTGCCATTATTTATTTTTATTTTAAAACAGTAGGTTATGAAGATTTGTGTGTTTGTAATGATTTTTAATTTTGATAAATAAACTACTTTTTAGTCAAAAACACTAAAAATAAATAAATGATAAATTTTATTTGTCGAAACGATAAAAAACTCTCACTTTCCACTTTCTCAATTTAGCGCTATTTATTCACAATATTGACATGAAGGCTATTTACGATAGTCACGTGGCTTTATTTTGGTGCTAATTTGTTCGTATCTTAGCGCTAAACATTTTTAATTTACCAAGTGCAGGAATAAACCTGAGTTGGTCTCAAACACTTTATGGAGTGGGTTGTGGGTAAGACATTTAGTTACGATGCGCTAGATGATGATTTTGTTGAAGACGAGTACGAAATGGTCGGGCGTAATCAGCATGACAAAAAAAAGCAAAAGGTGAAAAAGAAGTTGGAAGATTACCTTGAGCAAAAACGTTTGCGTAAAAATCTAGGTGAAGACGACTTAAACGATTACATAGACTAAATTATGCTAGTTAAAATAATGCGCCTTTTTATTAGGGTTTGAATGTGCGTTTACGCATGTTTAAAGGCTAAATATTGGCAGTAAAGAGGCTTTATGCCTCTTTATTACTTATTGTGCACTTAATTTAGCGAGTGCTTGTTGAATAGTGGTTTCTAGCTTTTCTGGTTTTGTAAAAGGCGCATAGCGCTTGATAGGTGTGCCATCGGACGCTATCAAAAACTTGGTGAAGTTCCACTTTATTTTTCGTGTTAAAAAGCCGGGTAAGGCCGATTTTAAATACCTAAATACAGGGTGGGCGTGACGACCGTTGACATCAACCTTAGCGGCCATTAAAAAGCTTACCCCGTAATTAATTAAACAGCCTTGTTGTATTTGCGTTGCGTCGCCTGGCTCTTGCTGACCAAATTGATTACATGGAAAACCAATAATAACCAATCCGCTTTTAGCGTACTTACTATGAAGAGTTTGTAGCGACTCGTACTGCTTAGTAAAACCACACTCACTTGCGGTATTAACAATAAGCACAACCTTGCCTTCAAAGTCGCTAAAGTTAATTGTTTTACCGTCTAACGCAGTAGCCGTTAATTGATGAAATTCATGCATGATGGATGCTTTTTTATTGTTGTTAGCTACATTCTACCCGCTGTAGCGCGTTACTAAAAGTATAAAATTTAGGCTTGTTAATACCGCCCTTAACTATGCGCTAATGGGTTGGCTGTTATTTAGGGCGTGTTGAACTTTGCGGATTGAAATTTGTTCAACCTAGGGGCGATCAAATCGCGGCGCGAGGTTTGTAACCTAGTGGGCTAAATAAAAACCGAGCAACAAAGAGTTTATCGCCCCTAGGCAGAACCCAAAGGGCAGCGCATGTTTGGCATTTATGCTACGTTATCGCCTATTTATGGGGAATAACCACACTTCACAGGCTCTGCCTTGCCTAAAAACCAAACATACTGCTGCAAATTCAAACGCCAAAGGTCAACACGCCCTAGTTTAAAATTAAAAATAACCCCATACTGGCAAGCGTTGTGTAATAAATATTATGTGTTTTGTAGGCAACAATAATGGCAACGATAGCTGCGCTTAAATAAGGGTTATGCCAGTTTAGGTTGAGCCCGTCTTCATTTATAAAAATAATGGGTACCCAAATAGCGGTTAGTACAGCGGGTGCGCTAAAGCTTAAAAACTGCTGCATTTTAGGGCCCACTTTAAAACCAAGGCGTTGATGTAAAAATAAGTAACGAGTAAAAAAGGTAATACACGCCATTAATAATATAGTGAGCATCATAATGGGTTGTCCTTTTTTTGTGTAAGCCTTGCAGTAAAGTAGCCTGCACTCATTGCAAGTAGAGCAGCACAAACCAACCACAACTCAAACCCCGTGCTTTTTAAAACTGTGGCGCTAATACCCGCAACAATCACAGTAACCAGCGAGGCTAAATTTTTTATGCCCGGTACCACAAGCGCAATAAATGTAGCTGCAATAGCAAAGTCGAGCCCTAAATTTGTTAAATCAGGGAGCACACTTCCTGCAACTATGCCTATGAGTGTCCAAAGGTTCCATGCAATATAAAAACTAAAACCCGCGCTTAAAGCGTATATTAGGCGCGCTTTTGTTTTATAGGCTTTGCGGTGATGCGAAAAGGCAAACAGCTCGTCGGTTAGTACAAAACTTATTGGTAAGCGCCACCGTAATGGCTGTGAAATAACTTTATGGCGTACGGCTAAACCGTATAAAAAATGCCGAGAGCTAATAATAAATGTGGTAAATAAAATAGTCAGTAAAGGGGTGTTACCGGCCATTAGTTCAATTGCAACTAATTGTGCAGAACCCGCGAATACAAGTAATGACATTGCTTGTGTTTCAAAGGCACTAAAGCCATTTTGAATCGCTAAAGAGCCACATAATATTCCCCAAGGAACGACCGCCAGGCAAAGCGGGAGCATATCAAAAAAACCTTTTAATACTGCGCGTTTAGTTATATTCATTAATACAAGTAAGTAATAAGTTTGTGCGTTTAGTGTGCCATAAATAGCGCTTTATGTAATATCATTAATGCAGCGGTAGTAAAACTTTGGAATAATGGCTTTAGTATCAAAATAATGTGCCAGAGCCTGGCAACAAGTTGAGGATGTATATGCAAAGTATAAAAGTATGGGATGGCTTTATAAGAAGCTTTCATTGGTTATTAGTGATTAATATTGCTGTGCTTTACTTTAGCATTGACGAGGGCATGATTGAGCTTCATTTTGTGGCTGGCTTTTTCGCAATCGCATTAATAGTGACCCGTTTAGTTTGGGGGCTGGTGGGCAGTAAAACGGCAAAGTTAAGCGCGTTACTGCACTCGCCAATAGCAGTATTTAAAGAGTTTAAAAATCCTAGTAAAGGGGTGGGTCATTCGGCGCCAGGTAGCTACATGGTTTTGTTGTTTTTTGTACTTATTATAGTGCAGTTAGTGACCGGGCTAATGAGCAGTGATGGCATTTTGACTGATGGGCCTTTGGTTGAGTATGTGTCGAGCTCAACGGTTGATTTTGCAAATTGGCTGCACCGCCTTAATTTCGATATTTTATTTTATGCCATTTGTCTGCATGTTACTGCCATTGTTGTGTATAAAATAAAAGGAAAACCACTTGTCAAAGCAATGATCACCGGTAAACAGGCTAACAGCGAGCAAGCCACTCAAACTAATATAGATAACACGAAAGCTCCTTGGTTGGCGTGGGCTATTTTTGTTGGATTGTTAGTGCTACTGGCAGTTACGTGGGGCAAAGAACCACTTAGTTATTTGCTAAGTTAATAGCTAAAAAAAACAAAACGGCGCATAAAGCGCCGTTTTAGTGTGAATTGTTTTAATTGTAATTAGTCTTTAAATTGCTTGTGGCAATCTTTACAGCCTTTGGCCCATGCGCCAAATGCTTTACCAATTACCGCCTTATCGCCAGATTGAGCTGCTAAAGCTAGCTTATCTGCATTGGCAGCAAAGGCATTGGCTTTTTTAACAAAGGTTGCATTATCAGACCATACATCAGCTAATGCTGCTGTATCACCTTTATCAGTGCCTTCGTAAAACGCTTCCCATGGCATTTTAGAAAGGGCTGCTGCGTTATTAGCGCGCATTTTAAATTGCTCTGCATCAAAAGGAATTTTACCTTTTAGCATCGCGCCCATATCGCTAATTTGCACTGAAATCATAGAAAACGCAGCTTGACGGTATTCAATAGCATCACTTGGCTCTTTAAATGCAGTATTTGCAGATACGCTAAGTGTACATGTTGCTAAAGCAACCCCTGCTAAAAATTGTTTTAATTTCATGTTTTGCCCCTGTAAGAAATTATATCTACTAATTAGACATCTTGAATCGATTACTTATTTTATTCAAGTGAAACTTTAGTGTCTCATAGCCTGTTTTCTGAATATATCATTACAGCTTGTCAGTTTATTGTTAACGACTGTAAACAGCGCGTTGTTATTAAGTGCCCTGTTGTGTACCTTGAGTCATCATAAAAATAATTAACGAAGGAAGTTTATGAAGCATAATATTTTTAAAATGTCGGCACTTTCTGCCGCAGTAGTTATGACGCTAGCAGGGTGTGGTGGCAGCGACAATGACAATAATAGCCAAGTTGCTGTAGTAACTGATGTTGCACCAAAAGCAAGCGATGTAGCCGTTGCTGGTTTAAAGCAATGGGTACCTGTAACTGCTGAGTTTAATGCAAGTGATAACGATGGCGATACACTTAGTTATACATTTACTGAAAATGGTGAAGCGGTTGAAGCGCAAGATGGCGTATATACTTTTAGCCATGGCTTACTAACAGTTGAAGGCGATACCTTTACTTACGTTCCTGTTTCAGGCGAAGACGCGGTAATTGATTACACCGCTAATGCAAATGGTAAGTCGGCGTCTGCGCAATTAACAATTAGTGATATTGCAACTGACCCGTTAGCTAATCAGCAATGGCACCTGCGTAACACAGGTCAAAAGTCGTACGCGCTAAGCGATGAAATGAAACAAGGCCTAATTGATTTATATGTCAACCAATTAGGTTACAGCGAAGAAGAAGCGCAAACTATTTTTGACGAGGATTTTGCTGAATCAGAAGCAGAAGAATTGGTTGCTGGCGAAGATATGAACGTAGCAGCTGCGTACGCTCAAGGTGTTACAGGTGCTGGCGTAACGGCGGTTGTTGTTGACTCTGGTATGGAAATTCGTCACGAAGACTTAGTTGATAACGTGTTACCAAACCGTTCTTTAAATTTAGATGTTGATGTGTTGGATCGCACCGACCCTACTAGCCTGTCAAATAGCGGCGACCACGGTACCAGTGTTGCAGGCTTAATTGCAGCGAAAGGTTGGAATGGTAAGGGCGGGCGCGGTGTTGCACCAGATGCTGGTCTAATTGGCATGAACTACCTAGGTGGCGATAAAATTGAGCAAACTGATTTACTCGCGCATGGTTTCCCAGGTAGCGGTATTAGCACATCAGAAAATATTTCTGCGTTTAACCGCAGCTACGGTATTACATTCCCAACGTTTATTGGCTACTCAGAGCTAGATGAAGCTATCGAGTCATACCCTAACCTTAACCTTCGTGATGGTAAAGGTGCGCTAAACATGAAGTCGAGCGGTAACTCGTTTGTAGATGGTAGCGGTGAAGGGTCATTATGTGCCGATAACGGCGCAAATGAGCTAGGCCTTACTTGTTATAACGGCGCGTTTGAGCCAAGCCAAGGTCATCCATATTACTTAAGCGTTGCAGCTGTAAATGCTGATGGTACGCATACAAGCTACTCAAGCGGTGGTGCTAACTTAATGGTTTCAGCCCCTGCGGGTGAATATGGGCGCTGGGCGCCTGCCATGGTAACAACTGATCAAATGACCTGTATTAATGGGTACTCAGGCTTTAATGGTAGCTCGATTACGGCATGGGCTGCAGCATATGGCGAAGACTTTGCTGCATCGCAATACCCATTCAACTACCCAGGACATGAAGATAACGCTAGCTGTAACTATACCTCAACGTTTAATGGTACTTCTTCGGCAGCACCTAATGCGTCAGGTGTAGTATCACTGATTTTATCAGCTAATTCAGAGCTAACATGGCGTGATGTTCGTCATATCTTAGCTACTACAAGCACAGTCAACGATGCAGAAGATGAAGTTGTAACGCTAAGCGTTGGTGAAGGTGAATTTGTAGCGCATGACGGCTGGGTTGAAAATGCAGCAGGTTATAACTTTAATAACTTATACGGTTTTGGACGTGTAGATGCTGGTGCTGCAGTTGCGATGGCAAAAGAGTACGACGTAGCATTAGGTGAGCAAGTTATTACAGATTGGAGTGGTGTTGGCTCTGTTGTTGAAGAAGAGGCTCTTACACTAGAAATCCCAGATAACAGTGCCGCGGGTGTTACGCAGCAAATCACTGTTGAAGAAGAGCTAAACATTGAAGCAATGCAGTTTAAGTTTGATGTGAGCAATACTGAAATGGGCTTTGGTTTAGCGGATGGTACGCAAACCTCTGCTGGTACCGATTTAGCAATTGAAGTGACGTCTCCATCAGGCACACGCAGTGTATTACTAGCGTCTAAGCAAGCTCTATTTTACCCAGCTTATAGCTTTACTAACGGTTGGAACACAGGCTATGTTTTAAAAGATGCGGTACTACTGTCTAATGCTTTCTATGGCGAGACAACAAAAGGTACTTGGACTATTCGTGTTCTTGATGCAGCAGCAGATAGCTTTGCATTCAGCGATGGCGGGGATAACGGACTTGGTGCCGTAGGTATTTCAAATAACCGTGCCGCAAGCGTTTTAGAAGGCGTTTCGTTGAGAGCATTTGGTCACGCAGGTCAAGAGTAAGGAATATAGATATGAAAATGAATAAATTAGTTATTTTAGGTGCTGCTGCGTGTATTTCTCTAAGTGCAACAGCGAGTTCAGTAGCAGATAAAGAGCTGCAACTTCCAAAAAAGCCGGTAAATAGTGTGAAATACAGCAAAACCGACTTTGGCTCTTACGTTGTAGAAAAAAACTTACGTTTAGTACCAACAAGTGTTGCTGCTGATGAGTATGTTGTTTCTACTAAAGGTGAGATGGCGGTTGTTGAGTCTTCTGAGGCTTCATCGTTAGTAACAAAAGGTACACTGGTACGTAATGTCCTAACAAACAACTTAACGTCGCTTTCTGGCAATATTACTGTTTTGCTTAAAGATGGCATGAACGCAACAGAGGTAGCTCAGCTGTCTGGCTTAAAGGTAGTGTCTGTTTTCCCAGGTACTAAAATAGCGGTTTTAGCTGTTAATGATGGTCAAGATATTTTAGCTGCTGCAGAGCAATTAAAGTCATCTGATTATACTAAAGAAGCGCGAATTGAAGTGTTAGAGACTATTTATACTGCACAATAAAATTAAAATGTTGTGATAAAAGCCCGAGAAAATCTCGGGCTTTTTTATTGCTAATCGTTAATATCAGCAAATATCATCCCTCGGCGCATACTACGTGTGGCCAAAAATACCTCGCCAAGTAACGACATAAACCCACATATTAATAAGGCCATTGCAGCCACAAAACAGCTGGCAATTGTTACCCCTAAATTAATAGACTGAATGTGTGATAAAAACAGCAGCATAACCACAGCGCATACTAGCAAGGCGCTTAGCACGCTCATACTAAAAGCAATATGAATACATCGAGAGCGTTTTAACAGGGCTCGCAGCTCTGTGGCTAGGGTTTTATTAAAGTCTTCATCGGTGCTTACCTTGAGTTTTCGCTCAAGTTGTCGCGCACGGTCAGTAATGCGGGCTAAACGATTAGATAGAACCCCGAGCGTGGCAGCAATACCCGTAATTAAAAAGACAGGGGCGACGGCAGTCTGAATTACTTTAGCCATGGTTAAAATATTTATAACGTCGTTACTCATTCATTTTCCATAGAGAAGTTAGGTTTTGTTTACAGTGATTTACAAATCACAAAAAGAGAAAAACTTGTTTAAAATTAGTTTGTTGTGATGTTTTTGCGATGCTATTCCTGCAGTTTTGTAATCCAATTGTAATTGAGTTGTTGCTAGCCTGAGGGCTGTAGTTCTATATTAAAATCACAATTCTAATCACATTGAATTGAGTAAATACAATAATATAAAACTCACTCCAGGGGAAATAATGTCTAATATAACACTGAAAAGAACCGCTATTTCATCAGCTATAGGTTTAGCTATGATGTCATACGGTGCAGCCGCCGCACCTGATTTATCTAAAGGATATGTCCCAGAAACATCAAGTGTAAAAACATACTCTCAAGATAAAACCATTTCTACTAAAGCACGCTATATTATCCAGCTTGAAGACGAGCCGCTAGCAACCTACAAAGGCGGCATTGCAGGGCTTGAAGCAACCTCTGCAGCAGTAACTGGGGATAGTAAAGTTAATCTATCTTCAGCACCTGCGTTAAAGTACAGCAGCTACTTAAAAGCAAAACAAAAAAGTGTAGCGCAAGTAGCCGCATCTGTTAGCGGTGGCTCAGTTTCACATTCATTTAGTACGTTATTCAACGGTATCGTGGTAGAAGGTGAGCAAGGTCAACGTGAAAAACTCGCTAAACTTGCGGGTGTAAAAAAAGTATTTTTAGATACTGAGTACCACACATTAATGGATGCTTCTATTGATGTGATTAGAGGCGTTGAGGCATGGCAGGCGCTTGGTGGTCAGTCTGAAGCTGGTAAAGGGGTTAAAGTTGCTATTATTGACTCGGGTATTCGCCCAGAAAACCCTATGTTTTCAGATGTGGGTTTCGCAGCTGCAGAGTTTAGTGAAGAAGAAGCGGCTTACATTGCAGAAAACCCAGATTACTGTCGTATAGAGGGTGGTGAAGCCGATTTTTGTAATAATAAATTAATTGTGGCGCGTGCATTTGGCCCAACACCAAGTGATGTTCACCCTGATGAATATATTGGTTCTCCACTCGGTTACGACGGTCACGGAACGCATGTTGCTGGTACTGCTGTAGGTAACCCAATTGAAATTACTTACCAAGACAATAACGTGTCAATTTCAGGTGTTGCACCAGCGGCCCAGTTAATGGCTTATAAAGCGCTTTGGCACACAGCCGATGGACGAGGCAGCGGTACTACCGTTGCACTAATGGGGGCATTAGAAGCGGCCATTAAAGATGGCGCAGACGTAATTAATAACTCGTGGGGCGGTGGTGCAGGTGGTAATCCATCAAGCAGTGCATACAGTGATTTATTCACAGCTGCAGAAGAAGCGGGTGTAGTGGTTGTAACCGCAGCAGGTAACGATGGTAACGGCGCACAAACTATTGGTTGTCCTAGCTGTATTGAGTCTGGTTTAACAGTTGCCAATACGCAAACAGGGCGCTTCTTCTCTCAGCAAATTGAAGTGGCAGGTGAAACCTATTTAAGTCTTGAAGGAAGTAATGGTTTATTAACAGACCCTATTTCACTTCCTATTATTTCGGCGCAAGTGATTGCTCCTGATAATTTTGAAGGGTGTGAAGAGTTTGCTGAAGATATCTCATTTGCAGACTCTGTAGCATTAATCTCTCGTGGTAGCTGTGCGTTTTCAGCCAAAGCTGAAAATGCGGCGAAAGCAGGTGCAGCAGCGGTAATTATCCACAACAATGTTGCTGGCGGTGCAATGGGCATGTCTATGGATGACGCCACAATTCCAGCCTCAGCGATTAGTCAAGAAGATGGTTTAAGCTTGGTTGAGCTGTTAACTGCAGCTGAAGAGCCGGTTATTGCTTCACTCGACCCTAGTGTTAAAAGAACAATTCAAGAGAAATTTACTGATGCAGTAAACTCTTCAAGTTCGCGTGGTCCTAATGGTGAGCCTAGCTTCTTAAAACCTGATATTGCAGCGCCAGGTACAGATATTTTATCTGCGTACTCGCCAGATGAAGGTAATGGTATTACCTTTAATGCGATTTCAGGCACAAGTATGGCGAGCCCTCATGTTGCTGGTGCAGCAGCATTGATGAAGCAAGCTCACCCTGAGTGGAATGCGGTACAAATCAAAACGGCACTTATGAGCTCATCTAAAATGGATGGTCTACATAAAGAAGACTTAGTGACAAAAGCTGATGCATTTGATGTAGGTGCCGGACGATTAGATATGCCTAATGCGCTAGAGGCAGCACTTACATTTGATCATGGCTCTTACGCCGATCCAAGTTGTTTAAGCGTTTGTAGCTTCTCAAATACCGTGCAAAATATGACTGATGTTGCTGGTGAGTGGACTGCAAAAGTAGTAACCGATATGCAAGGCGCTGAAATTACGGTTTCGCCTAGCACCGTTATGCTTGGCGCGCACGGTTCTACCTCTACAGACTCTGAAGGTGCAGAAACAAGCACAGACATGGCTGAATTTAACTTAGATATTGATTCAACATTTAACGATGTTAAAGGTTGGAACTTTGGCCATGTAGTGTGGACTCATACTAAGACAGGTCAAATCGCTCACTTACCATTTGCTATCTACGATAACGAAGCAACCAATAGCAGTGTGTTTAGTGCAACAGTCGATGCCGATTCTTTAAATTCTTCTACTCCAGCAAAAGTAGGTGTGCAATTTAATAATACTCTGTTCACTGACGAGCTATCAGTAAATGTAAAACTTGACGAAAATGCGGAGCTTCTTAAAGGTGCTGCCCCTGTTGTTGAAGTGACTAATGGTGCAGGTGAAGTAACATTAAGTGAAGACAATAAAGAGCTAACCTGGACTGGCACATTGGGACCAAAAGAATTTGCTATTAATAGCAGTGATTTCTTAGGTACCTTCTCATTGGCTGATGAAGGCATTGAACCACAAGCGTGTCCTGACGGGTGTGATGAGATAACCATTACGGTTGAAGCTGACTTTATTTTTGATGGGAAAGAGTACTCAGCATTTACTATCTCAGATAACGGCTTTATTGCTGTTGGTGCAGATGTAAATACTACTAACTCTTGGAGCCCTCAAGCAATGCCTAATGCACGTACACCTAATGGTGTTATTGCGCCGCTTTGGGCTGACTTTGATTTAGCTGGTGGCACGAGCGGTGGCGGTGATCTTTATGTGGCTAAATTTGATAGCGGCTATGTAGTTGTAGAATGGCATGACGTTGAGCTTTGGGGTAGTTCTTTAGGTGATAAGTACACGTTCCAAGTGATCTTAAAAGAAGGCACTGATGAAGTTCGTATGAACTACATTGATGTGCCTGCTTTACCTGCACCTTACTCAGCGGGTGTAGAGTCTGCTGATGGCAACGTAGGTGCAATGCTGGACACAGTTCCAACGGGTAATGCTATTGGTAGTGGCTACTTAGTCGATCAAATCAAAGGCGGTGTTGTTGATATTCAATATCAAGCCTTTGCAAAAGATCGTAGCCATTACACAGCTGCAGATGCAGTAGAAGTTGATGAAGAGCAAACAGTGACTATTGATGTATTAGCCAATGACATGGCTGAGTCGCGTTTTGTATTTGACGCAGTAGCTTCTTCAGAAACAGAAAATGCAGAGTTCTCTGCCCATAAAGGTGTAAGGATTAAAGGCAGCTTAGTGGCATCAACTGTTGAAGTGGTTTCAGCACCAGCAAATGGCTCTACAACCGTGAATGAAGATGGCACGATTGATTATACGCCAAATGCACAGTTCTCTGGTGAAGATAGCTTTACATACACAGTGCGTGAAGCATCAGGCACTAGCGCCGAAGAAACTATGGTATCAATCGTTGTTAACGATACCATTGCAGACCCTCAGCCAGTGACGCCAACACCAGAGCCTGAAAGCAATGGTTCATCGGGCTCACTAGCTTGGTTAACATTACTTGCTGCGCCGTTTGTATTTATGCGTCGTCGTAAACAAAAGTAATTTTATAACTAGCACGTTATTTTAAAGGGAGCCTCGGCTCCCTTTTTACATAGCTTCACAAACTAAATTACACCACGCTTTATTATTAGGTATATTTAATAGCACCAATAATAAAAACCATAGAGATTTCATAATGATTCGTTCTTCATTCACGCTAGCCGCGTTATCACTAGCTGTGCTAGCCGGGTGTGATAATGCGCCAAAAAGTACACCTTCAGATACAGCAACTACTATGCAAACACAACAAACAGAAAAACCAATGAGCGCCGTGGCGCCAATTGCTAAAAAAGTACCTCATGAAATGACGATTCATGGCGATACGCGTATTGATGATTACTACTGGTTGCGTGATGACGAGCGTAAAGCGCCAGACGTTATAAGTTACTTAAATGCTGAAAACGTTTATACCGAGGCAATGCTTGCGCATACTCAAACATTGCAAGATAAGTTATTTGAAGAGTTAAAAGGGCGTATTAAAAAAGACGATGACTCGGTGCCTGTTAAAAAAGGCGACTATTTTTATTCATCACAAACGCGTGGCGAAAACGAATACCCTACCTATGTTCGCAGTAGCGATTTTAAAGGCACTGATCAGCAAGTTATTTTAGATGTAAATGCGTTGGCCAAAGATCACGACTACTTTGCTGTAAGTGGCTTATCTGTAAGTACTAACGGAAATTTAATGGCGTACGGGGAAGACACCGTTAGCCGTAGAATTTACACCATAAAGGTAAAAGATTTAACCACAGGCCAATTACTCGAAGACACGCTTGAGGGAACAAACGGCGGCGTTATTTGGGCAAACGATAATAAAACCTTTTACTACATTAAAAAAGATGCACAAACCTTACTTGGCTATCAAGTTTTTCGCCATACGTTAGGTACACCGCAAAGCGATGATGAACTTATTTACGAAGAAGCTGATACAAGTTATTACACGGGTATTAGTAAGAGCAAAGATGGCTCAGAAATATATATTTGGCACAGCAGCACCAATGCCTCTGGTATGTCGGTACTCAGCGCAGATGATAATAAAGCAAAACCTAAGCGCTTAATTGAGCGTGAGGACGACCTAGAATACAGTATTTCAAAGCTTGGCAATACGTATTACATCGTCACTAACTTAAATGCGGTTAACTTTCAGCTTATGAAGGTGGATGTAGATAAAGCGCATGATAAAGCAAATTGGCAAACGGTAATTGCGCCGCGCGATGATATTAAGCTAGAAGGCGTTGATTTATTTAAAGACTACCTTGTATATCAAGAGCGAGAACTGGGTCAGTCGCGCCTTATTGTTCGCCATTTATCGACTGGAGATGAGCACACGCTAAGCTTTAACGACAGTGCCTATACCATTGCAAGCTATGGCAACAACGATATAAACAGCGACAAATTACGTGTTTATTATACCAGTATGACGACACCGGTTTCGTCTTACGATATTGACCTTAAATCAGGTGATAAAACCCTACTTAAACAGCAAGCCGTGTTAGGTGATTTTAACGCAGATAACTATGCCTCGGAGCGTATTTTTGTAGGTGCGCGCGATGGTATAAAAGTCCCCGTAAGCTTAGTGTACCGTAAAGATGCATTTAAAAAGGATGGCACAAACCCATTACTGCAATATGGTTATGGCTCGTACGGCGCCACTATGGACCCTACTTTTTCAAGCTCACGTTTAAGCTTATTAGACCGTGGCTTTGTGTTTGCTATAGCGCATGTGCGTGGTTCGCAAATGTTAGGGCGCCCATGGTATGAAGACGGCAAATTATTAACTAAAAAGAACACTTTTAACGACTTTGTTGATGTAACCAAATCATTAGTGGCACAAGGTTATGGCGCAAAAGACGAAATATTTGCCTACGGTGGTAGTGCTGGTGGTTTATTAATGGGCGCGGTGGTTAACCAAGCACCAGAGCTATATAAAGGGGTGGTTGCAGCAGTGCCTTTTGTTGATGTAGTCACCACCATGCTTGATGCAAGCATACCACTTACTACTAATGAGTATGGTGAGTGGGGTAACCCAAATGAAAAAGAGTACTACGATTACATGCTGTCGTACTCGCCGTATGATCAAGTCTCAAAGCAAGCGTATCCTAATATGTTAGTGACTACCGGTTTACATGACTCACAAGTTCAATACTTTGAACCGGCTAAGTGGGTTGCAAAGCTGCGTGACTATAAAACAGATGATAATAAACTGCTGTTTAAAATAGATATGGAAGCCGGCCATGGCGGGGCGTCTGGTCGCTTTAAACGCCTAGAAGATACTGCGCTAAACTATGCATTTATGCTTGATTTAGCCGGTATTAAAAACTAACAAAATCAAAATTAAGTAATGCTCTAAAGGTACAGCCGTTGGCTATACCTTTATTTTTTGCGGCAAGTTAAAGCTAAACATAGTGCCTTTGCCCAGCTCACTTTGTACATTTATTTCACTGTCCATAAGTTTTAGTAACCCCTTACAAATAGCCAGCCCTAAGCCACCTTGTTGGCGCCCTTCGTTATTTGAATTTGAAGCCTGGTAATGCGGATTAAAAATCGCGTTTAGCTCATCATGCTTAATACCCACGCCGGTATCAGAAACCTGCACAAATAATTGCTTTTCATCAATACGCTTAACGTTTACAGCTATGCTGCCGCCTTTAGGTGTGTGCCTTATTGCGTTATCAATTAAATTACTTAAAACACGCTCAAGTTTTGCAATATCGGCTACTACAGGAAAATCGCAAATTGCAGGCTCTACCGTTAAGTTAAGGCCTTTTTTCTCGGCGGTTAGAGAAAACTTAGCAATGCAATCGTAAATAAGCTCACCTAAATTAAAGGTTTCTTTGTGAATGCTTATTTCGCCGTTTTCTAAATGGGCTAATTCAAAAATTTGTTCAATAAGCTGTTTAAGCTGCGCGCAGTTATTAAGGGATACATGTAAGTATTCTTGTTGTTCTTGAGCGCTTAATTGTGACCCCGACTGATTAAGCACCTCTAAAAACCCCTGCAAAGAGGCAAGAGGGGTTCTTAAATCGTGAGATAAGTGGGTAAGCAACTCCTTGCGCTGTTTATCGCTTTGCTCAAGTGCTTTAAATTGCTCGTCAATCCGGGTAACCATCGCTTGAATGTTACGGCCTAAACTGTGCACTTCGTTACTTTTTTGGGTTGAATAGTTACTGAGCTTGGTATCGGTAAGGCTGTAATTAGCTGCTTCAATATTGCTTACATCACGGGCTAATCGCTGAATAGGGTTGGTAAAAAAGCGCAGTAAAATAAGCATCGCAATCAGTAAAAATGCAAGTGCAGCTCCAAGCCATAATGCGGCAAGCCATAGTTTGTCATTATTTTTAATTGTGTTTAAAGAGGTATCGTAAGCTTCACCGCCAATAATTACATACAAGTACCCTTGCAGCTTATCGTTATTAAAAACAGGCGCTACAGAGAATATTTTTTGCTGCGCTTTATTTCTTGGATCATCACCATAAATTGGCGCTGCAGCTGGGTTGTTAATCAGCTTTTTTAAGGGGGCTAAATTAATATGAGTGCGTTTAACTTTACCAGGCTCTGCTGAGTAAGTGAGGATTTTTCCGTTTTCATCTACAAAATAAAACTCAAATGCGGGGCCTAATAACATTAAGGTATGAAATAGGTTTTCTAGAGCTGCGTAGTCGTATACACCCTCTTTTATTAATGGGTTATCTTGTACTAAATGCTCAGCTAGGGCTAAGTGCAGGTTTTGCTCGCCATGATGTTTTGAGGTGAGCTCTAGTTGTTTACTCCAGCTGTATACGAGTGCACAAATAAAGCAAAATATAACCACCAACGACACCGCTAATTTTTGATACAAAGATAGGTTCATAATAAGGCTCTTAAGTAAGTTGGCTTGGATTTAGTTTGTAGCCAACGCCCCAAACGGTTTCGATAATAGGCGCTTGATGATGTAGCTCAAGTTTGGCGCGTAACCTATTTATATGTGAGTTAACGGTATGCTCGTACCCGCTGTGCTGATACCCCCATACTTTGTCGAGTAATTGCTGGCGGCTAAAAACATGGTTTGGGTGGCGAGCAAAATATACCAGTAAATCAAATTCAGTGGCGGTGAGGTTAAGTGCTTGTTCGTCTAAATAAACTTGATGTGAGCTAAATTCAATATTGAGTGAGCCTATATTTAGCCTTTGTTCGTTGCACGGGCTGTCGTTTTCGTTATTTTGAATCGCTAGAAGTTGTGAGCGGTGGCGTAATTGTGTTTTAACGCGGGCTTGTAATTCGCGAGCAAAAAAGGGTTTGCAAATATAGTCATCAGCACCCATTTCAAGACCAATTACACGGTCCATATCGCTACTGAGCGCGGTAAGTAAAATAACGGAAATGGTAGGGTAGTGCTCTTTAATTTTACGGCATAAACTCAAGCCATCCATTTGTGGCAGGTTTATATCCAGTAAAATAAGCCCGTAAGGTTGTTTTGCTATTTTTTTTAATGCGAGCTCAGCGCTTACAACATGGTCAACATGCAAATTTAACGCAGCAAGTTGAGTTGTTATTAATTGCCCTATTTCTCTGTCGTCTTCTACTACCAGTATTTTTTCGTGCCGCATGGTTAACCTCGTAAAAAAGGGACATCCGTGTCGCCTCACATCCCCATTACAAGCTGTTTTACTGTGTACGAGTGATCACGATTTTTGATACTGGGTTATCAAACTTATGTTCAGCACCTAGTGCAGAGTTTGATAAGCCATCTTGATTAGACACAACACCTGGGTGCATTGTGATTATATCGGCAATATCGTCGCGTATTTCGTTAAACCCTTCGCCGCCAGCAGCGGGACCAGGCACAGTGTCAGCTGTTTCTGTATTTGCTTCCGTACCTGCATCGTAAACGGGCGTCGTTCGTGATATTGAACTGCCTACTTCCAATGTTGATACATCTACAGAACTAAGACCGGTAAAAGCGTCATTTGTATTCCCAAGCATGGCAGCAAAAGATAAATTAAGAACATCTTGTGCATCAACTAAAAGGGTTACAGAGGTTGTTTCGCCAGGGCCAATACCACCTTCAGCCGAGACTGAAGCAAGTGCATTTTCATCGCTAAGGTACTCTTCATTAGCGCCGCTTTCTGCAATCATTTCTAAACCAACAGAAGCCGTCTCACCAAATTTCCATGGTGGGGTTTCATCAAATGCAATGACCGAGAGTGGTGATAGTGGTTGTCCAGCCGTTAAGTTACTAAAAGTGATAGTAAACTCATAAACAACAGGTTCGGGCTCTACAACAACCACAGGTTCTTGATCTTCAATAGAGTCGTTATTATCGTTATCGCCACATGCGGCTATTGAGCTGGCTAACAATAAAATAAGCGCACTTTTTTTAAAATTAGAAAGAGATGACATAATTAACTCTCCTATTTAACCGTCACAGTTAATTTTGCAACGGGGTTTAACCATCTGTGTACAGTGTTATTCAAATCACTGTTTCCACCTTCTAGGTCATCATCGCCAAGGGCACCCGGGTGAATGTGCACCATCGTATTTGTATCGCCAGTTGTAATACCTGTACCGTTAGTGCCTGCTTGGCCGCCCGGCGCAGCAGGGATACCTAATACACCAGGTGCACCCGAGCCTTCTACTACAAGTTCGTTATTTGCTTCTGTACCTGCATCATAACCATTGAGGTAAACAGTATAGGTGCCTGCTTCTGTTGGAACTTTCCAGCTATCAAGGCCTACAAAGCCATCATTGGTTGGCAGTAACATAGCCGCTACAGATAGGTATTCGTTGCCATCGGTAGTTGTGAGCTCTGCTGTTGCAGATGCCGCGGGTGCTAAAAGGCCTGCCGCTGGGTTTTCTGCAATATCGCTGCTCGATGCTGACGCTTGAGTAACAAGTGCTGATATATCGCCGCCTTCAGCCATTGCTTGCAGTGCAGCAGAGGCTTCGGTTGCGACTTCAAATAATTTATCTTCGCTATCGTGTGCTGTTATTAGTACCGGTGTAAAGTAGAGGCCTTTAGTAAGGTTAGTAATTTCTACTTCTAGCTCTGCTGCCAATGTTGATTGGCTAGCTACTGCTAAAAGGGTTGCAACTGTAAATGCTGAAGCTTTCATTATTATTTCCTGTAAGTGATGATTCAGGCTAAGTATTGAATAACCACCTCAAGAAACTCTCACAAAGTTATCACTTTTTTATCACAGCGGGTTAGGGCGTGTTATTTAACAATATAGCTGCCTCTATATAGACACCTGCTCAATAAAAAGGCAGTATGTATTAACTAATAAGGAGAGCGTAATGGAAGAAAATCAACAGCTTGAGCCGTTATCAAAAGACGAAAAAACATGGGCTATGCTTTGCCATTTAAGCGCTGTAGCCGGTTTTGTTATTCCGTTTGGCTCTATACTTGGGCCATTAGTGGTATGGCTTATTAAAAAAGATGAAATGCCAATTGTCGATTTACACGGTAAAAAATCGCTTAATTTTCAAATTACTATGGCTATAGCTTACTTTGTATGTTTTTTACTAGTATTTGCCGTAATCGGCCTCGTTTTGCTGCCTTTAGTGGCTATTTTTTCTTTTATCATGGTGGTTTTAGCCAGTATTAAAGCCAACGAAGGGAAAGAGTTTAATTACCCACTGAGTCTAAATTTGATAAAATAAATGACGACCCTTTAATAAACCCAGCTGTATGCTGGGTTTTTACTTTAAGTACTTAATGCTTTATATCACCTTATTTTTTAGTGCGTTTGTGTCCGCTACTTTATTACCAAGTTCTTCAGAAGTGGTACTTGTTACCATGATAAGCCAAGCAAAAGCTAATCTGTGGCTGCTGTGGTTAGCCGCTACTTCAGGTAATGTGCTAGGAAGTTGTGTTAATTATTGGTTGGGAACTCATGTGCTACGTTTTAAGCACAAAAAGTGGTTTCCGGTATCGGCCAAGGGGCTTGAAAAAGCGCAATCTCAATTTAAAAAATATGGGGTATATAGCTTACTGTTTGCTTGGCTGCCGATTGTTGGCGACCCACTAACGGTAATTGGCGGCATATTTAAAGTGCGTTTTAGTCTGTTTTTATTATTAGTGAGCATTGGCAAAGGCGCGCGGTATTTAGCCGTTATTGCCCTTGCCAGTGGTGCACAAGCGGTTTTGTAAAGTTACTTTGACCAATCAAGCGTGAGCGAAACTGAGTCGGCAAAGCGCAGTGCATGCGGTTTATCTACTCTGGCTTTTGCGTAATGCACGCTTGGATGTGTATGGCATACTGCAAGTATTTCGGCAACCAGCTTTTCAAGCAACAAAAAGTGCCCTTGCTCTACTAGGTTTATCACCTCTTTGGTGATCACTTTATAGTTAAGCGCTTGGTCCACTTCGTCTGTTTTACAGGCGTCATCAGCAGGGTAGTGAATTTCTAAATTAATCACTACATCTTGCTTTTTTTCCCGTTCTTCTGGGTTAAAACCAATAAATGTACGTAAGCGTAAGTTGGTTACGTTAATAATTGCGTTGGCCATAATTAACCCTTAATAAGCTGTAAAAACTCGTTACGCGTTTTAGAGTCACTTCTAAAGTTACCTAGCATTACAGAGGTACGCATGCTTGAGTTTTGCTTTTCTACACCGCGCATCATCATACACATGTGTTTAGCTTCAACAATAACACCTACGCCTTTAGCACCGGTTACTTCTTCAACTGCTTTAGCAATTTGATGAGTAAGTTGCTCTTGAATTTGAAAGCGACGAGCAAACATATCAACAATACGCGCAAACTTAGATAAACCTAGTACTTTGCCATCGGGAATGTAAGCAATATGGCAACGACCAATAAATGGCAATAAATGATGCTCACACATAGAGTAAAGCTCTATATCCTGCACAAGCACCATGTCATCAGCGTCAGAGGTAAATACCGCATTGTTAGTAATTTCATCAAGCGTTTGACGATAGCCTT
This sequence comes from Pseudoalteromonas sp. 1CM17D, assembly GCF_023161805.1. Lineage (NCBI taxonomy): Bacteria > Pseudomonadati > Pseudomonadota > Gammaproteobacteria > Alteromonadales > Pseudoalteromonadaceae > Pseudoalteromonas > Pseudoalteromonas sp. 1CM17D. The sequence goes on along the minus strand of NZ_JALNTP010000012.1, from coordinate 55,660 downwards.
TAGTTAAGTATTCCATCGCTTTTGCTGCGCGTTTTGGTGTGTCTAGTAAACCTTCGCGATTAGCATCTTCGCCTACAGCGGTAATAATATTTTGATAACTTTGTTTTAATTCGTCATGCATAAATTTCTCAGTCTAGTGTGTTCTACTTTAAATGGCGTCCGCCATCTACGGGCAAAGCGCGGCCTGTGATGTAGTGGCTTTGCAGTAATAAATCAATACTGTTAATAATCTCTTGGCAACCGGGCTCAATACCCATTAATGATTTTTTAAGTGTCTTGGCGCGATAAGCTTCATCGTCATGTTCATTAAAAATGATTAATGATGGCGCTACTGAATTTACTTTTATATTAGGCGCATATTTAGCACTAAATGACTTTGTGAGATTATCTAGAGCAGCTTTACTTGCTGCGTAAGCTAAATGTTTAGGGCTGCCAGTTTCTACAACATAATCAGTGAGATGAATAATATCTGCTGGTACATTATGGCTTGCTTGATAATTAAGTAATAAATCAGCGCACAATAAATTAATTAAATAAGGTGTTTTTGCATGAATACGCATCATGCTATCAAACAGCACGGCAAAGTCTGGGTTATTAGCTTCGCAGTCCCAACTAGATGCATTATGAATAATAGCGCGCAAGCTACTGGTGTGCGTGTTAAGTGTATTTATAAATGTGCTAATGCCAGTATCGTTACTAAAGTCAGCAAAAATACACACAGCACCTTGTTGCTCTAGTAAATCAACAGCCTGATGACGTGTGCGATAAGTTATAATAACGCTTTGCCCTTGGGCTAAATAATGCTTGGCAAGTGCTAGGCCAATGCGTTGGCCTGCGCCGGTAATTAAAATAGGCGATGTCATATAATGCAGTATTCTCTATGGCGGGCAGTTAATAATATTGAATGCGTTTATTAGGCAATTTATACGCAATACAGTTGTGGCTAGATCAAATAGCAACTAACGCCTATTGGCATTAGTTGCTATTAGCTATAGCTTATAAATCGTCGTAAATAGTCGGAATTGCTTGGCGCTTATGCTGTGTGCGCAAGTATATATCTACAAGCTTTTGCTCAACCTCTTTTGAAACCTCTTTAGCTTCTAAAAAGTCATCTATTTGCTCATAGCTCAGTCCTAATGCTTCTTCGTCGGTAAGGCCTGGTCTGTCGCTTTCTAAATCTGCAGTAGGTGCTTTAGTAACGAGTAAATCAGGAGCGCCTAATGCCGTAGCAAGAGCGCGTACTTGGCGTTTTGATAAACCAAATAACGGTGCTAAATCGCATGCGCCATCACCAAATTTGGTGTAAAAACCAGTAATGTTTTCAGCGCTGTGATCGGTACCCACAACGAGGCCTTGGCAAAAACCAGCTATTTCGTATTGCGCTACCATGCGTTGGCGTGCTTTTACATTACCTTTTACAAAGTCAACTTTAGCTTGCTCAGGTAGCTCTTCACCACTGCCTACTACTGCCGCCATAGCTTGCTCGTGTAATGCATCGGCAGCAGGTTTTACGTTGACGGTCATGCGTTTACTTGGCTTGATAAAATCAACGGCCATTTGCGCTTCGTCTTCATCTGCTTGTACACCGTATGGCAAGCGAACCGCAATAAATTGGTACTTATTAGTGTTTTGCTCTGCGTTTAGTTCATCTACGGCTAATTGGCACAAGCGCCCGCAGGTCGATGAGTCAACACCGCCGCTAATTCCAAGCACTAGCGATACACTATGGGCTGCCACTAAACGTGCTTTTATAAAGTTAACTCGACGGGTAATTTCGGCGTTTACATCAATAGTTGGCTGAACTTTCATTTCAGCCATAATTTCGGCGCGCATGGCCAGCTCCTCGTTATTTAATAAGTTGTTTTTAAATAGGCTTACATTATCTGGTTTAGTGGTTATTAATTAAAGTCCTAAATGTGCTTTTATACGGCTAAGCTCGGCTTTTAGTTCCTCAATTTCTGCAAGTAACTCGTTAATTTCATCGTTTTTAACTTCTGCGACTTCTGTAGCTGGCACTGGGCTTGGCGCTACTGCTGGGTCAGCAAAAAGGTGCATGTAGCGACTTTCTCGTTTGCCGGGCTCGCGCTCAAGCTTTGTTACGTAGTCATCTTTTGCTAACGCGCTCAGGGCAGTTTCTACTTCGCTAACGTTTGTAAAGTCAGCTAGGCGAGCGCTGCGCGTTCTTAGCTCACCGGGTGTTTGTGCACCGCGTAACAGCAGTAAACATATAATAGCCCGTTGCTGCGTGCTCCACTGTAAGCTACTAAATTCTGTATTACAAAAACGGTGATCGTATTTATTAACTCGTCCCGAAAGCCCTTCGTCTAGCGTTACAAGGCGCTGACTTATAAGCTCATCCAGTGTTTGTTGCACCTCACTTTCGCTCAAGTTTACAACCGGGTCTCGATTTGATTTTTGGTTACACGCATTCGTCAGTGCGTTCAACGACAGTGGATAATGCTCGGGTGTAGTGCTTTGTTTTTCTAAAAGGCAGCCAATAACGCGCTGCTGATTTGCTGATAAATGCATGGCTTTTCTTTATTAGTAAACAGTATTTTTAGCTTACACCTTTATTGTGTACCAAGCCATTGTTGTAATTTAGGCTCTAGTGCTGCGGAATCTAAAGGTTTGGTTAAATAATCGTTCATTCCTGCATCGAGGCACTTCTCTTTGTCGCCCTGCATTGCGTTTGCCGTTAACGCAATGATTGTAATATGTTTATTATGCTTGCCCGCTTTGCCTTCGCGTATAGCTTGCGTGGCTTGGTAGCCATCCATCACGGGCATTTGGCAGTCCATTAAAACTAACTGGTATTTTTTGTCTTGGCTGCTGTTTAGCTTATCTAGTGCATCTTGGCCGTTTTGTGCAATATCAAAGGTAAGCCCAACTTGTTTTAACAACGCTGAGGCCACCACCTGATTTACTTTGTTATCTTCTACTAAAAGCACTTGCGCCTGCGCTGATATTTCTTTGGGCTTTTCGGTTAACTCATTTTGAAGTTGTGCTTGGCGCTGTTGTTGCTCAATGTATTTATCGTTAGTGAGTGAATCAAATAAATCTGACGGGGTGAGCGGTTTAAATATCAGGCAGTCTATATTTATGCCAATGTTGTTATGCTCTTGCGAATAACTCATTGGTGCCATAACAACTAGTTTGCTTTGCTTGGTGGTTACTCGGTTTTTTAATGTATTTATTTGTGGGTGCGCAGCTTGCTCAAAAAAATGATAATCGACTAGCAATGCATCTGGCTGGGTATCGCAGTTATCAAAATAATTAATGATGCCGCTATAGTCATTTAAAATATTAACGTGTGCGCCCCATACGCGTAATTGTTTGGCGGCAATATTGGCGTTAAGTGTGCAGGCATCAATAATTAAAATATGTTTGTTATTAATTAAGTGGCTGGGTAGATCTTGCGCTTTAGTTAAACGGGGCTGTATTTTTATAGAAAACGAAAAAGTGCTGCCTTCATTTAGCATGCTGGTTACGCTTACTTCGCCTTCCATTAGTTCACAAAGCTGCTTAACAATAGCTAGGCCAAGGCCTGTGCCGCCAAACTGGCGGGTGGTTGAGGCATCGGCCTGAGTGAATGAGTCGAATAAGGTTTTTTGTTTTTCTGCGTCTATTCCTATGCCGGTATCAATAATAGAGCAATGTAAAAAACTGCCATCGGTGGTTTCATCTATCTGCGCGGTCACCAGAATTTGCCCATCAATAGTAAACTTAACGGCATTGCCAATCAGGTTATTTAAAATTTGACGCAACCTATTCGGATCGCTAATTATTTCGCTGATAGTAATTTGGGTGGCATCTAAAATGAGATTGGTATTATTTTGCTCCACTTTAAGCGCAAACGACTCAACAACTTCACCAAGTAATTTAGGTAAGTTAAATTGCACATTTTCTATATCAAGTTTACCTGCTTCAATTTTAGAAAAGTCTAAAATGTCGTTAATTATATTTAACAGCGACTGAGCTGAAGATTGTGCAAGCTCAATATGGTGCTCCTGCTGTTGGTTGAGCTGAGTGCGCTTGATAATATTTAGCATGCCCAGTACGCCGTTCATGGGGGTTCTTATTTCGTGGCTCATACTGGCTAAAAATTCACTTTTAGCCATTACAGCTTGCTCTGCAGCTTCTTTGGCGGTGACTAGCTGTTGCTCTGTTTCAATACGTTGCTGACTTGAATGCAAGCTGCCCACGAGGGCGGCTACAGCAATTAAAAAGCTTTCTTCGTTACGTGACCACGGGCGCATTGAAGCACATTGCTCAGCGCATACTATGCCAATGGAGCCACTTCCCGCCGGTATGATTGCGCACAGCATGGCATTAATATTGAGCGGCGCAAAGTAATGCGCTTTAAGGGGTTTTAGTAGTGGGTGATTTTGGGCATCACTGGTGCTAAACACTGCGTGTTTTTCTATGGCTTCAAAAAAATCTGGCGCCTCTTTTTTAAGCCATACCGCATTATTATTACCCATTCTGTTTTCAATATTATGGGCTGCTATAGGACTCAATGAGGTTTTTGAGCTATTAAAAAACCAAATACTGGCTTGCTCAATGTTTAATGCATGGCAAATAGATTCAGTAATAACTTGTTTAGATTGGCTTAATTGGCCACTTAAAATAAGGTCGTTGGCTGTAAGCGACGCTAAAATTTCGTTATGTAGGGCAATTTTGCTGTTTTCAAGCTCAATACGCTTACGGGTATCAATATTTTGCAATGAGCCAAATATTCTTACACAGCGCTCGTTTTTTCGCTCAGCTTCACCATGAATAAGCACCCACATTTCGCGCCCTTCAGAGTCAATTACTTCAAGTTCGGCTTCGTAACTTTTGCCTTCTTTAATTGCAGATTCAACCAGCTGAGTGATACGTTCTCTGCTTTCACCGGCTTTAAAGTAATTTAAATTTGTAGGCCAAGTAGGCTCTTTATTTAGCGGGTACTTAAATATTTTTTTGGTCATATCTGACCAATACACTTGTTTGGTTTCTAAATTAAATGACCACGCCCCAATTTGGGCAAGATCACTCATTGCCTCCAGCATTTTTTCGTTTTGTTGCTGGCGGTTTAGCATTTTTAAAAAGAATAAGAACGCCCATATTAGTAATCCGCAAATAATTATAATGGCAATTCTAAGCGGCCATATAGTTGAAGGTGCGGGGCTCCAACCTTCTTTAGGGGCTACGTATAATTGCCAGCTTCCCCCTTGAAAATTAAGTGTAAAATCAAGCGGCTCTTGTGAGGTTATATTGTTATTGCCATAAAAAAACTCGCCTTTTTTGCCTAAACCATGACGCCCTTGAATAGCAATGTTGTAGTTTTTTTCAAGCTCTTTTATGCCTGAGTTTTTATACACTTTTTCAATGTCGAGCACCACCGATAACAACCCCCAAAAGCGGTTTTCGGGCGGAATATAAACAGGCACTCTGGCAATAAGGGCAATGTCGCCTTGAACCAGTTTAAGTGGCCCTGCCATAACAATAGTATTGGTATCACGGGCTCTAATGGCGTCTAGGCGCTGGTTTTTGTTTTCTAAAAAGTTTAAGCCAATGGCTTTTTCGTTACCTTTTAGTGGGTAAGACATACGAATTATCATGTCGGGTGCACCACCAATATGGCGCAGCTCACTGGAGGTTTTAAACAAAGGCGCGGCAATTTGTTCAAACCGTGCTTGTTGTAACTCAGGTTCAGCTGATACAGCAACCGCTAATCCACGAACAAGCTGAATGTTTGATACCAAGGTGGCCTCTAGTTGTGCACGGTATGTACTTACTTGAGATAAAATTTGTAGGCGGTGGGCGTCTTTTGCGCGATTGTAGTTAATTCTATCTAACACAATGCTCACTAATATTATTAGCGTAAGCGATAACCAAAAGGTCAGCTTATAGTTGCTAATAGTGTTTTTTTTGTTGTTATTTTTTGGCGGCATTGGCTAAGTCATGCTGTTATTTTAGGCAATTTAACTATAGCTAATTTATTGTATAAATAAAAACGGCGCTGATAAATTAGCGCCGTTTTATTTTTATAATTAGTAGTTTAACTATTAAGCGTCGGTTACTTCACGTGCCCAATGGTTTTGCTTAGCGACATGTAACTTACGGTAACCATCAAGTAGTGCTGCATGCTTTTTAAAGCCTTCAAGCGATAAACCAGGGAAGGTTAAACCATTAAATAATTTACGGCCTTCTGCTATTTCAATAGCCAGCGTTACGTTATCGCTGCCAAACATTAAACCCAGTGCATCTTGGTAGTCGGCGTAGTCGCGCTCGTCATCGTATTTAATTTCAAGAATGGCTTTTAAACAGCGGAAGTGGCGCATTGCATCTTCGTTTACTTGGCCTGTGTGTAGTATCCAGTCTACCCAATCAATGGCTTCTTCGTTGCCTGCGGCTAAACATAAGTGCGCTTTAAGCTCACCAATACGCAGTGTATGCCATGGTGTGTCGGCATCGGTGGCAAGGCCAATAAATTCAGCAGCACGGATAATATCGCTGTGGCCTGCTTCTTCTAGGCTGTCGTAAATGTCCATCCACTGCTGCGCATTGTACTGATCAAGCGATAGGAATGCTTCACGGAATTTAGCGCCTTCGTTGTTGTTACGCCAAATTAGTTCATCTACTGGGTAAATGTCTGACATACCTGGTACTAAAATACGACATGCATACACGTTTAAGTGTGTGTAATCCATAATGTAAATGTCGTGGCCCATGCTGTGAATTAAGTCAGTACAGAAGTTGTATTCTTGCTCTGTTGTACCGCTAAAGTCCCAATGAACAAAGTCAAAGTCGGCGTCGGCACGGAAAAAGTCATGCGAGATTAAACCGCTTGAGTCGATAAAGTGCAGCTCAATGTTTTCAGGCGTTGCAACTTCATCGTTATCAAAAGTAGCTGGTTGGAACACATCAAGTTGATCAAGGCGACGACCTTGTAGTAGCTCGGTAACCGTACGCTCAAGGGCTACTTCAAATGATGGGTGAGCACCAAATGAGGCAAACACAGAGCCATCAACAGGGTTAATAAGCGTTACGCTCATTACAGGGTATTTACCGCCAAGTGATGCATCGGCAATACGTAAATGAAAACCATGGCTGCGTAGCTCTTCACACGCTTCGTGAATTTTAGGGTATTGCTTTACAATCTCTTCAGGGACGATAGGTAAACAAATACCTTCTGCGATAATACGGTTTTTAATGGCGCGCTCAAATACTTCTGATAGCCCTTGTACGCGTGCTTCAAATTTAGTGTTACCTGCGCTCATGCCGTTAGAAACAAAAATATTACCAATTACGTTTACCGGAATGTATACGTCTTGGTTATCGCGTTGGCGTGTGTATGGCAATGTACAAATGCCGCGCTTGTTATTACCTGAGTTAAAGTCAAAAAGGTGTGAAGCATTAAGCTCACGCTCTGGGTCAAAGTAATCCCAAAGGCTTTCGTCCATTATGCCTTCTGGCACTTCATTGCCTTCAACTTTAAACCATTTCTCGTTTGGATAATGAGTAAAGTCGCTGTTTGCAAATTCTTCACCTAGGTAAAAGTCGGCAAAAAAGTAATTACAGCTTAATCGTTCAAAGTATTCACCTAACGCAGAGGCGATAGATGCTTTATCGGTTGCGCCTTTACCATTGGTAAACATAACACCGCAGTCGCTGTCTTTTATATGAACTGAATAACAGTTAGCTACAGGGTTAAGCCAAAGTGCTTCTTCAACATTGATGTTTAGCGCTTTTAGCTTGTTTTGCATGGTAGAGATAGACGATTCTAGGTCGCGGTCTTTACCTTTGATAAATGTTTTTTCAGTCATATGAGTCTCAACTAGATCTGCACAAAATGTGGAATGGCTATTATCGTGGATTTTGATGTTTATTTCACCCTTTGCGAGTAAGAACATTATTATTTAATAAAACTATGGTTATTATATGTGCAACAAATGGTGCAAAGGACAAATTAATGTTTAAAGTAATCAAATGGCTAGTGTTACTCGTTGTGGTTTTAGGCTTAGCTGGTACAGCGCTTGTGTATGGCGTATTAAGTTTAAGTATGCCCACACTTGATGGTAAAGGCCAAAGTACAGCAATTAATAAGCCGGTTACTATTTCGCGTGATGCACTAGGGCAGGCGGTTATAAAGGCAGAAAACCGCAATAGCGCCGCATACGGGTTAGGCTATGCGCATGGGCAAGACCGTTTTTTTCAAATGGACTTATTAAGACGTAACGCCGCAGGTGAGCTTAGTGAGTTATTTGGTAAAGCGGCCCTTGGGCTTGATAAAAAAATGCGCTTTCATCAATTGCGAAAACGCAGCCGCGCTATATTAAACACCTTACCCGAAAGCGATAAACAACTATTAAACAGCTACGCCCAAGGTGTAAACGAAGGGCTGGCACAAGTTGGCTTTGCAAGCTTTGAGTATTTACTTACAGGCGGCGCGCAAAAACCATGGCAAAGTGAAGATAGCCTATTAGTTATATTTAGCATGTACCTTGATTTGCAAAGTGCCACCTTTGAGCGAGATGAAGCTCTCATACATATTGAGCAAGCATACGGACAACACATGGTTGATTTTTTAACACAACCGAGCCAATACCAAGCGGCGCTTGATGGCAGTAAACTTGCCCCGTTTACAGGCACCATTCCTCAACTTCCAGAGCAAGCACAGCACACGGTTAAAAACATTCAGGCAAACCAAGAGCGCGGTAGCAATAACTGGGCAGTAACCGGTGCGCATACCCAAACGGGAGCAGCCATGCTCTCTGACGATATGCATTTATCTATGACGGTGCCGGTTATTTGGTATAGGGCGCAGCTTAATTACACACAAAATGGCGAGCAAGCTCAGGTAACTGGCGTATCGCTACCCGGCGCCCCTGCTATTGTGGTGGGCACAAATAATAAAATTGCTTGGGGCTTTACTAATGGCTACATAGATACCGCTGATTGGATAGCGCTAAATGATGACAGTAAAACATGGCAAGTAAATGAGCCAATAGCGCTGCCAAATGATGAGGTAGAAAACTACCCATTAACGTTAAGCGAATATGGCCCAGTAAAATACATTAATAAAAAACCCTACGCACTTAGCTGGGCTGCACATAAGCCTTATGCCGTTGATATGGAATTAGTAAAACTTGAACAAGCAAATACGGTTGATGATGCATTAGCAATAGCAAGCGATGTGGGTATTCCGGTACAAAATTTAATGGTGGTAGATAGCCAAGGCAGTGCTGTATGGCAACATATTGGCGCTATACCGGCGCGTAAAACACCGAGTGAGCTAAGTGTTAATGCAACCGAATACTCACCCGACTGGCAGCAAAATGAGCATCAGCGCCCTTATATTAAAAACCCGCAAAATGGGCGATTATGGACAGGTAATTCGCGCGTTGTGTCGGCCACTGATAATGCACGCTTTGGCAATGGCGGGTACGCGCTAGGCGCTCGCTCGAGCCAAATTCGTGATAGGTTATTTGAAAAACAAAGCTTTGCAGAGAGCGACTTTTACGCGCTACAGCTTGATAACCAAGCCCGCTTTTTAACGCCATGGCACACATTGCTACTTAATCAGCTTAAAAAAGACAAAGCCAAAAACGCACAGTACATAAGTGCACTTGAAAACTGGCAGCAATGCGCATGTGCAAGCTCGGTAGGTTATACCTTAGTTAAACACTACCGCAGCACATTAATTAATACTGTATTTGCAAGCATGGAGAACAAACTTAATGAGCAAGACGCCACGCTTAAATATGTAAAACGCGATCTAGAACCAGCTATATGGCAGCTTATTAAGGATAGACCGGGCTCATGGGTAAACCCTGAGTATAAAAATTGGGACGAGCAGTTATTAGGTGCATTTAGCCAAACAGTGACAGCACTTGGGGCTGAGTATGGGGATAACTTGCAAAATTGGCAGTGGGGTAAAGTAAATGCGCTTAATATTGAGCACCCGTTTGCTAAACAAATGCCCATACTGGCTAAGCTTTTAAATATGCCTATAGCGCCAGCTTTTGGCGATAGCTACATGCCCGCCGTACAAGGCAAAAGCTTTGGTGCATCGCAGCGCTTTATTGCCCAACCAGGGCATTTAGAAAACGCCATTATGGCAGTGCCCGGTGGGCAGTCGGGGCATCCGCTATCCGCGTTTTATCGTGCAGGCTTTAGTGACTACATTGAAGGTAAGCACACGCCTTTATTGCCACAAACGCTAATACATCAAATAGTGATAGAGCCAGCACGATGAACTAAATTACAGTTAGTCACGTTCTATATAATCATTAATAAATCAACAGAGAACTAAAATGAAAAAAATACTACCCGCATTAATAACAGGCTTATTACTTAGCAGTGCAACACATGCAGATGAAAATCCGGTAACAGCAGAAAAACTAAGCGACAGTGTGTATGTACTGTTTGGCCAAGGCGGTAACATTGCCGCAAGTGTAGGGGAAGATGGCATTTACATTATTGATGACCAATTTGCTAAGCTTTCAGACGACATTAAAAAAACAATTAGCGATTTAAAACCCGGTAGTGCAGAGTTTGTAATTAATACGCATCATCATGGCGACCACACTGGCGGCAACGAAAACTTTGCCAAAGCCGGTGCGCATGTCATTGCGCACGACAACGTACATAAGCGATTAGAAGAAAAACACGGTGCAAACTCAGATTATTTGCCACGCATTAGCTTTGGCCACGATTTAAAGCTGCATTTTAACAACGAACATGCCCATGTAGTGCACTACGCCCATGCACATACCGACGGTGATTCGGTGATATTTTTTAATAACGATAACATAGTGCACATGGGCGATATTTACTTTAACTTTGGCAGCTTGCCGTTTGTTGATGTAGATAGCGGCGGCAGTGTTGATGGAATATTAGCAGCCGTAAATGACGTTATTAAGCAAATAGATGAGCGCACCATAGTGATACCCGGGCATGGGCCGGTAAGTGACCGTTCAGGGCTGGAAACGTATGCTAAACTTGTTAAAAAAGCCAAAGATTTAATGCTAAAAGCAATGCAAAATAACGCAAGCTTAGAGCAAGTACTAAAAGCTGATCCATTGGCAGAGCTTGGCCTTGAATACGCAGGCTGGTTGCCAAAAGAGAAAGTGACTACACTTTTTTATCGCAGCTTAAAGTAGTACGCGTAACGTAAAAAACATGATACAAAGCTGAGTGTACTTTAGCGTACATTCGGCTTTTATTTTATTATGCCCAAAGGAGTTGTGTATGTCGGCAGAAAAAACCCACCTAGAAATTTGTAACTTAACAAAAGAGCAGTATCCGCAAATTAAAACCTTGATGGATCAGGCTTATCCTGATTTAGGTGGCGCGTGGCCAAGCCATACTATTTTTAGATTGATAGATCAGTTCCCTGAAGGGCAAATAGGCATTGTAGATGATGGCGTGCTAGTGGGTTTAGCACTAAGCGTGCAAGTAGACTACGCGCGTTTTTCAAATCCTCACACATACGAAGACATAGCCGATGGGCACGACCGGGTATTTAGTGACTCCGACGGCGATGCACTATACGGTTTAGATGTAGCAATTAGCGAAACCCACCGAGGCATGCGCTTAGGGCGCAGATTATACGATGCCCGTAAAGAGTTGTGCCGCCAATATAACTTACGCGCTATTTTAGCCGGTGGCCGTATTCCGCGTTATTACAATCACAGTAGTGAAATGACGCCAATGGAATACATTGAAAAGGTTGACCAAAAAGAGCTTTACGACCCAATTTTAAGTTTTCAGCTCTCTAACGACTTTCAGGTAAAACGGTTACTTAAAAAGTACCTGCCGGAGGATCAAGAGTCTGTAGGTTACGCCACCTTGCTTGAGTGGAATAACATAATGTATGAGCCAACCGACACCGTACTCGAATCAACTAAATCGATAGTGCGTATAGGTGCGGTGCAATGGCAAATGCGCTGTGTAGAGTCGGTTGACGAAATGCTCAAGCAGGTAGAATACTTTGTAGATACGGTATCTGACTACAAAAGCGATTTTATATTATTTCCGGAATTTTTTAACGCGCCACTTATGGGCTTAGGCGATCAGAATAATCAAACCGAAGCAATCCGCTATTTAGCCGAATATACCGAAACATTTAAAAACGCGATGTCGCGTATGGCAATAGAGTATAACGCCAATATTATTACTGGCTCTATGCCACTTGCCGAAGACGATAAAATTTATAACGTAAGTTACTTATGCCACCGTAGCGGTAAAATAGACGAGCAGCGAAAAATACACATAACCCCGCATGAACAAAATGATTGGGTGATTCAAGGCGGCGACAAAATTGCCGTGTTTGATACCGATGCTGGGCGTGTAGGTATTCAAATTTGTTACGATGTAGAGTTCCCAGAGCTTTCACGCATATTAGCCAAGCAGGGGCTTGATATACTCTTTGTGCCGTTTTGGACCGATACTAAAAATAGTTATTTACGGGTTCGTCACTGTGCGCAAGCGCGCGCAATCGAAAACGAATGTTATGTGGTTATTGCAGGCTCAGTGGGTAACTTACCTGAGGTAGAAAGCCTAGACGTACAGTACTCGCAATCGGCAGTATTGACCCCGTCTGACTTTTCTTTTCCGCACGATGCAACATTAAATGAAGCCACACCTAATACCGAAATGTTACTATTCAGCGACCTTGATATGGATAAGCTAAAAATTCTTCATAGCGAAGGTACGGTGCGCAATTTAAAAGATCGCCGCGAAGATTTATACGACGTAATTTTGAAAAAGAGAGATGTTTAATGGCATGGGTTTATTTAGTCATTGCCGGCTTGCTTGAAATAGGCTGGCCAATTGGTTTAAAAATTTCACAAAATCCCGACACACGCTGGCAGGGTATAGTAATGGCCATTGCATTTTTAACAGCCAGTGGTTTTATGTTGTGGCTTGCACAAAAGCAAATATCAATGGGGACGTCCTACGCCGTATGGACCGGGATAGGTGCTGCGGGTACGTTTTTAGTGGGTATATTACTTTACGGTGATGCAGCCACGTTTGGCCGTATTGCTGGTGTACTCATGATCATTTGCGGTGTGATAACGCTAAAAATTAGCTCTTAAAAAGAGCGCTTAATACTCGCTTTAAACGTTATTAGCAGCCTATAGTAGCGCAGGTTTAAAAGCCTGTGCTTTCTTATGTTCTCAATTTGGAATCATCACCAAAACAGCGGCAATGGCTATAAGTATTAAGCCCGCGGTATCTTGCTTTTTAAGTGGCTGTTTGAGCCAAAGTACAGCAATTAGCATGGTAAAAAATACCTCTACCTGACCAAGCGTTTTAACATACGCTACGTGCTGTAAACTCATTGCGCTAAACCAGCCAATAGAGCCTACACAGCTAAAAGTACTAATTGCGGCAGTGGTGCCTTTATATTGCCAAAGTTTGCCAACAGTGTGTGGCTCTTTTAGTAATAAATAGCCAAGTAATATAAGCGTTTGTAGGCTTATTACAAACAGTAAAACCCATGCAGCTGAGTGTGGAAACAATAACCCTGAATTTAAGCTCGCTTCACGCACCCACAGCGATGTAAGGGCAAAGCTGGTACCACAGGCAAGGCCAAGTAACGCTGTTTTAGCATCAAAGTGTTTTACGCTGGTTATGCCGCTAAGTAAAAGCACCGCAATAGCGCCTAAAAATACACCCAGCCAACCAAGAAGGCTGAGCGCAGAACCAAAAAACAATACCCCTAAAATAGCCGCTACTAATGCCTCACTTTTAGCAAGCCCTGCACCTATGGCGTAATTATTCATTTTAAACAGTTTTACCATTAAGCCGGTGGCGAGTATTTGCATAACACTTGCGCCAATAATAAACCCCCAAAAGGCATTATTAAAGGTAGGCATGGCTGTGTCTTTATATTGATAAAGACCATACAAATACACTGCAGCAATAGGGCCGGCTAAAATAAAGCGCGAGAGGGTTACGCCAGCCACACTTGCATGTGCGCTTAATTTACTTTGTAGGGCATTTCGCCATGCTTGCATAAAGGCGGCTAAAAAAGTGAAAAAGATCCAGGTCATAGGGGTCGTCGGTAAAAAATAAGGTCTATAAGTTAACAATCTTTAGTTATTAATGCGATGCATTAAGGGTGATAGTGAATATTCATCACCTGCGACATTATGCCGCACTGCTTTATAGGTAAACTTAGCTATAGTAAGTATGATGTTATTGTTTAGCCGCCTGCGTATGTCATAAAACGTGTTGGCGGCTTTTTTGTGTATGTGTGTTATATGTATTGGTTAAATAACTAGGTTTTAAAATAAGAGAATAAATTATGACAACATTAGTAGTATGCGCATTACTTGCTGTATTAATGCCTTATTTTGCAAAAATACCAGTGGCCATTGCAATGGCAAAGCTTGGCCAATACGACAATAAACACCCGCGTTCTCAACAAGCAAAATTAACGGGCTTTGGTGCGCGAACGCTCGCTGCTCATCAAAATTGTTTTGAATCACTTGCAGTGTTTGCCGTTGCTATTGCGGTGGTACTAGGAACTAACTCGGTAAATGCAGTAACCGAAACCTTAGCGGTTACTCATATAGTTTCGCGTACTTTGTATTGCATTTTTTATTGGTTGAACTTAGATATTATCCGTTCGCTTGTATGGTTTATTGGCTTAGGCACTGCCATTGCCATGATTGTAGTGAGTATTTAATTTTATTGTTAAAACCACAAAGCAAGCGGCCTAAAAGGGCGCTTGCTTTGTGCTCTTGCATCACTCATTAGCCTTAATGCGATACTTTAATTCGCTCTATTAAATCGGTATTAGCAACCTCACTGTTTATGGCAAAATCGAGCTGTACAAGTACATCATTAAAGCCTGACTCAGAGATTTTATACTCCCACTTTGCCAGCGCTTCTTTAGCTGATTTATCAAAAGCGTCTGACGGCTTAGATTGAATGACACTAATGTTTTTTGTTCTGCCATTGGCGGCTATATCGTACTTTAATACAACCGAGCCGCTAATGCCTTGCTTAGCGGCTTGGGCTGGGTAGACAGGTTCAATGCGTATTGTTGGTGAAATATGATCCTTTTTCGTTATTTCAGTTTGGGGCTGTTTTGCAATGGCTAAACCGCTAAGCATGCTTGTTGCTATTAGCAGTAAGCCACCTTTGGCTAGGCGAGAGTGATTGCCACTGTGCTTTATATTGGTAAGTCGTTGTAACATGGTTTTTTTATCTCCGTAGTGTGAATAAGCCATTAGGCCTGCGGGCGTTGCTGCCGCACAGTTAACTAAGGCTTTGCTGTATAAAATGTGTTGGTGTGTGGTTTTATTGGCAAGTACCCGCTGATCACAAGTTAGCTCCTGCAAGCGTCTAAAGCTTGCGTAAGCCATCCAGGCGAGCGGGTTAAACCACATTAAAATAGTAGTCAGTAACAGCAGGGCATTTATTAGGTTATCTTTGCGTTTTATGTGCACAGCCTCATGCTCTAAAATAAGTGCCAAAGTGGCTTTATCAAACTGGGTTTTGTAATTACTAGGCAGTATGAGCTTACTTTGTAAAATACCCACCACCATTGGCGATGCAATATGATTACTGGTATAGGTTTTAATGTGTGAGGTTAGAGTGTGTTCGCTATTAATTAAATAATTGAGCTGCAGATTTTTTATAAAGCGAATATGCACAACAAACGCTATGCTAAACAGCACTAGGCTAACCACTACATAAAGCACGGCCCAATTTAGGCCTAAGTTATTAATAAGGGGTTGGTTAGGCGTTATTAAATAATGGCTAATGGCGCTATTTTGCAGTGGCTTAATGTTACTTGGTAAGTTTGCAACCAGTAACGATACGGGGATTAGGCATACTAATTTATACACAAAGCCTGGGCCAAGCAGCCTTAAACTAAAACGCTCACATATAATAAACCCGCCAAGCATTATGCTGAGTAATAATTGCTGCTCTAGTAACCAGTTAAACAGGGTTTGAATATCCATAGCCACTCCTTACTTTTGGTTTTTTTCCCAGTCATCAATGACCTTTTTTAACTCGTTTATATCTTGTTGCGAAAGCTGCTCTGATTTAGCAAACCCGCTTACCAGCGGCGCTATGCGGCCACTAAAAAAGCGCTCAATAAAGTTTTTGCTTTCTTTTAATGTGTAGTCGGCGCGCTCCATACAAGGAGTATAAATATATTGGCGGCCGTCTTTTTCAAAGGTCAGTGCGCCTTTTTTAACTAATCGACCCAGTAGGGTTTTAATGGTTTTTTCGTGCCATTGTTTGCCATCGCTTAAGCGCTCAATAATTTGGCTGGCGGTTGCTGGGTAATTAATCCAAAGCACATCAAGCACGTCGAATTCTGCTTTTGATAACTCAATCATTTTATTGCCTACAAATGTAATCCTTAATTTAAGACTACACCTGTAATCTATTTTTGCAAGGTTATTTTTTAACTTTTTTGTGCGCTATTTAAACGAAGGTTAGATTTTTGAAATATCAGTTTTATTAATTTGTATGTAGTGGTTTTCAGGTAGGTTTAGGTTTGAAAGAGCAAGTTCGCTAAATTGTGCCCGATATAAATCAATTACTTTAAAGCCGCAGTAATGCGCCATTTTACGTATTTGTCTGTTAAGCCCTTGCTTTAAAATAATACTAAACTGGTTGTCAGCTATTTTTGTTACTTCACACGGTAAGGTTACTTGTTTATCTACGGGGATCCCTGCGGCCATTTTTTCGCAAAACGCGTTATTAATAGGTTTATCTACCGTGACTAAATAACGTTTAGGCTGGTGGAAGTCAGGGTGAATAAGTTGATTACAAAAATCTCCGTCGTTGGTCAAAATAAGCAAGCCACGAGAGTCTTTATCTAATCGGCCAATGGGGTAAACCCGAGTGAGGGTAGGTAAATGGTGAATAAGGCTGGCAGGGTCATTTTCATTTAATTTGCAGTCAATACCTACAGGCTTGTGGTACGCAAAATAAACCAAATCGGCAGCCCCTTTTACTGCTTGGCCATTAACTATTACGTCGTCTTGCTCATTAACGTGATCAATATGATTCGCTGGGCGATTATTTACAGTCACCACACCTTCATCAATTAAACGCGATGCCTGTTTTCGTGAGCACACACCAGCGTGAGCAATGTATTTAGCGAGTCGAATTTTATTGCTCATAAGCTTAAAAGGCAGTGATGTAATAATTTGATCGCGATTATAGCAAAGGTGCGTATCTATAAAGTTACTTTTTATTAAAAGGCGATTATTATGGGTATGAAATTTTCTGAGTTAAAAAAGCACGAGCCATTACAAAAAGTGGTCGCGCACTCCCTTGAAATGGCGCTATATCAAGTGTCTGTCATTATAAATAACGTAGAGTATTACGTTACTGAAGAAAATGGCGAGTTTGTTAAAGCGCTCAGCCCGCTGCATATTCAAAAACGTTTTGAAAAAATAGCCTACGCCGAAATGGTACTGCGACATACTAGCGCTTACGATGAAATGTGCGGCCAACCCGAAAAAACAAGCAGCAATTTGCTAGAAGTACCTTATGGAAAAAATAACCTTTTTTAATTAAGTTTGTTTGCTAGTATCTGCTTCTTTAAGGGCGGTACATGTATCAATTAAAAGCAGATAATACCGATGCGTTAAACTCAGCGCTTCGCACTAAAATAGTTGAATTTAACGCACAGCACTTTGATGCGCAAAGAGTGCTATTAGGCTATAAATTTGTTGATGAGCAAGGTGAGCTTGTTGCAGGTATTAGTGGGTGTGTGTTTGGAAATTGGCTGATGATTAGTTGGCTCTGGTGTAGCGATGTAGCGCGAGGTCAAGGGCTTGCAGATAAGTTACTAACGGCACTTGAACAATCAGCTGCTGAACTAGGTGCAACGACCGCACAGCTCGATACGCTTGATTTTCAGGCCAAGCCTTTTTATGAAAAGCGCGGATACGTGGTTAAGTATCAGCTTAACAACTATCCACGCTCTGGTACGCGTTACTTTATGGAAAAAACGCTTTAATTTAGCAGCTTAGTGTTATTTCTCTTTTAGTGGCTCACCATCAAAGCTCAGGCCTAAAAATGGAGTCGCTTCTGGCGCTAACATAAATGTGCGAATGTTCATGTGATCATCGCCTTTAGGGTTTTGTAGTACGTCTTCGCGGTAAAACTTACCAAAGCAATCCAATGTATTTTGCTTGCTTAAATCGTTTAATTTAGCAAACGCAAAAATTTTACATGAGCCGTTGTTCTCGCTTGCGGAGCTAAGTAAGCCGTGGTTATTAAATCCACACGCGGTAAAATCGTAATTAGCTTCTATTACCGCCATGGTATCGCTAAATTGTATGCTTTTAGGGTTGTCTGCAAGTTGCTGTAAAAAATCGTTTAGGGTCATGTTTTTTCCTTAAATTTAAATTATTTAGCACTCAACTCTAACTCATCTGTTTGTTGATTTATATTAAATTTATATCTAGATAAAAAGTTCATTCCTAACAAACCTTGGCCGCGGGTGTTTTCAATACTGAGCACTTCAAAACCGTAAATAGTTTGCACCCCTACTTTAAACGACTCAATTTGGTAGCGTTTTACTCTAATTTGCCCATTCGCCGTGTTTACGGTTACATCGCCTAAATACAGTGGTCTGGGTGAAAGTTGGTTAAGCACGTCACTCGAAAGAGAAGTAATACTTGCGCCGGTATCTATCATTAGCTCTGTTTTAATTGAGCTATTTAGCTCGGTGCTAATTAAGTAATGTGCGCCGTAGGGGGTAAGCGCAATAAAGTCATCTTGCGATTGAGCTTTCTCTATCATTGCGTGTAAGGCAGTTACTTCGGCTTGTAGTGGGTGATTTGATGGCATGCGCTCAATAGTTGTTAAGGCGCTAATAAAGTTCTCTAGTTGATAATAAGCATGCGCGAGTGCGTATAAAAAATGGCTATTGTCGTTTTGATAGTCGAGCCAAATTTGAGTTTGTTCAATAATTGTTTGCCAATTTTGCTGCTCACTCAAACTATGCAGTTCGTTAGTCGTTAAATGCACAAGGCGCCTATCTACAGGGCCTTGCAGGTGCTTATTTAATAATGGGTAGAGCTCAAATAGCGCAATAATTGCGTTTTGCCGTTGCCCGCTTTTTACTAGGTAATCAACGTGTAAAGTGAGTAACTCGGTATTGTAAGGGTCTTTATTTAAAAGTGCATTTAACAATGACTCGCTAAGCGGTAGGTTTGTGTTTAGCCATTGCTTTAGTTGTGCTACCCACGAAGCGTATAAAGTATGTGCTTTTTTTGGAGCGCTTAGATTTAGT
Source organism: Pseudoalteromonas sp. 1CM17D (assembly GCF_023161805.1). Classification (NCBI taxonomy): domain Bacteria; kingdom Pseudomonadati; phylum Pseudomonadota; class Gammaproteobacteria; order Alteromonadales; family Pseudoalteromonadaceae; genus Pseudoalteromonas; species Pseudoalteromonas sp. 1CM17D. Next base: position 36,390 of record NZ_JALNTP010000012.1, on the reverse strand, counting down.
TGCTGATACGTATTTAGAGCATCATCAAATTTGTGTTGTGTAAATTGCTGTTGAGCTTGGCTGAGCAGGTTACTTTTTGGCGCTTTGATGCTCTTGCCGCTGTGGATTTTTTGTGTGCCAACTACAGGCTGTTTTTGTGGCCACAATAAGTAAGCGTTTAGGCTAAGCGAGCCTATTAATAGCAAGGTAATTAGCTTGGTATAATGGCTCATTGCAACCTCTTCGTTCTATTTAGGCTATTTGATAAAGTGCGCTAAGGCATGAATATTCGCAATTTCAACATCGGCAAGGCCTTTGTAGTGATAAGCCGCGCTTTGGTCGTTTAACCAAACCGATTGGCAGCCTGCATTATTAGCGCCTTGTACGTCGGTATCTAGGCTATCGCCAATATGTAAAATTTCACTTTTAGCCACGTTTAAGTGCGCGGCGGCTTTATCAAACAGTGTACCGTGGGGTTTGGCTTTACCGTGCATACCAGCTTGCAATACTAGCGCAAATTTATCGCGTAAGTTAAAGCGCTCAATTTCAACATTGCCATTGGTTATTGCAACCAGCGTAAAGTGCTGGGCTAAGTTATCTAGCAGCTTTAGTACGTCGTCGGTTACCACTATTTTACTGCGCGCATCGGCAAAGGCGTTATAGGCAGCATCAGCATGATGCTCTACTTCTTGATCGCTTAAATCTAGCTTTGAAAGGGCTAGGCGTAGCGTATGTTGGCGCCATTTAGTTACATTATCAGCAAGCTCTGGTAACTGTATTACGGCCTCGTTGCGACATTGTTGCCAGTATTTTGGGCCTTTTTGTAAGTAGCTGGGTAGCGCGTTTAAATAATCTTGCTGCGCTTTAACCGCGGCTTTTATTATGGGGTGGTTGTTATACAGGGTGTCGTCTAAATCAAAGCTCATAACTGAAAAAGGGCGAGGAGCACGATTAAATCGGATCATAATTACATTCCTAATCGGTTTGTTTTTTAGCGCGCGGATGAGTGTTGTCGTACACCTTTGCTAAATGCTGAAAATCTAAATGCGTATATACTTGCGTAGCCGATAAACTACTGTGCCCTAATAATTCTTGCACAGCGCGTAAATCGCCAGATGATTCTAAAATATGAGAGGCAAACGAGTGGCGAAGTTTATGCGGGTGCACTTGTGAGCTAATGCCTTGTTTTATTCCCCACTCTTGCATGCGTAAGCGAACTTGGCGAACCGAAATACGATTTTTTTTACTGCTTAAAAACACCGCCATTTCGTCAGGCTTTGCAAATTGCCCCCGTATGTTGAGCCAATTTTTTAACGCTGTGAGCGCTTTGCGACCCACGGGAATGAGGCGCTCTTTGTTACCTTTTCCTTTGACTAATATTTCGCCGCTTGCAGTGTTTATATCCCGTAAGTTGGTGCCAACTAACTCGCTAATGCGCAGCCCAGATGAATACATAAGCTCCATCATAGCTTTGTCTCGTATGGCTAATGGGTCGTCATCGTCAATCTCTAGTAGGCTTGCCATCTGATCTACATCGAGATTTTTAGGTAAAGGCTTAGAAAATTTAGGCCCTTTAATGCCTTGTGCTGGGTTATGATAATGCGCGTGCTGAGCAATGTTTTTGGCTTTTAAAAATTTATACAAACTACGAATGCAGCTTAATTTTAAACTAATGGTGCGCCCACTTAATTGCTTTGAACGAAGCGCCATGCTGTAGCGGCGAATATGCTCGCCTTGTACGCCAAACCAGTCATCACATAATTTACTAAAATACAGGGCAGCAAAGTTTAGTTGGCTAACATACTGATTTACAGTGTGCTCTGAGTACTGTCTTTCGTACTTTAAATAGTCACTAAATAAATGAATGGGTGTACGCCAATGCTCACTTAATTGCTCAGTGTTAGGCGTCTCGTCGCTCATGCCAATTCCAACAGCCTAAGTTGCAATGCATGAACAAAATCAAGCACGAATAGGTTATCTTGTGCGGGTTCAAAATGGTTTTCATCATGGCTGCCAAAGGCCAATATAGCGACCGGTTTTTCAGCGCAACCAATAAGATAAATAGCAGAAGATTGCGTGTTTTCGCAAAATAATAGCTCACGCTCTTGCTGATTAACGCGTCCTAAGTAGTGCCCAAATTGGCTAAGGCGGTGCTCAATAAGCCCATCTAAAGTGTTGTTGTATTTAACCAACCTGCACTCGCTAATGTGTGGGCTGGTACAAATAATATTGCGCAAATTTGCGGCAAGCGTATTAAAGTCGTAGTTTGTCCACAGTTGGCGGTGGCATTGGCTAAACAAGCGATACACTAGCTCATTTTGCGTAGCGTGTTCGCTCATACTGTGTATTTGATTTTTTAACTGAGTATTGTGCTCGCGCAATTGGCGCTGTTGTATGTGCACAAGCGAGGTGGCGCCTTGCGTTTTGTGATGTAACTCAAGTTGTGCAAGCAGCTCTGGCTGCTCTATTAAAAAATCAGGGTGGCGCGCTAAATACTCAGCCACTTGCTCTTTTGTTAGCTCGCTCATAAGGCAACTTGCCCATCAAATACATGCTCGGCTGGGCCGGTCATGCGGACAGGGTGACCTTCGCCGCTCCAACGTACTTGTAAAGTGCCGCCGGGTAAATCAACTTGTACCGTGGTGTTAAGTTTGCTTTGAATGTGGCCAATTACCATTGCTGCGCAGGCACCCGTGCCACATGCTAGGGTTTCACTAACGCCGCGCTCCCACACCCTAAGTTTAATATGATCTTGCGATACCACTTGCATAAAGCCAATATTGGCACGATTTGGAAAACGTTCGTGGTTTTCAAGCAGCGGACCAAGCACCTCAACTTGTGCGGTAGCTATATCGTCAACTTCTAACACGCAATGCGGGTTACCCATAGACACAGCGCCACTAAATACAGTGTGATCTTGAGCTCTTATTATATAAGTTAGTTCTCGCTTGCTGGCTTTAAGCGGGATTTTAGCAGGCTCAAAATTAGGATGGCCCATGTTTACCGTCACTTGCCCGTCTTTTTCTATGTATAGCGTGAGGTTGCCCGACTTAGTCGAGACACTAATTTTGTGCTTGTTAGTTAAGCCTTTCATGCGCACAAAGCGGGCAAAACAGCGTGCGCCATTTCCGCATTGCTCTACTTCATTGCCATCGGCATTAAATATACGGTAATGGAAGTCGAGATCAGGGGAGTAAGGGGCTTCAACCATAAGTAATTGGTCAAAGCCAATACCAAAGTGGCGATCAGCCAGTTTTTTGATTTGATCGCGAGACAAAAATACATTTTGTGTAATGTTATCAATTACAACAAAGTCGTTGCCTAAGCCGTGCATTTTGGAAAAATTAACTAACATAGCGCTCTAATTCGGGTTTGCTCTGCGCTAATCATGCCACAGAGCAGCGCCTTAACAAAAACGTTTATGGTAAAATTTTCTCACCTTGATAAAGGCTCTCGATGGTTTCGCGTTGGCGAATAAGGTGGTGTTGCTCACCATCTACCATTATTTCGGCCACGCGTGGGCGAGAGTTGTAGTTTGAACTCATTGTAAAACCATAGGCACCAGCACTTCGCTGCGCCAATAAGTCGCCTTGTTTAAGGGCTAGCTCGCGGTCTTTTCCTAAAAAGTCGCCGGTTTCGCACACTGGGCCCACAATATCAAAGTTATGTGTTGGTGTGTCGTCATCGCGCACCGATACAGGAATGATTTTTTGCCATGCCTGATAAAGCGAAGGGCGAAGCATGTCGTTCATACCTGCATCGACAATGGCAAAAAATTTATCCTGGTTTTGCTTAATAAACTCAACCTGCGTTACTAAAATTCCAGCATTAGCGGCTATAGCGCGCCCTGGCTCAAAAATAAGTTCAAGGTGTTTGTAATTGGCTAAGCGCTCGGTAACCTGCGCAGCGTATTCACTTGGGTGAGGTGGCTGTTCATCATTGTAAGGAACGCCTAACCCGCCGCCAATATCTAAATGAGTAAGCTCAATACCATTTGCTTTAAGTTCATCTATTAATGCCATTAGCTTATCAAGCGCTTCTAAAAAAGGTTTAACCTCAGTTAATTGCGAGCCTATGTGGCAATCTACGCCGGTTACTTTTAGACCAGGTAAAGACGCCGCATGCTGATAAACGCTCACAGCCGTTTGAATATCGATACCAAACTTGTTTTCTTTTAAACCGGTAGAAATATACGGGTGAGTTTTGGCATCTATATCAGGGTTTACACGAATAGAAATAGGGGCTTCTAAATTTAACTCGCACGCTACCTCAGAAATACGCTCAAGCTCTGAGGCCGACTCAACGTTAAAACATTTAATGCCTAACTTTAGTGCATAAGCAATTTCGTCGGCGGTTTTAGCTACACCTGAAAACACCACTTTACTGGCATCGCCGCCGGCTTTTATTACACGCGCCAGCTCACCTTTAGACACTATGTCAAACCCTGAGCCTAAACGCGCTAATATATTTAATACTGCAATATTAGAATTGGCTTTAACTGCGTAGCACACCAAACTTTTATGATTTTTAGTGGCATTTGCAAAGGCTAAATAATGGCGCTCAAAAGTAGCACGCGAGTACACATAACACGGCGTACCATAGTGCTGAGCAATTGTGGCAATGCTGACATCTTCGGCAAATAATTGATTGTTTTGATAGTTAAAATAATCCATTTATTGCTCCTGCACTTGCTCTGTGTTGGTTTTTTTTACGGGCGTTGGCTGTGCCGTATTAGGGGGTGTGTTTTGCTCAGCCTGTTGCTCTGGTAAATACAAAGGCCCACTTTGGCCGCAGCCAGCTAATGCACTTAGCAGTAAAGTACTTATATATAGTCGTTTTAATTGTAAGGTATGTGTCGCTTTCATTAGATTAATACGGTTGCTGGCTTTATAATCGCAGAGTAACAGAATATCTAAAAAATGCAGCTATTCGCGGATGATTTTATTCCTGTTACACTAGCTGTATATAAACCGTACCCAATATTAGGCAGCTCGCCTGCAAAGGAAAATTACAATGACTGAACACGAATATCACCAATTAGCCGAAGCTCTTATGTTCACAATTGAAGAGCAAGTTGATGATTGCGAAGCAGATTTAGACTACGAATCGGCAGAGGGTATTTTAGAAATAATTTTCCCTGATAAAAGTAAAATTGTAATTAACAAACAAGCGCCTTTGCATCAAGTGTGGGTTGCGACTAAATTTAATGGCCACCATTTTGAAATGCGTGACGGCCAGTGGATTGATAACCGCTCGGGTGCAGAGTTTTGGGAGTTTATGAACCAAGCGTCTACTCGCCAAGCTGGCCAAGAAATTAAGTGGCAATCAAGCTTATGAGTTTAGAGTTTGCACAATATCCAGCGCAAGGTGAGCACAAAGCCACTGTTATTTGGTTACATGGTTTAGGCGACTCGGGCGATGGCTTTGCACCGGTTGCACCGCAACTTAACTTACCCAGTGAGCTTGGTATACGATTTATTTTTCCGCATGCGCCTATTCAACCGGTCACCATAAATGGTGGCATGGAAATGCGCTCGTGGTACGACATTAAATCTATAGAATTAGACAAACGTGCCGATGAACAAGGCGTGAGAGATTCAGCCGAAAAAGTGCAAACCCTGATCAATCAAGAAATTGAAAATGGTATACCTGCCGATAAAATTATTTTGGCGGGCTTTTCGCAAGGGGGCGTGGTGTCTTTACATTTAGCGCCGCGATTTGAGCACAAACTTGCAGGTGTTATGGCGCTGTCTACTTATATGTGCGTGCCTGAAAAGCTAGCGCAAGAAGCAAAGCATACTGATTTAAATGTATTTATGGCTCATGGCAGCCAAGATAATGTAGTGCCGCATAGCGCGGGTAGAAGTGCGTTTGAAGTATTAACAGCACATAACATGGATGTAAGCTGGCAAGAATACCCTATGGCTCATCAGGTTTGCGCAGAAGAACTGCAAGCTATTCGCCAATGGTTAATTGCCCGTTTAAGCTAATTTGGAGCCGCTGAGGTCAATATGAGTCAAAAAATAGTTATTAAAGCAAATGTAAAACGCGAACCACAAAATAGTGTACCTAATGTAAGCTACGAGTGGCATTGGCGTCGTATTGCGAGTGTTTCTATGTTAGTAGCAATGACCTCGGCAGCGGTTGTGTATGGCTTAACTAGCTCGGTAAATGCCGAGCAGGGCGAGCAACCTAATGAGCAATCGCCGTATTTACATTTAAGCGACAACACAGCAGATAATGTTGAGCCCACGGTGAGTGTAAATGACGAGCAAGCGCGCCCAAATGAGCTTACAAATGATATAGCAGATGTTGCGCCAGCGGTGCTTGAGGATGAAAGCGTTAATAATACTTCGTTAGCGCAAAGCAATAATGAGCAAACGAATAGAGAGCCAATTGCTAACGTTCAAAGCAATCAAGTTTCTGTTATTGAGCAATCAGATACTGAACTCGCTGAGCCTATCGCTAATCAGCCGCTTAATAGTACGCAGTTAAGCGCATCACCCAGTGAACTGCTTCCAGATATTGAAAACGACGACGGCTCGCTAACTAGCAGTGAAGGTTTTTCATCTAATGCGCACATTGCCAGTGTTGCGTTAGGCGCACAAATTGATACAGGTAAAATTAGCCGTGCAGTGCTTACTCGCAAAGTAAGTAAGCGCGAGCCCACTAATGTATTTGCTGCAGATATTCGCTTAAATCAGTTTGAAGAGGCGCTTTCGTTTTTTAGTGAGCTTAAAAACCTACAAGGCCAACAAGTAAAGCATGTATGGTCTTATGAGGGTGAAACCATGGCTGAGATTTCACTTAATGTTACCTCGCCGCGCTACAGAACGTACTCAACCAAAAATATTATGAATACACAAACAGGCCATTGGCGTGTAGATGTTGTTGATGAGCAAGGTAATTTAATTGCTCAAAAAGAATTTAGAATTTTAGCTAATTAAGCTTGGCTATTAGCTGTAACTATTTGGATACCCCTATGACAGAAAAAACAAAGTTAGTACGCATTGCAACCCGTAAAAGTGCTTTAGCGCTTTGGCAGGCTGAATTTGTAAAAGCACAGCTTGAGCATTTTCATACTGATGTGCGCGTAGAATTAGTCCCTATGTCTACTCAAGGGGATATTATTTTAGATACACCGCTTGCTAAAATTGGTGGTAAAGGCTTGTTTGTTAAAGAGCTTGAGCAAGCAATGTTAGATGGCCGCGCGGATATAGCAGTGCATTCAATGAAAGATGTACCCGTAGAATTTCCAGAAGGCTTAGTACTGCACACCATTTGTGAGCGTGAAGACCCGCGAGACGCGTTTGTATCAAATAACTTTGCCAATTTAAGCGAATTACCACAAGGCGCTGTAGTCGGTACTTCTAGCCTTCGTCGTCAGTGCCAAATTAGAGCTTTGCGCCCTGATTTAGTCATTAAAGACTTACGTGGTAATGTTAATACCCGTTTAGCTAAGCTAGATGATGGTCAGTACGATGCGATTATTTTAGCCGCAGCCGGACTGCTACGTTTAAAAATGGACGAGCGTATTGCTGATTATATTGAGCCTGAGGTATCTCTACCTGCTAACGGACAAGGTGCTGTCGGTATTGAATGTCGTATTGACGATGAAGTAACAAAAGCCTTATTGGCCCCGCTTGAGCATACCCAAACACGCATTCGTGTAAATGCAGAGCGTGCTATGAATCGTCATTTAGAAGGTGGCTGCCAAGTACCAATTGGTGCCTACGCATTAGTTGATGGCGAGCAAGTGCATTTACGTGGCCTCGTGGGCGCGGTAGATGGTAGTGAAATTTTACATGACGAAGTAACCGGTCATATAAATGATGCAGAAGCTATCGGTGTGCAGCTAGCTAAAAAGTTATTAGCGCAAGGCGCCGACAAAATATTAGCAGAAGTATATAGAGACGCATAAATGACACATATCCTGATAACTCGGCCCGAAGGAAAAGGCGCAGCCCTTGCTCAGCAACTTGAGCAAGCGGGTTATCAGGCGTCATTATTTCCTGTTTTAAAAATATCCTACCTTACGCCTTCTTCTACCGAGCTAAGCCCGCTAATTAATGCCGATAAAATTATTTTTATCTCTCAAGATGCCGTTACTGCCCTTGCGCAATTAAAGCCAACAATAAATACCAAAGCGCAATTTTACGCAGTAGGTCAGCAAACTGCAGATACTATTTATGCGTTATTTGGCGTGCGCGCAGCAGTGCCTAAACTGCATGATTCTGAAGGGTTATTGGCGCTAAACTCGTTAGCTGAGGTTGATGGTAGTAATATTGTATTAGTAAAAGGTCAAGCGGGGCGCCCTGATATTGCCAAAACCTTAAAGGCGCGTGGGGCATTTTTAAATAACTGTGTGGTATACAAGCGCGAGCCAATAAGCGCTGAAAAAGCCAACTGGACAGACCACTGGCAAAGCCTGAAAGTACAAGGTATAGTCATAACCAGTAATGCAGCAGTTGATGCAATATTTAATAACCTGACTGAACAACAGTTACAGTGGTTACAACAGTGCCGATTTTATGTTGCTAGCGAGCGTATAGCCGCTTATTTACAACAGCAACAGGTAAGCTCGGCTAATATACACATTGCCGCAGGGGCAAGCGATACCGCTATGTTTTCCTGCATAAAACAGCAAGGTAGCAAGATGAGCGAACAGTCAAAGCCAGTAACGGCAGATAACACACCAACCACTAAGGCAGCGGCCTCAGCACAAAAAAAAGAGGCAGCTAAAGCACACAGTAAACCCCACAACGATAAGCAAAAAATAAGTAAATTAGCGGTATTAGCGCTGATCATTTCGCTTATTGTTGCCTGTGGTGTGGGGTATGAGTTTTACCAAAAACTCAATGCAGGTAAAGCCCAAAATGTAGCTGTTAATGAACTAAAAGAAGAAAACGCGTTATTGTCACAAGAGTTACAGGCGCTCAAGTCGGCGCAATCTAATCTTCAGCAAGCATTGTTCAATAGTGAGCAAAAAGTGGCAGCTGCGCTTAATGAAAGTGCAGAGAGTAACCAGCAACAATTAAAAGCAGCATTGCAACAAGCTCAGCAGCAAGGCGCTTCACTAAACCCGCAAGAAGTAACCAGCTTACAACGTATGGCTGAGTTTAAACTGTGGGCTGAAAAAGATTACCAAGGTGCCAGCGCTGTACTTAAACGCTTAGATGCCTTATTGAGTGAACACCCAGGTACTGTTGCAGTTCGCCAAGCAATAACACAAGACATTCAAACACTAGATAGCTTAAAACCTATCCCAACAGAAGCCATTTACTTAAAACTTAATAGTGTGTTATCAAACATAGATAAGCTTGCATTTAATGCCGTTAACATACCGCAAGAAGCAGCAGAAATTGAAAAAAATGCCTTGAGTGAAGATGTAAGCGATTGGCAGCAAAACCTAAGTAATAGCTGGAACAAGCTAGTTGATAGCTTTATTACTATTCGCCAGCACGAAGGGGTTGCTATAGAGCCACTGCTAACCGATCAGGAGCGCCACTTAATTAATCAACGTATTAAATTAAATGTGACGCAAGCTCAAGATGCATTAATGAGCAAACAAGCGAGCATTTATTTTAGTGCCATAAGTGAGGCAAAGCGTCTTGTTAATGAGTACTTTAAACAAGATGACGAGGCGACAAAAGTGGTTATAAACGCACTAACTAGCCTAGAAAAAGAGCCATTAAACTTTAACCCTGAAGTAAACCTACAAAGTACACAGCAGGTTAAGGAGTGGGCGCAATGATAGGGCTTATAGTATTAATTGTTGCGATTGTTTTAGTATTAGCGATTACGCCATTTGTACTGGATGAAAAAGGCTATGTGCTGATCTCGTTTAACAACACCACGATTGAAGGCACGATTGTATCGTTTTGTATTATGGCGGTAATTAGTGCAACTATTTTGTTTTTAACTTACAAATTAGTGCGCTATTTATTGTCGATTTATCATAATACTAAACATGGATTTTTTGCGCGTAGCGAAGAGCGAAAGCAAGCAGCTATAGAGCAAGCCTTATGGAGTGCGATAAACGATGATTACGAGCTTGTTGAGCAAACGTTATCAGGTAATAGTGTACCCAGTAAGTTTGAAGATATACGCTTAGCGCTATTAGCAAAAGCAGCGCTTGCTAATAACCAAACTGACAAAGCACTAGAGCGTTTATTTGAAATTAGCCCAGAGCAGCAACTTAACGTTGCTAAGCTTTGGATAGCCAGTGGCGATAGTAGCGCAATAGAATCACAAATGCGTGCTAACAGCGATTCAAAAAAAGCGACACCACTTGAGCTTAAGCTATACGCCGAAATACTTGTACAGCAACAGCACTTTAGTGCACTTGAAGACTTTTTACCGCGTTTACTTCGCAAAAAAGTCCTCAACGATGCGCAGTGGACGCAGCTGTTTAATGCCTATTTTAATGCACAAGCTAGCGATAAAATCACTGAAAAATATAAACAACTTCCTAAAAAGCTACAAGCTCATGCTAATACAGCTTACTTAATGCAAATGGCTAAAGTGGGCCAATTAAGTGCGATTGAAAGTGACTTAATTAAAATGGTGAAGCACGACGAGCAACATGCTCAGCTGGCCAATATATTAAGTAACGCTACCTCGGCAGAGGCTGTAAAGCTTCAAAGTAGTATTCAAGAGCGCCTGAAAAAAGATGATGCAAACAACGCATTATTACTCTCGCTTGCGTGTTTAGCTAATGCCCAAGGCGATTATGAGTTAGCCGCAAAGGTTTTTGATAAAGCATTGAATATCGAAAGCAAAAAGCAATTTGCTCAGCAAGCAGCGCTTAGCTATAAAAATACCGCACAAGCCGATAAAGCACTCGTTTTGTATCAATAAAGGCTACACTTATACTTTTGCAGCTTTGATATTCGGGAGCATTGGGTTGAAACACTTTTTCATTGTCACTGTAAGTTTAGCGTGCGCTTACTTTTTTACCGGATATTTTAGTAATTTACTATTAGCGATAGATGGCTACGCAGTGGCTGTGTGGCCGCCTTCAGGGATTGCGCTTGCTGGCTTTTTAATTTGGGGCAGAAAGAGCTTACTAGGTATTGTTTTAGGGGCTTTTTTTACTAACCTCATTCATTTAGAAAGCGCCTCAGCGATATTTCAATTAAGTGTATTTATGCATGCTGCAGCTGTTACCTTTGCTGCTACTTTACAAGCATGGGTAGGTAGCCAGTTGGTCACTAAAGTGATTAAAGCACCACTCGACTTATCTTCTTTAAAGCACTGTATTCAAAGTCTCGTTGTTGCCGGCCCATTGTGCTGTGTTATAGCTGCAGGTGTAGGCACCAGCTTATTAATTTTTAATGGCGTTATTGTGTCTCAAGCCGGTTGGGATACGTTTATAGCGTGGTGGATAGGCGACAGTATTGGGGTGCTTGTTTTTACTCCGCTTATGCTAGCGGCATTTAACTATTCACAGGTAAATTATCGCCTACAAGTTATACTGCCCTCACTGTTAATTTATATGGTTATAAGTATTAGCTTTTATGGCGCGGCCAGTGTAAAAAAAGAAAAAAACATTCAAAAAGAAGAGCTGAAAATATTAGCCACTCAAGATGCTATCAACAATAAAATTAACGAAATAACAGCACACCTCGCCTTACTGGCGACCTTTTTTTCTAGTAGTGACGATGTGAGCTTTACTGAATTTAAGCAGTTTACTTCTAAGCAGCTTAGTTACAGCGAAGAAATTTTAGCATTTGAGTGGGTGCCCTACTTACCAAGTGAAAACTTAGCTCAGTATATAGAGGCTAATAACAACACCGAGCTGGCTAAATATAGCTTAAAAGAAAGAGCAAAAGATGGCAGTTGGCAGGCCGCACCCCCACGAGATTTTTACTACCCCGTACAATACGCACATCCTTTGTCGGGAAATGAAGACGTAATTGGCTTTGATCTTGCCTCAAATGAGGTAAGGCGATCTGCATTAATAAAAGCAAAAGTGTTAAATGAGTTGGTGATCAGTGAGCCAATAAATTTAGTACAAAACGCAGCTGAGCGCGGCGTGTTGTTTTTTCATCCGGTGTTTGGCAACAATATTACCGAAGACGATTTTAAAGGTTTTGTGGTAGCCGTTGTTAGTTTAGAAAGACTATCAAACGCGGTGTTATTTGATCAAAACAACGGCGTTGCAGTGAGCTTTACAGACACCACAACAGAGAATAATGCACAGCCTATTTTTATTGCCGATCACCAACAACTATTGCCGTTAAAAGACTATAAGTTATTGGTAGGTAAGCGGGTATGGCAGGTGGAGCTACATCAGCCACTGCAACGAGAGTCATGGTTAGTTTACTGGCTTGCACAAATCGCCGGCATGTTATTTGTTTGGCTGCTTATTACCTTTTTAATATCGGTAACGGGTACCAATATTCGTATACGTGAGCAGGTAGCAAAACAAACAAAAATTTTACGCTTAGAAAAGCAAAAGGCCGATGAAGCCAATGAAATAAAAAGCCAGTTTTTAGCAAATATGAGCCACGAAGTTCGCACGCCTATTAATGGTATTAAAGGGCTGCATTATTTAGCCCTACAGCAAAACGATTGGCAGCAAGCTCGCAGCTATATTGAGCAAGCAGATGGTGCACTGGGCGTATTGCTAAGAGTATTAAATGATGTGCTCGATTTTTCTAAAATGGAAGCAGGCAAACTTGATTTAATTCAAGAGCCAATTGATGTAGGCACACTCAGTGAAGAAGTGGCCAATTTACTGCAGTTTGATATAGAAGCAAAGTCGCTAGAATTTATGCTTGATTACGATAAATCAAGTAACTTGGTTATCAACACCGACCCAATACGCTTAAAACAAGTTTTGCTAAACCTAATCAATAATGCCATTAAGTTTACGGCTAAAGGCAGCATCACACTTAAAGTGTGGCAATCAAAAAAAATGACTTACTTTAGCGTTAACGATACCGGTATTGGTATTAGTAAAGAGGCCCAAAAACAGCTCTTTAAACCGTTTGCACAAGCAGATAGTTCTACCTCGCGTCAATATGGCGGCACGGGCTTAGGTTTAAGTATATGCAAAAAGCTTGTAGAGTTGATGGGTGGAGAAATTGATTTAATAAGCCACGAAGGGCACGGTTCTACGTTTACCTTTAGCTTACCAATTTATTCGCCGCTACCAAAGGCTGAGCAAATAAAGCAACAATATGATGAGATAGATGTTAGTACGCTTTCTTTTGCAGATTATAAATTATTACTTGTTGAAGATAACCCATTAAATCAGCACGTCGCGAGCGCTATTTTAAAAACCAAAGGGTGCGTTGCTGATATTGCTAATGATGGTTTTGAGGCGATTGAAAAGCTGACAGAGCATACCTACGACATTGTGCTTATGGATATACAAATGCCAAAAATGGATGGCCTTGAAGCCACGCGAGTTATTCGTAATGAACTTGGTTTGTTTGACCTACCTATTATTGGCTTATCTGCTAATGCCCACGATGACGATGTTAAAAAAGCAGTTGCCAGCGGTATGGATAATTATATTACTAAACCCATTGAAGCAAATACCTTATTTAAAACACTCTGGCATCACTTAGCTCATCAAAATAAGTGAACAAAAACCTAATTTTGTTCACTTTTTGAGTAAAAAGCAGACATATGACCGCTAATATTTACTTTAACTGCTCTACACTTGAAAAATAACTGTACCTGCGTATCATGCGCGCAATTTTAACCTAACCGAGTCGCTATTATGATAAATAAAAAATTACCTCTGCTAGATATTCATCGTCATTTAGATGGCAATGTACGTGCGCAAACCATACTAGAGCTTGGTCGACAGTTTAATATTACGCTACCTGCTGATAACGTAGAGGCGCTTATCCCTCATGTGCAAGTTATTGATCCTGAGCCTGATTTAATGGCTTTTTTACAAAAGCTCGACTGGGGTGTAACGGTACTGGGCGACTACGACGCCTGTAGACGCATTGCCGTTGAAAACATAGAAGATGCTCAAGCGCAGGGACTTGATTATGTAGAGCTTCGCTTTAGCCCGTATTATATGGCACAAAGCCAAGGCTTACACCCGCAAGGGGTGGTTGAGGCCGTGGTTGATGGTATTAAATCGGCTACTCAAGGCGTAAATATTAAAGCAAACTTAATTGGTATTATGTCGCGTACTTACGGTGTTAAAACTTGTCAGCAGGAGCTTGACGCATTACTTGCCTTTAAAAATGATTTAGTGGCGATTGATTTAGCCGGAGATGAAATTGGTTTTCCGGGAGAGCTTTTTGTCGAACAATTTAAGCAAGTAAGAGACGCTTACCTGGCCGCTACCATTCATGCCGGTGAAGCGCTGGGCGCAGCGAGTATTTGGCAAGCCATTAATGAATTAGGTGCAAGCCGTATAGGCCATGGGGTAAAAGCAATTGAAGACCCTAAACTAATGGACTACCTGCGCGATAACCGCATTGGTATTGAGTCGTGCTTAACCAGTAACATTCAAACCAGTACCGTAAACGATTTAGCTAAACACCCCCTTAAGCAGTTTTTAGATCACGGTATTTTAGCGTGTATAAATACCGACGATCCGGCTGTAGAGGGCATTGAAATTGAGCATGAATACCTAGTGGCTGCGCCAAAGGCGGGTTTAACACAAGCCGATATGCATAAGGCACAAGCTAATGCCTTAGAGATTGCATTTTTAAGCGACAGCGATAAAAACGCATTAACTGCGCTTGCTGCAGCACGTTAAACACGCTTAATACAAAAAATGCCGCTTATTAGCGGCATTTTTTATGTTAGCTTACTTTTGTTTGGCAGCTCACGTAATTATCAAACAGTGCTTTTAATACATCGCTTCGGCCAATTAGCCCTATCACGGTATCACCCTCAACAACGGGGTAGTTTTTTGGCTTTCCTGTTTTCATTTGCTCTGCAAGCTCGATAATGTTGGTATCGGCATTAACGGTTACAACCTCGGTTTGCATAAGCTGCGAAACTTTTACAACGCCATCGCAAAAATAGCTGCTTCGCATTAATGGTTTTAACAGCTCTTGCTCAGATATAAAACCAACCAGCGATTTATTGTCATCAAATACTGGTGCACCTAATAAGTTAAACTTTTGCAGCTCGCTAATGGCGGTGGTCATTTCGGTATTTGGGGTAATGTGTGGCAACTTACGTTGCATAAAATCTTTTACTTTTGTATTTAACATTTGGGTCTCTCCCGCTGATGTTCTATACAAAGTATGGTTTATAGATAGGAATTTAGGAAATTGTTTATACTGATTAAAGTAATAGGTTATACCAATTAATAGCTTAAATTTGATAGAAATAACAAAGGCGCCATGGGGCGCCTTTGTATTATAAATAAAAATTTATTTTATAAACGCGAATGCGTCAGCGTACATGTTTTCGCGAACAGCGCCGTGAGCAATAAAGTCATCACGGACAATGCCTATCATGTCAAAGCGACCAGCCATATAAATGTCGTAAGGTTCTAACGACACAATATCTTGCATGACTGCTTTGTGTACAAACCCGGTGTGGCCTTGCCAATTAGCAGATGGGTTTTCTACAACAGGAATAAATTTAAAGTGCTCGTTACTCTCTGCCCATGCTTGCATTTCGCTGTGAGCATACAATGCAGACTCTTCTTTAACACCCCAGTAAAATAATACCGGGCGGTCGCAGTTAATTTCAGCTAAGTGATCAGCCATTGATTTTGCATAAGAAAAACCAGTGCCGCCAGCCAATAAAATAATAGGGCGCTCGCATTGTAGACGTAGTTGCGATACACCAAGGCCAGCTTCTATATCTACCGGTGTATTATTTTGATGCGCATTACGCAAATGCTCAAGCGATTGCATTGCGTATGAATCGGCTTTAGATGCGCCAATATGAAGCTCTATTTCATCACATTGCGATGGACGACTTGCAATCGAAAATGCGCGCTTGTCTTTTTCGCCAAGTACAAGTTGCATGTATTGGCCAGCTTCAAACGTAACAGGTTGTTGAGGCTTTAAAATTACTTTATGAACAAATTCTGTAAGTGGGCTGATGGCAACAACTTCAGCTTTTAATGTTTGCATTTTTTACCTTTTAGCAGCGTTTACGCAGATATGCAGTTAAGTGGAGCAATATTAACATATCTGCGGGGTTATTTTATAGCCTGTTTATATTCACTAAGCGTGCTTAAAGTATATCGAGGCTTTGCCAAATTTCGTCAACACGATCTTTTGTCGCTTTATCCATGACAATTGGCTCGCCCCATTCGCGGTCGGTTTCTCCTGGCCACTTATTTGTTGCATCCATGCCCATTTTTGAGCCAAGCCCAGATACCGGCGATGCAAAATCGAGGTAATCTATTGGCGTGTTTTCAATTAATGTAGTGTCGCGCGCAGGGTCCATACGGGTAGTGATGGCCCAAATAACATCGTTCCAGTCACGGGCATTTACATCATCATCGCAAACAATAACAAACTTAGTGTACATAAACTGACGTAAAAACGACCATACGCCCATCATTACGCGCTTAGCATGGCCTGGGTATTGTTTTTTCATGGTTACCACGGCCATACGGTAAGAGCAGCCTTCGGGTGGCAAATAAAAGTCGACGATTTCTGGAAACTGCTTTTGCAATATAGGCACAAACACTTCGTTTAATGCCACACCTAAAATAGCTGGCTCATCAGGTGGACGGCCGGTAAATGTACTGTGGTAAATTGGGTTTTTACGGTGTGTTAAATGGGTCACTGTCATCACAGGAAAATCATCAACTTCATTGTAATAACCAGTGTGATCGCCATATGGCCCCTCGGGAGCCATTTCGCCAGGCATAATGTAGCCTTCAAGTACTATTTCGGCACTGGCAGGGACCTGTAAGTCATTTGAAATAGACTTAACCACTTCGGTTTTACTACCGCGCAGTAAGCCAGCAAAGGCATATTCGCTTAACGTGTCTGGCACAGGTGTCACCGCACCTAAAATAGTGGCAGGATCTGCTCCTAATGCAACCGAAACCGGGTACGGTTCGCCAGGGTTTTCTTTACACCATTCTTGAAAATCGAGTGCGCCACCGCGATGCGATAACCAACGCATAATTATTTTATTTTTACCTAATAGCTGCTGGCGGTAAATACCCAAATTTTGGCGCTTTTTATAAGGCCCTTTGGTAACAGTTAAACCCCAAGTAATAAGGGGAGCGGCATCTCCAGGCCAGCAGTGCTGTATTGGTAACTTAGCTAAATCTACCTCGTCACCTTCTAGAACAACCTGTTGGCACGGTGCTTTTTTAACTTCTTTAGCCGGCATATTGAGTACTTGTTTAAATACCGGGATTTGCCCTAGTGCTTCTTTAATCCCTTTTGGTGGCTCGGGCTCTTTTAAAAAAGCGAGTAGCTTGCCAACTTCACGCAGCTCGCTTACATCTTCTTGGCCCATGCCCATAGCAACGCGCTTAGGTGTACCAAATAAGTTTGCAAGCACAGGCATGCTGTGACCTTTTGGGTTTTCGAACAATAATGCGGGGCCTTTAGCACGTAATGTACGGTCGGCTATTTCGGTCATTTCAAGATACGGGTCGATTTCTTGAGTAATACGTTTAAGTTCGCCTTTTTTTTCAAGCAAATCGATAAAATCACGTAAATCTTTATATTTCATGGTAGGCCGCTACTAAGCAAAAAGTGAAAGTATTATACCCAACTAAACAACAAATGCATGTGCAGTTGTTAAGGGTGTGTTGAACTTTGATGGTTGAATTTGCAGCAGTGTGTTTGGCTTTTAGGCAAGGCAGAGCCTATGAAGTGTGGTTATTCCCCATAAATAGGCGATAACGCAGCATAAATGCCAAACATGCGCTGCCCTTAGGGTTCTGCCTAGGGGCGATAAACTCATTGTTGCTTGGTTTTTACTTAGCCCACTAGGTTACAAACCTCGCGCCGCGACTTAATCGCCCCTAGATTGAACAAATTTCAATCCGCAAATTTCAACACACCCAAGTCAGTGATAGCGTAAAAACAGGGTATTTATTACGATGAGAAAAAAGAAAAAGTTTAAATCGCGAACGACAAAATTATAAGGCGTCGGCTTGTTGAAGTTGGCAGTGGTATTTATTACCTGAAACAATCAACATCGCTTCATCGGCTTTAGACCAAAATAGCACTCGCTCATTAATATACTTTACCCCTGATGCGCTCGGCTCTTTATTAAGCGTATATGTTTGCTCATTTAAAGTAAGTGTTGCCCCCGCTCCTTGGTGGGCTAATTCTACTACGCGCTCGTTGCATAAGTAGTGGGTACTTTTAGACTCATTACTACAGGCTGATAAAACCAGCATGCTTGTAAAAATAACCACCAATGCTTTCATTTATATCCCCTAAGTAAGTTTGCCATTGATAAAAATCAGTGCGTTTAATCAGCATAACAAAGCAAAATTAACCGTTGGTGAAAATTACGGATTACGCTATGTTGATAGCATTATTTTTTAGCTAGGAAGCAACATGGCAGGCATTAACCTTTTAACATTACTTGATGATATAACCACCTTACTTGATGACATTGCTACAATGAGTAAAGTCGCCACTAAAAAAACAGCCGGTGTACTTGGTGACGACTTAGCACTTAATGCTCAGCAAGTTACAGGGGTTACAGCCGATCGTGAGTTACCTGTGGTTTGGGCTGTGGCAAAGGGCTCATTTTTAAATAAAGCCATTTTGGTGCCTGGTGCATTGCTCATAAGTGTATGGCTGCCTTGGTTAATAACCCCGCTGCTAATAATCGGTGGCTTATTTTTATGTTTTGAAGGCGCTGAGAAAGTATTTGCTCGGTTTTTACCTCACCCCGAAAAAGAGGCTGATGAGTCGCAGCAATTAGACCCAGCTGAGTATGAAAAGCAAAAAGTAAAAGGAGCCATACGCACCGACTTTATTCTCTCAGCCGAAATTATAGTGATCACCTTGGGAACGGTTGCAGGTGCCACACTTGTAAATCAGGCACTTGTACTATGTGTTATAGCCGTATTAATGACCATAGGTGTATACGGCCTTGTAGCCGGTATTGTAAAGCTTGATGACGCGGGGTTGTATTTGCTTAATCAATCAAAGGTGTCGGCTAATAAATTTAAAGAGATGCTTGGTAAGGGGCTATTAGCTGCAGCACCAAGGCTTATGCAATTTTTAGCCTTTGCCGGCACAGTAGCCATGTTTTTAGTCGGTGGCGGCATTTTATCCCATGGTATTGAGCTACTACATCATTGGCAATTAGAAGTAATAGCCATAGGTAAGTCGTTATTAAATGGCACCGGCGAAACATTAGCTCCCCTTATATTTGACGGATTACTAGGAGTAGTAGCAGGGCTATGCATTGTTATTCTGCATTTAGTTTGGAGTAAGCTTACTAACCCTAAGCATTAGATTTATAACCCTATTAATTTACGCCTGTTTACATAAAGGGAAGAAGTATGGTGTATATTTTTGTTAAAAGTATGTAACATAAAAGCTCAATCAAAAATAAATAAAAGGAACTTTAATGAATAAGTTTTTGGCTTGTCTGTCTTTATTGCTGGCCAGTATTTTTAGCTCACATACTACAGCAAGTAACACCTTGGTACCGATAGAAAGCTTTAGTAAAGATATAGAGTTTGCAGGTGTGAAAATTTCACCTGATGGAAAATACTTAGCTGTAATTACTCGCCCAGAAGGAAAAAATGTATTAATGGTGCTAAGCACTGATACATTTAAAGTAAGTCATGCAATTAGGTTTCCTAATAATGCCCAAGTTGGCAATTATTACTGGGTAAACAATGAAAGAATTGTATTGGCCAAAGAGTACATTAAAGGTTGGAAAGACCATCCCGAATATCATGGTGAGCTTTTTGGTATAAATGCTGATGGTAGCCGAGGCAAGTATTTAGTGGGTTACCAAGGTGAAATGCAAACAGGAACCCGTATAAAAAAAGCGACACCCATACTTGGTACTTCTTATGTACTAGACCCGCTTATTCATGATAGGCGTAAAATGCTGATTCTGACCTACCCATGGAGCGCTTCAAATGAGCCGCATACAATAGTTTATGAAGTTGATATTTACAGCGGAAAACGAAAAAGAGTCGCTCGCTCACCATCAAAAATGGCAGGCTTTTTAACAGACCATGATGGTAATGTGCGTGTTGCTGTTTCAAACGATGATTATATTAATCAAAAAATTTATACCCGTGAGAAGTCAGGTGGTGAATGGCAACAGCTTGATTTAGGAGAGTTAAAATACACTGATATTAGCCTCCATGCGTTTGATAGTACCGGTGCTTCTGTTTATGTTACAGCGTCAGAAAATGGCGAAGCAAAGGGGCTTTATAAACTAAATTTAGAGAGCAAAAAGTTTGAGCTTTTACATAAAGAACCACAGGTCTCTCCAAAAAAAGTGTGGGTAGATGAAGTTTCTAAAGAATTATTCGCAATTGAAAATGAGCTTGGCTATCCTGCCTATTCTTTTATAAATAATTCACATAAAAGTGAGCGCTTAAAGGCATTAATACAGTCGCTTCAAGGGCAGCAAGTTCAGCTTGTTAGTAGTACTGAAGATGGTGAGAAGAGTATTATCTTTGCGTCAAGCGATACTAACCCTGGCAGTTACTACTTGTATGATGCCAAAAAGAATAGCTTACGCTTTTTGTTTGCGACTAAAAGCTGGATCAAGCCAAGTGAAATGGCTATAACCAAACCTGTAAATTATAAAGCGCGTGATGGCTTAACAATATACGGATATTTAACCATCCCTAATAATACTGATGAGAAAAACTTACCTTTAGTTGTTATGCCCCACGGTGGGCCTCATGGACCAAGAGATTGGTGGGGCTATGAGAGCGAAGCTCAGCTATTAGCCAGTAGAGGCATTGCAGTACTAAAAGTTAACTTTAGAGGCTCTGGTGGCTTTGGCCGCAACTTTGAACATGCCGGACATAAAAAATGGGGTGCCGAAATACAATACGACATTATTGACGGTGTAAAATACTTAATAGAGCAAGGCACTGTAAATAAAGATAATATTTGTATAATGGGCGCAAGTTTTGGTGGCTATTCGGCACTACAAAGTGCAATTTTAGAACCTGATATGTTTCAGTGTGCTATTGGTGTAGTTGGGGTGTACGATTTACCGCTAATGTTTGAAGAAGGCGATATCTCTGAACGTGACCGTGGACAGCGCTATCTTAAAAGCGCGCTTGGTACTGATGAGGCACTGTTAAAGCGTTTTTCACCTAGCTACAACATAGACAAGCTTAAAGCGCCAGTTTTAATTGTACATGGTGGGCAAGATGAGAGAGCACCAATTGAGCAAGCTGAGTCTTTAGTTGCAGCGCTAAAAAAAGAAAACCATCCTTACATATACGAGTTACTTGAAGATGAAGGGCATGGCTTTTATAAAGCAGAGCACAGAACGCGCTACTACAAGCAGGTACTTAACTTTTTAGGTGAGCATATGACTTTCTAATTATAAGTATGAACGAAGATTGAAAATGGCCAGTTTAACTGGCCATTTTTTATTTGCAGTTTGCTTTATCGCACATTTCCTCTAATTCTATTTTCGCTTTGCTATTACCTTGCGCTATTGCCTGCTCATACCAATGTTTTGCTGTTTGTACATTTTGAGTCACGCCTTGTCCATCTCGGTACATTTGCGCAAGATTGAGCTGCCCCCATTGCGAGCCGGCATTTGCGGCTAGAGTAAAACTCTCAAGCGCATCGCTATACTGTCCGTTTTTAAAATACGTAATGCCCTGTTGGTTATTTTTGTCGAGCTTTAAGCCTTTATATAGCGGTTTTGGTTTTGGCGGAAACATTACAAAACCACCATATAAACTATTTGCTGAGGGGCGCAGTACGTCGTAAATCACCCCGTCGTTATAAAGTCTTTTTACTTTGCTACGAGGCAAAGTAATTTTGTCATCTGAGAAGTAACCTCTTTGTACTAATAAGCTGGTACGCATTGCAGTAGTAATGCCTTTGTTGCGCTTATAGCTGTAGTTACTTACTTGAAACGTAATAAACTGCTCGTCAAAACTTAAAACTTGCGCAACTTTTAAGTTGGTGAGTGTCCATGGCTCATGAGTAAATTTATCAGCGTGTACTAAATACGTATCGTAGGCTTTAGGGTTAGTTAAGTAGCTTTGCTTTTGCGCTTGCGCAGCAGCGTGTTGTTGGTAAAAAAATAACCCCACCCATAACGCTAAAAATACCCCTATAAAGTATTTAGGTAGAGTGAAAATTTCAAACACCGGTAACTGCTTTAATTTTACAGGCGCATTATGGCCGCATTGATAGCATTCGCATTTATAGTTTAGCGCTAGAGGTAGAACAGGAATAACCGTAAAGCGTAAAAAACGACTTTGGTTTATTAAATGATAGGCGCGGCTATGGCAGTTAGGGCAGCACTGTGTTTGTGCAAAATGAGGAAACGACTGACTCGTATTGAAAAGCAACATGCCCGCACACTCCTTGTTTTATTTAATTTATATAAAGGTAAAACAAGGAGTGCGTTTATTAAAGCGACAAACTGTAAGTAAGTATGTCAGTTATTAGTTAGCCTACGTTTTCGGCTGAATTGTTGTTTTGGCATCTGCTGCCATTAACGCAAATACAGCATAGGCAGCGGTATTTTGGCGCAGTTTAGCAGGCGTTACTTTATCGAGTGTGTCATCAGCTGTGTGATGGTAATCAAAGTAATCAGTGCCATCTTGGGCCAACTCAAATATAGGTGCCGACACCGCTTTTTTTAAGGGGATTAAATCCGGCCCGCCGTTAGCCTGGTTTTTACCAATGTACTCAATGTTTAACGCAGCCAGCTCTTTTGCTATGGCACGTACTACTGGCAGAGAAGCCGCATTAACATTTGACTCAAAACCATATACTACATCGGCGCCAAAGTCCGACTCAGCAGCTGCAACTATATTATGTAAATCGCTTTTATGTTGTGCAAAGTAAGCTTTTGCACCCCAAAGCCCAAGTTCTTCTGCTGCAAACAGTACAACACGAATACTGCGCTTAGGGCGTTTAACATCGCTAATGTGTTTAGCCGCAGCCATTGTTAGCGCAACACCTGCACCATCATCTAATGCGCCAGTGCCTAAATCCCACGAGTCTAGGTGGCCGCCAATTAACACATATTGTTCTGGGTTTTCGGTGCCATTAAATTGGCCTATAACGTTATAGCTTGTGCCTTCTCCTAGGCTTTGTGTTTGTACATTTATATTAACCATTACCTTTTTGTTTAAGGCCACTAAGCGCGCTATTTGATCCGCATCCGGGTTGGCAATGGTTACGTTAGGTATTTTTTTAACCCCTTCTTTATAGTAACTACCACCAGTGTGAGCAAAGCGATGGTGAGCTGTACTCACTGAGCGCATCATGTAAGCAACCGCGCCTTTTTTTGCAGCTTCAATTGCGCCTGTGGCACGTGCTTTTACTGCAGGGCCGTAACCGTTGCCGTCTATGTCGCGGTTCATGCGGTAATTAATATAGGCAATTTTACCTTCTAAGCTATTTGCTGGTGCTGCAATTAGCTCATCCAATGTTTCAAACAACACAACCGGTGCACTAATGCCATCATCGGGTGTGCTTACACTATTACCCAGCGCAGTTAAATGCAGAGGTTGCTCACTTGGGGTGAGTATTTTTCCGCTTTCGCTATAACGGCGCCATTTTGGAAATGTTGCTTCTTCAAGCCATACTTTATCAAAACCAAGCTCGTTAAATTTTGCTTTAGCCCATGCTACTGCTTTTTTATCGTTTTCAGTGCCGGGTAAGCGAGGGCCAACTTCTGTTGTGAGTGACTCGAGTAGCTCGTAGCTCAAATGGCTTTTAAGCGCAGCACTGCGCACCTCATCAACCTGTTGTAATTGCGTTGTGGTGAATTCTGCATTGTTTGCGCTAACGCTGAGGCTGCTAGTCATTAGTAGCGCTGTAATAATTTTTTTCATATAGAGTAAGCCTTTTTATAATTAAGTGTATTAGAGCACTTTTTAAAGGCTTTAAAAAATAGATGAGATGAATGCAGTGGTGTTTTTAATAGGCAGTAAAAAGCCCGCACAATTATTATTGTGCGGGCTTTATAAGTATAAGTTTTATAACTTAAAAGCTAAATTGAGCTGCTAGGCGTACATTGGTGCCTTCGCCAATAGTTACATTACCATTACCGCCGCCACCTAAGTAATCAGTATCAAATAGATTTTCAACGTTAAGGCGAAGATTTATATCGGTGTTACTCATGTTAAACTTATAAGTTGCACCAACATCTATACGTGTATAGGCATCTTTGGTAATAGAATTATCGCTATCTGCAAAGCGTTCACCTTCATAAAAAGCACCGGCATTAAACGCAATGGTGTCGTTTAACTCATAGCGTGTCCAAAGTGATGCAGACCATTTAGGGGCATCGGTAGGTCGTTTACCTTGTAGATTTTCGTTCGCTCTTTCATAGTTAGCATCTAAATACATTGCAGATGCCATAACAAATAAACGGTCAGTTGCTGCACCTTGTGCTGCCATCTCAAAACCTTTATGACGCTGTTCACCAACTTGGTTTGTTTCAGTGGTAATTGAGCCGATAGGTGTTTCAAGTTGTTCTGTAACTAAGGTTCCATTTTTACTTATATCGAAAATAGCACCGCTAAGCATTAAACGCTCATCAAATAGCTGCCATTTAATACCAAGCTCTCTTTGTTCAGAGGTGACAGCATCTATTTTCATACCAAAGTTGATATCTTCTTCGTTAGTAATGGTTTCGTTTTGTGGCTCAAAACCTTCTGTATAACTGGCATAAATAGTTGCAGATGCATTCGGGTGATAAAGTACGCCGAATTTAGGCAAAAACGACTCGTTATTTTGTCCTTCACGTGTTTGCTTATCAAAGCGACCGCCAACAGACACTTGCCATTGTGGTGAAAAAGTAATTAAATCTTGGGCGTATACACCGTAGTAGTCATATTCAGTTTCGCTTTTAGTGAGATCAGTTTTATAGCTGACATCTGGGCGGGCAGGTTCATTTTGGCCTGCTGTAAAACTAAATGAATCAGCAGATGTGCGTAGTTGACCATAATAGTAGTCAAGCGAGTTCGCACCGATTAGAAATTGGTGTTGTATGCCAGCCGTTTCAAATTCACCAATAAAATCAATAAATGCAGTGGTGAATTGCCAATCATCAAAACGATCGTATGGGTTCGAAGTGTATGTATTCGTTTGTGAGATGTAAGAATTTCGACTAGGAGATGACTCAAAACGCTGGCGCTCAAATGTTTGCTCGTTGTAACCAAGCTTAACTTGCCAGTGATCGTTTAAGTACACTTCAAAATCTACGCCTAAGTTTTCTACCGTTATGTCGGTAAACGCCCAAGACATATCGCGAATGGTTTTGTCATCGCCAATCACATTAGCGTTGTCATCTATCCATGCACCTGTATCAAGGCCTGCTTTGTCGTCTGTGCGGTCGTAATGCACGCGTACTAATGCGTTGTCACTTAAATCGTAATCAACAATTACAGCGCCTAAAAAACGGTCGCGTTCACGGTTTTCGCCGTTTTGATATTCGCGCCAGTAATCAACATCTTGTTTTACTAAAATACCGCGTGCACGTAAATCTTCAGCGTCGGTAAGTGCACCAGCTGCGTCTAGCATAAAGCGGGTAGAGCCGTGTTGGTCTACATCTGCGCTGGCGTTAAATAATGTAGTTGCCGTAGGCTTTTTTGTCACCATGTTAATCAAGCCACCTGGGCCTGATTGTCCGTATAAAATACTTGATGGACCTTTAATAACTTCTACTTGTTGTAGAATTTCAATCGGTTGCTGGTAGTGAGACCAATGTTGGTGTCCGTCGCGTAAGTAGCCTGTTGAAGAGCTAAGTTCAAAGCCGCGTAAGTTAAATACTTCACGGTTACGTTGTTGAGAGCCGGCAGTTAAACTTGCATCGTTAGTAAGTACTTCGCCAAGGGTCGTTGCTAATTGCTCGCTAATTATTGTATCGCTAATAACCGTTACCGATTGCGCTGTTTCTAACAATGACGCTGATGTTCTCATTGCTCCGTTGGCGTTGTCGACTTTGTAGTCGTTAAAATAACTACCTTTAACTTCAATTCGCTCTAAGTCAGTAGGTGCGGCAAAGGCGCTTGTGCTAATGGCACCAACAAGTGCTACGTACAGTGAGTTTAGTTTCATCAATTACATCCAGTGTTAGGGTGTTAAAATTTTCCGAGGATCTTAATGAAAACTAGTATCATTTGCAACTTTTTTATTAACAAGGATTAACGCATCGTAAAATAATGCACATCGGGTATTAATGGTTGCCTAAACTGAATTCTGCTATTATAGAGCCATATTTTGGGGCTAAGCCCTGTGTTGTTTTTATTATTTTGGAATTTATTGTGACTTCTACTGCATTTTCATCTTTGGCTTTACCTGCTGGTTTAGTTGATAATTTATCAACACTTGGCTACTCGCAAATGACGCCTGTACAAGCGCAAAGCCTGCCACCTGTACTTGAAGGTAAAGATATTATTGCGCAAGCAAAAACCGGTTCAGGTAAAACAGCTGCTTTTAGTTTAGGTGTGTTAGCTAAATTAAATGTAAAACGTTTTCGTATTCAATCACTTGTACTTTGTCCTACGCGCGAACTGGCTGAGCAAGTGGCGGTAGAAATGCGCAAACTTGCCCGCGGTATTCACAATATTAAAATTTTAACCTTGTGTGGCGGGGTTTCTATTGGCCCACAAATAGGCTCGCTTGAGCATGGCGCGCACATTATTGTGGGTACACCTGGGCGAGTGGACGATCATATTCGCAAAGGTACACTGCGTTTAGACGATGTTGAAACGTTAGTACTTGATGAGGCAGATCAAATGCTTGATATGGGCTTTCAAGATACCCTTGATGCAATTATTGAGTGTATACCGCAAAATCGTCAAACGTTGTTATTTAGTGCTACCTTTCCGCGTGCAATTGAAGCTATTGCAAAGCGCGTATTAAAAAATCCAGAGATGATAAAAGTAGAAGAAGAGCAAGAAAAAAGCACAATAAAGCAATACTTTTACAAAATGGATAACAACAAACAGCGCTACTCAACACTTAAATTATTACTACTTAAATTTACACCACAAAGTTGTGTTGTTTTTTGTAATACCAAGGTAGAAACACAACAAGTTTGTGATGATTTAGCAAGTGAAGGCTTTAGCGCAGTGGCGTTGCACGGTGATTTAGAGCAGCGTGATCGCGAGCGTACGTTAATTCATTTTGCTAATAAAAGTGCCTCAATATTAGTTGCTACCGATGTTGCCGCGCGTGGCTTAGATATTGACGACATGGACATGGTAATAAATTACCACTTAGCACACGACCCACAAACCCATGTACACCGTGTAGGGCGCACAGGCCGAGCGGGTAAAAAAGGCATTGCATGCTCTATTTACGGTGAGGCTGAGCAGTTTAAAGTGGCGCAAATAGGCGACCATTACGAACGAGACTTTTTGCCAGAGCCAATGCCTGCTTTTAGTTTATTAGAAAAGCCGCCTTACAAGCCTGAAATGGTTACCCTAATGATCGACTCGGGCAAAAAGCAAAAAGTGCGCGCTGGTGATATTTTAGGTGCACTTACTGGCAAAGATGGTGTTGCAGGACGCCAAGTAGGTAAAATAAATGTACTCGATAACGTTGCCTTTGTAGCCGTTGAGCGCAATGCATCAAAACCTGCGCTACGTAAATTAACCGAGGGCAATATTAAAGGACGTAAAATTCGTGCCCGTCGCCTTACCCGTTAATTACCTGTTTTGAGCAGCTAGCTTTAGCTGCTCATACTCGGCTCTTATTTGTCTAAATTTACATGCACTCCCAGTTTGCTTATCGGGATGATGTTTTAATGCCAATTGCCGCCAGCGCTTTTGTAGCATAGCCAGGCTAAAGTTTGGCGGTAGTTGCCAAGCCTTAAGTAATGGCTCAATTTGCCCAACTGGTTGCTTTATTAGTGGGTTAAATTGCTGCCAAAAACTATCTAATAATGCCTCTATGTCTTTGGCACTGGTGTCGTAGTTTTCCCAGTTTAAATAGTAACCTTTTAAATGGGATTGTGTTGCTACATTGCTACTTGGCTCTACAAGTTCAATATGTAATGACGATATAATTAAGTGCTTGGGTAATAGCTGTGTTTGCAGCTCAAATAAAGCATTCATAATTAAAAAATTCTTTTTAAATAAATTTTGCTCAGGGTTTGCATCTAAAGGTGGTAACACCCCTTGTTGAGCGAGTGTTGCAGCTAAGGTATGAACTTTCCAAACACGCTGAGTTAAAAGTAGCTCAAAAATCTCATCAATCAGGGGGTTAAGCATTGTTTGCACTCGTTTTGTTGTGTATCTTCAATAAAGATTACACTGACTAAAGCTAAAGTTTGAAGGAATAATATTATGCAAGGCAAATTGAAGTGCCTTTTATTTGTTTTATGTTGTGTGTTCATACTGCCAAGCTTTGCTCAAAATAGTGTATCTTTATTTGATGAATTTAAAAAAGAGCAGCAGTGGGACGTAAAACTCACGCTCGGTAATGCGCTGCTTGAAGCAAAAAATATCACAGAATCCCAAAAGGTCAGTGTGTATTCTGAACTTGCCGATTTAGCCTTCTCCTCAGATGATTTTGAAAATGCCCTGCTGTATTTTAAAAAATTAGAACAGCACACTTCCTTAAACTACCTACCAGATATGCACTTTAGAGCCATTAAAATGCAAGGCGTTGTGTTTTATTTTCAGGGATATTTTCAGCAAGCTATTGTTGAATATAGCCGCGCCATGGTGATTGTTGAAAAAAACAATAAGCAAGTAGAGCTTGCAAACCTGCTAAGTAATATTGGTTTAGCGTACTTCGAAATGAATAATATGGAGCTAACGCTCGAATATTATTTAAAAGCAAAAGAGATTTATGAGAAAAAGGGCAGTGCTCAAGACCAAGCTGATATTTTGCTAAATATAGCAGGGGTGTACATAAGGTTATCGCGTTACGAAAGCGCCATTTTATTTTATAAAGAAGTACTTAAAGTTTATCAAAAATTAGCTGATACCAGCGGCATAGCGCAAGTTAACAATAATTTAGGGGTTGCTTACTACGAAAGTTCGCAATTTGATTTAGCGCTGCATTATTACCAAATGGCACTGCGCTATTATATTTCTACCAATGATTATAATAAGTTATCTACCCAATATACTAATTTAGCAAACATCAATTTAATTCTTAATAATGTGGATGTTGCCTACGAGCAAGCTAAATTGGGGGTACAAAATGCCCTTAAAATTGCTAATCACAGTTTAGAGCTTAACGCCTTACATGCATTGGCTAAAATACAATTTGTGAGAGGCGAGCTTGCTGATTCGCAAAAAAGCTTAGATAAAGCAACCGATTTGGCCACACAATATAATAGTGTGCGTATAAAGCGCGATGCTTTTGGTACACGCTCGCTCCTAGAGGCAAGCAAAGGCAACTACGCTGAGGCATTAACTCTGCACGAAAAGTTTGTAGCAGAGCAGCGCGGTATAAATAGCGAAACAATTACCAGCGCCTTAGCTGTATTACAAAATCAATTTAAAGCTACTCAGTTAAATCAAGAAATTCAAAAGCTGAAGCAAGAACGAAAAGTACAAAAGTTAAAAATGAGCCAACGCTCGCAGCTTACGGTTTTTATTTTTGTTTTATTATTTTTAGTAATTGTAACGGGCACCGCGCTTTATCGTCGGGGCGCCGAAAAGCGTGCCAAGCAGTTATTAAAAGAACAAGTCGCGCAGCGTACAGCAGAGCTACAAGCTATTGCCCAAGAGCTGCGAGAAGCAAATGATGTTAAAAGCCAGTTTTTGGCAAATATTAGCCATGAAATTAGAACCCCGCTCACCGCTATTTTAGGCCAAACAGATGATTTAATTAATGGTTTGTACGAGCCTGAAAACCTACAAGATGAATTAAAAATAATTCAACGACATAGCGATCACTTAAAAAGTTTAATTAATGACGTACTCGATTTAAGTAAAATAGAAGCAAACAGATTAGAGCTTAATATTTCGTGCTTTGACATAGTGCAGCTAGTTAGCGATGTACATGCCATGTTTATTACGCAGGCTAAGGCGAAGCATTTACAAATTCGTTTTGATAACCATGTAGGCAATGCGTTTTATACCAAGCTTGATTTAATGCGGGTGAAGCAAATACTCATTAATTTATGTGCTAATGCCGTTAAGTTTACTCAGGCGGGGCAGGTAGTTGTGTCTTTAAACAAAACCGAGCAAGGGCTTGTTTTTATAGTGAAAGACACCGGTATTGGCATGAATTCATCACAGCTAAAACAAATATTTGAATGCTTTAGCCAAGCCGATAACAGTATTAGTCGCCGCTTTGGTGGCACCGGGTTAGGGCTTAGTTTGTCTCAACAGTTAGCCTCTATGATGGGCGGCTACATTAGCGTACAAAGTGAGTTTAAGCGCGGAAGTCAGTTTTCGCTGTTTTTACCCTGTATAGAAGTTAAAAAAGAGCCAGATGAGTACGAACATGTAAGCGCCGCTGAACAGGTTAAGCAGTTAACCGGGCGCGTAGTTTTGGCTGAGGATCATCCCGACAATCGCAGACTCATAAGTCGTTATTTACGTTCTATGGGGCTTGAAGTTATTGCGGTAGAAAATGGCGAGCAAGCGGTTGAGAAGTGCCTACAAATATACC
The DNA here is from genome assembly GCF_023161805.1 of Pseudoalteromonas sp. 1CM17D. Lineage (NCBI taxonomy): Bacteria > Pseudomonadati > Pseudomonadota > Gammaproteobacteria > Alteromonadales > Pseudoalteromonadaceae > Pseudoalteromonas > Pseudoalteromonas sp. 1CM17D. The sequence continues at coordinate 5,704 of NZ_JALNTP010000012.1, read as the reverse complement.
CAGACCTCGTGCTGCTTGATATACAAATGCCTATTATGGACGGGCGTGCTGCGTTTTCGTTGTTGCAACAGTGCGGCTTTCAAGCGCCTATTTTTGCTTTAACGGCCAATGCAATGAGCCATGAAGTTGATGATTATCTTGCCCTAGGGTTTACAGGGTATTTAGGTAAGCCATTAGATAAAAACGCGTTTTATAACACCCTTGCCCAGCATTTAAGTGAAGCAAAACAAGAGGCAGCCTATACAGCTAAGATAGACATGAGCGACTTAGTAACAAGTTTTAAGCAAAGCTTCACGTTTGAAAGCGAAACCATAAGTCAGCACCATAATAGTAATGACCTAGAGGCACTACAAAAAGACAGCCATCGTATTTTAGGTGCTGCGCAAATGTTTGCGTTAGACGATATTGCCAAAGCTGCTAAAAATCTCGATATGGCTTTACTCAATAAACAAAGCCAAAGTAAAGAACACATTCAAAAGCTTGTAGATGAATTACAGCGTGTACTTAAAAAATATAACGAGAGTTAATTATACCAATCGTGTTAGGTTATTAGACATTTATAGCGACAGATAAATAGAGTGGTAATAAGGCGTGAATTTTGACACGAAGTTGCTCTACATAAGAAATTTATAACGCCATTAACGCTTTATTTAGTATGCTAGAAAGGCTAAATATCTAAGCCGATTGGTATTAGTCGTTTAAACATAAAAAAAGCGCCCTAGGCGCTTTTTTTATATAACGAAAACGCGCTTATTGGCGTTTCATCGAATCGAAGAATTCATCGTTCGTTTTGCTCATAGAAAGCTTATCAATTAAGAATTCCATTGCATCAATCTCTGACATTTCATGAACAATCTTACGTAAAATCCACAGCTTTTGTAGCTCATCTGGCTTAGTAAGCAGTTCTTCACGACGCGTACCAGAGCGGTTAAAGTCGATGGCAGGGAATACACGCTTTTCAGCAATCTTACGATTTAAGTGTAGTTCCATGTTACCGGTACCTTTAAACTCTTCGTAGATAACTTCATCCATTTTAGAGCCCGTGTCGATAAGAGCTGTAGCTATAATCGTTAAGCTACCGCCTTCTTCAACATTACGTGCAGCACCAAAGAAGCGCTTAGGCTTGTGCAATGCGTTAGCATCAACACCACCGGTAAGTACTTTACCTGATGAAGGAATAACAGTGTTGTAAGCACGCGCTAAACGGGTGATTGAATCAAGCAAGATAACCACATCTTTTTTGTGCTCAACTAAACGTTTTGCTTTTTCAATAACCATTTCTGCAACTTGTACGTGGCGAGAAGCTGGCTCATCAAACGTTGATGCAATAACTTCACCTTTAACGAGGCGTTGCATCTCGGTTACTTCCTCCGGACGCTCATCAATAAGTAAAACCATTAATGTAACATCTGGGTGATTGTGAGTAATTGATTGTGCAATGTTTTGCAGTAGCATTGTTTTACCCGCTTTAGGCGGTGCTACTAACAAACCACGTTGGCCACGGCCAATTGGAGATGCTAAATCAAGTACACGAGCGGTAATGTCTTCTTTACTGCCGTTACCGCGTTCCATACGAAAACGTTCGTTTGCATGTAGTGGGGTAAGGTTTTCAAAAAGAATTTTAGTGCGAGAGTTTTCAGGTTTATCGAAGTTAACTTCATTTACTTTTAATAAAGCAAAGTAGCGTTCGCCATCTTTAGGTGGACGAATAAGCCCTGAAATAGAATCGCCAGTACGCATGCTGAAACGGCGAATTTGGCTTGGAGATACATAAATATCATCTGGGCCAGCTAAGTAAGATGCTTCTGATGATCTTAAAAAACCAAAACCATCTTGTAAAATCTCTAGTACACCGCCACCGAAGATGTTCTCTCCGCCTTTGGCGTGTGCTTTAAGAATGGCAAAAATGATATCTTGCTTTCTTAAGCGGGCTACGTTTTCGAGCCCCATGGACTCAGCTAAGTTTACAAGTTCTTTTATAGACTTGTCTTTTAATTCGCGTAAATGCATATTGGTGGGTTCTTTATTACAATTGTCATACTCAAAATCGCTTTGATAGTTGAGTGAGGTTTGTTGAATATAACTAAGGATTAGTTGGCTTTATAAACTAGCAGTTCACTGGCATAGCGTCCAGTCTTTATACAAAATAAACACAAAAAAAGGGCAAAAACGCCCTTTTTTTTAATTTTTACTTAGATATTGTTTTCTAAGAACTCAATAAGTTGAGTTTTAGAAAGCGCACCAACTTTCGTTGCAGCTACTTGGCCGTCTTTAAAAAGAAGCAGAGTAGGAATACCACGAATACCAAATTTAGGCGGTGTACCCGCGTTTTGGTCGATGTTTAATTTAGCAACTGTTACACGGCTTTCGTATTCATCAGCTACTTCATTAAGGATAGGGGCGATCATTTTACAAGGTCCGCACCACTCAGCCCAAAAATCTACTAGTACAGGCTTGTCTGATTGTAATACGTCAGCTTCAAAGCTATCGTCAGTAATTTGGATTATTTTCTCGCTCATTGCGCTCTCCGATTTAGTTAGGCGAAATATTTAGTGCGTATTTAAACACTCTTGTTTCTTATTGCAAGTTTAAACGTTATGCTTAAACGCTATGACTAAGACACATTTGACCGATAAAAAGTTTTCAGACTTTGCTATCGCACCGGAAGTGGTTGCCGGTTTAACCGAAAGTGGGTTTGAATATTGCACACCCATTCAAGCAAAATGCCTACCTTTTATTTGTGACGGACGCGATATCGCGGGCCAAGCACAAACAGGTACGGGCAAAACGTTGGCGTTTTTAACTGCCACGTGCCATCGGTTATTACAATCTAGCAAAGCACCTAGTAAACATCCAAGAGCCCTGATCATGGCCCCGACTCGGGAGCTTGCGATTCAGATACACAAAGATGCTAAAATTTTAGCGCCGCACTGTAATCTTAACTTAGGTTTAGTATATGGTGGCGAAGATTACGAAAAACAACGTGCACAATTAGAAAAAGGCGTTGATATTTTAATTGGTACTACAGGTCGACTAATCGATTTGTACAAGCAAGGCTGTTACACCCTTAATGAAATTGAGGTAGTTGTGCTTGATGAAGCCGATCGTATGTTCGATTTAGGCTTTATAAAAGACATTCGTTACATGTTCCGCCGTATGCCAGATACAGCAGATAGATTAAATCTATTATTTTCTGCCACGCTTTCTTATCGCGTGCAAGAACTTGCCTTTGAACATATGACCAACCCTGAGCACGTTCAAATCGAGCCAGACGTTAAAACAGGTAAGCGAATTAAAGAAGAGCTATTTCATCCTTCTCAAGAAGATAAAATTAAGCTGCTATTAACTTTAATTGAGGAAGAATGGCCTGAGAAAGCCATTGTGTTTGCCAATACAAAGCACAGCTGTGAAACAGTGTATGCTTGGTTAAAAGCCGATGGCCACCGGGTAGGTATGCTTACTGGCGATGTAAACCAGAAAAAACGCCAATCTATATTAGCGCAATTCACCAAAGGCGAATTAGACTTTTTAGTGGCAACCGATGTGGCAGCACGTGGGCTACATATCCCTGAGGTAAGTCATGTATTTAACTTTGACCTGCCAGATGATTGTGAAGATTACGTTCACCGTATAGGCCGTACAGGTCGTGCGGGCGCATCAGGCCATGCAATTAGCTTTGCATGTGAGCAGTACGCTTATAACCTGCATGAAATAGAAGAGTATATAGAGCACAGCATTCCTTTATCACATTATGATAAAACCGCATTGCTAGATGATTTAACAAAGCCTACTATTCAAAGAAAGCGCAACTATTCTACAGGCCCACGTAATCGTAGTAATAATAACGGACGTCGCCCAAATAATAGTTACCAAAAAGGACGGTCGTAACTCGGCCGTTACTGTACGTAGTAGTAACTAGAGGTTTTTGAACGGTGGGGCAATTTAAACCGCAAAAAAATGTGTATGCAGTCATTGATTTAGGCTCAAATAGCTTTCATATGCTTATTGCTAAATCAATTGCTGGCGGCCTACAAACTATAGGCCGCGTTAAACGCAAAGTAAGATTAGCCGCAGGGCTTGATAAAGATAACGTATTAAGCACTGAGGCAATGCAGCGAGGCTGGGAGTGCCTTGCACTTTTTGCTGAGCGCCTACAAGACATTCCAAAACAAAATATAACCATAGTAGCAACGGCCACATTACGTCTTGCGACGAATGCCGATGTTTTCAAAGCACAAGCCGAAAAAATCTTAGGCCATACTATTAATGTAATAAGTGGTGAGCTAGAAGCACGCACTATTTATAAAGGCGTAGCACACACTTCATCATGCACTGGCAAGCAGCTAGTTATTGATATTGGTGGTGCAAGTACCGAAGTCGTTATAGGTAAGGGTTTTGAGGCACTGCACTATAAAAGCTTAAATATGGGGTGTGTTACTTATTTAGAACGCTATTTTAAAGATTGCCAATTAAGTGAAGCAAACTTTAACGCTGCCATCAAAGCTGCCCACGAAGTTATTGATGAAATTGCCCCTGAGTATAAACAAGCAGGTTGGCAAATTGCATCGGGTGCTTCTGGCACAGTGCAAGCCATTCAAGAAATAATGGTTGCGCAACACTTAGATGAACTACTCACCCTAGAAAAGCTAAATAAAATAAAAGAGCAATCAATAACGTTTAGCACTATCGCTGCACTAGACTTACCTGGTCTAAGCGAAGAGCGTAGATTAGTTTTTGTATCTGGCCTAGCTATCTTAATTGCGCTATTTGAATCGCTTGAAATTGAAAAAATGGGATTAGCTGGCGGTGCACTTCGCGAAGGTGTGCTTTACAGTATGGTGCCCGAGCTTCATAACAACGACATTCGTAAACGCACCGTTGATGGGTTTATGGACCGTTACCATGTTGATCAAAAGCAAGCTAATCGTGTATCGAGCTTAGTTATTCAACTGGCAGAACAAGTAGGTGAAAGCTGGCCGCTTGTTAGTGAAAATGCGTTGCCGCTTTTAAAAGCCGCAGCACAACTACACGAAATTGGTTTATTAATAGAGTACAAGCAATATCACAAGCACACAGCCTACATTATAGAAAACACCGATATGCCAGGTTTTTCACAATCTGAACATAAAGTGATTGCAGCTGTTGCTAATGCACATCGCTCCGATATTCAAAAAGGCAGCTTCGACGCTCTAGGTGCACATAGTACACTTACCCAATACTTAGTTAGGTTATTAAGAATTGCCGTAATATTATCGATGCGCCGACAAGACGACGTACTTCCTAAAATAGAGTTATCTGTAGAAAAAGACACCTTAGACTTAAAGTTTGCCAATAACTGGTTAAAAGAACACCCTCTTATGGCTAGTGAGCTACAACAAGAGTCTAAATTGCAAAGTAAACTCGGTTGGAAACTCATCGTAAACTAACTAAAAAGGCCCGTAAGGGCCTTTTTAGTGTTTAAAGTAACCACTTTGCTTCAATTTCACGCGAACAGTCATTTATTTCAAGTTTTCTTCAGAAAAGGGTTGATCTGTTTTCGGATCTCCCTATAATGCGACCCCACTGAGACGGCAGAGCGCAACGCATAGCGAGGCACAAGCTACTCAGTGAGTTGAGTAAAACTTAGTTTTAAAAACTTTCAAGTTTAACAAAATTAAGTGTTGACAAAAAAATAGGAAAGCGTAAGATGCGCAGCCCTAGCGAG
>NZ_JALNTP010000011.1:92452-140237 GCF_023161805.1 Pseudoalteromonas sp. 1CM17D | reverse complement strand
CGAGCGGCCAAAGGGATCAGACTGTAAATCTGACGGCTCAGCCTTCGCTGGTTCGAATCCAGCTCCCTCCACCACTTCTTATCTTCAGTATCCTTTTCTATACCTTTTTCATTACTATTTAAAACTTCATTTTTAGACTAATTATCAAATACCCACTGTAATGTTGCCCCGTGGTTTTTAAGCCATGCTGATGCAGATTTATAATCGGGATAAAAATTAGCTACGCGCTTCCAAAAAGCGCTGCTGTGGTTCAAATACTTTAAATGAGCCAATTCGTGCACAATAACATAATCAATTATATGATGAGGCGCCCCAACAAGGTTAAGGCTAAAGGTTAGCTCTCGCCGAGAATTACAACTCCCCCACTTACGTTTATAACTTCCAATCGTCAATTTAGTCGGTAATGCTTCTGACATCTGTTGGCAATAATAAGCTAAACGCATTTCAATGTAGTTTGTTAGCGTTTCTTCAAGGGCAAGGCAAAGTAACTGCTTGCGTTTTTCAGGCTGTTTTTTTACTCGATTAGAAGTGTAAATAGTAAACTCGCTATCGGATGGCTGAACATACGAGCGTGTCCCTTTTGCAAAAGTAATGGTATATGGCTTAGCAAAAACCATTATTTGCTGGTTTTTAAACGGGTGTTGTTGAGTATCAATGGCGTTAAGTTGTTTATGTAATTGCGCAGTTACCCACTCTTTTTTACTAAACAGCCATTGTTCTATTTGTAGTTTTGGCACGTGTGTAGGCGCATAAACAGTAACTAATTTTTGGCTAACTTTTATTGCCACTGTTTTACGCCTTGCACTGCGTTTTAGCTGATACTCAAACAAGGTGTATGCTCTAAATATAAATAAAAGCGTATTATAAAGCCTTATTTAATCAATGCAGTTATTTAGCGATAAATAAATGGGCTCAGTGTTTATTATTATTTTTATTTACGCAAAATCACGTCTTATTAATAAAGTACGCTACGCATGTTAATACTTTAATGCTAAAAAGTAACCTCACTGATTTATAATATAAATTATTAGATTAACAGTTTATTTATAAAATAAATCTATTAAACTAGTTCAATAAAGATACTAATTTGAGCCACTATGCTGTCTGCATTTTTTATAACCGACCACGATCCGAGCCTCATTATTAACGGTGCATATAACCCTATACTGGTTAGTTTATCGGTCATTACCGCTATTTTTGCTGCCTTTTTTACGCTCTGGTTAGTTGATGTAGCAAAGCAAACGCAATTCGAAAACTATAAACGCTTAGCCAATGTAACCGGTGCCACGGTTTTATCGGCCGGAATTTGGAGCATGCATTTTATAGGTATGTTGGCCTTTTCGTTATGCACAGAAATACACTACGACCCAATCATTACCGTTTTGTCTTTTTTACCGGCGTTTATTTCATGTCAGTACGCTTTTTCGATTTTAGTAAAATCGCAAGGGTCATATAAAAACCTTATTATTTGCTCTATTTTACTAGGCTCAGGCATTGGTACAATGCACTACAGCGGTATGGCAGCAATGGAGCTGGCCCCGTTACTACGTTACGATGCAATCATATTTGCTTTATCAATTGTGGTCGCTGTTGGTTTATCGTTTATAGCACTTTTTACGCGTTATCATTTAACGCGTTTGCTACCTAATTTATCACAACTGCAAGCGCGCGCCATTACCGCTGTTATTTTAGGCTCAGCGGTGGCAGGCATGCACTATATGGGTATGGCCGCTACCCGCTTTGTTGCAACCACACCGCTTTTACCCGATTATCAAGAGTCAACCACTGAACTTGCTTTTGTGGCTATTGCCGTAGCTACCGCGACTGTTGCTATAACCTGTGTTATTGCAGTTATAAATGGCATGGTTAGATACCGCTTACTGCTTGAGGAAAAATCGGCGGATGAATCTCGACTAAATGCTATTTTAGGCACTGCTATTGATGGCATTGTGACTATAGATCACACCGGCATTATTTTGAGCTTTAACGAAGCGGCCAGCAAAATTTTTGGTTGGCGAGAAAACGAAGTTCAAGGTCATAATGTAAAAATGCTGATGGCCGATGAAATCGCTCGCCACCATGATGGCTATTTGTCTCACGCCAAAAATGTAGATCTAGGAAAAGTAATTGGTATAAATAGGGATGTGTCTGCCAAACACAAAGATGGCCACCTTTTTCCTATTCGCTTAGGTATAGGGGAAGTTAATCAGCCCGGCCATATGCCGTTATATGTTGGCTTTATCACCGATTTAACCGAACAACGCGCTATGCAGCAAAGCCTTATTGAAAAAGAGCAAAAGTACCGCTCTTTAATGGATAATATGCCTGGCGCTGCTTTTCGCTGTAAGTACGACGAAAACTGGAGCATGTTATTTATCAGCCCAACAGTGGCTGAACTAACAGGGTACACGCCAGAAGAGTTCACAGAAAGCTGCATAGAACTTAACGATCTTATTTTGAAAACAGATCAGCCAACGGTAAACGAAGCCGTAGCGCAAGCCATGACCTCAAGTTTAAAGTACTCGGTAGAGTATCGTATTCGCCACCGTAACGGCAAAGTTGCCTGGGTATTAGATAAAGGCAGTATTACCTGTGATAAAGATAATAACCCGCAGTGGATAGATGGGGTATTGGTTGATATTACAGAACAAAAAGAATACGAAGACAAACTTGAACAGGCAAAATTGCAAGCTGAAGAAGCAGCGCACGCTAAGCAATCTTTTATGGCTAATATGAGCCATGAGATCCGTACGCCGATGAATTCTATTATCGGTTTTAGCGACCTACTGATGGACACTCCGCTAAACCAAGAACAGCAAAAACACTTGGTTACAGTTAATAATGCGGCGCGTTCATTATTAAGGTTACTTAATGAAGTGCTTGATACCGCAAAACTTGAGCGCGGAAAGCTAACTATTGAACCCGTTCACTTTAGTTTAAAACAAGTACTCGATAGCATTATTTCGACATTTTGGCTTGAAGCAAAAAAGAAAGACTTGCGTTTAAAATTGAATATTAAAGACTCTGTTGCCACAACTTACTATGGCGACCCAGATAGGTTAAGGCAAATTTTAACTAACCTCATCGGTAACGCCATTAAATTTACCGAGCAAGGTTCGGTTGAGCTCACTGTAAGTACTACGCAAACTGATCAGCTCTTTTTTGAAGTGCAAGATACCGGCATAGGTATTGCCAAAGACCGTGTTAAAGCTATATTTCAGCCGTTTGTTCAGGCCGATGGCACCACTACTCGTCGCTTTGGCGGTACAGGCCTGGGAACAACCATTAGTAAACAATTAGTAGAGCTGATGGGCGGCACTATAAACCTAGTCAGTGAAGAAAACAAAGGTAGCTGCTTTTACTTCTCTTTACCGCTTAAACAAGGCGATGCAGAAAAAATAGACCATTTCGATGGCCTGCACACTCAATTACCATCGCTCAGGGTACTTGTGGTGGATGATATTGAGCAAAACACCGAGCTGCTTTCGTTATTACTTTCTAAAGATCAACATTTGGTAAGCAAAGCAAGCAACGGTTTAGAGGCTATTGCAATATTCGAGAAGCAAGATTTTGATGTCATCTTAATGGATATTCATATGCCTGAGTGTGATGGCATAGAAGCAACCACAAAAATTAGAGCCATAGAAAAGCAAAGGCAGCTTAAATTTACCCCCATTATTGCGTTAACGGCAAGCGTTCTACAGCAAGATAAACTCACAGCTAAACGTGCCGGCATGAACGGCTTTGCTAATAAGCCGATAGATATAAATCAGCTTAACCAAGAAATTGCCCAGGTGCTTGGCTTAGGTATTGCTAAAGATATGGTTATTAGCCAATCAGACCCTGAGGCTAAACACATCGACTTTGAAAAAGGTGTGATGCTTTGGGGCAATAAATGCAAGCAGTTAACCGAAATTGCCAAATTTATCAATGACAGCAATAAACGATTTGATATTTTATTTAACAGTAAGTTATCTGAGATTAAAAACGCCAATAGCCTGATACATACCCTTAAAGGGGTCGCTGGTAATTTAGGCCTAACAACATTAATGACTTTATTAGCCAAGTTAGAGCGCGAGCAAACTTCTGAGCAATCTACAGCGTTAGTAACACAAATAAAAGGCGAGTTAGAGACAATAACGCAATTAATATCAGGCGATGAGTGCGCACAAATCACGCCTGCTGAGAGTGAAAATACTGAGCAAAAAAGCACGCTAAACGCGGCTGAATTAAAGTCACTGTGTGAAACGCTGCACCATGAAGCGCAAAGCGCCGAGCTCAACGATGATTTACTTGCGCAGCTTGAAAATAACGCCCCTGCACACTTACAAACTCAAATAAATGAGGTTGTAAACGCATTTGATGAATTTGACTTTGATCAGGCGCAACACGTGCTAGACGGTCTAATTAAAGAGTTTACCCAAGAATGAGAATATTGAATGGATTTTAGCAACGACAAACCACGTATATTAATCGTTGACGATGAACCTGCTAACTTAAAAGTCATGCGAGAAGTATTAGGTAATCAATACCGTATGTCTTTTGCTAAATCAGGCGCTGCAGCACTTGCGCTACTAGAAAAAGAACAGCCTAAACTTATATTACTCGATATCATGATGCCCGATATGAATGGCTTTGAGGTGTGCGAAATACTTAAAAGCACACCTGCGCTTTCGCATATTCCAATTATTTTTGTAACGGCTTTGGGCGATGAAAGCGATGAGTTTAAAGGCTTTGAACTTGGCGCTGTTGATTACATTACTAAACCTATTAGCCCCGCGATTATACGCGCACGTGTTAAAACGCATTTATCGCTTGTACAAGCCGAGCAATTAAAGCAAGCCCATGTTGATTTAGTACATCGGTTAGGCCGCGCTGCAGAGTATAAAGACACAGACACTGGCGAACACATTGCTAGGATGAGCCAATACAGTAAATTATTAGCATTAGAATTTGGCATGGGTGAGCAACAAGCAGAGCTACTTCGCCAAGCAGCCCCTATGCACGATGTAGGTAAAATAGGTATTCCGGATGCTATTTTATTAAAGCCTGGGCGATTAACCCCTGACGAATTTGACCACATGAAACAGCATGCGACTATTGGTGCACAAATTTTAGCAAATTCCTCATCACCGCTATTACAACTTGCCCATAAACTGGCTATAGAGCACCACGAAAAGTGGGATGGCAGTGGCTACCCTAATGGTTTAAAAGGCGAACAAATATCGGTTGAAGGGCGTATTGTGGCTATTGCAGATGTATTTGATGCCCTTACCTCTAAACGCCCGTATAAAGAGGCTTGGGGTGTAGAAGAAGCGCTTGAGCATATGCAAGCACAAGCGGGTAAACACTTTGACCCCCACCTCATCAATTTATTTGTAAATAAGCTCGATGCTATAATCGCAATTAAAAGCGCTTACCAAGAGCAACACTAAGTATTGCGAGTGCGCGAGCCTTGTTTTACATCACCATATACCGCTTTTATGTGCGGGTAGTCATGAGAGGTTATTTCGTGGCTATTCCCACTGTTATCTTTAAAATAAAGCGAAAACGTTACACCGTGATCGGCCAGTACAGTTTTTATGTTTAAGCCATTTAAATAATCAACCCAACCAATAAACTGTGCACCGGTGGCTGAAAACGCAATACCTTTGCTTCGCACCTGTCCTTCAAATAACGCTAAACGCGTTGTTTTTTCGCTATCTTCAAGTGTGAGTGGCCCTTTGCCATTTTCATCCCAAAAGGCAAGCTCTTCAACTACGCTAAAGCCTAGTACCTGCTTGTACCACTTTAGCGCTTCTGGGATGTTTTCAACATTAAGGTGGCAATGATCAATGCCCGATAATAAAGGAGCACTCATATTATTGACCAATTTCTGATTTTAGCTGCTCTAAAAACGCATACATATACTCTGTGCGTCGCTCTGCTTCAGCTTTAGCTGAGGGTGTATTCATACTCTTAGCAATATGGAGCAATTTAATAAAAAAATGATCAAGGGTATAGGTTTTATCATCTGCTTCGCGGTTAACACAAAATGGGTCATCAGGGTTATACAGTAAGCGGCTAATAGAGCCCCCTACTTTCATACAACGGCTAACGCCTATTGCACCGAGTGCATCCATTCTATCGGCATCTTGCACGATTTGCGCTTCTACAGTTTTAACCGCTATATTGGCGCTAAAGCTATGGGCAGCGATAGCATGATGAATATCATCAAACAAACATGCGTCGTAGTTAATTGATTTTAAAAACGCAATGGCTTTATCTGCCGCCATAGTAGATGCTTTTGCTCTATCGGGGTGGTTTTTTGCCACCGCAACACAATCGTGCATCCACGCCGCTGGCAAAACAATATTCATATTGGCTTGCTCGGCGTGACATAATTGAATGGCAACACGCACTACGCGTTCAATATGTGTTATGTCGTGTGCTACATCGGCATGTATTAACGAAGTAATAAATGAGCGACATTGAGAATCAAGCTGTTGTAACTCAGGGCTTAAAGCAGTGTTGGCCACAGTGATGTTCCAAAAAACTAATTTATATGAGAATTATCCGTACTTTAACGCGCTTTACACCTCCCTTGCAAAACATTCATTGTATGTTGCCCTATGCTTGACTAAAATACAGCGCTTATTTATTACAACTGAGAAGCCTTATGTCATCTGCCGTTTACCTACAAGCTGGTCGCGAAAAATCATTAAAAAGAAAACACCCTTGGTTATTTTCAAAAGCCATCAAAAAAATTAAAGGTAAACCAGGCCTAGGCGATACGGTCACCATTCACGACAGCGAAGGTAAGTTTTTAGCCACCGCTGCTTATAGCCCTCACTCACAAATAAGAGCGCGTGTGTGGAGCTTTGATGAAAAAGAAGTAATAGACCAACACTTTTTTGAGCGTCGTTTACGCCGTGCTTTACATGCCCGCGAGCATGCAATAGCCGAAGGCGGTTTAACTGGCTTTAGGTTGTGTGCTGCTGAGTCTGACTATTTGCCAGGTGTAACCATTGATAAGTTTGATAACACCTTAGTTTGCCAATTACTAAGTGCTGGCGCTGAGCGCCATAAAGGTGAAATTGTAGGCGCGTTAATGGCTATTTTTCCTGGCGCAAATATTTATGAGCGCTCAGATGTAGACGTGCGCACCAAAGAAGGCTTAGAACCTATTAAAGGTGTACTGTGGGGCAACGAACCTTCAGAGCCGGTGGTTATTGAAGAAAATGGCTTAAAGCTTGAAGTAGACATTTTAGAAGGTCATAAAACAGGCTTTTACCTGGATCAACGTGATAGCCGCGCAGCACTTGAGCGCTTTTCAAAAGATAAAACCGTATTAAATTGCTTTAGCTACACAGGTACTTTCTCACTTTACGCACTGCGTGGTGGCTGTAAACACGTCACTAATGTTGATGTATCACAACCAGCACTGGATACCGCTAAGCGTAACGTAGAGCACAATAACTTAGATTTAAATAAAGTCGATTTTGTAAAACAAGATGTGTTTAAGCTATTACGCCAATACCGTGAGGAAGGCAAACAGTTTGACACTATTGTGATGGACCCACCAAAATTTGCAGACAACAAAGCGCAGTTAACCGGTGCATGTCGTGGTTATAAAGATATAAACATGATTGCTATGCAAATATTAAAACCAGGCGGTACATTACTTACCTTCTCGTGCTCTGGATTAATGGAGCAAAACTTGTTTCAAAAAGTGGTAGCAGACGCTGCGCTAGATGCAGGTAAAGAGCTATTGATTATGGAGCGTTTAAATCAAGCGGCCGATCACCCTATTGCTGGCAGTTACCCTGAAGGCTTTTACTTAAAAGGCTTGATTTGTAAGGTTTACTAAAAATTATTGTTATTACCTACAAGGACGTAGGTAATAAAATCGAACGTTATTTAACACCCGCAATAGCAAAAGCCAGCCGCTAGGTGTTTATTCAATTTAATTAAACTGAACTATTTCTAATCCTGCGGTAATGGTGCCATCGTCTTCTTTGCTAGCACGTATAACTTTAGCCGTTGCATTTAAAGAGGCAATACTTGGGTGAGTCGATTCTATATTAACCTTTAGCAAAGTATCGAGCTCAAGCAAGTCATCTAAATGTAGTGATAACCCAGTGGCACTTAAATCAACACATTCTGCGTTATAATTTAGCCCAGCAACTGGCTCTATTGTTGTTAATTGCGCAGGAGTATTAACCTGCATACGTCTAAAATTGCGCTTATCTTCAGTAAACATGCATCACCTTTAAACAACCGTGTTTATTTGCTCAAATAAAGTACCCATCGAAAACGGTTTTACTACATAGGCATCACACCCTGCATCAAAGCCAGCTTGCTTTTCCGAGGGCGACTCTAAGCCCGAAACCATAACAACAGGTATATTTTTAGTCTCAGGCGTGTGCTTAAGCATCCGACATGTATCATACCCATCGAGGCCAGGCATACATACATCAAGCAAAATAATATCCGGCGGGTTAGCAATGGCAGACGCCAAACAGCTTTTCCCCGAGTCAGCATAACTAACATCAAATTTTGAAGTCAGGGCAGATTTAAGCATTTCATAATTAAAATACTCGTCATCTACAACTAACAATCGCTTAATCTTATGTTCAACCGATGAGGACATAGGTATGTCGCTTCCTTCTCAACCAAAAATAAATCCTTCTATTAAGGTACTAAGCTTAATAGAAAATGCAAGTTTTATTCTATCTCTTTTATCGCATTCATAACGCGTTTTGCAGAAATAGGATATGGGGTACCTAAGGTTTGCGCAAACAGTGACACCCTAAGTTCCTGCTGCATCCAAAAAATAGCGTTTACCTGTTGCGGAATAGGCAAGCCTTTTGGAATTTTATTTACGAGCTTTTTGTACTCTTGCGCTACTTTTTCAAGTTCTAAAACACACAGTCTATCGCGGTTAGGATCAACAGGCAGTTTTTCTAAACGTTTTTGAATCGCTTTTAAATAACGAATTAGGTCGGGCATTTTATTCGCACCGTGAGCACTGACAAATCCTTTGAAGATAAGTGACTCAAGCTGCGATTTTATATCGCCATGGGCAGTTATCATAGTTAAATCGACACGCCCTTTCATTTTTTTATGCAACGCGTGAGCAATGCTTAAAACTTGTTCAACCTGGGTGGCGATTTCTACCACAGCATCGCCTAGTTCGCCCCTAATTTGCTCTTTAACTTTATCAAAAGCGTTTTCATCGCGTATATCGCCATGCTTTATTAATAAGCTGTCTACGCCGGCGGCAATACAATCATCAATTAAATCTGCAATTTTCCCAAACGGATTAAAGTACAAGCCCAGTTTAGCTTTATTAGGCAAGTTTTGCTGAAGGTACTTTATTGGCGACGGCACATTTAATAAAACTAAACGCCGTAAACCTTGCTGATGCGCTTGCTGGGCTTTTTCTTCACTATCAAAGAGCTCAATTGCCGCTGTGGATTTTTTATCTACCAGCGCTGGGTAAGCTTTTATTTCGTATTGGCCTTGCTTTTTAACGTACGAGGCAGGCAAAGCGCCAAAGTCCCATTGTGTTAAATCGGCTTTTTCAATGCCTTTATCGGCCACCTTCGAAAGCGTATCGGTTACTTTGCCTTGCAGCTGTGCTTTTAGTTTTGCTAAATCTAGCCCGCGTGCAAGCAATTTATCGTGCTCATCACGCACCTCAAACTGCAACCTTAAATGAGGCGCCAGTGCGTTTAAATCCCACGCTTCTATATCTACTTTTACGCCTGTCATTCTTAGTAAGCGTGTAGTAAGTGCATCAAGTAAGCTGCCTTGCATAGGCTCAATGGCTGCCAGTACAGCATCAGCGTAATTGGGAGCAGGTACAAAGTTACGACGTAACGACTTAGGTAACGATTTAATTAAACCACTTATTAGCTCATGCCTAAAAGCAGGTATGTGCCAATCAAACCCGGTTTCTTGCACTTGGTTTAAAAGTGCTACCGGTATTTGTACAGCCACCCCATCAACAGCTTGTCCTGGATCAAAATGATAGCTCAGCGGCAAAATAATATTATCTTGCTGCCATGTATCAGGGTAATCAAACTCAGTAATATTACTTGCACCGTGTTGCATAAGCTCTTCACGGGTCATGTATAGGTAGCGTTTATCTTTTTGCTTTTGGGTTTTATACCACTTTATAAAGGCTGCACGGTTGTTGATTTCTTTAGGTATTTTTTTATCGTAAAATTCAAATAACGTTTGCTCATCAACCAAAATATCGCGACGTCGCGATTTATGCTCAAGTACCTGAATATCTTCTATTAGCTCGCGGTTGTACGCTAAAAATTGCTCATTTAAGCCAAGCTCTTGCTCTACAAGGGCGGTGCGTACAAACAGCTCACGGCTAACTTTAGGGTCTATATTGCTATACACACAGCGGCGTTTATTAACCACCAATAAGCCGTACAAGGTTTGTTGCTCAAACGCGATAACAGCGCCTGGTTTTTTCTCCCAATGCGGCTCAGAATAGCTTCGTTTTACTAAATGCTGTGCAAGGGGCTCTACCCAATTAATATCTATTTTGGCATTAATACGTGCGTATAGTTTACTGGTCTCTACCAGCTCTGCCGACATAATCCATTTGGGGCTCTTTTTAAATAATCCAGAACCCGGAAAAATATGAAACTGGCTATTGCGAGCGCCTTTATATATTTGCTTTTCGTCTTTAAAGCCTATGTGACTTAACATGCCGCTCAGTAACGCTTTGTGTATTAGCTCAGAGTCAGCCACTTGCGTGGTGGCTTTAATTTTCATTTCGTTGCACACAGTGCTTATTTGATAAACAATGTCTTGCCACTCACGAATACGCATATAAGCTAAAAAGTCTTTTTGGCACAACTTTCTAAACTGGCTATTTGTCAGCTCACTTTGCTGCTCTTCTAGGTAATTCCAAAGATTTAAAAAAGCAATAAAATCCGAGTCAGGGTCATCAAAGCGGCTGTGCTTTTCGTTCGCTGCTGCGCGTTTTTCTTGCGGGCGCTCTCGGGGGTCTTGAATCGATAGCGCTGCCACAATAATAATAACTTCTCGCAGTGCGCCGAGCTTATTAGCCGTCAACACCATTTTAGCTAAACGCGGGTCGACCGGTAAGCGGCTAAGCTCACGCCCTGATTGCGTTAAACTCGTTTGATGGCGCTTTTTACTCGGCTTAATCGCCTGAAGTTCTTCAAGTAGGGTTAAACCATCGTTAATATTGCGGCTATTTGGCGCTTGTACAAACGGAAACTCGCTCATATCGCCAAGCCCTAATGCCAACATTTGCAAAATAACAGAGGCTAAATTAGTGCGCAGTATTTCTGGGTCTGTAAATTCTGGGCGAGATATAAAGTCATCTTGCGAATACAAGCGAATACAAATACCCGCTTCAACACGGCCACAGCGTCCCATACGTTGGTTCGCACTTGCCTGAGAAATAGGCTCAATAGGTAAACGCTGTACTTTAGTACGATAGCTGTAACGGCTAATACGCGCTGTACCTGGGTCTATTACATAACGAATACCCGGCACCGTTAATGAGGTTTCGGCCACGTTGGTTGATAAAATGATATGGCGGCGCGAATGCGGGGCAAATATACGGTTTTGCTCTGCGTTAGATAAGCGCGAATAAAGTGGTAATACGTCGGTGTGTTTTAAATTACGTTTAGAGAGCGCCTCTGCGGTATCGCGTATTTCGCGCTCGCCATTTAAAAATATGAGAATGTCCCCTGGCCCTTCAGCGCACAGCTCATCTACCGCATCAAAAATACCTTGCAGTTGGTCGCCTTCGGCTTCCATAGCGTCTTTATTTATATCGCTTATAGGGTTATAGCGCACCTCAACGGGGAATGTACGTCCCGACACTTCAATAATTGGCGCATCATCAAAGTGCTTTGAAAAACGTTCAGGATCAATGGTCGCCGAGGTAATAATAACTTTTAAGTCGGGGCGCTTTGGCAGTAAGTTTTTTAAATACCCTAAAATAAAATCGATATTTAAGCTGCGCTCATGGGCTTCATCAATAATGATGGTGTCGTACTGATTTAAAAAGCGGTCTTGTTGTATTTCGGCGAGCAAAATACCGTCGGTCATCAGTTTTACATACGTATTATTAGAAACCTGATCGCTAAAACGTATTTTAAAACCGATTTGTTGGCCAATCTCACATTTCATTTCCTCAGCAATGCGGTTAGCTACACTGCGCGCGGCTAAACGTCGTGGCTGGGTATGGCCAATAAAGCCATCAACCCCACGGCCAAGCTCTAAACACATTTTTGGTATTTGCGTGGTTTTACCTGAGCCTGTTTCACCGGCAATAATCACCACTTGATTGTTCGCAATGGTGTCTTTAATGACGTCCTTTTTTTGACTTACCGGTAATTGCTCAGGGTACGTTACAGCGGGCAGCTCAGCTAAACGTTTTTCACGTAGCTGCTGGCTGCGGGTAATATCAGCCGCTATTTTTTCAAGGGCATTGGCCTGCTTAGTCTCGTCTTGTATTTTTTTTACGCTATGTAAGCGTTTTTTAAATATAAACTGATCTTTTTTTAAGCACGTTTTAAGCTCGCCAAACAACTGACCTAGGTTTACCACCCGCACACCTTATAAATTTAATAAATGAGGGCTAATAGTATCAAAATAAACGCGCAGCGTTAATCCTACAATCCCTATAAGGCTTATATATCACGCTATTGGTTTTTAAAAATGCCCACAAAGGTTGCTTGCGTGTTCGATTTGCTCGCTCGGTACATGCCCGAGGTATTAAATGGCATACTAATATGACCTTTAGCATCCACAATAATAACCCCACCTGTACCACCTATAGGCGCAAGTACTTGGTTAATAACCTCATCCCCAGCTTGTTCAATGGTTTTATTTTGATATTTAACGCGTGCACAAATATCACTGGCAACACTGTAGCGAATAAAATACTCGCCGTGACCGGTGGCCGACACCGCACACGAATCGTTTTCAGCAAATGTACCCGCGCCAATAACAGGGGAATCGCCAATGCGGCCAAAGCGTTTTGCGGTCATGCCACCTGTAGATGTACCTGCGGCTAAATTGCCGTTTTTATCAAGTGCCACTGCGCCTACGGTGCCCATTTTATAATTTGTAGGCAGGGCTTTATGCGCAGCTTGGTAGTTTTTGCTGGTTGCTTTTTCTTTTTCTAATTTTTGCTTTGCTTTTATAAGTGCTTCATAACGGTGCTTAGTATCAAATATATTATTTTCTATCAGCGCAACGCCCTGCTCTTTTGCAAATTCTTCAGCGCCTTGACCACTAAGCATTACGTGTACTGAGTTATCCATTACTAAGCGGGCTAATTGAATTGGGCTTTCTATGTGCTTTACGCCAGCGACCGCACCCGCTTGACGGTTTCGCCCATCCATTATTGAGGCATCAAGTTCATGGCTGCCATCATAGGTGTACACTGCACCGCGCCCAGCATTAAAGTAAGGCGACTGCTCTAATACTTCAATAGCAGTGCTGATTGCATCTAAACTTTCGCCGCCCTTTTCAAGTACGCTGTAACCCGCTTCAACAGCTTCGGCTAGTTTTGCTCGGTAGGCTTTTTCTTGCTCTGGGGTAAATTTTGCTTTTTCAATTGTGCCTGCTCCACCATGAATCGCTATAGCAAACGGGGCTTGTTCACTTAATGCTTGCGTGCTTAGTGTTAAGCAGCCGCTGGCTAAAACTGACAATAAGAATGTTTTTTTCATAGTGCGCTCTTTTTAAAATTTAGTATTGAATTTACTTTGAATGGTTACACGTATTTTTTCAACTAATATCAACGGTATTAAGTTAGCACTTTATTTAAGCAGCCAATAAACAGCCTAATAATAATGCGAAATACGAGGGTGTTATTTCCCTTCATCCCCCCTACTTTTTAACCCAATTGGCATAGAGTAAGTTTAATGGCACAAAAAAAGCGCCATCAGGCGCTTTTTAGCTAAACGTGTATGTAATTACGCGTCTTGCTTAGCTTTTAAACGTGCTAAACGTGCTACTTGGTGAGTAGATGTTAAGAACGAATAAATAGGTGCTAAGTAACCGCGCTTACGAAGCTCTAAAAACTCTTCATCGCTAAGCGAGTTAAGTTTTTTCTCATCGATAAGGTAAATACCGTTGATGTCTTTTTTCTCGCCTTTAATGTCTACAGTTAGCGTTTGCGCTACGAGTAGCTCTTTATCAGCTAAGTATTTAGTGAATGCTTCTGTTACTTGAGAAAACTCAATGAAAGACACTAAAGACTCTTTACGACGCTTTAAGTAGTCTGTTTCTTCACCGTTTTCAAATAATGCGTTGCCTTCTTCTTCACCTACAAGCGAGCTTGCTTCGTCAATCACAATACCGTACTGATCTTGCTCAGGGTGCTTTACTAGACCTAATGGGTAACGCGTTGATGCCATAGGCGCAAAAGCTGCTGTCCATTTACCATCTTCTACAAACAGGTTTTCGCCTGGCTCTAGGCCAAACATTGCAACTGCTTGGAAAGTACCGCTTTCGTTGTTTTTAACAAAAGACATTGGGAATTCATTTGCTACGCGTGCAAACTCATGTGCAACTACTGGCACTAAATGTTGAGTTTTCATAAATTCAACGTTGATGCCGTTTTGAATTTTAGTGTTGGCATGCTTTTCGTTGTGTAAAGGCTGTACTTGTTGCTCCGCCATGTTACTGCTCCGTTTATTTTTAATATATATGTTTCATTGTTAATGCCTTTAGGCTAATGCTTTTGAACGAAAAAAGGAAGGGAAAGTTTTATGACAACCGTCATGAAAAAATAAAGTTTAACTAAATCTAGGCGTTGCTAAAAAACAGACAATAAAAACCCAGCCAATACGCTCAAAAACAGTACAAATAACGGGTAATTTTAATACAGCATCATAAAAGCCATTAACATTGGTTAACAGTTTGACGGTATTTTTTGAATGGGTTTAGCACGTTATTTAGCCAAATAAAAAGGCAGCTTAATTAAGCTGCCTTTTTAAACTGTAAATGAGCGGCTAAATTAAGGCGCCCAATACACTTCAATATTTATGCTTGGGTGGTTTAGCACAGCGCGAAGTGGCATATCGTTTACATCACCACCCGCTTTAGCTTGCTTGTAAACCGCTAGCTTTTCTTCACCACTGATCAGGAGTTTAACCACTTTAGAGTTTGCTATTGCATTTAAAGTCAGTGTCATACGCTCTGTAATGCTGCCTGTCACGTCGCTTTCTATTGCATTAATAGCGCACACAGTTTGCTGTGTTGTTAAACCATGCTCAAGGCCCTCTGCATGTGGGAACAAAGACGCTGTATGGCCATCTGGGCCCATGCCTAAAATTGTTACATCATACGGTGCTTTTAAAGCGCCATAAGCGGCTTCACATACTTGTGCGCCCTGCTCTGCCGTTGCTGCATCGTTTTTCATGGTAATAAAATTAGCGGCACTGCCGTAATTTTGTAACAAGGTGCTTTTTATAAACGCTTCGTTACTTTTTTCGTGGCTTGGCTCAACCCAGCGCTCATCAACCATGGCTACATCTATATTTTGCCAATCTAAATCAAGCGTTGATAAGTGCTTGTACGCCGGCGCCGGAGACGAACCGCCCGATACCATTAGCACAGCACGGCCATCACTTTTTATGCCATCACGTAAAGATTGCTCAAGCGTGTGTGATAGCTCAGCGGTTAACTCATCTTTTGAGTCAAAAAATTTTTCAACAAGTGTTGCCATACCTTACGCCTTATCGCCTGTGTTAAACCACACGTGGTTGTTTTCAGCTAATAATTCATCAGCATCATCCGGTCCCCAGCTACCAGCACGGTAAAGTGCAGGTTTGCCTTTGGTTTGCCAGCGCTCAATAATTGGATCTATCCATTTCCACGCTTGACGAACTTCGTCACGGTGTATAAATAACGATGGGTTATTAGCTGCAGCATCAAGCATTAAGCGTTTGTACGCATCAGAATGGAAACCGTTGCTGTATGCTTGAGAAAGCTCAATATTCATCGTTACCGGCTCTAATTGCATTTCAAGATTATCAAGGCGCTTAGACATAAGCGTTAATTGAATCGTCTCTTCAGGCTGCAAACGAATAACAAGGCGGTTTGGCTCAATATTACCCACGTTTTCTTCATAAATATTGTGCGATACTTTTTTGTACTCAACCACAATTTCTGCACAACGTTTAGCCATACGCTTACCAGTACGAAGGTAAAAAGGTACCCCCGCCCAGCGCCAGTTATCAATGTGTGCACGAATAGCCACAAAGGTTTCTGTTTTACTTGAACCTTCGTTAAGCTCTTCTAAGTAACCTGGTACAATTTTACCGTTTAAATCCCCTGGTACGTATTGACCGCGAACGATATTTTCATCTACGTCACCTTCAAGTAACGGACGAAGTGCTTCTAATACTTTAAGTTTTTCAGTACGGATGCTATTTGCGTTTAGTTTATTTGGTGATTCCATTGCCACTAAGCACAATAACTGTAATAGGTGGTTTTGCACCATGTCGCGCAGTGCACCGGCTTTATCGTAAAAACCAGCACGGCTTTCAAGGCCTACCGTTTCAGATAAACTAATTTGAATATTATCAATAGATTTAGCATCCCACATGTTTTCAAACAGTGAATTTGAAAAACGCAGTGCCATTAGGTTTTGTACTGTCTCTTTACCTAAGTAGTGGTCAATACGGAAAATTTGCTCTTCGTCAAAAAACTCTGCAATTTTACCATTGATAGCCTCTGCTGATTCGCCGCAGTAACCAATTGGCTTTTCAACAACCACACGTGAAGTGGGTGTGATTAAACCTTTCGTTGATAAAATTTCACAACATGTGCCATAAACAGCAGGCGGAAGTGATAAATAAAATACGCGAGATTTATTGTTGTCGTGCTCATCTAAAATGCCTTTAAGTACATCCCAGTTGTCGTCAGCTTCGGTTACGTTGCTTACTACAGGCACTAAGTAAGTAGAAAATGCTTTCCAATCTTTAGCGTTAAATTCGCCTTTACTTAAAAATTCTTTCAGTGCGTTGTGTGCTGTTTCTATGTAGTCAGCACGCTTACTTTCTTCACGCACTGTAGGCAGAATACGCGAGCCTTCTGGTAAGTTGCCTTCTTGATATGCTCTGTACATTGCAGGTAGCAATTTGCGTAACGCAAGATCACCACCGCCCCCAAAAATTATAATATCAAAAGGATTAAGCATAGTTACTCTCTACGTTTGTAATACCTAAAAGCGACTTCCATAAGCCGCTTGGTATGCAGGTTTAGTGCTTGAATGACAGTGGCTCTTAGTGTTAATAAAAGCCTATTGAATGTTTTACGCTATGGCGTTTTATTTATTATTTGACTGTTCGCACAATTAAATGAGTCTTAGGAGTCCTGTAAATCCTCTCACAAAAATACAGGCCCTAAGAACTCCAGCGCTACCCGTTCAAAGGTACTCGGTTTGCTTATTTACATAAGCGAATATATTACTGCGTACGGTGTTGCTTGTAGTACGCGATTAAGCCATTTGTTGAACTATCGTGGGCGTGTTTTACGCTGTCATCGGTTAGTTCGCTTTCAATTTTAGAGGCAAGGCCTTTACCAAGCTCTACACCCCATTGATCAAATGAGCAAATTTCTAAAATTATGCCTTGGCAGAAAATTTTATGTTCGTACAGCGCAATTAAGCGTCCTACTGTTTTTGCATCAACTGTATCTAGCAGTATAGATGTTGTAGGGCGATTCCCCTGATGAATTTTATGATTTAGTAACTCATCAATTTGCGCTTGTGTTTTACCTTTAGCGGCTAAATCTTCTGTGACTTGCTGTGCATCTACACCGCTCATCATTGCTTCTGTTTGCGCTAAAAAGTTAGATAATAAAATATCGTGATGCTTATCTACAGCTACCTGCGGCTTAACTGAGGCTATAAAATCAGCAGGTACAATTACATTACCTTGGTGTAAGCACTGATAAAACGCATGTTGGCCGTTAATACCGGTCATACCCCAAATAATAGGAACCGTTGTATAAGGTACGGTTTCGCCTGCAAAGTTTACGTGTTTACCGTTACTTTCCATCTCACCTTGCTGTAAATACGCAGGTAACATATGAAGCGCTTGGTCGTACGGTAAAATAGCTTGCGACGTAAAGCCTAAAAAGCTGGTATTCCATACACTAAGTAGTGCCATTATAAGCGGAATATTTTGCTCAAATGGGGCTGCTTTAAAGTGCTCATCTACTTCAAATGCGCCTTCTAAAATAGCTTCAAACGCGTCATAACCTAGGTATAACGCAATAGGTAAGCCTATCGCACTCCAAAGTGAAAAGCGACCCCCTACCCAATCCCACATAGTGAATACGTTTTCATCGCTAATACCAAAGGCTGCGGTTTTTTCTAAGTTTGTGCTAACAGCAACAAAATGCTTAGCAATGGCGCTGTCATCTTTTGCTGTTTGTAAAAACCAATCAACGGCCGTTTTGGCGTTGGTCATGGTTTCTGATGTGGTAAATGTTTTCGATGAAATAACAAACAAGGTTGTTTCTGGGTCAATTGCTTTTAACACAGAGGCAATTTGAACACCGTCAGCATTAGATACGTAATGAACATTTAAAGTGTCATCAGCAAGTGCTTTTAGCGCTTCGGTTGCCATTTGCGGACCTAGGTTTGAACCACCTACACCAATGCTTACCACATCTTTTACTGCTTTACCTGTGTAGCCTACCCATTGCCCACTGCGTACTTTTTCTACAAAGGTTTTAATTTTTGCTAATTCGTTATCAACCGCTTGCGTTACGTCTTCGCCGTCAACAACTAAAGGCGTATGGGCACGATTACGTAAAGCAGTATGAAGAACAGCACGCTCTTCTGTAATATTGATTTTTTCACCGCTAAACATCTTGTCGCGCCAAGAGGTAATGTCACACTCTTTAGCAAGCTCGATGAGTTGTGCAAAAATAGTTTTATCAATACGCTGCTTTGAATAATCAAACAACACACCCGGAATTTGAGTAGAGAATGCATCAAATCGTGTATCATCTTGTGCAAATAACGTTTTTAGATGGGTTTGTTTCATCTGCGCGGCACTATTTTGTAGTGCTTGCCAACTTGCTAATTGCGAACGATTAGACATGTAAATATCCTCTAAAATATTTAAATTAATGATTTAAAAACAGTTTTAGGTAAAAAGACTTCGCTAATTGCGCGTAGTGCTAGTAAAAAAGCAAGCGCTTAGTATAACGAAAAAAGCAATAAAAATGCTGTTTTTATAATTTATGATGCAGATAATAACGCAATTTTTTACTTTTGACACCGGTATCATAAAAATTTTATGAATTAATTACCCACAAATTTTAAGCATTTAATAGTTTAAACAACATTTATTAAATATTCATGAATTAGGGCCTGTTGACCTTTTAGGATTAAAATTTGTACAAACTAGGAACAATTTAATCCTGGCGCGAGGTTTGTTCCCTTATGGGCTCAGTAACTGCTCTTGCGTTACGCTACTGGCTTACATCCATGTAAAAAACCAAACACACTGCTGCAAATTAAACTTCGAAACATTATAGGCCCAAAGCATAAAATGCATCGTATGCACTCGCCTAGCTTTATAGGTGGTTAAAACATCCTCAAAACTAGGCCCATAATTAGCTCACCAACGCCAAGCCACCCGCTACGTTATAAATATTCGCAAAGCCTAATTGCTGTAAATTTGCCGCTGCAATTTTAGAACGATTGCCGCTTCTACACAGTAATATATAGGTGTGCTGCGGGTTTAATTGATTTTGTACTATGGCGTTAGCCATACGGCTAAGTGAAATATTAAGCGTATTAGCCAAAGGCGCGGCAAAAAGCTCCGCCACATTAATTGCGCCATGTTCATACGGCTCACGGGTATCAATTAAATACACATTTTTTTGCGTTAGTAACGCTTTAGCTTGCGTAAAGTCTAGCTGCTTAGTGTCTGTTTGCACCGCCGCCTGTACATAGCCACACAATTGGTTACTGGTTTGCCTATGTAGCTGATCGTGTTGCGCTTTTAGCTGTGCAAATTGCGCCGTACTTAGTTCTCCATCTAATAATGGGCTAAGCAAAGGCGTTTGTGCACGTACAGTACGCCAGTTAATGGCAAAGCATTGCTGATAGTCATGCCCCGAACAAATAACCGTATCGTCACTTATTTGCTCAGCAAGGGTAATAAGTGAGTGTGCCATTTGCGTTGCACTGCCCCCTTCAAGCGAGGTATTGCCAAGCCCTGCAGGTAAAATTAAATCACCGCAAAAACAATAATCAATATGCCCTGTGGTGCGCTCTTTTAATAAATAACTAACGCTGTCTTTGCTGTGCCCTGGGGTTGGCTTTATGGTTAGCGTTTTTGTACCAAGCTCAATGCTATTTTGCATCGCATGCGTTGTGCCTAGTACTTCATTTAACAAAGCCACTGCGCCTGGACGGTCTTGGTGCTGGTGGGTATCTAAAATTGCTTTTACGCTGAGCTGTTGTGTGCTCACTATTTTTTCAAAGCGCGGAATAAGCTCTATTACCGGGTCAATAATAACGGCACTGTCATCGTCACTAACATACAGCCAGCTACACGCCCCTTTATGCCTAAATTGTGTTAATCCTAGCGCGCATACTTCTTGCTTTGGCGAGGCACTGTCAGAAACAATTAAGCAATTGGCCTCTAATACCGCCTTTAACGAGCATATACGCTTACATGCTTGGCTAATTTGCTGCTCGGTTGCAGCAGGCCCAAAAGACAGCCTAATGGCGTTTTCACTTTGCCAATTTGTTGCTCCCATTGCATCAAGCACAAAACTGCGTGTTGCCCCTGTACTGCATGCCGAACCACCGCTCACTCTAATGCCTGCTGCGTCAAATAAATCAATAACCTCTTTGGAGGTAAGCGTATCGACAGCAAAATTAAGGGTGGTAGGTACAGAATGTGAAAAATCGTGATTAAAGGTTATATCACCAAAGGTACTTTGCAGCGCATTAAGCAGTTGCGCTCTGTAGCTATTTAATACTTCAACCGACTTAAACGTGTCGTCGTTTTTATCTAGCAGCAAGTTAAACAGTTTATTAAGCCCTGCTATACCTGGTAGGTTTTCAGTGCCAGAGCGCATGCCGCTTTCTTGCCCGCCCCCCGCAATAAATGGCGTATAGGCACTGCCATTTTTAATGTATAAAAAACCAATACCTTTTGGTGCATACAGTTTATGACCCGAAAACGGGGCATAATCTATGCTGGTACTACTAAGTGCTAGCGCTTGTTTACCTAAGGCTTGTACACAATCAACCATCCAAGACACTGATTTATTACGGCTGCGAATAGTATGTTCTATAGCGTTTAAGTCTTGATAAACACCGGTTTCGTTATTAACCGCCATGGTGCAAATCATTAGCGCGTTATTTATGTGCTCACTAATAAACGCTAAATCTAAAATCCCTTTACTATCAACAGGAATAGCCAGTAATTGGGCGTTAATGCCTAAAACGCTATTCCAATGTTTTAACGTATTAGGCACCGCTTTGTGCTCAGTTGCCCCGTACAATAATACAGGGTTTTTAATCGTATGATTTTTAGCATGAATGAGCGTTGAAACAATGGCTGTTTGTATGCCCTCTGTTGCGCCTGAGGTAAAAAGAATATCGCCATCGGGCGCACCAATAACATGGCGTGCATTTTGCCTTGTTTGTTCTAATAAATACTTGGCTTGTATACCGCTAATATGGGGGCTTGAAGGGTTACCAAAACAAATTTGCATGGTGTGCGACACCACGTCGGCAATACAGGGTAAAACAGGTGTTGTAGCGTTTGCATCAAGATAAACTTGGGCTGCTTGTTCATCGTGCAATAAAAACTCAGACATTAAAAACGCACCTTTATTACTAAAAAATATATCTTATACCCAATAGTACATAAGTTTGTTCTCATTGGGTAATAATCAATTAGTAACTTAGGTGCGTTTACTATGCTTTTTTAAACTAAAAGTACGTTACTCTGCCCGCTCTTTTGTTATTTCTCCATGGGTTGATGACCAGGCATTTATTAGCGCTTTTACAAGCGATGCGAGCGGAATGGCAAAAAACACGCCCCAAAATCCCCATAAGCCACCAAAAAATAGCACTGCAACAATAATAAATACGGGATTTAAATCAACGGCCTCAGAAAACAACAAGGGCACTAATACATTGCCATCGAGCGCCTGAATGATCCCGTAAATTATTAATATGGTCCAAAACTGCGTTTCGATACCAAATTGAAACAGCGCCACGGCCGCAACCGGTATGGTAACCAATGCCGCACCCACAAATGGAATTAACACCGAAAACCCAACCAGCACACCAAGTAAAGCTGCATAACGTAAATCAAGTACAGTAAAGGCAATAAACGAGGTGCCACCCACAATTAAAATTTCGAATACTTTGCCTCGAATATAATTCATTATTTGCTGGTTCATTTCGTGCCACACTTGCAAAATTAACCGTCGCTGCTGCGGAATAAGCGTAGCGGCACTGCTTGTAAGCTCAAGCTTGTCTTTAAGCATAAAAAATACAAGTAAGGGTACAAGCACCAAATAAATAAGCCATGCCACAACATCTTTTAACGAAGTAAGTGAAAACGAGACAATAACTTGGCCAAATTCGAGCGCCTTTGCCTCTACACTTGCCACAATAGCTTGGACCTGCTCAGCATTAATTAAACTGGGGTATTGCTGTGGTAAGGCCATTAAAAATGACTTACCTTGCTCTACCATGTGTGGGGTTTCTTGTACTAAATTACTGGTTTGCTTCCAAAGTACGGGGCCAATAACCAAAATAAGGGTAAGCATAACCCCGGTAAAAATAAGCATTACAATGACTGTGGCGCTAAAGCGTTTTAACCCAAAGCGCTCTAAGTGTACAACCGGCCAATCAAGTAAATAAGCAATCACCAATGCCACTAACACAGGAACAATTAACGAGCCAAAAAAGTACAGTAATGCCACAGAGGCAATGAGTAAAAAAAGTAAGGTGACTGAATGAGGATCTGAGAACTTTCTTTCGTACCATGTTTTAACGTATTCAAACATGCAATGGCTCCACTAGTAATAGTCCTAGGTGTTGATCAAATTTATATGTATATGCATTTTTGCTTAAAAAACGCGTAATATCATCTGCGCTTTCGTCGTTATTTATACTAAACGTTATTGCCTTATTAGATGACTGCGCATTACGAAGCGCTAATTTAAATTGTACAAACTGTTGTGGGCATTTAAATTTTTTTAAATCGCACTCTAACATAACTACTTTACTCGCTAAGTAAAATGAATAATAAGTCGCATATTGTCGGTCATTCTATTTATAAAATGTGAACAGCAGTAACTTTTTCTTAAAACCATTCCAGCAATGGTTTATCCTTATAACATAATTAGCAGTAAGGATAAGTTAATGCCTGGCACGCATAATAAAGCGCAACTACCTAGTAATCCAACTCTCAAAGAGATTAATTGGTATAAAAAGCAGATAAACTGGGGAGAGCTCCCGCCTTTTTATCATCTTGTTGCTTCTTCGGTCAGCGAATCTGAAGGAATATTGGAGCACGGATTTGATAACGCTGTAAAAAGCCTGATCAATAAACGCAATTGGAACTTAGACTTACTCGATGGCTATGAAGATGATTTTGGTGAAATACACACCAAGCATAAGCCGCGTATAGCGCTACACCAAGTATTTACCGACCGAGGCTTTGAGCTCTGGGCGCAACCCTATGCTAAAGATATAATTATTGATCAATACGTTAAAGATAACCGCTTTATGGAGTTTAAAGTATGGGATCCGCATTCAATGAAAAACCTGATCCGCATAAATCAGCTCCATAAGTTTATTGGCTTTTATTTTGAGCGCGGCGACAAAGCCGATAAAGCCATTATTTTACATGCACATAAGGTAGTACATAAAATTATTAAATTTTTGCAGCAGGAATTGAACGTTGTAAAGCTTGATGGAGTCACAATAAAAGAACTCTACCAATTGTGCGAAAAAGACAGCCGTGCAAGCAGCGATGAAATTGACATAGCAAAAATTGCCATTGGTGAACAAATTAACAAGGAATAAAATGCAGCTAAAATCAGCCTTTATCACTTTATGCAGTGCCGCGCTTACCTTTAGCCTACTGGTTAGTGAGCCGTTAAAGGCACAAACAAACTTTACGCTACCCGATTTAGGCACGTCTGCGCTACAAGTTTTGCCACTTGAAAAAGAACAAGCCATTGGCGAAGTGATGATGATGCAAATAAGAGGCTCATCACCGGTAGTAAACGACCCCGTTTTAGACGAATACTTAACCACACTTGGCCGAAAACTTGTGGCTAATGCAAATGACGTGCGTTTTCCTTTTTCGTTTTTTTGGGTAAATAACAACGAAATTAACGCCTTTGCTTTTTACGGCGGGCATGTTGGTGTGCATACGGGGCTTATTGCGCAATCAGATAACGAAAGCCAATTTGCCTCTGTACTTGGGCACGAAATAGCGCACGTAACTCAGCGCCATTTAGCTCGTCGTATTCAGCAACAACAAGACAACAGCGCACTGACTATTGCAGGCATGATAGCCGGTATATTAGCCACCGTGGTTGCTCCCGATGCAGGTATTGCTATTATTTCGGCTAACCAAACCCAAGCTGCGTTTAGCCAATTAACTCACAGCCGTGCTGCCGAGCAAGAAGCCGACAGAATTGGTATGCAAACCCTTAATAACGCCGGTTTTGACGCCCGTGCATCAAGTGAATTTTTAACTAAACTTTCAGCGCAAATAAGATATAAGTACAAACCACCCGCTTTTTTACTGACTCACCCATTGCCAGAGAGCCGTGTATCTGACGTACGCCTACGTGCAGAGCAATTCCCTGTGCGCCATTTAAACCCAAGCCTTGAGTTTAATTTAGCAAAAAGCCGAGTACTTGCTCGTTATGCCAATAAGCCCGAAAATGCCGAAGCGTTATTTAAAAAATTAATGCGCGAAAACAGTTACAACAACACCGCGCTTAAATACGGCTTGGGCATAAGCTTACTTGATCAAGATAAGCTAGATGAAGCCGCCGAAATTTTAGAGCCGCTTTTAGCGCAGAGTCCTAAAAATTTATTTTATATCGATACCCACACCGATTTACTAATAGCGCAAAAAAAAGCCGACGAAGCGGTAAAATTTTTGGCTGAACTAAACAACTATCGCCCTAACAACCAAGTTATTACTTTAAACTATGCAAATGCGGCATTAGAGGCTGAGCAGTTTGAATTAGCTGAAAACATTTTAAAAAGCTTTTTACTTGAAAAACCCGACCACAACTTAGGTAAACAGCTATTAGCCGATGCCTATAAAAAACAAGACAAGCTTGCCGCTTATCACGAGGCCAATGCTGATGTGTTATCGCAATATGGCGCGTATATTAAAGCCGCAGACGAAATCCAAAAAGCGCTTAACTTCGTAGAACCCACAGAGCTGGTTAAACAGCAACGCTTAAAAGCCTTGCTTACTCAGTATCGCCGTTTACAAAAAGAGCTGGCAAGGCTTTAAGTCTGTCAGCGCTTGCCCTAAAATAGCGGCAAATTACATTTTGGAACTAATTGTATGTCAGTGACTATTTATCATAATCCACGTTGTTCTAAATCGCGTGAAACCCTTGCATTACTAGAACAAAACAACGTAACACCAAGCGTAGTAGAGTATTTAAAAACACCGCTTAACCATGAGCAAATAAGCCAACTTTTAGAACAATTAGGGTTTAGCTCAGCTCGCCAGCTAATGCGCACAAAAGAAGATGCATACAAAGCTCTTAACCTAAAAGAAGAAAGCAACGAGTCAGCGCTAATAAACGCCATGGTAGACAACCCTAAACTTATTGAACGCCCTATTGTACAAAACAACGGTAAAGCAGCCCTTGGCCGTCCGCCTGAAAACGTATTAAGCGTATTATAATGACGACTCGCATTGTTGTCCTGTATCACTCAAGCCATGGCTCGGTTGAGGCTATGGCGCACGAAATAGCCGAGTCTATAGAGCAACAGGGTGCCACAGCCGTATTGCGTACCTTTGTTGCTAAAAACCCGCACGATATAGTAATTACAAAAGATGATTTAATAAATTGCGACGGCCTTGCGTTTGGTACACCTACCCGATTTGGCATGATGGCATCGCAAGCAAAAACGTTTTGGGAAACCACCAGCGATCTCTGGCTAAAAGGCCAGTTAATAGATAAACCAGCCTGTGTGTTTTCATCGTCAAGCAGTATGCATGGCGGCAATGAAGCCACCTTACTTAATTTATCATTACCGCTACTACACCACGGCATGATGTTATTAGGGGTACCTTACGAAGTACCAGAGTTACTAGCTACGCAAACCGGCGGCACACCTTACGGGGCAACGCATGTAGCCGGCAGTAGTAATACGAATACTTTAAGTAAAGACGAAATTAAAATATGCCAAAGCGTTGGTAAACGCCTCACTCACATTGCGAGAAAACTTCAATGAATACCGCTGACACCCCTGCTAAAAAGCCAATTACTGTAAAATTTCAGCGCACCGCTATTTTTGGCTATGTGGGTTTATTACTTTTATTTCCTCTGTGGATGTACTTTGTACCTCCGCTAAATGGCAACGCAAGTTTTGTATCCTTGTTTGTGCCTATAATCCCTTTACTGTTGCCCTTAAGAGGCTTTATTAAAGACAACACCTACACTTACGCCTGGGCTAACTTTGTTGTTATGTTGTACTTTATACATGGCTTAACCATGTTATGGGCTGCACCTGATGAGCTAATATGGGTGTTATTAGAGCTTGTGTTTGCCTCTGCCATGTTTATTGGCTGCACGTATTACGCAAGGCACCGCGGGCAAGAGCAAGGCTTAAAAATACGTAAGCTTAAAGAAGAGCTCGCAGAGGAAAAAGCCGCTAACGAATACAATAAATAATACCAATCCGCATAAGTAAGTGATCTATTTTGAGGATGGAAAAACGTGTTGATAGCAAGGCAAAAAATTCGCTATTTAGTTGCTCTAAATGAGAGTTTTTTAACGCAGATAGCGACACGTTTAGCCCCGCAAAATGATTAGATATTATTGCGGATTGGTATAATAGCTTATACATACAAAAAACGCGCTTAACATAACAATGTAAGCGCGTTTTTTTAGGCTTTTAGTTTGCCATGGCAGTCGCTACACTAATTCGCTCAGTGCAGCGAGTGCAACTATACTGGCTAATCCAAGCTGAGCTATTAAGCTTAACAACGAAAAAACACGTAACACAAATAACCCCCACGGGTGCTTTATATGTGGATAGAGCGCACAGCGCTTTAAGCTCGCCGCAAAGAAAAAACACACCGACGCAATCAATGTAAAAATTAAAGTCAGCTCACTTTTTATAGCAATGCTTTCATCAAAAAAGAAATACAGCTGCAATGGCAATAAAATAGTGACAATTGCGTGTAAGGCGTGCACCTTTTTAATGCGGTTAAACTGCCCTTCTGGCGAAAGCTCTTTTATACCAAAATCGCGCTCAAGGCATTTAACTAAATTGCTTGCTTTAATACTTACTGCTAACCGGTAACAGCTTAAGCCCTCGTTGTTACGTGCTCTAAAGTCGTAACCTGCTTTTAGTAATAGCACCATAAGGGTTTCGTTTTTAGCTAACACTGCATAATGCAGTGCAGTATTGCCTAAGGTGTCTTGCGCTTTTTGATCCTGTTTAGCCAACAGGGTTTCTATCACATTTACATAGCCTTTTTCGGCTGCCCACATAAACGCTGTTTTATTGTTTTCATCAGCCAATGTACCAGTGGCACCTTGCTCTATAAAACGCATTGCCATGGTTTGCTTTGCGCTTTTTTGGCTTAAATGAGCAAGTAATGCTTTTTCAAGCAATACAATAGAATCAACATCCGGCGATACTTGCGTTAACAGCGTAAAATAGTCTTTACCGTTTGCTACTTTTTGACTGGCAAGCTCTGTAAGTTCGTTTAAATCAGCGACCGATTCAGGTAAAAAAGCACTTAAACGCTCTCTAAAATCAACTTCTTGCCACAGTGCTAGCGTATCGTGTGCACTTAATTTACTGCCACTATTTAGAGCATGTTCAATTAACGAAAAATAGCGTTTACTAAATAATAAGCTAAACAACGAAAGCGGCGTATCAAGTGCGTTTTGCGCCGCCACACTGGCGTATTTTTCTAAGCGCTGGCACAGCATTAGCGCCATTGATTCGCTGGTGTATTCGTTATCTAAATAATGATTTTTAACAGCAGCAATGTAAGCGTGCGCATCTTCGTCATATTCACTAATATGCTGAAAATAACACTCTTCAAAGGGTTCAAGCGGGGTTAACCATATCAAATAGTAAATGGGTGGTAGCACAGTGGTGCATACACCGTCATCTTCAATAGTAGAACGACATGCAGGCCAAGCTTCTAAAGCATCTAAAATAAAGGCACCGTTTTGTTCTACAAGTCCTTTAATAAGTAATGGGTATTCCTTTGGCCAAATCAGTACATTTTCCATTAAAACAGCACAACTCCAGTGTAGCTTGATGAGGCGTCAGTTATAGCAGTTTTTAGCTGACACCACGCTTAATCGACGTGCTGATATTCTATCACACCTTTTTTTTGCTGCGAGCTTAAAGTAGATGAATATTAAGAAAATATAAAAGCAGCCAATACACTTTAGTGCGGCTGCTTTTGTGGTTGGAGAGGGTCTTAATCAGGAAGTGAACTATTTATTTTTTAGCTCGGTAATTACTTGCTCTAAGCCTACATCAGAAATACGTTGAATGATCTCTTTTTGCTTAGCGCTTAAAAGCGAAATACCTTCGGCAACAATGTCGTATACTTTCCATTGCTGGTCTTTACCTTGGCGCAGCTTAAAATGCAGATCAATCACGGGCGCGTTTGGCTCAATAATTTGCGTTTTAACCGTCGCGTACTCAGAGTCGCTTTTAGCGGTATCTTGTTCAAATACTACTTGCTGGCCGGTGTACTTCATTAGCGCACCTGCGTAAGTACCTGTTAAATAATGCTCTACCGCATCAATAAAACGTACAGCTTGCTCGCGCTCAATGCCTTTTATGTGCTTACCAAGCAATTTAAACGACACAAACTTAATATCTATGTTTGGCATTAAACGCGTCTCTACAATGCGCGCCATGTCGGCTTTGCTTGCATCGCCTTGTGCATTTACTTTTGCAATATCGCTAAAAAGCGTATCGGCAACGTCCTCAAGCATATGTTGAGGCGACTGCGCCGTTTGCGCAAATAACGCGCTGTTAAAAAAGGCAGCAGCAATAAAAATAGTGTTAAAAAGTTTCATGAGCGTGACCATGTGTGTGATTAAGATGTGGCTAAATTACGCGATTTTAAGCCACAAAAACAGACACAAAAATGCACCTTATTAATGCCAAAACAGCACCAATTAAATAAACTATTTATTTTCAAATAGTTAAGCCTTCCCTGTTAACACCCCATAAACAAGCGGCATTTTGTCCTCATTGAAAATGTGAATGGCCCGCCCTTATCATTTATTTACTCATTCGACTCACACACCAATTTGGCAGTTATGAAAACGGTATATAAAACTTTCACACTTATTCTATTTTTAGTTATTTCTGTATGGGGTAACACGGCGCTTGCGCAGTCTAATCATGGTTACGCCGTAGATGTTCTCAAAGGCGAAGGCAACGTGAATGGCGTTAAGCTGGCTTATCAATATCATGCCCCTAGCTTACAAAACTTAGTGGGCGATGCGCGCTTTTATTTTGAAACCAGCGTTAATATGTGGGAATACCGCCATGGTGACAACTCGCAATCTAATCTTGTTTTGGCTATGTCGCCCGTGCTGCAGTTTCCTGCTTTTAGTTTTCATAATACCCCGTTTTATATTGAAGCAGGTATTGGCGTATCGCTTATTGATGAAACTAAATTTGCGGGCAAAAATATTAGTACTCACTACCAATTTGAAGACCGTATTGGCCTAGTTGCAGACTTTGGCCACACAAACGTAGCGCTTCGGGTTATTCATTACTCAAACGCCGGATTTAAAGAGCCTAACCCAGGTTTAAACTTTTTAACTCTTTCAGTGGCAAGGCGTTTTTAATCTTCATTCGTATTTAGTATCAATTTGCCACTTAAAAGGGTTAAGTATTAGGTTAAATTGAAATAACTAGCCACAAAAAAGCCCTGATAAATCAGGGCTTTTTATAATTAAAATACACTACTAGCCAACTAACCAATGCGCCATTAAGGCAATAACCGGCAGCGTAATAAGTGTACGTAAAATAAATATAACGAACAGCTCAACAATGTTTACCGGTATTTTACTGCCCAGTAAAAGTGCGCCAACCTCAGACATGTAAATTAGCTGAGTTACGCTCATTGCGGCAATAATAAAGCGAGTTACATCACTTTCAATGGTGCCCGCAGCTAAAATTGACGGAATAAACATATCGGCAAATCCCACCATAATAGTTTGTGCCGCAGCCTGTGCTTCGGGTACTTGTAACCACTCTAAAAATGGCACAAACGGCATACCTAAATATTGAAATACCGGCGTGTGCTCAGCAATAATAAGTGCGAATGTTCCTACGGCCATTACAACAGGCAGTACACCAAACACCATATCAAGTGCATTATGTACACCCTCTTTTAAGGTACCTTTAAAGCCCGACGAGTTATTGGCTTTTGCTAATGCTACATCAAGTGAGTGCCCTACTAAGCTTTTACCCGTTGGGATAGCCTCAGCATCGCGATTTGGCTCACTGCCATCAATAAGCAAATCTTTTTTAAAGCGAAGTGGCGGTAAACGCGGCACAATAATAGCGGCTACCACACCGGCTAAACATACGGTGGCATAAAATGGGGCAAATAAGTGCTCTAATTTCACTTGGCCTAAAACCACCAAGCTAAAGGTAATAGAAACCGCCGAAAACGTAGTACCAATAATAGCGGCTTCGCGCTGCGTGTAGTGCTTTTGGTCGTACTGCCTTGCGGTCATTAAAATACCAACACTGCCATCACCTAACCACGACGCAGTACAGTCAACTGCACTTCGCCCAGGTACGCCAAATACAGGGCGCATTACCTTGGTTAGCATAGTGCCTGCAAGCTCTAATAACCCAAAGTTAATTAGTAAAGGCAGTAATAAACCGGCCAGTATAAATACCGAAAACAAAACAGGTAATAAGTCGTTTAATACCAAAGCGCCTGTGTTTGCAGAGGTAATTGCCTCGCTACCTAACCCTAAATGGGTCATTAGCACAAACGCCATACCAAATAAACGCACCACTAACCACACTACACTTACATCAAATAAATGCTTTAACAGGGGTGATTGGCAAATAGCGGCGGGTTTAAATACTTTGGTGATCACCGACATAACGCCAGTAATACAAATAATAAGGGTAATAATTGCTTGCGCAGAGCCAGACATCAACGCTTGCACGCCTTTAGCCATTAACGCAATAGGAATGGTCATCCCGTCTGCGGTAGGAATGGGTGTCATAAATAAAAACACACCAATTAACGACGGTACTAAAAAAGTAAACCAAGTGCGCCACGTATAGTGCCCGCGAGGAGGTAACTGAGACATATTTTTTAATCCATAAAAACTACAAAAAGAGCAAAGCGCTCTTTTTGTAGTAAAAACTTATTATTAATTATTAAATTTTGATGCCGCGCTGAATAAGTGCTGCTTCTAACGCTTGTTGTAAACCATTCATGGTGCCAGGCTCAAGTGTTTCACCTTTGTCATCCATCCAGGTTAAGCTTGTACCGCCTTCTTTAGTTTTGCTCACTAAAATTTGGTATTGGCCTTCTTCAATTGGAAGCTGCGCAACTTCGTCGCCCCAAATAGAATCCCATACACTGCTTTCTGGCTTGTTGTAGTCGGCAGTTATTAAGCCGGTATCGGTTTTAATCTCAACAATGGTAAACGATAGGCGCTCTAAAAAGCCCGAGAAGCGATCGAATACTGCATCGTATGATTGCTCAGTAACAAGTGCAGCATTGCCTTTGTTATCAAAGCCCATTTCTAAAGAAATAATACCTTGGCGCTTGCGGTTTTCTACTTCTAACTGACGATAGCGATAATCAAATTCAGCCACAACTTGGTTAAGCGCGCGTACTTCTAATTGCTGCTTAAGTAAATCGGTTAACGTATCATCACCTTTAAAGTCAATAAGTTCAGCGCGTAACGAAGCAGTACGCTGATGCGATTTTTCTTCAATTGTGAATCTAAAGCGCTCTTGGTTTTCGCTTACCTCATCGCCCCATAACCAGCTCTCTTCAGCTTTAATTATTGAGTACCAGTCGGTTTCGATAATACCAAGTAGCTTATCTTCTTTTGTGGTTGTTGCATTATTTTCGGCAATAACCGCTTTAATTGAGTCCCAAACAAATTCATCTAAATCAACAATGCCATCGTTTTTATCAAAGTAAATACGCGCTTGTTTATCGCCCTCTTCTACCCAGCTACCTTTAGCAACAGTTAAAACCTGTGCTGGTGGACGATAGTTTGTTGCCTCAGGGTTGTTATCGTATTGGCCCACATCCATTTTATAAACCGGATCTTGCGCTGGTTGAGATAACGATGGCGGGGTTTTAACACCTTCATGCGTACGATAATTGCGTTCGTTGTGCGCTTCATTAATAAAAACATTACACCCTGATAAACTTACCAATACACTCACTGCAAGTGCTTTTGGGATCCAATACTGCACAGATATTTCTCCTTAGCATACCCTTTAATTGTTTTACACGTATATGAGTGGGTAATACCGAATTTGGTTCAGTGTAAAATCAACATTAACTTTACATTTATTATTTGGCTGTCTAATTGCAATAAAGTTCACACCTAAGTGTTATAAAATCAATCACAACAAAAAGACAAATTTTAGCTATGGTACTTTCCTGTGCCAGTAAAAACAAGGAACACAACGCTTTAAAGCGCCTTTAATTAAGCGCCTATGTAGTTTAGGGTGCTTTTTGTGTTAAACTTCGCCGCCGTGCAACGTAGTGTATGCGCAGCGGGCTATACCAACTCGGTTGTTATATTTCAAAAAACGTAGGTATTAAACTTCATGACTGCATTTTCAAATCATCAAATTGTTTTAACCGCTATTGGCGAAGATAGACCGGGAATTGTAAGCGAACTTACACAGCTTGTAAGTGATTGTCATTGCAACATTATAGATAGCCGAATAGCCATTTTAGGCAGCGAATTTACCTTTACCATGCTGCTAAGCGGCGATATGTCGGCCATTAGCCGCATAGAGCACACCTTGCCTACTAAAGGCATGGAGCTAGGCCTACTCACCATGATGAAGCGCAGCACCACTCGCCACACCGAAAGTGAATTTTGCGCAGGCTATACCCTTGAATACACAGGGATAGACACCCCAGGTACACTGAGTAAAGTAACGCGTTTTTTTGCCGATCACCACATTAGTATCTGCTCATTAAAGTCAGACACCTACGATGAAGAAACCGACACTAAAATGCGCTGCGAAATTGAGTTTAATATCCCAGTAGAGGTTGATATAGACCAATTTAAAGTGACCTTTGAAAACCTTTCGCACAATCTTAACGTAGATTATATTTTTAAACGTATTCGCTAAGGAGCACAGCATGAACAAAATTAGTCCATTACAAGCCGGTGATACAGCACCAGAATTTAGCTTACAAAACCAAAACGACGAAACAGTCACCTTAAGTGAGCTGTTAAAAGAGCAACAAGTACTGGTGTACTTTTACCCTAAAGCCTCTACACCGGGTTGTACGGTTCAAGCCGAAAACTTACGTGACCAACAAGCGCAGCTTGCTCAATTTAATACCCGCGTTGTCGGTATTAGCCCAGACCCTATTAAGCGCCTTAAAAACTTTGAAACTAAAAAAGAGCTTAACTTTGATTTGCTCGCCGATGAAGATCACGCCATTGCTGAAGCATTTGGCGTATGGGGCTACAAAAAATTTATGGGTAAAGAGTACGACGGTATTCACCGCTTAACCTTTTTAGTAGGCCAAGACGGTAAAATTAAACACTTATTTGATAAATTTAAAACCAAAGATCATCATCAAGTGGTTTTAGATTACTTAGCGGCGGAATAAGTTAGCTATCAGCTATCAGCTATCAGCTATCAGCTATCAGCTATCAAAAAATTGATCTGACTCCATAAAAGTAGACACCTATTTAGGAGTCAGTTCTCATGAAAGTAAAAGCGTTTCGTAAACATACAGAGGAATTTAAAAGAAAAGTGGTGCAGGAGTCACTAGACTCACACGGTACCGTTAAAATGACCGCTAATAAATACGGTATTCATCCCGATATGCTGTCAAGTTGGAGAAGTAAAATGACCTCAAGAAAAGAGCTTAAGCCACTTAAAAACCATGGTCCAGAAAAGTCATATAAAGACCTTGAACGTCAAGTTCGTAACCTTGAAAAGCAGCTTGAGGACGTACAGTTGGAGAACGACGTACTAAAAAAGGCGAGGGCCTACTTCGACAGTCTAAAAGAATAAGGTTTCAATATATTCATAAGACCACGACGGTGAAGAAAACAGTAAGCAAGTTATGTAAGTTATTATCTGTTTCTAAGGCTGGGTATTAAAAATGGTTGAAACAGTCGTCGAATCCAGTTGAAAGAAAAAATGATCTTTTACTTCAGTTTTTAATAAAAAGAAGTAATGAAGAGCACTGCATACCTGGTTACAGGAAATTGTGGCAAGCCGCCATAGCCGACGGATATGATTGCAGTAAAGGCCGAGTGCAGCGTTTATTACAAAGCGTAGGTTATCGCTCAAAATCAGGTAAGCGTCGCTACACCAGTGGTAATAAAAAGCAGGGTTTTATAACGACAGAGAATCTACTTGCTCGTCAATTTGATGTTGAAGAGCCTAATAGTGTATGGGTATCGGATATAACTCAGGTGCGCTGTAAAGAAGGCTGGCAGTACTTATGTGTCATTTTAGATTTATACTCACGCAAAGTTGTAGGCTGGGCAACAAGTCGAATTAATAATGCGGTTTTAGTGATTAAAACACTAAAGAAGGCTTGGAATGTGCGCAAGCCGAACGGGCAACGTTTACTGTTTCATTCAGATCAAGGGAGCCAGTATCGAGCTAAAGAGACTATATCGTGGTTGAACAAGCGAGGTGTAACGATTAGCATGTCGAGAAAGGGGAACTGCTGGGATAATGCCTGTTCAGAAAGTTTTTTTGCTCAGTACAAAAAAGAATGGATGAGTAATCTAAATGAACTGAGTCGTAGCGA
Organism: Pseudoalteromonas sp. 1CM17D; assembly: GCF_023161805.1. Taxonomy (NCBI): domain Bacteria; kingdom Pseudomonadati; phylum Pseudomonadota; class Gammaproteobacteria; order Alteromonadales; family Pseudoalteromonadaceae; genus Pseudoalteromonas; species Pseudoalteromonas sp. 1CM17D. Next base: position 104,958 of record NZ_JALNTP010000011.1, on the reverse strand, counting down.
AATGACAATACAAAGTCGTTTTTATATTGAGAATTACTACAACTCAGTGCGAATGCATGGGACGATTGGAAATGTTAGCCCCATACAATATGAATCAATGAATTAAAACCCCGTGTCTACTTTATCGGGGTCAGATCAAATAGAAAAAGCGTTGCTCTAGGGCAACGCTTTTTTATTAGCGTTTATTGAATAAAGTACAGTGACTCGTTACATAGTTAATTAACCATAAGCGCCACTTGAATATATAAGCTCGTAACTGTGGCTATAAATTTCTAAAATATTGCCAAACGGGTCTTCCATGTAAATCATGCGGTATGGTTTTTCCCCTGGGTAATAATAGCGCGGCGCTTTCATACGCTTTTTACCGCCCGCAGCCACTATTTTATCAGCGAGTCCTTCTACATCAGGGTCTTGTACGCATAAATGAAATATTCCCGTTTTCCAATACTCAAAATTATTTTTTGGGTTTTGCTGATTTTTAAATTCAAATAGCTCAACCCCCACCCTATCCCCTGTTGATAAATGGGCTATTTTAAAACTGCCCCACCCAGCACCAAATACATCAGTACACATTTCACCAATCGGTGATTTATCTTCTGTTATTTTTGTAGGCTTCATAATTAAATACCAGCCCAACACTTCAGTGTAAAACTTAACGGCTTGCTCTAAGTTTGGAACAGATACACCTATATGCGAAAACGTACGTGGGTAAGGCATTGGCGAATCGGCTAAGCCATTTGCTTGCTCGCCTTTACCAGCCGCTTGCAAGTTGGCATTAGCACTTAAACTAGTAAACAGCATAGGCAGCGCCGCAGCACCCAATCCCGCAGCCGATAACTTCATAAAGTCTCTGCGGTTTAACTCTTTTTTACTCATGGCATGTTCCTTAACGACAAAGGCGTTAAATGTAATTAAAGGAATTAGCCATGATAAATGATTGTAGTGAGGACAAAAAATTATCAAATATGATATTTATGATTACGTTTTGTGATGGTGAGAGCTGTAATATTTTTATTATTTTACTGGGGCTCTATAAATATTTAGGCTTTGTAATACATTATCTGCAACTAAAAAATTAGGTATAACATCTACGAGCAAAGCGCCTGATTTCAACGCAACCTTTATACTTGCCTCGTTTCTCTCTAGGCACCTAAATTCGATAAATTTAACATGAGTGCTCGTGAGTAGCTGCGTAGCTTTTGAAATGATTTGACTAATAATCCCGTTACCATGCGCGTTTTGAGCTAGCCAATAGCCTAATTCAGCAACTGCCGAATCGGGACATATCGATTTAATGGCAAATACACCACAAAACTTACCTTTAAAGTTTATTTTGAACCATCGTGAACCACTTTTTCCGCTATTTACTCGTTCAAAAATATATTTATGGGCCGACGCTATGTCTGACACATCTTTAACCCAGTAAAGATATTTTGCTAAATTAATACGGTTTTCATTAACTAATCTTAAAACATCAGGAGCATCACTTTCTAATAAAGGTGAGAGCTTTATGTCTTTTGATATTTTTATATGTAAGTACTTTTCCATTTAACTTTTGATCTCCGTATATCCTTAATTACACTTTAAAATACCCAAATTAAACTTTAAGTGGCTAATTACCAATCTATTTGATAAAAAGATAAAAAAGGAGAATTTTATTTCGAGTAAGGCAATCAAGTTTAGAGTGTATTTAGTCGCATTGATTATATGTGTTATTGGCTTTATGTTTTTACCAGCGAGTAGCCAGTTTTATACAAACCCGTTTTATATTGGCAGTTTTATTTTTGCAATCGCGCTAATTGTGAATGTTATTAATTACTTTTGCCCAAATTGTAAGAAAAACCAGGTAATGCAATCAGCTACTAGCTATCGCCTGCCAAAAAATAAATGCTATCACTGCGGGGAAGAAATTAATTAACCTTTACGGATGGCGCTTTGCTTATCCGACCTACGCGTTTAAATAAGCTGGTGTGGTGGTTTATATAAAGAGTGAGTAATGGAGTTGTGGTGTTGGGTTTCGTTACACTCAACCCAACCTACTAGAGAACCAGAAGGGTCAAATCTTGACTTCATACATCATAAATTAATTAGCTATTGATATTCGCCGAAACTTAAATAAGTTACTGTGTCGGATGGCGCTTCGCTTATCCGACCTACGTGTTTAAATAAGCTGGTGTGGTGGTTTATATAAAGAGTGAGTAATGGAGTTATGGTGTTGGGTTTCTTTTCACTCAACCCAACCTTGTATCTACGTAATATAACTTAACGCCGAGCAGCTTATCGCTTACAGCTAAGCACTTACAGCTGCTCTTTCGCTTTAGCTAATCCCTAAATACTTATGTACCTGCACCGATAAACGCCAGTTCTTGGCAATACAGGTGTCGATGGCTAATTTAGTGGCTGACACTTTTTGGCTGATTGGCTGTAAGTATACAAGCTTCGGGTTAACACCTGTTTTGGCAAATAGCGCTTCAAGCTCTTCTACGTGCTTTTGCATCGCTACTGGGTGCTTTATCTCGTTGGCGCGCTTCATGGCGCTGGTAAGTACTTCGTAACCGCCGCGCATGTTTATTTTAGGCGATACGGTAACCCAGGTTTGCTCAGGGGCGAGTATTTCAAAGGTGCCGCTGGTTTCTATTTGTGTTGTAAAGCCATTATCGTGCAATAGCTTACACACTGGGTTTAAATCGTACATACACGGCTCGCCGCCGGTAATTACAACATGCTTTGCTGTATAGCCACGTGATTTAAACAGCTCAAGTACTTGCTCGGCGCTGGCATCGGCCCAATGATCTGAATCGGCTTTTTTTTCTACCGTTTCATCAAGCGATACTTTGTACACGTTATCGACTTCCCAAGTTTGTTTAGTATCACACCATGCGCAGCCCACTGGGCAGCCTTGCAAACGCAAAAATATTGAGGGTGTGCCGGTAAAACTTGCTTCACCTTGGATGGTTTCAAACACTTCATTAATTTTGTACAAAAGAGATCTCACTTACTGCCTAGCTGCAAAATTGCTACTATAAAAGACGAAAAAGCGCTGCCCAAAAATTGTTATTTAAGCTGCGGCCGTGTAGTATATCGCGCCCTGATATAAACCTCTATTAAAACTAAAGAGCAATCCAGATATGACGCAAAAAGTAGTTGTTATTTATTCCGGCGGTATGGATTCGTTTACCGTATTAAATAAAGCCTTACAACAAGGCCATGATGTTTATGCCCTTTCATTTGACTATGGTCAGCGTCATGTTAAAGAGCTTGAAGTGGCTGCAAACGTGTGTGAAAAACTCAACGTTCCACATAAAATTGTAGATATATCAGCTATTAACCAGCTTATTGGTGGCTCATCACTGACTGATGATATTGATGTACCAGAAGGTCATTACGAAGAAGAAAGCATGAAAAGCACCATAGTGCCTAATCGTAATATGATTTTGCTTTCGCTTGCGGTTGGTTACGCTGTGTCTTTAAAAGCGAGCAAAGTATATTATGGCGCGCATTCGGGCGATCATGCTATTTACCCTGATTGCCGTCCTGAGTTTGTGCAAAAAATGGATGATGTATGTCGTATTGCTAATTACGACGCTGTAGAAATTTTTAGCCCGTACCTAAATAACACAAAAATTGATATTTTAACCGATGGCATAAAAATGGGCTTAGACTACAGCCAAACATGGACTTGTTATAACGGACGCGAAAAAGCCTGTGGTAAATGTGGCGCCTGCCAAGAACGTTTAGAGGCATTTTCGCTTAATAACGTCACTGATCCAATCGAGTACGAATAACCGCTAGTTACGGGGTTTTCAGTGAAAGTACGGTTAATTTATTAGCGCTGAACGCAAAAAGGCTATCATCTCGATAGCCTTTTTTGTATTTGCTTGTAAATTACAACCAGCGTTTTACTTTGTTTTTATACTCTGTGAATTCTTGGCCAAATAATTTGCTAAGCGCCCGTTCCTCAGGAATTATTTGAAAAAACGTTAAATAAGCAATAAACCCAGCAACACATAAAAGTGCCCACAGCGAACTAAGCCAAATACCCCAGCCAGCTAAAATAAACGCAAAGCCTACATACATAGGGTTACGTGAAATTTTATATACGCCACTGGTTACCAACTTTGATGCTTGCTCAGGCTTATTTGGATTAACTGTGGTACGTGCAAGTTTAAAGCTTACCACTGCGGCTATACAAAATGCGCACCCTATAATGACTAAGCTTGCTGCTAAGTAGGCAATAAACGCTGTAAAATCAATCACACTGTAATGGGCTATTAACGCCATAATGCCTGCAAAAACGAGCACGACAATAACCGGAGGGATTTTATTATTTAACATAGCAACTCACTGTATTGATTATAAAATAAAGTTCTATAAGTCTGTAAACACTATACCCGTTTGCATTAATACACAATTAAATACAAAGTTAACGCTGGCATAGAGCACGTTAAAGTGCTGATTAAAGTCACACGGTTTAATCTCAAATAGACTTATTAATTATGCCATTAGTTATTAAACAATAACGCAGGTGTATCAATGATGAACACAACTCCACGCTGTAATCGACAAATAAAGTTACAATTGTCAGGTTTAACCGCTGCTAAATATGGTTATACTTTATGCAACAGTTAAAACTATAAAAAGGAAGTGGTTATGTCAGGCACTACAATGATAGTACTTATTGTGCTTATATCGGTTGGCTCTGGGGTTATTTACGATATGTACAAAAAGCACCTTGAATTTAAACACAAAATGCAAGATAGCAACCAAGATGCAAATAAACAACTGGCCGAGGTAAGTGCCCAAGTGGTTGCTTTAAAAGAGCGCGTGCAAACGCTTGAGGCCATAGTGACAGACTCAAGCTACACCACAAAAGAAGAAATTAACCGCCTTTAAAAACGATATAAATGTGCATTTTCTGGCTGCTCTATACCGTGGGCAGCTAAAAACCCATCTATAGCTTGGCCGCAACCTTGTGGCGCACGCGAACTATCAATTTCAAAATTAAGCTTATTTGCATGTTGCTTGCCAAGTGAGCACAGCCCCAACACTTTTGGCGAGCGCATTGCCACACTAAGAGCACCTATTTTTTCTACGCAATTGTGTTTACTAAATCGGGCAAACCCTTGGTATTTAAATTGCTCACTCACATACTCATTACTAATATCAACCAGGGCATTAATAAGGCCATGTAAAAAGCTATTTGCGCTGCTATCACTGGTTAAAAATGCAAAGGTTTTATTATTAAATTCTGTAAGCTGGCAAGTATTGCAGTGTAATTTTAAGGTGTATAACCACTGCTGCGAGCTTAGTTGCTGCATAGCACTTAGCGATACCTTAGCACCTGCAAATACCACCCGTTTTAATAACTGCTCAATAGTGTAATGTTGCTCATTGCCCTGCGCCGCGTGTGCAATAACAAGCTCTGCATTTTGTGCCATAACCGGTAAATCATGATGATTATTAAATGGCGTGCTGGTGGTATTATTGCTGTGAGTAAGTTGAAACAGCTCTCTTACCTCGTGCTCTCGCGCTATTTTAAGCGCTAAAAACGCTGTTTGAATAAGCTCGGAGGTTGGTAAGTTTTCCTCTACTATCCAGCGCCTGCCAAACAGTAATTTTTTTGCTGTGCCCTCACCCGCGTAACTACTGGTTTTGTAATTATCGGGGCTGAGTACGGCAACTTGTAAATAAATTTGCTGATCTTTTTGTGCAGCAAGCACTCTAAAGTGCGCTGAAAAATTAATATTTTCTAGTACTTGATTAACGCTTTGTAAGGTGTGTTTATAGCGTAAAAAGTGCTGTGGAACTATCCAGCTGTTATTAGCAAGTTGCACTAATGGAGCATACGAAATTGGCTGCTCGTAGCTGTTTTGCCATTTTTGCTCTGCACTGAGCAGCGGCTCAATGCGACTTTTTTTATCTGACATACATAAACCAAATAAACTCGCGCAAGGCGATATAATCTATGTTGATGTTACGTTTTTGCGCCTTGCATTAGATCACACTATTAGCGCTAAATAAGCCATTTTTAAGCGTCGCTGAGTTTTTTATAATCTGTTATAACTTTTTGATAATAAAGCTCATCTTTATTAAGCATTTTATTATAATGAGTGAGTAATTGTTTAAGGTATTGCCTGTGCGATGCATTATTTAAATCCCACATGCTGTTACCAGTAGATGTGAGCAACGTTGTGCTACGTTGACTTACCTCTATAAGCTCATAATAGCGGTTGTTTTCAGTGATTAATTGCTCGCTTTCAAGGCCAAAGCCTAATTTGGCTAAACCACTGCGCAAATGATAAGTATGGTGTATAGGGCAAACTATAAAGCGGGTGCTTGCTACAGATGCAGCGCAATTGTTTTTAATAATGCCAGTAACAAGTTTTAGTAACAGCTCGCCGCCAACACCTGCAATAACCACAGTATTTAACGCATTTGGAACGAGCTTTATTTCTCTTACATCTTGGCAATGTACTTTATATTGCGCATCACTTGGCAGTGTTTGGCTAATATTTGTAAGGTGCTCGCTCAGCTCGGCCATTATTTTATCTACCACATCTACAAAATTAACCTGTTTTGCAGCGCGGCGCTTTAATAGTGCAATGCCTAAGTAACCATGATCGCAGCAGCAATCCCAAATAACATCAACGGGGTTAGTAATTAACGCATTAATTGCGTTTAAACGCTTACTCAGTTTCATTTAATACCAATGAGCTTAATTAAGTGATCTATTTTGAGGCTGGAAAAACGTGTTGATAGCTAGGCAAAAAATTCGCTATTTAGTTGTTCTAAATGAGAGTTTTTTAACACAGATAGCGACACGTTTAGCCCCTTAAAATGATTAAGTATTATTGCGAATTGGTATAAGTTGCGGTATGCGCCATTTTATACACTAACGCTTTTAAGCTTTTATTGCTGTCTACTTCTACAAAACGGGCCGTTGGTGCAAGGCGCTTAACAAATTCTATTGCTCCTTGGGTGTGCTCGTTTATTAAAGCTTTAAACGCATCTTCGCTAAGCTCTGGGCTATTAGCGCATAATAAAAGCTGTGTGGTATCGCACAGTAGTTCGGGCAATCTGCGCAGCACCTTTTGATAATCTTTAGTTAGAATAAAGCTGCCCTTTTGAAAGCTTGGCGGGTCTACAATAATTAAATCAAACGGCGCTGCTTTTTTTAATTTACCAAACGACTTTAAAATATCGTGCGGTAAAAAACTCACTCCGCGCTCAAAACCATTAAGTTGGTGGTTTTGCTTACCTACTTTAAGTACGCCTTTGCTCATATCCATGTTCATAACGTGATCGGCCCCGCCTTGCATTGCCGCAAGCGAAAAACCACACGTGTATGAAAACAAATTAAGTACTTTTGCATGTTTACTATTGGCAGAGACAAACTCACGGCCACTTCGCATATCGGGGAATATTCCGGTGTTTTGGCGGCTTGTTAAATCCACTAAAAAACCAATGCCGTTTTCTTTTACCACATGTGGCGAGGGAAGATTACCATGCACTAAACGATTACTGCTTTGTACACCTGCGCGCTGTTGATACACCAATGCAGATATTAATTCAGGGTGATGCTGTTGCGCCCACGCCCAAAGGGTACTGGTCAGTGTATTTAACGTGGCTTCGTCAATTTCTTCGTACGAAATTAAAAACAAGCTTGGCGGATAAAAGTCTAAATTAATATGGCTTAGCGATGCCACGCTATGGCCGCGGCCATGAAATACGCGGCATAGTTCGTTTTGTAGTAATGGCGCATCTTCAAGCGCGCTTATTAGGGGCGAAAAATCGGGTGTCATTTAGTTAATCAACTGTTGTTGTAGTTCGTGTATTTCGTCGCGTACAGACGCGGCTTTTTCAAATTCAAGGTCGCTGGCATAAGCATGCATTTTGCTTTCAAGCTGTTTAATTTGTGAGGCAATTTCTTTCGCACTGAGTATTTTTTTAGACTCTTTACGTACCAGTTTAAGATTATCTTGTGGTGCGGCTTCTTCGCCCACATCCATAATATCGGTGATCTTTTTAACCAAGGCTTGCGGCTCAATGCCGTGCTCTATATTAAAGGCGTGTTGTATTTCGCGGCGGCGCTGGGTTTCGCTAATCGCTTTTTCCATCGATTTAGTTACTTTGTCGGCATATAAAATGGCGCGCCCGTCGAGGTGACGAGCAGCACGACCAATGGTTTGAATAAGCGAACGTGCGGAGCGTAAAAAGCCTTCTTTATCGGCATCTAAAATGGCAACTAGCGCCACTTCGGGCATATCTAAGCCTTCTCGTAATAAGTTAATACCCACTAACACATCAAACACACCGGCGCGTAAATCACGAATTATTTCAACGCGTTCTACTGTGTCTATGTCTGAGTGCAGGTAACGTACTTTTACATTGTGCTCGCTTAAGTAATCGGTTAAATCCTCAGACATACGCTTGGTAAGCGTAGTAACCAGTACTCGCTCACCTTTTTCTACACATTTATAAATTTCTGAGAGTAAATCATCTACTTGAGTGCCTACTGGGCGTATTTCTATTTCTGGGTCTAACAGGCCCGTTGGGCGTATAACTTGCTCTGCTACTTCGCCTGCGCTGCGCTCTAATTCAAAATCACCCGGCGTTGCCGATACATAAATCGTTTGCGGTGCTATGGCCTCAAATTCTTCAAAGCGCAATGGGCGGTTATCCATCGCCGATGGCATTCTAAAGCCATATTCAACTAGGTTTTCTTTACGGCTTCTATCGCCTTTATACATGGCACCAATTTGCGATACGGTTACGTGCGATTCATCGATGATCATCAATGCATCATCAGGAAGATAATCGAGTAATGTTGGTGGTGGATCGCCCGGTGTACGCCCCGACAAATAACGGCTGTAGTTTTCTATGCCCGAGCAATAACCAAGCTCGGTCATCATTTCTATGTCGTATTGCGTTCGCTGCGCTATACGCTGCTCTTCTACTAATTTATTGGCACTTAATAATTGTGCTCTGCGCTCTTTAAGCTCAGCTTTTATTTTTTCTATGGCATCAAGAATTTTTTCGCGTGGCGTTACATAGTGCGTTTTAGGGTAAATAGTGGCACGAACTATGTGTTTTTCTACCGCACCGGTAAGGGGATCAAAAATACTAAGGCGCTCTATTTCGTCATCAAACATTTCTACGCGTACTGCATAGGTGTCTGACTCGGCAGGAAATATATCAACAACTTCGCCACGTACACGGTAAGTACCACGGCTAAAGTCAATGTCGTTACGGGTATATTGCAGCTCAGCTAAACGGCGCAGCATATCGCGTTGGTCGACCTGTTCGCCTACTTTTAAAAGCAGCATCATTTTCATGTATGAGTCGGGGTCGCCCAAACCATAAATAGCCGACACAGAGGCCACTATTATGGTATCGCGGCGCTCAAGCAATGCCTTAGTAGCACTTAAACGCATTTGCTCTATGTGCTCATTAATAGAGGCGTCTTTTTCTATAAACGTATCGCTGGCAACCACGTAGGCTTCTGGCTGGTAGTAATCGTAGTAAGATACAAAATACTCAACTGCATTATTAGGAAAAAACTCTTTCATCTCTCCATATAACTGCGCGGCAAGTGTTTTATTATGCGCCATTATTATTGTTGGGCGATTTAAATCACTAATAATATTGGCCATGGTAAATGTCTTACCTGTACCTGTAGCACCGAGTAAAGTTTGATGCGCAAGCCCGGCTTCTAAGCCTTCTTCAAGCTGTTTAATCGCTGTGGGTTGATCGCCCGCGGGTTTAAATTGTGACTTTAGCTCAAAGTGATCACTCATTCATTTACTCCGTTACCGTGTTACTGCATATTGCATCTAGCTCTTTTACAAACCATTTGTACGCGACTAACCCTGTGAATACATTACCGATTGCAGCGCCAATAAATAAACCAATCAAGCCACCTAGCATACTGCCTACATAAGCAAAAGGCAGGTAAAACACAAACAAACGAATAATACTTAAAAACAATGCATTCATAGGTTTGTGTAAAGCATTAAACGATGAATTTGATAAAATGATCACCCCTTGAAAACCATAACTTAGCGGTATGGTGTATATAAAGAGCTTAATAACATCGATTACAGCTTGTTCTTTACCAAATAATTGGCTTATTACCCCTGACAGCGCAATGAGTAAAATATAAATAGCAAATTGCCATATCATCACAAATTTAAGCGTACCAATGTACGCCTCTTTTACGCGGCCTAATTTACCCGCCCCAAAGTTTTGGCTAACAAAAGGAGGCAATGTCATCGACAAGGCCAGCACTAAAATACTGGCAATTGATTCAATACGGCTGCCCACACCAAAAGCGGCAACCGCTTCGGGTCCATGATTGGCAACGAGTGCGGTCATCACAGCCATTGCTACTGGGGTAAGCATGTTAGCCCCCGCTGCGGGTAAACCTATTTTAAGTACTTTTTTAATTGCACTTGCCGCAGTTTGATTACCGGCTTTTAAGCTTAATAGCCGCTTTTTAACGCCCAGCACATATAAAATAATAATAACCGCTACGCCCCAGGCAATAACACTGGCAATAGCGGCACCTTGAATGCCTAGTGCCGGTACTGGGCCCCAGCCAAATATTAAAATAGGATCGAGTATGGCATTAATAAGCCCTGCCCCACCCATTACTATGCTGGGTGTTTTAGTATCGCCACTGGCTCGTAATACCGAATTACCTATCATAGGGGTAATTAAAAATACGCTACCAATAAACCAAATATTCATATATTCATGAATAAGTGGCAGCACTAATCGTCCGGCCCCTAATAAAGTGAATATTGGGTCGATTAGTAAATATCCAACAAACGAAAGTAAAATAACTAATAGTAGCGCCACAATAAGCGACACACTGGCATCAAAACGCGCCTCTTCTATTTTATTACTGCCTAAGGCTTTCGCTATTACCGCTGATGTGCCAATACCTAAACCTATGGCTAGGCTTATTACCGTAAAGGTTACCGGAAACGTAAAGCTTACCGCCGCAAGGGGCTCTGTGCCCAACATACTGATAAAAAATGTATCGACTATATTGAACATCATTAGCGTGACCATGCCAAATATCATCGGGATGGTCATTTTTTTCAATGTAGGCAAGATGGGATCGTTAAGTAAATCTGGGCGTGATTGAGAATGTGAAGTTTCGCGCATGGAATAAATAAGCCTCTTTTACTGAGCGAGCCATTTTAAAGCATCATAGCAATTCAAGCCACGGATTTATCAATGGATTTCATACTAATAATAAAGCAACAATTAAAAAAATAGCTAAAGTTGAATTTTTAAGCATTTGTGCACAAATACGCCCTTAGAGCGTCAAAAAACAATAAGTGAACATTTTTATTACTTTTTTAACATTTAACCCTGCAAATTCGCTGAATTTTTACACAGCGCGGTATTAATCTTTATCGTAACGAATTAATTTACTCATCGTTGCATGGTAATTCAGCATGCATTTATAACCCTATGTTTTTTATAGTAATAAAAAAATCGTTTTAAAAGCTTGAAATCGTTGTAGCGCCCTAAAACTCTGGTCGGGACAGTGTTCTTAAAGTTTCATAAACAGAGTTATCCACAGAAACCGTGGATAACTCAGCTGAGCCCGCATTTATAAAGGCTTGCGCGCTGGCTAAAATTCAGCTCAGGTCCTACCTTTGTTCAAAGTTAAAGTTAAAAACTTATCAATGCTTGCAAACAAAAAATTAAGCTAAGCCAAATCTTTGTGCCTAATACAGCTATAAGTGACTTAATTAGTTAACGCAAATATTTAGCAACTTATTGATTGTTTTGTTTTTGTACAGCTTTTTAAAATAAAGTTTTCAGCCACGGCTTTATTAGTTTAACCCCTCTTAAATGCCGTAATACGAAAAAACTACCCTGCTGGATTTTTTAAAAAGATCTGCTATCTAAATTTATACTCGGTTTTATGACAACCAGGTTAAATACAAATTTACTGATTTGCCGCGATAAATTTTGTCTCAGCGGCATTTTTTACACATAAATTAAACAATGGCTATTTTATCGGCGCTGTTTTTTTCACATTGGTGTGAGTCTAAATAGAGATTTACCGCCGTGTTTTGCATAAATAGAGTTATAAAATGCGCAGATCGAACATAAAAACAACGAATAAACTTCTTTTTTAAATTTATGACTTTTATATGTTGACACTTTGCGGCTCCATCATTAATATTTCGCCCCGTTGAAAGGCATGACGCTTCCCCCTTAGCTCAGTTGGTTAGAGCGACGGACTGTTAATCCGCAGGTCCCCCGTTCGAGTCGGGGAGGGGGAGCCAAGTTTTTCAATCATAAACGATTCCCCCTTAGCTCAGTTGGTTAGAGCGACGGACTGTTAATCCGCAGGTCCCCCGTTCGAGTCGGGGAGGGGGAGCCAAGTTTTTCAATCATAAACGATTCCCCCTTAGCTCAGTTGGTTAGAGCGACGGACTGTTAATCCGCAGGTCCCCCGTTCGAGTCGGGGAGGGGGAGCC
>NZ_JALNTP010000011.1:48197-92352 GCF_023161805.1 Pseudoalteromonas sp. 1CM17D | reverse complement strand
CCCCCTTAGCTCAGTTGGTTAGAGCGACGGACTGTTAATCCGCAGGTCCCCCGTTCGAGTCGGGGAGGGGGAGCCAATCATAAGAATTTCATAGACATTTCAGTAATTTTCCACTACTCTTCTGCTTTATAACTAAAACATAATATCTATTCTAATGTGTTGCTATTAGTTGAATGATCAAGGACCTGATTCCTTTCCTTTTGAACTATTAAAAGATTGATAACATGGCTGGCTTTAAAAAACTTATTTTTATACAAATCCTGTCTTGGCTTGTATGTGTTGCGGCTGGAAGCTACTTCATATCTGTAAGCTTTAATAATGCAGTAAGTGAAGCACAAACTTCAGCGCAAACCAGCGTAACACGTTACATTAACAGCTTAACTAGTGATGAGCTTTCGCCTGAAAGTATAAAAAAAGCGATTGGCGATGGTAAAACGTTTTCAAGCTTTATACTAAGAGACTACCAAGGGGCTGAGGTATTTTCAGTTAACTCCCCTACCCAGCTGCCCATGTTTGCTGAATTTATTCAATCTAGCTTTAATTCGGTTCGCCCACAGTTTGCCGTTAACGACGCTGCAGATATAAAAGTAGAATTTACCCTCAACATTGAACGTTTAGCGCAGCAGCTACAAACCTCGTTATTTATAGTTATATTTATTTCTGCCTTTTTAGTGATTATTCCTATCATATTAATGAAGTCTATTTTTCTTAGCTTAAATAAAAATATCAGCATGACCGTTGCCGATGTAATAGACATTTATATTAACCAAAATCAAATTGGCGACGACTTAGACACCGCACTTGATGCAAGTAAAATGAAAAAGCTAGGTAAAGATTTAGTCCCGAGCTTTAATCGCCTTTCGCATTTTTTAAAAAATAAAAATGATGATATTCAAAACGCTGCCCTAAGTATCAAACAAGAAGCCTATAAAGATGTAATTACCGAATTAGGTAACCGTAATATGTTTGTTGAATATTACGAAAAACACATCGAAAACAGTGAGCGCAGTACGTTTGGTTCGTTAGCGCTTGTACGCTGTAGTGAGCTGCAAACTATAAACCAAAGCCGTGGCTACCAAAAAGGTGATGACTACGTTAAAGGTGTGGCGGATATAATTAAGCATATAAGCGGCACTTACACTGGCAGCCAAGTATTTAGGCTAAATAGCTCAGACTTTGCCATTGTACTACCTAATACCCCACTTAAAGAAGCAGAGCGTTTTGGTGAAAACCTGCAATCGCGCTTTACTCAATATCAACAAAATCAAGAGCTAAGCTCTGTGGCTAACACAGGTATTGTGGGCTACGAAAAAGGCAAACCGCTGGGTGAGCTATTATCGGTTGTCGATAACGCAATGAGCATGGCGCAATCTAAGCAAGTAAATGCATGGCATGTGCAGCGCGAAACCGATTTAGTTAATAATGTAAGTGCTGGGTTTGGTAACCAAAACTGGCGTAAAGTGATTAACGAAGTGATTGAATCAAAACGCGTTCACTTAGTAATGCAAAATATTATGCCGCTGGGTAAAAGCATTAAGGCGTATGCAGAGATACAAGTGCGCTTTAAAACCGAAGATAACCAAGTACTTCCTACGGCCTCGTTTTTAGCCATGGCTGAAAAACTCGATATGGCCATAGAAATTGACCGCTTAATTATTGACTCATCACTTGAAAAAATTAAAAGCCGTAACCTCTCTGAAAAGTTTTTTGGCCTGAATGTAACCGCCTCAAGTGCACATAACGATCAATTTGTTATTTGGTTAGAGCGCCGCTTATTAAAAGATACGCATATAGCCTCTAAATTAGTATTTGAAGTAAGTGAGTTTGGCCTACAGCAAAATATTAAAGCCAGTAAACGCTTTATTGATATGGTGCATCGCGTAGGTGCCCGCGTAACGGTTGAACGCTTTGGTGTAGGACTAACGTCGTTTAAGTTTTTCCGTGATTTAAAACCAGACTTTATTAAAATGGATGCAAGTTACACCCGCGGCCTAGAAGATGATAAAAACAATCAATACTTTATGCGCCTAATGGTTGATTTAGCCCACCGCATTGGTGTGAGTGTGTTTGCAGAGGGCGTTGAAAGCCAAGAAGAAAAACACATTGTAGAAACGCTTTGCCTAGACGGCGTACAAGGTTATTACATAGAAAAACCTAAAGATATTTAGCACCTCCCCTTAATGAAAGTAAAAAAGAGCACATGTGCTCTTTTTTGCGTTTAACTGTTTAATTTTTCGCTTACTTTAAAATCACATAAATTTTACAGCTTTGTGATCGCTTAATTATTTTACTGTGTTTATTTAACTGATAACGACTCGCATATGTTGTTTATCGGGGCAGAAAAAAGGATAATACACAGGATTTTAATAGCGCGAGGCACACATGACAGAATATGTCTTGTTATTGATTGGAACCGTTCTAGTTAATAACTTTGTATTAGTACAATTTTTAGGCTTATGTCCATTTATGGGTGTATCAGGCAAGCTTGATACCGCTATTGGTATGTCTTTAGCAACCACGTTTGTGCTTACTCTTGCCTCTGTTACAAGCTATTTAGTTAATCAATATATTTTAGCGCCGCTAGATATCGAATTTTTACGCACCATGAGCTTTATTTTAGTGATTGCCGTTGTGGTGCAATTTACTGAAATGGTTGTGCGTAAAACTAGCCCGACTTTATACCGTTTACTGGGTATATTTTTACCGCTGATCACCACTAACTGTGCGGTATTAGGTGTTGCGCTTCTTAATATAAAAGAAGATCACACCTTTTTACAATCGGCCGTGTATGGTTTTGGCGCAGCCGTTGGCTTTTCATTAGTACTTGTATTATTTGCAGCGCTGCGCGAACGCCTTGCTGCTGCAGATGTTCCTACCCCGTTTAAAGGCGCCTCAATAGCCATGATCACCGCCGGCTTAATGTCGATGGCGTTTATGGGTTTTACCGGATTAGTGAAGTTTTAATATGACCTTAATGTATGCCTTGATAGCGCTTGGCTCGCTAGCGCTTGTTTTTGGACTTATTTTAGGCTTTGCAGCTATTCGCTTTCGTGTAGAAGGCGACCCAATTGTTGAGCAAATAGATACCATTTTACCGCAAACCCAGTGTGGCCAGTGTGGCTATCCGGGCTGTCGCCCCTACGCTGAGGCAATTGCCAACGGGGATGAAATTAATAAATGCCCACCAGGCGGAGAAGCAACGGTTAAAAAGCTAGCCGATTTAATGGGCGTAGAGCCTAAACCGCTTGCCGGTGGCGAACAAGCAGAGCCGATAAAAACAGTGGCCTATATTCGCGAAGACGAGTGCATAGGCTGTACTAAGTGTATTCAGGCATGCCCTGTGGATGCCATTGTCGGTGCTACACGCCAAATGCACACTGTACTAATAGAAGAATGTACCGGCTGCGATTTATGTGTAGAGCCCTGCCCTGTAGATTGCATTGATATGCTGCCTGTAGCCGAAACAAAACAAAACTGGAAATGGCAACTTGATGCTATTCCTGTCACGCAAATAGATTAGAGGTTTGAGTGGAAAAGTTACTTGAACAAATTAAAAAAGGCACTGTTTGGGCATTCCCGGGCGGCGTGCATCCACCACAACAAAAAACACTCTCTAACAGTGCGCGTATTGCTAGGCTTCCTCTACCTGATAAGTTAGTTGTACCAATTAAACAGCACATTGGTGCTAACGGTAAATTGATTGTAGAAAAAGGCCAACAGGTATTAAAAGGCCAAGCACTAACCGTGCCCGTTGCAAATTGGTCTGTGCCTGTACATGCGCCCAGCTCTGGCACCATAACAGATATTGCTTCTATGCCTTCGGCACATCCATCGGCTTTACCTGAGCTAAGTATTATTATTGAGCCTGATGGCAAAGATCAATGGTGCGAACTAACCCCAATACCTAACCCAAGTGAGCTTAGCCACGATGAATTAGTCGATATAATTCATCAAGCAGGTATAAGCGGTATGGGTGGAGCAGGCTTTCCTACTTATGTAAAAGCCGATATAAAACAACCTATTGAGTTTTTAATTGTTAATGCTGTTGAGTGTGAACCATACATAACAGCCGACGATGTGTTAATGCGTGAACATGCCAAGCAAGTAGTGCAAGGCATTGAGCTAATGCAACAAATTTTAAACCCGACACTGTGTATTGTTGGCATTGAAGATAATAAGCCCGAAGCCATAGCGGCTATGAAAAGTGCCGCAGAGCACAACGCCAATATTGTTATTCAAACGGTGCCTACTGTTTATCCATCGGGCGGCGAAAAACAATTAATTAAATTACTTACAAACCGTGAAGTACCCAGTGGCGGTATTCCTGCCGATATTGGTATTTTAGTGCACAACACAGGAACTTTGTTTGCTGTGCAACAAGCGGTGTACGAAGGTAAACCGCTTATAGAGCGCGTTGTTACAGTAACAGGTAACACCATTCATAATGCAGGTAATGTATGGGCATTATTAGGCACCGAAGTTAAGCACCTGCTTGATTGCCAAGGTTTTTCACCCGTACCCCAGCAGCGCGTTGTAATGGGCGGGCCGATGATGGGCTTTACCTTACCGACTGTGCGTATTGGGGTAATTAAAACCACCAACTGTATTTTAGCCCCCGATCATAAAGAGCTGGCTGAGCCTGGGCCTGAAAAAGCCTGTATACGTTGTAGTGCCTGTGCAGATGCCTGCCCTGCTTCGTTATTACCACAGCAATTACAATGGTTTGCAAAATCAAAAGAATACGACAAATTACAAGAGCACAACTTATTTGATTGTATTGAATGTGGCGCGTGTGCGTATGTATGCCCAAGCGAAATTCCATTGGTGCAGTATTACCGCGTAGCAAAAGTAGAAATAAAAGAGCAGCAAGCCGAAAAAATTAAAGCCGATAGAGCAAAAGAGCGCTTTGACGCCCGTAAAGAACGCCTAGAGCGCGAGCAACAAGAACGTCAAAACCGCCATAAACGTAAACCAGCGGCAAAAACATCAGATGAAAAGCAAAAAGTAGCGGATGCCCTTGCCCGCGTTAAGAGCAAATCATCGGATGGCGATGAAAAATCTGCTGTAGCCGCTGCAATTGCCCGCGCCAAAGCGAAAAAACAGCAAGGTGAAGAGCTAGAGCCAGACAACAGCGAAGTAGCTAAAGAGCGTGCACTTCGTAAAGAAAAAGCACGTAAATATAAAGAACAAAAAGCTGCCGAGGGCGAGTCATCACCATCACCTGATGATAAAAAGTCAGCCGTAGCTGCTGCTATTGCCCGCGCCAAAGCGAAAAAAGCGGCGCAAGCTGAGCAAAGCGCTGAGCCACAAAACGATGAAGCAACCGCCCCAGCTGATGATAAAAAAGCAGCCGTAGCTGCTGCTATTGCCCGTGCTAAAGCGAAAAAAGCGGCGCAAGCTGAGCAAAGCGCTGAGCCACAAAACGATGAAGCTCCCGCCCCAGCTGATGATAAAAAAGCGGCGGTAGCTGCTGCTATTGCCCGTGCTAAAGCTAAAAAAGCGGCGAAAGCTGAGCAAAGTGCAGAGCCACAAAGCGATGAAGCGCCCGCCCCAACTGATGACAAAAAAGCAGCAGTAGCTGCTGCTATTGCGCGTGCTAAAGCTAAAAAAGCGGCGCAAGCTGAGCAAGAAGCAGAGCCACAAAGCGATGAAGCCCCCGCGCCCGCAGATGATAAAAAAGCAGCGGTAGCTGCTGCTATCGCGCGTGCTAAAGCTAAAAAAGCCGCTAAAGCGGCTGCGCAAGCCCAGCAATCAGATGAACCAAGTGCTGCTGAGCAAACAGGTGAAATTGAGCCTGAAAACTCACAAACACACTCTCCTGCTGATGACAAAAAAGCGGCCGTAGCTGCTGCTATTGCCCGCGCTAAAGCTAAAAAAGCAGCTAAAGAAGCAGAGCAATCAGCAGCAAGTGAACACAGCGCACCTGAACAAAGCAATGAGCCACAAACCAGCAGCGGTTCAGACTCTGAGAAAACGGCCTCTGAGCAAACTGCAGCAGAGAAGAAAAAAGCCGCCGTGGCCGCCGCAATAGCGCGCGCCAAAGCTAAAAAGTTACAAAAAGAAGGAAATGATCAGTCATGAAATTAACCATGGCCAGTTCGCCGCACAACCATAGCCATAAGTCGTTAACGCGATTAATGCTAACCGTAATTGCTGCGTGTATTCCTGGGCTAATAGCGCAAGTGGTATTTTTTGGGACTGGCGTACTTATTCAGTTAGTACTGGCACTTGTTGCTGTAAGCGTATTTGAAGCAGCCATTATGTTAATGCGTAAACGCCCTGTTTGGCCTGCATTGAGTGATGGTAGTGCTTGGCTTACTGGTGTGCTGTTAGCACTGAGTATTCCGCCGCTGGCGCCTTGGTGGGTCATTATTATTGGCTGTTTATTTGCCATTGTGATTGTAAAGCAACTTTATGGTGGGCTTGGCTTTAACTTATTTAACCCAGCAATGGCCGCATACGTACTACTTTTAGTCTCGTTTCCGGTGCAAATGACCGCTTGGTTACCCGTTACCGATTTACTTAATGCCCCAATTGGCTTTATTGACCAACTACGCCTTATATTTACTGATTTTACCGCTCTGGGCTTTAGTGTTGATCAAGTCCGTGCCGGCGTTGATGGTCTCACCATGGCCACCCCGCTTGATACAGTTAAAACCGATGTAGCACATGGTCTAACCGTTAGCGAAAGTATGCAAAAACCGATTTTTTCTCAATGGGCTGGGCTTGGTTGGCTATGGGTTAACCTAGGCTTTTTAGCCGGTGGTTTATACCTTTTAAAAGCTAAAATTATAAACTGGCATATTCCAGTAAGCTTTATAGGCTCACTAGCGCTGTGCAGTGCCATTGGCTATATTGCCGCGCCGGGTACCGAGCCGGGTATGGTCTTTCACCTATTAAGTGGCGCGACCATGATGGGCGCATTTTTTATCGCAACCGATCCTGTTTCGGCTGCAACTACCAATAAAGGGCGCTTAATTTATGGCGCATTAATTGGCTTGTTGGTGTATTTAATTCGCACCTTTGGTGGCTTCCCTGATGCGGTAGCCTTTAGTGTATTATTAATTAATATTGCTGTACCGCTGATTGATTACTACACCCAACCACGCACTTATGGCCACGGAGCATTAAAATGATTATTTCATCAATGGCTAAAAATGGCGCGATATTAACAGCCTTTGCACTGATAACAACAGGCTTAGTTGCCTCAATTGATGCCTTTACCGCCGATAAAATTGCCGAGCAAGAACGCTTGCAACTAACCTCACAATTACAAGAGGTATTAAACCCAAGCAGCTACGATAATCAGCTCAATACAAATTGCGTAATTATGAGCGACGAACAACTTGGTCCTTACCCCGAGCAAGTTATTTACCGCGCTTATAAAAATCAGCAACCTGTTGCACTTGTAATAAGACACATAACACCTAGTGGTTACAGTGGCGATATTAACTTATTAACCGCCGTACTTGCTGATGGCACCATTGCCGGCGTTCGCACTACTAAGCACGAAGAAACGCCCGGCTTAGGCGACAAAGTAGAAGTTAAAAAGTCGCTATGGATCACTACATTTAACGATTTAACGGTTCAAAGTGAAGACGATGCCCGTTGGGCGGTAAAAAAGGATGGCGGCCAGTTTGACCAATTTACCGGTGCAACAATTACCCCTCGCGCCGTGGTAGGCTCGGTAAAAAATGCCGTATTATTTGCAAAAACTAACTTTGACGCCATTTTTAAACAGCCTAATGCTTGCCAAGAGGTAACCCAATGAGTGAGTTAAAAACCTTATACAAAGAAGGCGTATGGGCTAATAACCCCGCGCTTGTTCAGCTACTCGGTTTATGCCCGCTTTTAGCTGTTACATCAACTGTAACCAACGCGCTCGGCCTAGGGTTAGCCACTTTATTAGTTTTAGTAGGCTCTAATATTACTGTTTCAGTTGTGCGTAATTGGGTGCCTAAAGACATTCGTATACCGGTATTTGTCATGATTATTGCAGGCTTTGTGACCATAGTTCAGCTACTTATGAATGCGTACACCTTTGGTTTGTATCAATCATTAGGCATATTTATTCCACTAATAGTAACTAACTGCGCCATTATTGGCCGTGCAGAGGCGTATGCCTCTAAAAACCCTGTGCACCTGTCTGCATTCGACGGCCTAATGATGGGCTTAGGCTTTATGGCCGTACTGTTAGTGCTAGGTGCAATGCGCGAACTGATAGGCCAAGGTACATTATTCGATGGAGCCGATTTGCTCCTAGGGCCATGGGCACAAAGCCTACGCTTGGAAATATTTAGTTTCGATAGCCAGTTTTTACTCGCTATTTTACCACCCGGCGCCTTTTTAGGGCTTGGGCTGCTAATAGCAGCAAAAAATGTTATTGACGCACAAATAAAATCAAAACAAGTAACGCCGCCAGAAGCCGAAAAAGGCCCACGCGCACGTGTTACTAGCTTAACTTAAGGGGAAAACGCATTAACGCTATTAGCTAATGCGTTTTAAGTTGCATGAATAAAGAAAAACGTCACCAAATACTCTCGCGCTTGCGCGAGCAAAACCCGCATCCAGAAACCGAGCTTGAATACTCAAGCCCATTTGAGCTACTAGTAGCCGTTACGCTCTCTGCACAAGCCACCGATGTAGGGGTAAATAAAGCCACCCGTAAATTATTTCCGGTTGCTAATACGCCACAAGCCATTTTAGATATTGGCCACGATGCGCTTCGCGATTATATAAAAACCATTGGCTTATTTAATTCAAAAGCCGCAAACGTGTACAAAATGTGCCAAATATTGGTTGATCAACATAACGGCATTGTTCCCGAGAACCGCGAAGCTCTAGAAGCCCTACCCGGTGTTGGCCGAAAAACCGCAAATGTCGTACTCAACACAGCTTTCGGCTGGCCAACCATTGCCGTAGACACGCATATTTTTCGTGTTTCAAACCGCACCAAATTTGCGATGGGCAAAGATGTAGTCGCCGTTGAGCAAAAGCTTGAAAAGGTTGTTCCTAAAGAATTTAAAGTAGATGTACACCACTGGTTAATACTACACGGACGCTATACCTGCGTTGCCCGTAAGCCTAAATGCGGCAGCTGTATTATTGAAGACTTGTGTGAGTTTAAGGATAAGACGGAATAGCTTTAATGCGCTTTGGGCAAGAAGCAGTCATTATCATCAGCAATTACTAATGACTTCAAATAGGCATTAGTAATTGCTGATGACTTCAAATAGGCATTAGCTGACATCAGTTTTTTGGTTGATAAAATCAGCTAAATTCTCTAATAATGTATTCAGTATCACTAGGGCACTACAATAGACTTTTAGTACGCTTTATTTTAAGTAGCATTTCGAGATACACAATGTTCATCGTGTGTTCGCTTTCATTTTCGGTTTTAAACACCTATAAAGAACTAACACACCAAATAATTTAATTCTGTTGTAAAATCTCAACCATTTTCTGAGCGACAAGTGATGAGGATAGGTGATTTTGTCCTGTGACTATGCGCCCGTCGACTTCAACATGTGGTGTATTTCTGGCTGAATAGAAAAATTGACCTCCTCTGCTTTCAATGGTTTTTTGAATTAAGAATGGAAACTCTTTGAAGTAAGCGCGTGACTGATTTTCATAAGAATCAGGATAGCCTGATATCCGCTTGCCTGCCACTAGGTATTTACCCTCTTTCGTTTTTAAGTTAACAATCCCTGCGGTTCCATGGCAAACAGACGATACGATCCCTTGTTGCTCTTCATAAATAGTCATGGCGATTTTTTGTATGGCAACATTATCAGCAACCCCATACATCGCATTGCCTCCACCAACATAGTGAACGGCTAGGTAATTAGCTGGGTCAATCTGACTTGGCTGCTTAGTATTTTTGATCGCATACATAAAATCAGGTTCGTATAGATATTGCTTATGTATTTCCTCTGATGTATTTATATAGGCGAGTGGGATAGCTCCACCCTCTGGGCTAACAAAATCGATAGTGTAACCAGCCTTTTTAAAAGTGTCGTACGCTTTAACAATTTCTGAGAAACTAACACCCGTTGGTAATTTTGAATCGCCGTGAAAATGAGCATTGGAAACAATAAAAAGTATTCTTTTACCACTCTGTTCAGACGTTTCACTTGTCGCAGCCTTACTTACCACCTTCCAATTACCCGATATTTTTTTTAATAGGAATAAGTCAACATAACGTATAGATTTTTCGGGTATCAAAATTTCAACCTTAGCGGTAGCAATGTCACCTTCGAAATCAATGGATAGTATCTCTCCTATTCTGCCATTAAATTGTCTCTTATCTTTAAACCATGAAGCATATTTATTTGGGCTAACAGGCCATATTTCTTGGCCTTTTTTACTGAGTAATAATCGAGCCTCTTTTGCAAAAGCCCGCTTGATTAAGTCAGGTTCATTGTACGATGTCCCTGTAATATAGTTTTGTAATGTCTGTGTGATTTGAGCCTCATTATCTATTTGAAGTTTTGCTGTCAAATCAAAACTCAATAAGGTGATCAAAAGTAAGAGTGAATATTTCATTGTTTTTCTCCGTAAAGTAACTGTTTATTAGATTAAGGAAAAAACCAGAGAAAACATTAGCGTAGAATAATTCCGTAGTACGAAATTATAATTCCGAAGAGGTTATAAGGCTTTAAACTGCTTTCGGTATTGTGCAGGTGTTATATTTTCAAATTGTTTAAATGATGAATAAAAAGTAGATTGAGAGTTGTAACCGCAAGCTTCTGAAATTAACTCAATCGTCATGTATGAGTTTTCAACCAACAGCCTTTTCGCTTCTTCGATACGAAGCTCATTAACATACAGGGCAAAAGATTTATTCAAGTTATCGTTTAACAATTGCGATAACTGAGGCACAGATAATTGCAGTTTTTTCGCTAATATAGGTAAGGTTAAATTGGCATTTTTGTAAAGCTGTTCATTAATCATTAGCTCATTTAAACGTGTTATCAGCTGACTTGCTAATTCATGTGCAATTTTTTTATTAGCATAAGTCTGCTCTGAAGGTTTTCCCCCTTTATTAGATATATACCAAAGTGAGAGCGAAACATACAAAATAACTGAAAAAGACAAAGCTCCAGCGATATAAGAAGTATAAGACGCTGTAAAATATGCCAGCCAAATAAAAATCGTGCCGGCAAATACGTTGATACATAACAGTTCTTCTTTTGACAATCGAGTGTTGTCGCCAGCTAAAACAAATAGTTTGGGAAATAATTGAATAGCCGCAGCCATCATATATAAGCCCCAAGTTATATTGATTACTCTATATAACGATCCCCATAGTTCAACATTAGACTGATAAGGGTACAAAACGCCAACACCAAAGATCAAACTAATAAGTAAAGCAAGATGTAACTTCCAATTAAACCTAAGCTTTTCTATATTAGCGGTTTGACTGACGACATAAAAATAAAGCAGTGGACCAATCAAAAAGCATGCAGACAACCCCAGTTGCAAAAACTGCTTGCCTAGCGTTGGATCAAAGTAAAACCAAATTGATTTAGAAATGCGTAAGCTAATAACTAACATGAGCAACGCTAGTAAACGGCGTTGAATTGACGCGGGATTAGAAAAAAGTAAATAGGCAGTCAACAACAGTCCATTAAAGGCACCTAACGCACTGAAGAAAAAAAGTAACTGACTATTCATTTCACGGTATGTTTATTAGTGGCTATATTGAAAGTAGTCTACGTTGCATAAAGAGGGATGTCTATATTCATAACCTTTTGCAAATTGATTTTAATATTTACCTACCTGCTTTTAACAGTGCTACGAACGGCTTAGACTTAAAGCTGCCTTTTTAAATTCAGTAGTCAATCTCCTCTAATGACAAAAAAACAGAAACCACTCTATGAACTCCCAATATCTACCATCCTTATATTTCGGCTTGCCGACCATTTCCGTAGACACGCATATTTTTCGTGTTTCAAACGGCACCAAATTTGCTATGGGTAAAGATGTAGTCGCTGTAGAACAAAAGCTTGAAAAGGTTGTCCCTAAAGAATTTAAAGTAGGCGTACACCACTGGTTAATACTACACGGACGCTACACCTGGCAGCTGTATTATTGAAGACTTGTGTGAGTTTAAAGACAAGACTGAATAGTTCTTCTGCTGTTCGTGAAATTCACATGTGAAGTTTTGACATAGAATCAAAACTTCAAACTGCACAGTAAGGTGGACTATTTAGTTCTAAAAGTTGCGCTTTAACCATTTAGAAATGCCAGTTGATTAAATAACTATTTCAAATTTTTTATAATAGCCATTCCAGTTTTTCTCATCAGCCCAGCTGCCTCAGGAAAACTACTGTTGGTCACAATCGATACAGCGATATTACGATCTGGAAAAATAATCATCCAATTTTGTGTGCCTTCCAATCCACCATGGTGAATGTAATAACATCCTAAGTTTTCATCCTCTGCAGCAATCCATGAATAAGCGATATGATCAGTACCACCTACATGAAACAGCCTTCTATGTGATTCTTTAATGGCTTTATTTTCTTCTTTTAGTTGCAATTTCATATATTTTACAATATCTGACATATTAGTTTTTATATAACCACTGCCCCCCCATAGTATTTCAGGAGTAAGATGGGCTTTTGCTACCTCCCCTTTCTCATTATAACCATATGCAACGTCCTTAAGCTGTTCTTGAGCAAGGTTCACTTTCGTATCTTTCATATTAGCTTCTGTTGACAATACTTGCTGTAATAAATTATCAAATGGCATTTGGTAAACAGTTTCTAAGATATATGATAAAAGCTCTATTCCCGCGCTTGAGTAATGGTATTTACCTTTGTTTTCTGAAGGGTTTACATTATTTAATGCCTTTAAAAACGATGTTTTGGATAATGTTTCAGCCCTTAAACCTAAATCTACATAACCTCTTGGTAATCCTGAACTATGAGTCAAAAGCTGTCGAACGGTCACAGAATTTTTTTCAGTACTTAATTTGTCTAGTTTATTATTAATATACTTATTGATGTTATCGTTCAAAGATAGCTTTCCATCTTTCACAGCATAAGCGGTAATCAACCCTGTCATGGTTTTACTTACAGACCCTATTTCATAAATTGTGTTATCTGTCGGGGTGTTTTTTTTATGCCTTGTGAGTTCACCAAAATGTAAAATAACTGAATCCGTTTCCGTAACGACCCCTATAGATGTAGAAACAAAACGAGAGTCCTGCAAGAGTTGATTAGCGTGCATTGTTATAATGTTTGAAATGTCTTTATTGGAGATTATATCGCTATTTTTAGCTTGCACCTGCCCAAAAAAAGTAAGAAATAAAATGAAAGCTAACGTAATTTTTTTATACATAAAACACCTATTATTTGATTCGCATTAATGTTTTTTATCAAAGCAGTTTTGATTTGATAATAGGGATATTAGTAAGGTTCAAGATTGATTTCGACCGACTATAAAAGTCGAACGTCTTATATTTAAAGGGTTGCGCTAGAAGAGATAAATTTAATCGTTTAAGCGTTCTTTCCTATATTGGGATGGAGTCACTGCAAAATGCTTTTTAAAAGCAGTGTTAAAAGACGATTTTGAATTAAAACCAACTTCTAACAATATCTCTAAAATCGCTTTTTGTTTATTGCTTTTTAAAGAAAGGATATTAGCAGCTTCATTAACTCGATAACTATTTATGAAATCGAAAAAGTGTTGCCCAAGGTGGTGATTGAGTACGATTGAAATTTTTAAGGCCGGTATATTTAATTGCTTTGCCAACGTGTCAATGTTTAGTGATGGATTCAGGTAAGGTTTATTTAGCGACATATGGCACTTAATTGTGGATAACACTCTTTGTGCTTCATTAACATCAACAACGTCACTTGGGTTCTGTGGAGGTTTTTTTGGTTCAAATGATTTAACCTTTGAGCTAATACCTTGAGATATGGAAGGGTTATGAAGTGTTTGCCATAATATCCAACAAACAAAAAATAGTGTGACTACCATCATTAGAGTAGTTAATAAGTTCAATAGTCCTTGTAGCTCGGTAAATTTAATAATATTACGCACCACAACAATGGTGAAATCAATTAAAAAAACCATCATAAAATTGTTTAGCCACTGCTTATTGAGTATTTCAATATCTGAATAGTTATTTAAAACAGTCAATTTATAGCGGTTTAACTTCTTAAAAATCAATGCAAGATAAATGAACATTTGTAAGTAGAGCACTACATGAACAAACAACACTTCAAACAAGGGTTCATGGTTGTTATAAAAGGCCATTTTTGCAATGTCATCTCCAAGATGGAAGCGCGGGATAAAGATTAAACATACAATAATAAACGGGATAGCATGCAGAAGGTCTTTAGCTTTAAGTTTTAAGTCACTATAAACAATTGATTTTACGTAAAAATAAAGTATTGGCGCTGTCAGAACCGAAAAGTTAGCACGAAACATATCTAAATTTAAATGCGCACCATAAAAACTAGTGAAAATAAAATTACTGATATCAAATGCAGTGACGGATAAAAACACAGCTAAAATTCTATTACTTAATTGATTACCGGAATGAATATTGAGCAGAAATACCGCAACTAATAAGTGAGTGAAAAAAACTAGTAATGCAATACTCTCGGTCATTTTAGTTATTTTAGTTATTTTAGTTATTTGGTGAACCATACATCATAAATGACAACCAGGCTATGTTTCAAACTAAGTAATATCAGAGCTATAAATAGAGAGAAAAATAGGCAGGGTTATGCGCTCACTCAATTTAATTAACAAGTTTGCTACTTTAGAAAACAATCAAATTTGCCTTATAAAGTTAATACTAAAACATACTATTTAAGAAATTTCGCTCTAAAATGAACACACCATCTAGTTTACTTATAATTTGGCTGGCCAACCATAGCCGTAGACACGCATATTTTTCGTGTTTCAAACCGCACCAAATTTGCGATGGGCAAAGATGTAGTCGCCGTTGAGCAAAAGCTTGAAAAGGTTGTCCCTAAAGAATTTAAAGTAGACGTACACCACTGGTTAATACTACACGGGCGCTACACTTGCGTTGCCCGTAAACCTAAATGCGGCAGCTGTATTATTGAAGACTTGTGTGAGTTTAAAGAAAAAACAGAATAACCTCGAATAACTCTATTTTGGGTATTTTGAAAGTAAGACAGCTAATTAATTAGCTGTCTGTCGAGTCTATATTATTTATAAATTGCGCCATATTTACTAAACGCTCACCGACAATAAATGCAATGGTGCGTTTAACCCAAGGAGTTGCGATATTTGTGTAGTTTAGTTTAGCTAGTACGCAGCTTGTAATTATTAAAAGTAGTAATGATGACACGCTGTAAAACCAAACCATGTGTTGCTCTAGGTGTGCAAATAAGTCAATTTCAAATAGCACGTCAAAGCCAATAAAAACATAAGCCATATAAAAAGGTGCAGACATAAGCAACAACTTAGTTAGTTGTAATTTATGTGAGCAAAGGCGGTAAACGTCTTTTTGAAGTTGGCTAATTGGCTTTGCATAATCAACGTTAGCAATATGCACTATTTGGCCGATATTACCTGCAAGGCCAGCAATGGAAAATACACTCAGTATCAACGCAGATATTGAAGGCGCTGAAACACTAAAGTTATTTGCAATGTACTGCCCCAATAAAACAATAATAAAAAAGAAGGCTGCGCTTTCAATAATACGTGCCCACTTCATAGTATTAAGCTCTTTCATTTGGTTATTCACTTTTGTTTCGCTCAGCAGTGATTGGTTTATTGTAATGACCGATTCGTTAACACTATTTTGCTGCTGCCATGTGTTTTTAATGTTATCTAAATTCATTTTAAGCCCCCTGTTTTTCAAATTGATTTTTTAGTGTTTCTTTAATGCGGCCAATTCGCGTAGCGACGTTGGTTTTACTTATGCCTAAACTCGTCGCTATGCTTTGATGGGGTTCGCCTTCTAAATACAGCAATACTATGGCTTTATTTAACTTATCGAGCTTTGCTATAAATTCATAAAGCTGCTTAACCTCTTCGCTTTTATCATTGTGCGCTGATAGGTCGGCTATGTGCACAATGCACTGCTCACTTTCATTGGCTTTATCTTCTCGTTTACTGTCTTTGCGGTAATAGGAAATCGCCACATTCAGTGCTATTCGGTACATCCATGTAGAAAACTTATAGTCTTTGTCGTATTTATCATAAGCAAGCCACATGGTGGTGAGTATTTCTTGCGCTAGGTCTTGCCTGTCGTGTTGGTTTTGACAGTATGAGTTAACAACTTTATAAATAATGCCTTTATGCTGCTCCATTGTTTGAGCAAATAGTGCTTTTTTATTGGTGTTCATTTACGCATAAATCCATCATCTAAATTAATCTCATCACGTAGTTGGCTCATCACAGTTTCATTGTGTTTAATTTCTAATGCACCTGTTTTTAAAAGTAATAAAGTGCGGCGCTTTGGCCTATTCAACGAAACCTGTACACGGTTAAATATAAACATTTTAGCTTTACCATAATACTCACCTAACCTTCTTATTTAGTTATTCGCAGTATCGCTGAAATAATCACAACTATTTAAAAAATAATTATTTGAGGGAGTAATAAGCTAAGTAAAAGAGCAAAGCGAGGAGCTAGCTCTTTTTTCTGCTTTGCTATTAAAAGGGGACTCCTAGTTAAAAGATTTTTTTAATATAGCAATAGTTAATATTATTGTATCTCTGGTTATCAAATATGACTCAGGCTAAAGGTGGTAAAAAAACATACAATCTGCTATTAATAGTGAATAATAATTTAAGGAGGTTTCTGCGTTAGCGCTGTAAGAAACCACATAACTTCAAGGATGTATTTTGCAAAGTAATCATTCAAAATTTCAGCCAAATAAGTGGTCATTATTAAATTTAGCTGTTGCGCTTATACTGGCGGGTGCATTTTATTATTTGGGTCAATTTTCTGTATTTCATTCGATTCTTTTAAGCCTAATTTGTTTTATTTCATTTTTAACCTTATTAATTTTAAAGCGTTGGAAAGCATATATTAACTATTTAAAAGCAATAGGAGATGAGATAGAGCGAGACAGATTTCACTTAGGTGAACACATAGTATCGATGGTTCCTTACATGAACTTACAAATAACAGTTCATGCACGTATGGATGAATCAGCTTTATTAATCAAAAAAGCAAATTGTTATATTTCAATTAATTTAAAAGATATTTGCTCATTTGAGCCAACTGAATATTTCGGACGGCCAATCGCGAAAGTAATTTTGGCCGATAATAAAAACTTAACTCCTGCACTCTATGTACCTTGGTCTGAAGAAATGGCGCTAACTCAAAGTAAAGCTCATGGGTAAACGCCTTTGTTTGCTTATCATGCCATAAAGGTATTAAGCGTTACACTCTAAGACGATACTAAGATTTATAGCGGTTTAACTCTGATACTAAGTGCGTACTTTTAAATACCACCAAATTAGAGGCGCGAGTATCACTATTTCAATACCCACATTTAGCCACTGTTTTGCTACCGAGCCATCTAACATAATGCCAATAAGCCTTGCAATTAAAAGCCCTACGAGTAACGATGACAGTGTTGCCGCTATGCTAGCTTGCCAAGGTACAAGCTGAAAATGAAATTGCAGTAATAAGCCAAAACCAATAAATAACCCCCACCAAATTCTGCGCTCTACGGCCTTAAAAATATCATTAGGAACTGGCTTATTGCTTATCAGCTCAGGATTGGCAGCTAACACTATGCCAAAAATAATGAATACCGCACCAACAACCCTAAAAATGACTGTATTATCCATGATCAATCCCTCAGGCTGGTTGTTTGATCAACTGTTTGAACAATCGATTGCTCAACAAGCTCCTGAGGTAACTCCTTTGCTTGGCTCCACTGCTTTGGCGATTGCCCATACATGCGTTTAAATTCTCGGCTAAATTGTGATGAGCTAACATAGCCTACCGACATGGCCGCCGAACTTACGTTCATACCCGCTGCAATTTTCATCGCGGCGGTATTTAAGCGCATAGATTTAACAAATTGAATCGGCGACATACTGGTCGCATCCTTAAATTTTCGATGCAAAACTGCCCTACTTACGCCAATTTTTGCTGCCATATCGTCTATGGTTATGGTCTCATCTAATCGAGATGCCAAATAATCAATTGAGCGTGCTATGTCGTTTCCTACGCCAAAGGCTTGGTGCACACTACTACCTGCCTGTCCGTTTAATATGGCGTAATATAATTCTCGCAGTCGCCCTTCACCTAAAACCGCAATATCTACAGGGTTGCCTACAAGTTGCAGCAATCGTAGTAATGAATCGGTAAATGAGTCATCCCACGCAGCGAGTGTAAGCCCTTGCGTTTTGGGGCCTGATGCGTGTTTTTTTACACCTTGTGCAGCCATGGTAATAGATAATTCGGTCATCACTTTTGTATCTAGCGATACAATAACGCCTAGCAAGGGGTTCTCAGGTGAAGCCGTGGGTGTACCCGCTTCTACCGGCATAGACATAGGGCAGCACATATAATTATTTTCATCGTATATAAAATGCTTACCATCGAGTATGGCTTCTTTAGCGCCACTGACTATAGCAACAATACACGGCTCGTATACCGCAGGTGCACAGCGCATAGCCTGCGTTACTTTAAACAACTGAACACCTTTAATACCCGTTTCTATTAGCCCTTGGGTATAATTTTCATCGTTGTTTACATCGTTAAAAGACAGGCTATTTTGTATAAGTTGCTTAATGTTGTGTTTGCTCATTCACCCATACCTTTTAAATATAGAATAAATCCAATCTAGCACCGTAAATACACATTCTCAATGCAGCGATACAAATAGGCATATTTTAAAGAGGATATCGCCTAGTTACACCTAGTAGCGAGAGTTATATTACCTAACAAGCACTTTAGAGCAATACGCATAACCCTGTACTGCATATTTATACTTAACTATTGATAGGAATTTAACTAATGAGCGCAACTAACCCATTTGGCCCTTCTGGCTGGACTCCCGACCAACTCAGTTCTTTAGTTGGTAAATGCTATCTAATAACGGGAGCAAATACAGGCGCAGGCTTTGAAGCAACCCGACTATTACTCGCTAAAGGCGCAAAAGTAGTTATGCTCAATCGTAACCCTTTAAAATCAGATGAAGCTATTGCTAAGTTAAAACAGGAGTTTGGCAATAGTACCGATGTGAGCTTTATAAAAATGGACCTAGCAGAGCTTGCATCAGTACGCCATGCAGCCAACGAGGTATTACAAACTGTGCCACACATAGATGCACTTATTTGTAACGGCGCTATTGCGCAGGTCGCGACTCAGCAATTTACTAAAGACGGCTTTGAAAGTCAGTTAGGGGTTAACCACTATGGGCACTTTTTACTGTGTGGTTTGCTATTTAATAAAATAGAGCAATCTAGCGGACGTATTGTTGTAGTGGCCAGTGAAGGCTACAAAATGGGGCTTAAAACGATTCAATTTGATGACATGAATTGGAATAAAAACTACCACCCAAATAAGACCTACTGCCACAGTAAACTTGCACAAATGATGTTTGCTTATGAGCTGCAAAATAAAATAGCCGCCGCCAATAAAAATGTGCAGGTGTTTGTGTGTCACCCAGGTGCAGCTAATACCTCTCTTATTGGCGATAATGTTAACTTTGCAACCCGATTTACCTGGTCATTAATAGTAAAAATGGGCTTAGCACAATCGGCAGAGCAAGGTGCATACCCTGAGGTTATGTGTGCCACCGAGCATAACCTAAAACAACGTGCGTATTATGGCCCATCAGGAAGATGGAATTGGAGCGGCCCCGTAGGAACATGCAAACTTGAGCCGTTTGCTTTAGATCAGCCTGTACTTAGCAAATTATGGGCGGTTACTGAGCAGCACACTGCTTTTAAATGGACAATATAATTGCTAATAGCGAACGTGTGTAGGGTGTAAAAGTAATGAAAAAACCATTAGTAATCGGCCTAATACTTTTACTTTCCCTAACCGGCTGTAAAAGTACCAATAATCCTCCCTGTGCAGTATAAACCTAATGATGAGCTGGTAGTACTTGCCCATGGATTAGGCAGAAGCGATTGGGCAATGCCATATTTTGCCCAGCAGCTTAAACGTGCACATTATAAAGTATGCAGCCTAAATTACGCCTCTTTAGGGCAAAGTGTTGAGGCTGTATTTACTCAAACAACCACACAAATTAATGCCTGTATTGCTAATGCGAGTAAAGTACATTTTGTAGGCCACTCCCTAGGTGGCTTAGTTATTAGAGCCTACTTGCAAAATAACCCTCGGGTATTTAATGATAATACACTTGGAAATGTCGTGTTAATTGGTACGCCTAACAAAGGCAGCGAATTAGCTAATCATTTAAATGGTTCATGGTTAATGCATATAGCCGGCGGTGTAAGCCAATCTTTAATTACAGGCAGTAAGAGTTTGGGCAACACCATAAATGAGCTGGACATTAATTTAGGCGTAATAGCCGGTACTAAAGCATCCACCCTGACACAGCATTATTTTAAAGGTAAAAACGATGGCTTGGTGTCTGTAGAATCAGCCAAACTGAGGGCGTGTTGATTTTTGCGGATTGAAATTTGTTCAATCTAGGGGCGATTAAATCGCGGCGCGAGGTTTGTAACCTAGTGGGCTCGATAACTGCTCCTGCGTTATTCTAATGACTTACATCCCTGTAAGAATAAGTAAAAACCAAGTAAAGCTTCCGCGCCCTGCTCACGCCCCTTACCTACATCCATGTAGGCAACAAAGAGTTTATCGCCCCTAGGCAGAACCCAAAGGGCAGCGCATGTTTGGCATTTATGCAGCGTTATCGCCTATTTATGGGGAATAACCACACTTCACAGGCTCTGCCTTGCCTAAAAACCAAACACACTGCTGCAAATTCAACCATCAAATACCAACACGCCCTACTAATATGCGTGATTTTATTACCCTTGATGTAAGCCACACGGGAATGCGCTACAACCAACAAGTAATACAACACACACTTTATTTTTTGCAAACAGGTGCATTTTTCCCCCCAACACAAAGAACCACGGCCCATTATTAACCACCTAACTGCGGCTAATTTTAGGTAAAAAAAAGCAAGCCATGTGGCTTGCTTTTTAGTGCCCGTTCAAAGGCTACACACTCTCAACATACTTTTTAAAAACGGTAACTTGCACCCAGTGTAATACGACGGTCAGTTAAACCTTGGAAACACAATAGTGCGCTTTCGTTTACACATGATTGGCTAATTTCAGATTCAGTAATATTTACTGCCTCTAAGCCAATATTAAGTTGCTCGTTCACATCGTAACTAATACTTGCATTAAGCTGGCCACGGTCTTCTTGTACCACTGGGAAACCCCAAGGGAAGCTAGACGTACTACCAAAGTCATTTGAACGATACCCTTCACGCCACGTGTAACGCATACGTGCTGATAGGCCAAATTTTTCGTAGTACAGCGTAAAGTTATACGCGTTTTCAGAAAGGTTAAGTAAGCCTTGAATTTCACTTACTTCAATACCTGGCGTACCGGTGGTTGCTGCAAATACATTACTTGCTCTTGAGGTTGCTGAATTTTCGGTTTCACCACCTGAGAACTCTTGAATTGTATAGTTAGCTAATACACCAAAGCCAGATGCCCACCCTAGGTCTTTTTCAAAGCCTGATAGGTCATATTGAAAGGCAAACTCAATCCCTTTTTGGGTAGTTTCACCACTATCGTTTACTTTTGTTTCTGTGCCAACACATACGCCACGGCCATTCTCAGGGCCAAATACATTTATATCTGCAATGGGGTTAAATATACCGCCACCTTCACATGGGTCTGTTAAGTCGCGATACCCTGTTACAGGGTCTTCAACTGGCGAGGTTAACTGATTTACGTGTAAGTCTTTACGTGTTTTATGAAAAATACCTACGCTAAATACACTTGCCTCTGCAAAATACCACTCTGCCGATAAATCGTAAGACAGTACTTCTTCAGGTTTCAGTGCTGGGTTACCAAATTCAACTTCGTCATTTGGACTTGTGCTGTAAGTAATAGACGTTGATAAGTCGTTATAATCAGGGCGACGAATATCTTTACCAACACCAAAGCGTACAAGTACATCTTCTGATACATCAGCCACCAGGTTTAAACGAGGTAAAATAAAGTCATAGTCTGATTCATTGGTAATACGCGTTACCAGTTCATTACCACTACCATCTTGAGTAACCGAGTTACCGGTAGACTCTACGTCTGTTTGAATGTAACGCACACCAATATTACCGCGTACCATTTCGTACTCAAAGTTAGCTTGTGCATATAGCGCATGGGTGATTTCTTCTATATCAAAAAAACCTGCAGAACTTGAAGTAGGTGCATTTAATGTTTTGCTTGAACCATGCGCAGTCATCGCTGCTTGTAATGTGGCAAGTACCGCATCAGAGTCTGACGCCACAAGCTCTGGATCAATAAGTAAAAAGTCGCCTATGTATAACGAGCGGCCATCAGCTTCGTTAAAGTTATCTGGGCCTGCCACTAATAAGTCGGCAAATAAATCACCTGTTGGGCTATCAGCCATGGTTCTTAAACCAATGCTTGATGTAATTTCGTTTTGTTTGCTTTGTGATTTACTGTAGCGGTAACCAAAATCAATAGAGGTTACAATTGAGTCTGTGTAATAGGTTGAATCAATACGAAACGCATCTTCAGAGTTTTCAACGGTATCTTGACCAATATTTACATCACGTAGCACTACATTTGCAGGGTCTAGTAGTTGTTCAACCGTTGGCGCGTACTCTGCCCCCTCTGCAATACCAAATGCCAATGCGCCACCAGATAAGTCATACTCAAACGGCACACTATTATCATTACCGCCACCAGCATCTAATGGCACATTAGGGTTAATAAAGTTAAGCGTTGTATTAAAGCTAGGCGTAGTTGTATCTGAAGATGATGATGCAATTTCAGCACTAACAAACCACTTATCGCCTTGCCATTCGCCACCGAGTCTAAAAATATTACTGTCGGTAACACGCGAGTTTGTATCACTTGAAAAACGAAGGTTAGGATCGTCATCATCGTTTTCTAAATTAACCGGAATGACACCGCGTAAGGCCGCTTGAATAGACCCAAGGTTGGTACCACCAAGTGAGCCTAAGTTTACGGTTTCAAATTCATCAGGAACCGAAATATCATTAAGCGCACTTACACCAGAAGCCTGTACACGAGAGCTTTCTTGGCGACGTTCTTGATCATTAACCACAGCATCAAAATAAAACTTTGTGTTGTCGTTAGGCGCCCATTCAATGGTACCTACAAAGTTTTTAGTTTCGTATTCGTAGTTATCGTAATCTTGTACAAAAAATTGAATCGGTAAAAAGTCAAAAGACTGAGCGCTGGCTACGCCGCTATCTGCAGTGATAATGTTATCTCTATCTGCACGTGGGCGAAACGCCGTTACATCTTGCTCTGCGTAGCTGCCGCTCACTAACACACCAAATTTACCGTAATCACCTTCCCAGTTATCAGCAAAAGTTCCCGAAAAACGTGGTTGCAAACCGCTATCAGTGCTTAAGCTACTGTGCTCACCTTGCACTCTAATAGTGGCTAGCTGCTCACCTAAATGCAGTGGGCGAATCGTTTTAAGGTTAATAGTACCGCCTACAGAGCCCTCTATTGTTTTCGCTTCAGGCGACTTTATTACCTCTAAGCTTGAAATAATTGACGCTGATACATCTTCAAAGCTAATACCACTTCGACCAGAGCCTGAGCCCACCGTTGATACACCGTTAATTTCGGTACGGTTAGCATCGGTACCACGAATTTGTACACCTGTGCCTACACCCGCTTGGCGTGTAATTTGAATACCCGTTACGTTTTCTAATACTTCAGCGAGGTTTTGATCGGGTAATTTACCAATATCTTCTGACTGAATAATTTCAACTAGGCTATCTGCAGAGCGTTTTTCAGCAAGTGCATTAGTAAGTGATTGACGAATGCCAGATACTTCGATGATCTCTACATCATCTTCTGCAATTGGCTTGGCTTCCTGTGCGTGTGTGGACAAAGAAAGGTTTAATGCTGTGGCAGATATAACTGCTAGCGTAATTTTTGATAACTTGTGATTCATAGTTTTTCCTGTGTGTGTCAGTGCTATGTGTAACTCGCTATATATTTTTTATTAAACGCCTTACCATTTATCTAAATGGTTAACTTAATATTTACAGCAAAAGCACCAAAGGTCAACCTATTGGTAAACCATTTTTTGTAAAAAAAGCAAAAACAGTCATTACCAATAAAAGCCAATTCGGCATGACAAAAACACTTTTATTACTGACCATAATATAACCACTTGTATTTAATGTGCTTTTAAATCTCAATTAAGGTTAAATAACACACAAAAAAAGATTAAAACCCCCTCAACCTGCCTGATATATTTTTTTTATATATACCGCGTTATTTTTATATTTGGCCGCTTTTACCGAATTAATTGGTCAACCAAGATAAAGATAGTAGACCTTTGGCTAACTAATTCGCTGCCAATAACGCAGCGTTACTAACACTGAGTTTAGTAATGCTGCGCTTTAGGTAAAAAGGTTTAGCCAAAATTTAGTTAAGAGAGTACGTCGCGATTCAAAAAGCTTAGGGTTAATAGCCCACACACATACAAAAAAACCCAATTAGCGGCATACGCTAATTGGGCTTTAAAGTGGGGATCACTGGTTTTGTGTTATAGCTTAAAGCTCATTCCTAAGAATAAACGTGGGCCGTAATCGTTTACTTCACCTAGGTTATCTTCCACAAAGAAGTCTTGTGACTTAGGTGCGCTAAACAAGTTAATGGCTTCAGCTTTAACTCTAAAGTGCTCGTTAATTTTATACGATGCACGCATTTCCCATACACCTACGGCATCAACATAACGTAAGCGGGTACCATTACTGGTATATGGTTGGAAGTATTCACTACGGTATTTATAAATAATGGCCGTATCAAAGTCACCAATTTGGTAATACAGTTGGCTGCTAAATACATGCTCTGAGAAGCCCGGCACCGAGCCAGGTTCAATAATACCGGCAGTTAATTGGGTAGTATTGCCATCTAGGTCGGTAACGTATGTATCGCCATATAAGCTATCTTCAAACTCAAAGTCAGTATCTGCAAAGTTATAGCCAAATTTGACACCAATACCATTATCCCAACGGTACGAGAACGATGCTTCTAAACCCAGTATATCGCTATCATTATCGGTTGTTACCGAATTTGTCACTGGTAGTGATACCGTTTCACCGCCAACCACATAGTCTTCAATCACAGTTTGTTGCTGGAAGCCACCTTGGAACTGTTTGTAGTATAGGCTTAGCGCTAAAATAGAATCTTCATTAGGGTACCATTCAAAGGCTAAGTCGTAGTTCCATGACATTAATGGTTGAGTATCAGGGTTACCTGAACCATCTACGGTTAATAAGTCAGAAAGCGATAGCGCAACAGATTGATCGTCTGTTACAAAGTCGCGATCATAGCCTAAATCAGATGGGTCAGCACGTGACATACCACGGTAAATACCCGCGCGCAGTAAAATGTCTTCACTGTAATCAACTACTAAGTTAAAGCTTGGTAAGTATTTAGTATAACCACCGCCGCTTTCGGTTCTTTCTAGTGAATCCCCTACATCGAGGGTTACAGCGCCTGTAGTTTCATCTACATCTACAGTGTAATTTGTTCTAAAGCCTACTGAGGTTACATCAGTATCAACAATACGCAGGCCGAAGTTACCACGAATAAACTTACCAAATACTTCAGTGTCGTAGTTTGCCATTAAGTACACTGAGGTGGTTTTTTCAGTAACATCTATGGTACCGGCATTTTCGTACTCAACATCAGGGTAACCAAATTCACCTGTATAGTCAGCGTCTGTAGCCGCTACGGCTTGAGAGAAACACACGTTATCGTAGGTCGCCCACGAAGAACCTGTCCCAGAGCTTATTACATTACCGCTACTATCTACATTTGTTACTAAGTTGCCATCCGATACGCTAGATAAAAAATCAGATTCTGGGAAGTCAATTTGACAGCCTTGAAGTATCTCCAATGCTGAGTCATCGCCTATCGTGTACTCAGTACGAGACCCATTACCTTGGCTACCACCAAACTGTATAAAGCTTAGTTCTGAGGCTCTAATACCCCCTTCAATACTGGTAAATATATCGCCCTCTAACGCGTAGTCAAAATCAATACGCGCCGATTTAACTACGTTTTCACGAACGTTTTCACGGTCTAAACGTGTACGTAAGCTATCTGTAAAGTTAGAAATATCAGTTACATCAAAGTCAGTTAACGTGAAGTGAGGAATTTCATCGCCCATATCCCAGCTAAACAAATTACGGTCTGCGGTTCTACCACGGTTAGAAATTTGTAGCTCTTCACGCTCAGTTTTTGAATACGCTAAATCAAGATTTACAGTAAGGCGGTCGGTTACCGTGTGCTCAATATTAATACCATAACCTTGGTAGTTTTCTTCACGTGAGAATTGCTCGCCCGCCGATTCAATACGTTCTTCACCTTCCCAATGTAAAATTCCGCCTACATCGTTAGTAACAAGCGTTGGGCCTGTTAAACCAGGTGTTGCGCGTTTTTGTAAAAAAATTAAATCGTGGCGTGCTTCTCTTTGTGTTCTGTCAGAGATTTGTGCATCAAAGTTAACATCCCACTCAGACGACGGCTGGTATTGCATTGCAATAAATACTGCATCACGCTCATCTGAGGTTTCATTTTGACGATAGCTGCGGCTACTGCCTGTCCATGCGTATGGAGTGCCATCGCTTTCGGCTTTGCCTGTTTCTGGGTCGATGTTTGTTTGATAACCTTGATTGTTACTGCCACTTACTTGGTCTTCACAATCACCTGCGCTGCTTCTGTAAAAGCCTTCATTCGTATTAGTTGGGTCATTTAAACATGCCCAAAGTGAAGAGCCCGATGGGCTTGAGCTTCTGTATTCGGCCTCTGGTTGGCTAATATCTTGGCGCTGCACACCAAAAGACACCCCCACCGCTTGGCCATCGGCAAACTCAAATTGGTCAACATAACTAAACGTACCACGATAGCCTGTATCACTTTGCAGTGAGTTTTCTACATTACTTTCATCTGGATTGTAATTTAGTTTTACTTCGCCTTGTACGCGTTGCTTGCCGTAATCTAGCGGGGCAATCGTTTCAAGTGCAATCACACCAGCTACGCCACCTTCAATCATTGAAGCATCTTGGGTTTTGTAAATAGCGACCTTTTTTACAAGCTCTGATGGAAACTGTGAAAAGTTAACCGAGCGGTCACCACTACCATTGGTAGCTTCACGGCCATTAATATGGGTTGCGCTTAAAAATGGGCCTAAACCACGAATGGTGATTTCGGTAGCGCCCCCGTTTTCACGATGAGATGCGGCACCGGTAATCGACTCAAGCGCTTCACCAATTGACAGCGCGGGTAAATCACCAATATCTTCTGCAGATAAACCATCGACAACTGTTGTTGCCTCACGCTTAATTGCAATTTGATCTTGTATGGTTCTACGAGTACCTGTAACGCTGATGATTTCTACATCTTGCTCTACTTCAGTCACTTTTTCTTGGGCTTCTTGCTGAGCAAAAGCATTAAATGACAATGAACCTGCCATACCTGCAAGTAAACTTGCTCTAATTAACTTAGCAGCAGGTGAAAGTGCAAAATGATTACAAACAGAGCTGTTTGTAGAATGTTGACGTCTTCGATCCATTTTTAACGACATGCCGCGTTCTCCTTTATCATTGTGTGTGTTGTGCGTAGTTTGCTATTTTTATAAATATTAATAATGTGCAGTGTGGGCTTATTCATCTTGTGCCACCCATGTAGAGCCTGCACCTACATCAGTGCTTTGGATGTAGTATAAGTTTCTTGCACCTGCTAAGGCTTGTGCTCCATTTGAGTCAGTCTCAAGCAGCGTACTTGTAGCAGTGACAAACTCTGGGATTTCTTTACCATTTGCTTCTGGGTTTTGGTCAATAGCGCCATCGGTGTCGTATTCACCATTGCCATTTACGTTTCTAATATCAACCCAAAGGTCGCTCGCATCGCCCGACTCATAACTGTCACTAAAGCCAAAGCTGTTAGAGAACAGTGATTCAGTATGGTTAATTAGGTCACAGTCGTATTCAAAAGAGTGATCGCTCGACAGCTCGTTAGGGTAAAAGAAACCATAAACAAGCGCGCTGCTTTCAATGGTGTCTTCATCAGTTTGATCGCCCACCCCATTAGCATTTAAATTACCGTTGAAGTTAATTTCAAATGCATTTTTAGTTAAACCATACAGTACAGGGGCATTTTCTGCGGTAAGCTCATCACAATCTCCAACAGGTGCCTTTGAACCTATTTCTGTACTAAATACAAATGGTTGCTGTGAATTAAGTACCGTATTGTTTGTCACATTAAGGGTAAAGTCGCCTGCGCCATCAAGCACAGCTTGGTTACCTCCATTTGGCACCCCGCCATCAGCTTGTGAAAATGGGTTAGCGGTAAATACAATACCACCGGCTTCTTTATTACCAGAACGAATACCAGCGATGTAGTTATTGCTTACAGTGTGGCCTAAAGGCGTAACTAGCACGCCGGCAGGACGATCGCTTGAACTTGCAA
Source organism: Pseudoalteromonas sp. 1CM17D (assembly GCF_023161805.1). Lineage (NCBI taxonomy): Bacteria > Pseudomonadati > Pseudomonadota > Gammaproteobacteria > Alteromonadales > Pseudoalteromonadaceae > Pseudoalteromonas > Pseudoalteromonas sp. 1CM17D. The sequence continues at coordinate 63,682 of NZ_JALNTP010000011.1, read as the reverse complement.
TATCAGTGGTACGAATAATAATGTTGTCTGATACCGTATTAAATCCACCATCTTCAAGCGAAATACCGCCATTAGGATTTAAAATGGTATTGCCTTTAATCGTCGCGCCAGAGGTTTGTACGCGCATTAAACGTCGGCCTGTAACAAAGTTTTCTACTCGGTTATATTGAATAGTAAAGTTTGCATCATCAGCAGAGCCTGTACCTGTTGTACTACCTGCGTTAATTAAGTGCAGGCTAGAGTTACCAAAATTTGGGTTGCTGCTGGTACCTGTGAAAAGGTTATATTGAATAACGTGGTTAGTGCTCGATGAAGACATTTTTATCACCGAACCATTTTCTGCTTTATCGCGGTTGGCAAAGGTATTACGCTCAACCATTGCGGCGTCGCCTTTAAGCATTAACCAATGGTAGGTAGAATTATTTAACGTCTCTGCTTCACCATCGATAGTATTTTGTGTAAATGTGAAGTTGTCACCCTCAGAATAAATAACGGCATCTTCTTCGGTTTCACAAAAGCCACCCGATTTAGTATCAATATTTTTAAATGTAAGGCCTTCAATACCCGCGCCATCAACCCCACTGGCTACATGAATACAAAGCTCGCCACTAATTACCGGGCTTTGTCCTTCAACAGCTTTAAGTGTTGCTGCGCTGGTTAGCATAATGGCATCAAGATCGGCATATACACCGGTATTTAAACCAAGCACATCGCCATCACCAAGCCCTGCATTAATAGCACCTAATAGCGCATCCGCATCGCTTATCACTTGCGTGTACACTACTGTATCGGCGGCGCCCGTAATTGTGCTTGAAAAGCCATCGTTATCGGTATAACTCGCAGTGACCGATATAATCGCGCCAGCTTGATTAGTTGGCGTAAATGTTTTGCTGTTGGTATCGGCAATTGCTACGCCATCAGCAAGCCAAGTGTAGGTAACGTTTTGCTCATCTACCCCATTGTTATCGCTAATTTCAGCGGTTAATTCGCTAGTCACTAAATAAGGCGTAGCCCCTGAGATGGTGATACTACCCGCTTCATCTACAGCCTCTGCAGAAACAGCAATGGTTGCCTCAGAAAGGTTGTCTTCGGTAAAACCGTGATCGTCCGTGTAGGTAACCTGCACGGTAATAAATTGCCCTAATAATGACTCATCTACAACGTAAGTGCTTTGCGTAGCACCACTAATTGCAACCTCATCAGCAAACCACTGGTAAGTAATTGTGCCGCTTGCGCCATCTTCATCTGTTATTTCGGCTGTAAGTGTATTACCCACCGTAGGTGTGCCAATAATCGCCACCGACCCTTCTGAATTTGCACGCTCTACTGGCGCTGTGGCAGTTGATGTAGCTGACTCTGCAAAGCCTCTGTTATCTTCAAATGCTGCATTTACAGTTATAACTTTACCTAGTTGCGATTCGGTAATAGTGAAGGTTGCTAAGGTTTCATCGGCAATTTCAACATCATCTGCAAACCATGTATATGCTACAAGCGCCGGATCAAAACCATTTTCATCCGCTACATTAGCACTTAGTTCATTACCTATAATTGCATCACCGTTAATTTCTACCGTGGCCGCAAAAGGAATAGCTGACACTTCATCGGTGGGCTCACTTAAATGTGACTCATTAACACCGCTGTCATCTGTATAAAGTGCTTGTGCTGTAATTGCAAAACCAATTTGCTCATCTGTTAATGTAAAAGTTGCGTCATTAGCGCCACTTATAACTTGTCCGTCGGCGTACCAGTAGTAGCTTACTTCGCCAGAAATACCATCGGCATCATTTACGCTGGTCGACAATGTTTCGCCTGTTAACGCTGTGCCTGATAGAGCAATAGAGCCCAATGTGTTGTTATTATTATTTGAATCCGTGTCACAACCTATAATGGCAGCTGCAACAGCACATAATGCAAAATGTTTTAATTTCATCATGGCTCTATTCTCCTTAATTGTGTGGTTTAGTATTTAGCAGGTGTTATGTGTGATTTACCAAATACCCAGTGTGTTATTACCAAATTATTTTATTTTTACGCTTCATTGTTAACCAACTTGGTAATATAAGCATAATAAAAACACTTTTACCACTATATTCGTTCAAAATTCATCATATTTTATTAACTGAAAGTTAACTTACGTCTACACCTAATAACGCAGCGTTATTACCAATATTAATTTCACGAATAGATAAACAAGCAACCTTTATGAACAATTGGTTTTACCGAAAGAGTTGCTCTGTATTAGTACGTAGCGCGATAAGCACATAAATAATGGAGGGGTGGAAAGCACAGGCGTAAAGCTTTAGCTGTAATAGCCTATAGGTATGAATTTTTGATGTGTATATAAAATAACGTAGCCACTGCGTTTAACTCACTATTAGTCAGCAGTGGCTTACGTTTTATTTAAAAGGCGTAAGAGCACAATAACCGCCCTTTAGTACTGAGGCCTTAGTCAGGTTTAATAAACCGTAGAATTAAAGTAAGTCACAGGTTCACTAGAGCCTAAAATAACAGGCACACGCTGATGCAGCTCATCGGGCTGAATATCTAAAATACGCATGCCTTTAGAGGTGGCTATACCGCCTGCGTTTTCAGTGAGCATTGCCAGCGGGTTAGCTTCGTAAAGTAAGCGTATTTTACCGTTTTCATTACCCGCGCGCGTATCTTGCGGGTACATAAATACCCCGCCACGGCATAAAATTCGGTGCACATCACCAACCATGGCTGCATTATAGCGAATTGAGCTTTTAGCAAATTCTTCTGATGTATACAGTAATTTATCAAAGTAAACTTGTGTTGCTTCATCCCAGTATCGGTAATTTGCCATATTAACCGAGAACTCACGGCTTTTACTCGGTACTGCAAGCTCTGGTTTTGTAAGCAAAAAGCCACCGTGGGTTAAATCGTGTGTATAACAGCGGGTTGGCCCACCTGTACTCATTACTAGTAACGACGATGGCCCATACAGCACGTAGCCTGCACAAACCTGGTTAGTACCGGGTTGATTAAATTGCTCATCACTATCGTAGGGCACATCTGCTTTTGCTGGGTAAATGGTAAAAATAGTGCCTATTTGCCCGTTAACATCAATGTTTGATGACCCATCAAGGGGATCAAATGCCACAATATATTTACCATCAGGGTGGGCGCCTACTGCATTATCTTCTTCTTCAGATGCCACTGTTTTTACAAGATCATCATCAATTAAGGTATCTTTTAACAGTTGATTGGCAATGACATCTAACTTTTTTTGCACCTCGCCCTGGATATTTTCGTTAAGGGTAGAGCCTAAAACACCCGCAAGCTCACCTTGGCTTACTCTAAACGCTATTTCTTTTGTGGTTGCTAATAGCGTGCGAATTAACATAATAAGGTCGGTTTCAACCCCATCTTGCTTTAATACTTTATTCAGTCTTTTCATGCGCTATACCTGTTCACACAATTAAGGTCGTCAAAACATTGGATCAGGCGAGCCACCATATGCTGCTCCGACTGACGTAACCACACACGTGGATCATAGTATTTTTTATTGGGTTTATCTTCGCCATCAGGGTTACCAATTTGGCCTTGCAAGTAGTCTTGTTTTTCTTGGTAGTAGTTTAATACCCCGTTCCAACTCGCCCATTGGGTGTCGGTATCAATGTTCATTTTTACCACCCCGTAGGTTAGCGACTCAGCAATTTTACTGTGCTCAGAGCCACTCCCACCGTGAAATACAAAATTAATAGCGTTATGCTCTAAATTAAATTTTTCAGCTACATAGGCTTGCGAGTCGCGTAATATGGTAGGTGTTAATACCACATTGCCAGGCTTGTATACGCCGTGAACGTTACCAAACGAAGCAGCAATGATAAAATTAGGGCTTATTTTACTAAGTCGCTCATAGGCGTAGGCTACATCTTCTGGTTGAGTGTAAAGCGCAGAGCTGTCGAGGTGCGAGTTATCAACCCCGTCTTCTTCTCCGCCGGTACACCCGAGCTCTATTTCAAGTGTCATGCCTATTTTTGCCATGCGCGCTAAATAACGCTCACAAATTTCTATATTTTCTTCCAGTGGCTCTTCTGACAGGTCAATCATGTGCGATGAAAAAAGCGGCTTACCTGTTTGCGCAAAATACTTTTCGCCTTCATCTAATAAACCATCAATCCAGGGCAGTAGTTTTTTTGCTGCGTGATCTGTGTGCAGCATGACAGCAACGCCATAGTGCTTCGCCACATTATGCACATACTGTGCAGCACTTATTGCCCCAACAACGGCAGATTGCTGGCCCTCTAGTGCTAAACCTTTACCACAAAAAAACTGCGCTCCCCCATTAGAGAGTTGAATAATGACCGGCGACTTCATTTTTTTTGCGGCCTCTAAGGTGGCATTAATTGACGATGTGCTCACCACGTTTACAGCAGGCAATGCATACTGATGCATTCGTGCATGTTTATACACTTCGCTTACTTCATCGCCAACAACAACGCCTGGTGCAATGGTTGGGGCTAAATAATTCATTTTTTGCTCCTTGCTATTTTAAAGCCTCGATACAAGAGTCTGTAATGGCTTGCCAATTACCCTGCGTTACCCATTCTTTTTTAGCAACCCAGGTACCGCCTACTGCAAATACATTGTTTAACGACAAGTAATCCATTTTATTTTTTTCGCTTACACCGCCGGTCGGGCAAAAGCTCACTGCACGAAATACAGATGAGACAGCAGAGACAAACGGCGCACCACCAGCAAGTGAAGCAGGAAAGAGTTTTTGCTCTTCAAAACCATACTCAAGTGCCATTAATATATCGCCGGTATTTGATACACCTGGCAATACTGGCACGTTACACTTAACCAGCTCACTTAATAGTGTAGGCGATACAGCGGGAGTAACTATAAAATCTGAGCCTGCTTCTAGCGCTTGCTTTAAAATTGTTTCGTTAATAACGGTGCCTGCGCCCACTTTTAGCTGTGGAACCTGTTCTTTAATGGCTTTAAGCGCATCAATTGATGCATCTGTTCTAAGAACAACTTCTACCAAAGTTAGGCCTGCCTCTGCCATTGCTTTAGCAATGTTTACACCTTGCTCTGGCGTGTCTGCTTGAATTATAGGTAGCAGAGTTTGCCCTGCCATTAGTTCAGAAAAGCGAGTCATGCGTTATTTCCCTTATTTTAAGTAATCGTGCTACTTAGTGTTATAAATTGAGTAAATTAGCCAGTTAGAGACCTGATTTGGCCATGGCTTGTTGAAAAACATCTTTTGGTGCAATAGCACCGGGTTGCTGAATAACAGCGCCGGCAGCCTGCGCGCCCAGCTTAACCGCTTCGCTAATTGGGCGCCCATCTAAGCGCGCTCCTAAATACACGCCGTTAAAGGCATCGCCTGCGGAGGTTGTATCAACAACGTTTTTAACCGGCGTAATACTGTGGCTTTGCACTGTATTAGCCTCTTTTGTAATGACTGAATCGGGGCCGTTTTTTACTATAATTTCGTTAATGTTGTACGGAGCCAAATAATCAATTACCGCTTCTACACTTTGCACGTTGTAAAGCGTTTCTAAGTCTTCAACGCCGGGTAACGTAATATCGGCTAGGCTAAATGCACTATGGTATTGCGCTTTAGTTTGCTCAACGTTATCCCAAAGTCGCGCACGGTAATTTGGGTCAAATACTATTTTTACACCCGCGGCTTTAAGTTGCTTTACTATGTCCCAAAACTGCGCTCTTGCTTGCTCTTCTATTACGGCTAAAGAAATACCCGAAAAGAAAAACATATCACCCGATGACAGCTGCTTAACGAGCTCAGGGCTGATAAATTCAACCACCTTTTTGGCTGCTGAATCATCACGCCAATAAATAAAACTGCGCTCGCCTAGCTCGTCCGTTTCTATGTAATACATACCTGGGACTTTACTGCTATGAGCAAATACATAGTCTGTATTTAATTGCTCACTTGCAAAACGCTCACGCATTTTTTTACTTAAGTTATCTTCCCCTAAAGCGGTAATAACTGAGGTGGTGATTTGTGGGAAACAACGCTTTAAGTAAACAGCCGAATTGTATACGTCACCTGCAAATGACTGATGCAATGTAGAGGGAACAGTCGCTCTTAACTCAATCATGCACTCGCCAATAAAGTAAATATTTTTCATTATTATCACTTACCTTAGGTAGTAAATGGCTGTGAGAAACACAGCCATTGCCAACAAATTAGTTAGGCTTTTTCAATGGTTCAATTTTTGGAATTAAGATCCATACAGCTGCCATTGCAATAATTGCTAAAGACGCGCCTATCACAAACGCCGGTGTATAATTACCATCCGCTGTTAAAATAGGTACCAATGACGTAAGGCCTACAGCACCTAATTTAGCGGCCATGCCAGAGAAGCCCGACAACGTACCTACCGCTTTTTTACCCAGTAAGTCGCTTGGTAAGGTTTGCACGTTACCAATGGCGGTTTGAAAACCAAATAAAATAACAGCCATAATAAGTACCGCAATTACCGGCTCGCCTGGGTTTGCCATTGCAAGCAGCGCCGGCAACATAATTAGACACCCTAATGTGATGGTCAGCTTACGCGTTTTATCGGTATTCCAGCCTGCTTTAAGGCGGTTTTGGGCAAGTAAGCCACCAAACCAAGCACCAAACATAGCGCCTACATACGGAACCCAGCCATAAATACCAATCGATTTAACATCCATGCCATACACTTCGTTTAAGTAAATTGGTATCCAAAAAACAAATAACCACCAAATAGGGTCGATAGCTGCAGAGGCTATAATTACGCCCCAGCTTTGCTTACGAGAGAGTAACTCGCCTGTAGACGGGTTATATTCTTCTTCGTCATCGCTTGTTACATCGCCGTTATCATCAACGCGTCTTTGTCCGGTAAGAATGTACTCACGCTCTTCTTCACTTATCCAAGGGTGAGAGCCTGGAGGCGCTTTTACCAATATAATCCAAGGAACTAACCATAAAAAACCTAAGGCACCAACAAATACAAACACCATTTGCCAGCTAAAATACACGGTTAAATAAGCAATAAGCGGGATAGCAATAATGCCACCAATGGCTGCGCCAGAATTAAATATACCTTGCGCTAAAGCACGCTCTTTAGTTGGGAACCACTCGGCATTACCTTTAGCTGCACCGGGCCAGTTACCAGCTTCGGCTACACCTAAAATTGCACGGAAAATACTTAAGCTAAGCACCCCTTGTGCAAAAGCATGGGCAACAGTGGCTAATGACCACACACCAATTGAAAGCACAAAACCTAAACGCGTGCCAACCCAGTCAAAAATTTTGCCAAAAATAGCTTGGCCAAATGCATAAGCAAATACGAATACTATAGAAATATTAGCGTAAATTTGTTTACGCTCTAAAGCAGATTCATCAGGGAACATTTCTTCCACAATGTCTGGCCATAAAACGCTAAGCGCTTGACGGTCGATGTAGTTAATAATGGTAGCAAGTGCAATTAGCACTATAACCCACCAGCGTAAGCCTTGAATTTTCATAGGTTATTCCTCAAGAAAGTCTTCGCGAGCTGGGCTAAAGGTATCAATCAGTATACCGCCAGTTGGGCACGTTGCACCGTGATCAGCAAAAGGAGGAATAAAACAGCTATCACCCGCTTTTAAGATTTTAGTTACGCCATCAATGTTAAAGTGAAACTCACCCTCAACCACATACGTTACTTGCGAGTGCCTGTGTGCATGGTTATAACCAATTGCCCCTTCTGAGAACCAAATTTTCACGGCCATTAGCTCTTCGTTATAGCCAAGCATTTGGCGTTTTAAGCCATTACCTAAATCTTCAATCTCGGTTTCGTTACCAAATGAAAAGTGTGCACTTTGCTTTTGCATCCTGTTTACTCCTGATTATTCTTCATCGCATAAACGCCAAGGCGGCCATTTAAGGTGAATGCTTTATTTTGATATGTGAATGTGTGTTTAGCTGCTTTATCGGCTTTGTTGATAGCAACCAAATAGGTATTATTTTTTACTTTAACTTCAATTAGGTCTAAGTGCTCTTGCGCGTCATACTTAAGTGACGATACACGGCTAACAGCCTCTAGGGTATATTCTTTACTTGGGTTGTATTCACCGTGAGGCTCAAGTACTGAAATAAATTTATGCTGTTTTTTACCTTCTACACGGCGAATGTAGCCATTTTCGTTACGAAGGTTAAAGTGTGGATCGTTTGCCCCTATTTGCGTAAATAAGAAAGACTCATCCCCTTTTACTAGGCTAGTTTGTGTATAAAAACGGCCGTTGTCGTTTAACCACGTTACCTTTGCTAGGCCTTCATCTGGTTGCGCTTGTGCTTTTAACCATAAATGTTGATAGCCATTTTTATCACCCAGCGCAGCTAAGCTTTTGGTGTTACCAAGTAACTCAAAGCTGGTATCAATTAATTGGCCTTTGTAATGCAGTGGTAAATCAATTTTATGGGAGGAATCTGCAGTCACATTAAAAATATCAACTGCAAGCGTGCTTTCAAGCATAGGTAAATTAATTAATGCTAAGGTGCGTTCAAGCTCAACACCTTTGTAAGCGGTGCTTATTTGCCCACTTGACACCGTTCCGTATTGGTTTGTTTCAAAGAAATTAAGCGTAGGATGATTGTTATTACCCACTTTAACATTTGCATTAAAATGCGAGGTTTCATCAATCACAACCGTATTGTGTGCCACGGTATGTTTTGCGTAAGTTTCGTTTTCTGGTAGGTAACGACCGCCGTATTTAGCCTCAACATTTAAAAAACGTGCAGCGCCATAATCAGATACAATTTCATTGCCATGATCGTAAAACTGCCATGTTAATTTATCAAAATGTCCATGCCCTAAACCCTGTGCAGCAGGTTTAAATAAAAGTGCTTGGTCGCCGCCAGTTTGCGTACGCATTACTACCAACGCCCCTTGCTCGCCATCGTTACCATCGCCAAACGCTACCGATTTAAATACATAAGGGGTTTGCTTATTTTTATCCAGTGCTTGAGCCACTTTTAGGCCATCGCCAGAGAGTATTATTTGATTTTGCTTTTTAGCTATATCTAAGTAACCAGTATCGTGTGTTAAACCATAAGCGGCTGTTACACCGTGTACCAGCTCTATTGTGTCTATACCTTTACTTTTAATTGCATCGTTTATCGGGAAAAACAAACCGTTATAGCTTAGCTGAATAGTGGTATCAATGGCTTTAAGTAATATGCCATCGCGATATTCAAAAATGTCTCGCTGCGGTTCGTTGTTTTCAATTGCTTTAGCAAAGGTAACAAACGGAAGTAGTGCAAAGCGTTGATAATAAGGACCTTCGTTGTAATAGCCTTGTGGCGAAAACAGCATGTCTAGCTGCTTAATAAAGCCACCCTCGCCCGATTTATCTAAATCGTAAAGAGACTTTTCGACCCACTCAGATTCATCTAACACATACCCTGCCATGCCTACACCGGCTGTAGCCCACGTACCATGGTTATGTACCTTGTTAAAGGTTGATGGCTGGCCTTGTGATAAAAATAACGATACTGGACGCAGTAAGTCATTTTCAATGGTTTTAATATTAGCGGCGCTTAACGCATCATGCACTAAATCGTATGCTTGAATGGTATAAACAAGCCACATGGCCTCATTAAGGCTTTGCCAAAATAGTTTACCTGGGTTTTGCGACTTAACTTTGCGCTTAGGGTGTACATCAAGTGTTGGGTATAATTTGGCATACTCAAGCAACATATCACGTACGTAATGAGCGTATTTATCATCTTGGCTTAGCTGATAAATAACACCGGCGTTATACATAAGCTGATAATTTTTTTTGTGTCGTTCGTGGGTATACCCTCCCCCACCGTCTTTTGGTACAGGCACTGTTATAGGGCTTTTAATTTGCTCATCTACTTGTGCTTTAAGCGCTGCAAATGCGGTGGCAAACTTACCCTGTTCATTGTTGCTAATTGCTTGGCGCATTTGCTTTACATCATCATTGGTTATTACCAAATTTGGATGCGCTGCGTAGGCGTTTATCGATAAAACTAAGGCACTTACAGTAACACCCAGCGTTTTAAATAATGACTTATTTTGGGTTAAATTCATCATTGTTAGTTCACCTTATTTAAAACGTTGTTATTTTTAATCGTTGCCGTGTGCGGGCCCGCTACACGTAACTCTTTTACGCTTGGCGCTTGAGTTGCATCAAAGGTGTTATCTGTAATGGCTGTTATTGGCTCACCAACCGTGTGCTCAATTTTAATCGGTGCCGATTTTTCAAATACGTTGCTTGCAATATTTGTGACTTGTACACCGTGCGCATACACACTCGCTTGCGCCTTGTTGCGCTTACCTAAACCTACTTTAGTTAGGGTGTTATTGGTCATTAATAAATGCGGACCAAAGGTGCTTTCATCACTTCCACCTCGGTATAACTTAACGACGCCACCGGCTACCTCATTAAAGGTATTGCTTTTAAGTGTTACATACTCTGCGTTATAAATACCTAAGTCTTCTATTTCGGTATCAAGACGTAAAATATCGCCAGTTACATTTTTAAAGGTATTATTTACTAACGTGATTTCATCTGCCATAGCCCCTTTACCCGTTACAAAAAAGTGAAATGAGTGATTAATATTAAGATTAGTTAATTGTGAGTTGTATATTTCAAAGCGGTAGTTATCAACCATGCCCCACTTTTTAGTACGTACCACACTATTATTAATGGCATCAGGTGCGTTTTCACCCGAGATAACTAAACCATCTAGCTTTAAGCTACCGCCATCATGAATTTCGAATAAGGTGGAGCGTTGGTAGGTCAGCTTAGCTTTACCAGTATGTTTAGCCTTGAGGGTAAGCACTTTTGTTATTTTAACGAGTTTAGATACATCGTATTGACCATCTGCAAGCTCTAATACATCACCCGTTTGGGCTGCATTGATTGCGTTAAGTAAGGCATCTGCAGTTGCTTTAACCTGGTGAGTTTCACCCGTATCAAATGCCACAACTTGCTCTGTTTTTGGATACCAGCTAACGCCGGTATCGGCCTTTTTTAGCACCTTTAAACCGCGTTTAGCACCTGCACTAATTTTGCTTGATTCAGGATACAGTAAACCGTTACTAGCTCTGGTTAGTGTTACATTTTGCTGTTTAACACCGTAATTTAACTCTTTTAATACCTGGGTATTAGCTACATTTTCACTAAATTTAATACCGCTTACATCATCAAAGGTTGTAAAGGGCTGCTCGCCATTTTGATTAATAATAAGGTTATTTTTCATTACGCTATTAATTGGCGCAGCGCTACGCTCGCTATCGCTACCTGCGCCAAGTTGTATATGACGCACATTTACATAGGTATTGTTTTCAATTGTCGCGTTTTCTACCTGATGGTAGCGATTTATTGGTGAGTTAGGTACGCCGTTCATAACCGTAAAACCACTGCCAAAGCGGTAGCCTGTTAAACCTTCTAAGTAGTTATTTTTTACTGTTTGGTTTTTATTAATGATGCGAATACCACCTGTGTGATCTACACCGTTACCAAAAAAAACGTTCTCTTGAATAATATTGCCATTACCATGGCGCAACGTTAGTGTGCCGCGAGATTCAAAAAACACATTATTGCGGATTTGGTTTTTCCCTGATTTAACCGAGATTATTTCTACTTCGCCGTTAGTACGTTCAAAGTAGTTGTTTTCAACTACGGTAAATGAATCACTTAATGAATAGTGGCTAGTACCAATGCGCAGTGTTTCACCGCCGTTAGATCCAAAAGTAGGACGATAACCAAAGAAATTATGATCAATTTGATGGTGGTTTTGTTGGCTTTGCTCACTATTAAGCCTTACTGCAACCGTAACGCCTTTGTTACGTTTACCTACTAAGTGGCTGTGATCAAAACGATTGTGTTTACCATATAGAGCCACCCAATAGTCTGATTCTCGTTTATCGGGGTTATTGTAGTTATCGATAACAACTTGTGTTACGCGGGAGTGAGTAGCAAGCTCATCTTTATTTTTACGAAATTCAATAACGGCTGAGCTAGGCGTATAACCATTTTTAAATACAAGCCCTGACACTTCTAAATATGAACCCGCCAGTCTTAAATTAGATTGCCCTGATAAAATAACGTTACCCTTGGTTTGCGCTGTAAGCTTTATAGGGGCGTTTTTGGTTCCTTGGCCTTGTAATAAAATTTCGAAATTAGACCACGTTCCGTCTTTGAGAGTTACTTTATCGCCGGCAACGAGTTTGTCAGAGATCTCTTGAAAAGCTTGTTTAGTGTCTACAAAATAATCTTTGGCTGCCAATTGTGTGGATGTGCACCCAATAAGAACTAGGCTAAGCTTTATTATATTAATTAAACGCATAGATAACTCTTTTTCAGTGTGACCGGAAGTAATGCCTTATCAATAGTAATGCTGCACTCATTGCACAAAGCAGGTTAAATCTAGCCAATTGATGTTGTGTGTGTTTTGGTGCTTTAACTACGTTAAAGCACCCAATGTTGTCGGTATTACTTTTCTAGAGTTTTAAAGTAATCAAAAATTTCTGGTACGTTGCCTTGCCCCATACCTGCATCAAATGCCGCTTGTAAGTTAGCAGATGACCCTTCAGCAATTTTTGATTCAGTCCCAAGGTCTGAAACCATTTGTAGGAAGTAGCCTAAATCTTTGTTTGCATTGGCAATTGAAAAACCAAGGTCGCTTACATTGTCTACCGCGTAGTTTTTACAAAATTGCATAAATGGAGAGCTAGAAGGCCCTGTCGACATAATGTCAAATAGTTGCTGGCGGTCTACACCGGCTTTGTCTGCTACAGCAAACGCTTGTGACATAGCACATACTGTGGTCATACCCATAAAATTATTGATTAACTTAGTTGTATGCCCTGCGCCTAGCTCACCTAGGTGAAATACGTTTTCGCCTTGATCTTCAAGTACAGGTTTAACTTTATTGAAGGTGTCAATATCGCCCGCTGCCATAATATTTAATAGGCCGTCTTTAGCATGGGCTGGAGTACGCCCTAGTGGTGCGTCAATCATGCCTGCGCCTTTAGCGGCTAGATCAGCACCAATTTTTTTAGTAGACGAAGGAATTGATGTACCAAAATCAATTAATACCGCGCCTTCTTTAATACCCGCTAAAATGCCATCTTCTGCGTAGACAATTTTTTCAACAACTGCTGATGTTGTTAAACAAAACATAATTATGTCTGCACCTTGTGCAAGCTCTTTTGCAGTGCTTGCTGTTTTTGCGCCTCTGCTAACGCATGCAGCAACCGCATCTTTGTTTAAATCCATAACAATAAGCTCATAGCCTTTGTTCTGTAAGTTTTCGGCCATATTGCCGCCCATTAAGCCAAGGCCGATAAAACCGATTACTGGTTTAGACATGAATAACTCCTAAATATGATGGCGCGTGCTTTTATGAGTACGAGTAATGATTTACCCCATAAATAGGTACGCTGTGTCGTTTAATTCAATTTGCTAAAGTAACCCTGAGCATGTTCGTTTGAATAGATAACCCGCCGCGTTATTACCATTTGAGCGAATAAAAACAGAGTGATTACACGCTGTATATTGTTGACCGGTTACGTATTTATTTCGTTATGCTTAGCATTGCTTTGATTATTTATTAATACCTTGGAGAAGCTAAAACCAAGCAACTTACCAATTGGTATGTAAAAACTGTATTACCATACACCAATCTTGTCAACCAATAAGTTAACTTTGTAAACCAAGGTAATTTACAATTCATTTCAAGTTAACAAAATAACAATAATAAACAATTAGTTATAGGTAGTATGGAAATAAAATTAATTCAACGCACTTTTCCCTTCTTTGGTTAGAGCTTAATAAAAAATAGGTTGACCAATAAGTGCAACAACTTTATAAACTCGTATAAATAGCGTGGCTATAATTACATTGTGCACTAACCCATTGTTGGTAATACCACTAATTTAGTGTGCTAATATTATGGCAATGCGTGGTTGTAAATGCCTAGCCTTGCCCACATTTAGCTTAAATTGCCCGAACTCAGGTTAAGAAGTTTACTTACGTATTAAATCGTACTGATATTTTAATTTATTTCACAAGCCGAGGTTTTCAGTGAAGGCAAAGCCACTTGCGCGGCAATAGCTAGGCTTATTGCAAGTAAATTTGACGCAATGAGTGCGCAAATAGCTGGTTAATATAAACTTATTGTTCACAGTTAAGGTAAAATAAGCCCCTAGGTATATGGCAGGCTCTGGCCTTTGCAATGCGGTTATGGATACCCCATAAAGACGCTATGCTCCACACCTATTTAAATTTAAACTCACAGAGGTAACCTAAATGCGTTTATTACACACAATGTTGCGTGTAGCCGACTTAGAAAAGTCACTTTCTTTTTATACACAGATTTTAGGAATGAAAGAATTACGCCGTTCTGACAACGAAGAGTATCGTTATACATTAGCTTTTGTAGGGTATGGTGAAGAGGATAGTAATACTGTGTTAGAGCTTACTTATAATTGGGATGAGAATAGCTACGATCTTGGTAATGCATATGGCCATATAGCTATTGAATTTGACGATATATACAAGGCATGTGACGACATAAAGGCCGCTGGTGGAAACGTCAGTCGAGAACCGGGGCCAGTAAAAGGCGGCACAACAGAAATTGCTTTTGTGAAAGACCCTGATGGCTATTCAATTGAGCTTATTCAGAAAAAGAAAAACAAAGCTCACTAGGCAATAAAATTTATCAAAAAGGTGCCTAGTCGCACCTTTACCTTAGTTGGCTATCTTTACTTGCTCGGCGGTTTACGCCAGCAACGCCTTTGCCTTTAGCCTCAAGCTCGCTTTGACACGCCACACAGTGCCTAACACCTGGCAGCGCTAACCTGCGTGCCTGTGGTATTTCACAATCACACTCATCACAGAATTCAGCACTCGCGCCTGAGATTAAACTTTGCCTTGCATATTGCACTGCGTCATTAACACTTGCATCGATTTGATCTTGAATTGCGCCATCACGCGCCCAACCACTTGCCATAATTAACTCCTAATAATGAGAAATTAAACTAAAAGGCTAGCAGCACAGCGCTTTATAAATGCTGAATATTTTGTATTGGCTTTATTGAGTAAGCTATTTAAAGGATGAATAAATATGGTTAAGAGTAATTTGTAATTTAGTTGTGCTATCCATTTTATCTACACATGCAGTTATAAGTATGTATTTTTAACGCAGCTAGCAAAAATATTTATCACTGTAAATGAATAATTATTATTGCGGATTGGTCTTGAAAGCCTAAGAAGTTATACGTAGGTGATCATTAATTAAACAGATTGGTTTTTAGATATTGAAGAAAATTAAAAGTGTAAAACTAAAATTTTAACGGATAAACGGTAGAAATTAATGCGCTGGATAGCGCTGAGGAAGTAATAGCTTTATACCCTACTATAAATAGCAAGTGGCGTCCCCAAGGGGATTCGAACCCCTGTTACCGCCGTGAAAGGGCGGTGTCCTAGGCCTCTAGACGATGGGG
>NZ_JALNTP010000011.1:45438-48097 GCF_023161805.1 Pseudoalteromonas sp. 1CM17D | reverse complement strand
TGCGAGGCGAATGGCATTATCTTCTCAAAAACGTTTTCTGTGTCACTAGGACAACTGAATGGTTTGACTCGTTTCAGACGAGTTTTTAATAACACTACCCTACTATAAATAGTAAGTGGCGTCCCCAAGGGGATTCGAACCCCTGTTACCGCCGTGAAAGGGCGGTGTCCTAGGCCTCTAGACGATGGGGACACTAAAAAGTGTCACTAGGACAACTGAATGGTTTGACTCGTTTCAGACGAGTTTTTAATAACACTACCCTACTATAAATAGTAAGTGGCGTCCCCAAGGGGATTCGAACCCCTGTTACCGCCGTGAAAGGGCGGTGTCCTAGGCCTCTAGACGATGGGGACGCAGAAATTGCTTTGCAAATCACTGATTTGCTATTTCTAAGTAAGATGAGACCGAGCCTGCGAGGCGAATGGCATTATCTTCTCAAAAACGTTTTCTGTGTCACTAGGACAACTGAATGGTTTGACTCGTTTCAGGCGAGTTTTCTTAATAACACTACCCTACTATAAATAGTAAGTGGCGTCCCCAAGGGGATTCGAACCCCTGTTACCGCCGTGAAAGGGCGGTGTCCTAGGCCTCTAGACGATGGGGACACTAAAAAGTGTCACTAGGACAGTTGATAAGTTTAACTCATATCATGAGGTGCTAAGGTAATACGTTTAATACACATAAAGACTCGAGCTTTAAGTGTTACGCTATTCTCTTGGTAAAACCACGCCTAACTATTTGTTAGATGGCGTCCCCAAGGGGATTCGAACCCCTGTTACCGCCGTGAAAGGGCGGTGTCCTAGGCCTCTAGACGATGGGGACACAGAAAACTGCTACCCTAGGACATGCACAAAGATTTGGTGGAGCTATGCGGGATCGAACCGCAGACCTCTTCGCTGCCAGCGAAGCGCTCTCCCAGCTGAGCTATAGCCCCAAACCTTTTAATACCTAACGTGTTTAACACGTTGTGTATCGCTGAGTGCGGGGCGCATTCTATGCACCCCCCAAAATAAAGTCAACAGTTTTTTATGCCACTTTATTTAAATGGTTTAATTTTCAACAAACTGGCTATCAGACATGCAAAAAAATACAATTTCGACAAAATTTGGCCTGTACTTCATCTCACAGTACTATAAACAGGTTAATTACCTATTTATACCTCGTTGATGAAGTAATAATGTTTAACATAAAAGGTATACATTTATATGCAAATTGAGTTGGGGTTAAAAAAGTACTAAAACCAAGGCTAAACCCCGCATTTAATTGTGTTATTAAAATGCGAGGGCTCTATTCGATAACCTTATTATTAAATGCTCAACCCTTCCCTTTTTAAGTTGCTTGTACACACATATAAAAATTGAAGTGAATTAGGCCGTCGTTAAAAGTGCTAGCAAATAATTCGTGCTGTTTTTAAACACTATGTTCCAGTTTGGGTAATAGGCTCTGTTTTGTTGTCATTGTGCCAAAACCCATGGCGTTAATTAAAGTTTATTCGCACTAATGGCAATACAGATAACTGCTTATGCCCTTTAACGTGTTCGTACCTTTTAAAAAGTACCGTAAAAAGTACCGTATACCAGTTCAATAATTTAAAACCTTATATAGTCATAAATCTTCTTTTTGATAAAACGTCACGCGTACTGTATCAATTTCAACATCGCCTTTTATTAGCTTATTTAAGCAATGCTTTTTATTGTAAGTAAAAATAAGGCAGTCACTTAGTTCAGATTCAGCTGTTAATTTACCCTAACAACTTAAATTTGATGATAAAGTAAACGCCAACCACCCTGCGCTGTTTATAAAACCTTCATTCAGCACATTTTTAGCATTCAAGTGTTGACACATTTGCAACTCTATCTATAATAGCGCCCCACAACAACGCAGCAATGTAATGTTGTTTAGATGTGGGTGATTAGCTCAGTTGGGAGAGCATCGCCCTTACAAGGCGAGGGTCACTGGTTCAAGTCCAGTATCACCCACCACTTTATTAAGTGTACACATCTAAAATTCTATATGAGTTGTTAACTCAGTTAGAAAAGAGAGCGTCACTACTTTTAGTAAAAGAGGGTGAGGTTCACTGGTTTAAGTCCAGTACTATTATTAATAGTAGCGTTTTAATTTTATATGTGGGTGATTAGCTCAGTTGGGAGAGCATCGCCCTTACAAGGCGAGGGTCACTGGTTCAAGTCCAGTATCACCCACCACATATAAAACCTATTATATTAATAGTCGCGTTTTAAAATTGTAATATGGGTCGTTAGATCAGTTACAAGAAAAGAGAGCATCACCGCTTTTTATAAAAGATGGCGAAGTTCACTGGTTAAAGTCCAGTACTACTTACTACAGGTAGTAACATGTAATATGGGTCGTTAGCTCAGTTGGGAGAGCATCGCCCTTACAAGGCGAGGGTCACTGGTTCAAGTCCAGTACGACCCACCATTCTTAGAATGGTGCATATTACACAAATCTAAATGGGTCATTACTCAGTTAGAAAAAAAGAGAGCATTACCGCTACTTCCAAGTAACGGCGAGGTTCACTGGTTAAAGTCCAGTACTATTTATTTTAATAGTAGCGTTTTAATTTATATGTGGGTGATTAGCTCAGTTGGGAGAGCATCGCCCTTACAAGGCGAGGGTCACTGGTTCAAGTCCAGTATCA
>NZ_JALNTP010000011.1:0-45338 GCF_023161805.1 Pseudoalteromonas sp. 1CM17D | reverse complement strand
TAGCTCAGTTGGGAGAGCATCGCCCTTACAAGGCGAGGGTCACTGGTTCAAGTCCAGTATCACCCACCACATATAAACACTTCTTAATAATTATTATAAAATCCTATTTGGGTAATTAACTCAGTTATAAGAAAAAGAAAGCATCGCCGTCCTTTACAAATAATGGCGAGTGTCACCGGT
Source organism: Pseudoalteromonas sp. 1CM17D (assembly GCF_023161805.1). NCBI lineage: Bacteria > Pseudomonadati > Pseudomonadota > Gammaproteobacteria > Alteromonadales > Pseudoalteromonadaceae > Pseudoalteromonas > Pseudoalteromonas sp. 1CM17D. Next base: position 45,158 of record NZ_JALNTP010000011.1, on the reverse strand, counting down.
ATCAAGCCAAGTAATCACTCACCACCTATAAACACTTCAAAATACCTAAGTTAAAAACTTCCAAAAAAATCACTCTTAATTTGTCTTTTTCAAAACGATTAATCTGTAACATGTAAAGTTCTATATGGGTTATAAACTGCGCCATAAGCAAACATATAGTTAATCGCTCATTTAGAGCATCTTTTTACCTATTAATTAAACATTGATTTTAAATCGCTAAGGCTAAGATAATATGAAGCCATCTAAACGTATGAAAATAACTTAATCTTCTAATAACCTCGGCTAATAGTTAAATTCCCTTGTAAGCAGCTAAACTGTTGATTATAGTCTGTGATAAATCAAACAACATGTAAGCCAATGCCAACTAAGATCTACGCCAAAGCCAAAATACTGATAGTGGAAGAGCAACCCCTCGCTCAAAGCTATATGAAACAGTCGCTAGAAAGGCTTGGCTTTCGGCAGTTGCACTTTGCCGATCATGCAATTGCAGCAAAAGAGCAATGTTTGGCTGAGCAATTTGATTTAATTGTATGTTCGTTTAATTTAAGCAAACACCAAGACGGCTACCAACTCTACGAAGAACTCCGTGTTAAGCAACTGATAAAAAACTCCACCGCGTTTATTTTTATTTCTTCAGAAACCAGTGGTGCGCTAGTGCATAGCGTTTTAGAGCTTCAACCCGACGACTTTTTGGTAAAGCCATTTACGGTACAAGAGTTAAAAACGCGGATTGAGCGTATTCTAAAACGTAAAAATGAGCTACAGAGCATTTATACCTTAGTAGATGATGGCAACGACTCTAAAGCAATAAAAGTGATCGATGCCACTTTAAATAAAAAAAACAATATATACAGCCCTATTCTCCTTCGCTTAAAAGGAGATGCATTGCTTAGGCTAAACCGCAGTGAAGAAGCTAAAGACTTTTTTACATCGGTGCTAGACATACAAAAATTTGCCTGGGCCAAAGTTGGTTTAGTAGAAGCACTGATTGCTAATAATGAGCATATTCTTGCTCAGCGTATGTTAAAAGCCATGCTTGAACGTCATGAAACACGTTTAGTTGCACTGGATTTACTCGGCCGATTAGAAATAAAACTAAACAAATTTGAGTTGGCGCAAGACTTTTTAAGTCAAGCAGTCGATATTGCGCCACGTAATATCCAAAGACAAAAATCGTTAAGCAATGTTTCGTTAATAAACCACGATTATGAAAAAAGCTATTTAGCCCAAAAAGACATAGCCAGCTATGCGCGTCATTCTATTCACGACAGCCCCGACATCTATCTCAATGCAGCCCGTGCCGGTATAGACTTTGCTTTAACCACAGATCAAACAGACCAAATACAACGTATTTCACGTCAAACTAATAAATACATAAATGATTTAAAAAAGCAGTTTCCTAACAACGCAAATCAATCTCAAATTGATGTACTCAATGCCCGTTTACATTATTTAAAAGACGAGCACCAAAAGGCCAAGCGCTTGATAGAGCAACTCGATGACGACGATACGTTAATACGCTCTGTAGATGGAGCGCTTGATAAAGCAAAAGCGTTTCACGAGCTGGGTTTTCATCAAAAGGCACAAACATTATTTAGCCAAATAGTTAGCCACTGTGAGCGCCATCCTAATATGAGTGATGCAACTTACCTGCGTTACATTCAAAGGGAACAAAGTGAGCGTCGCGACATTAAAATGGGCCCTAAAGAGCTTAACAACCATGCAGTAACTCAGTTTAATAGAGGGCAATTAAATACGGCGTTAGAGGCGTTTACGCAAGCATTTAGAGTAATGCCGCGTAACCCAAGCATTGCTCTTAATTTATTACAGTGTTTGTTTGATTCGACAAAACAAAAAGGCGGCACTTTTAACTTGGTTATTGCTAAAAAGTGTTACGCCCTTTTGAGTAATTCTACACTGCAGTCAGATCAGTCGCAGCGATTAGATAAAATTTTGCATATGGCAAAAGAAATGAAACTCGATATACAATCCCCCTAGCGCTAACTAGCGGCTAAAATAGCTGTTTTATCTAGATTGAAGGCTAACTATATACTATATAATTAAAGCTTTTTCATTGCAGCGGCATTTACACAATAGCGCAAACCCGACGGTGCTGGCCCATCAGGAAAAATATGCCCTAAGTGTGCATCACACACATTACACACCACTTCAACGCGCTGCATACCATGGCTTAAATCGTTCACATAACCAATTGCATCGACAGTTGCAGGCTGCGTGAATGATGGCCAGCCTGTGCCGCTATCAAACTTTTCATCGGCATCAAAAAGTAAATTATCGCAGCATACACACGCGTATTTACCCGGTTCTAGTAATGTGCAACTTTGTGAGCTGTGAGGGCGTTCTGTGCCCTTTTTACGTGTCACATAGTATTGCTCATCACTTAGCATTGCCTGCCATTGCACGTCTGTTTTTACAACCTTTTCGCGTGGCGTAGGATTGCCATTATTGGCAAAATTTATAACATCATTCCAAGTAAGCATAATAGCCTCCTTCGGTATTAATAAGTGATTAGGGTCTGTTGATCTTTTAAGGTTAAATTTGCAGCAGTCTGTTTGGTATTTAGGCAAGGCAGAGCCTATGCAGTGTGGTTATTCCCCATAATTGGGCGATAACGTAGCATTAATGCCAAACAGGCGCTGCCCAACGGGTTCTTCCTAGGGGTTATTTACTCTTTGTTGCTCAGCTTTTACTTAGCCCACTAGGTTACAAACTTCGCGCCGCGATTAAATAGCCCCTAGTTTAAACAAACTTTAATCCGCAAAGTTCAACAGCCCCTAACTAAAGCGAATAGTTTGCTTTTCTTGATCTGAAAGTATGCGCTTCATGTAGGCGTCTATGTCATTTTTTTGTGCGGGTAAACTTACACTAAATTGTCGCTCGTTATTGCTATGAATAATAAGCTCATCGTTCTTACTTTCTATATGTTCAATGTTGCCAATAACAAGCCATTGCGGGCCAAATTTTTTATCAAAAAAACCTGCCAAGCTAAATAACATTAAGTGCTGTGCATCGCGCTGAATAAAATTATCAAGTGTATTGCGCTTTTTAAAGGCGGGTGTCAGCCTGTAACAACACGAACAAAACACAAATAACCATAACCCTATTACGGCACAAAACCAAATATGATCAGTTAACGATGTAAACAACACCAAAGCGCCTAAAATAATGCCAATACCAAGCACTACAATGGCAATTTTTTTATTAATGTTATCCATTTAGCTCCCTTTTATTTAGCGTTTTTATCATCTGCTTTTTCGGTAGGCTCTGGCCAATCGTTAAAAAACACCTGCAAATAACGACTCTTTGCCAAGTACCACATTACCCAAAACACAATCACCATTTGCACAGCTAAAAATAGTGAAAACCTGTAATGACTATGTGCAGCTTGTATTGTTAACCAGCTTAAGTCGGTTATTGCACACACAAGTAACGGCCAGCGCATGTAGCGCCACACCATCGCTAAACGCGCACTTTGTTGATGAGAGTCGCGCGGTCGTCTTAAGCAAAATAAAAAAGTGGGCACTATCGCAATAGCGCCAATCGAAATTGCGATAAAAAAATCGTTTTTAGATTTAAAAAATAACGACATTAAATCAAGCTCAGGGCGACGACTCAGCGCCGCTATAACCCAAATAAAATACGCACGTAGTAACACCAATAAACTTAGATGAAATGCAATCGGCGTACGGTAGCTTCCGTATTTATCCCAGTACTCGGGTCCATATCGGCTCATTTTATTACCCTAAGCATTGTACTTATCAAACAGTGCAATTAAGTCATCTTCGCTAAGTATGTCTATGCCTAAATCTTGTGCTTTAGTTAATTTAGAGCCGGCTTTTTCGCCCGCCACCAATGCATCTGTTTTAGCCGACACACTACCGGCTACTTTTGCACCTAACTGTTGTAAGCGTGCTTTAGCATCGTTTCGGTTTAAAGTATTAAGAGTGCCAGTTAATACATAGGTTAGCCCAGCTAAGGGTTGCTCATCCTCTGAAGGCGGCGTTAGCGCTGGCCAATTAATGCCTTGTTCAATTAAAGCATTAACCACATCTACATTATGTTGCTCATCAAAAAAGCCACGAACATGAGTTGCTACAATAACCCCTACATCACTCACTTGTGTAAGGCTTTCAATACTTGCCTGGGTTACCTTTTCAAGTGTTAAAAAATGATTTGCTAAGTTTTGCGCTGTGGCCTCGCCAACCTCACGAATACCCAGCGAGTATAAAAACTTTGCAAGCGTCGTTGTTTTTGCAACTTCAAGCGCATCCACTAAGTTTTTAGCCGACTTAGGACCCATACGCTCAAGTGACTCAAAGTGACCTTGTTTTAATATAAATAAATCTGCGGGGGTTTTTACCAGCTCTCTATCAACCAGTTGATCAACTATTTTGTCGCCTAAGCCATCTATATCAAGCGCTTTGCGTGATGCAAAATGCTTAATCGCTTGTTTACGCTGAGCTTGGCACACTAAGCCTCCGGTACAACGAGCCACGGCCTCGCCTTCTACTTTTTCAACGTGTGAGTCACAAATGGGGCAACTGGCAGGAAATACAATGTCGCGTGCATCATCTGGGCGGCGCTCAAGTACTACTTGTGTAATTTGCGGAATAACATCGCCGGCGCGGCGTATAATTACTGTATCGCCTACCTTTACGCCTAAGCGGGCTATTTCATCGCCATTGTGCAGCGTTGCGTTTGATACCGTAACACCGCCTACAAATACAGGCTCTAAACGCGCTACCGGCGTTATTGCGCCTGTGCGACCAACCTGAAATTCTACATCAAGTAACTGGGTTATTTCTTCTTGCGCAGGAAACTTATAAGCAATTGCCCAGCGCGGTGCACGTGCAACAAACCCTAAACGCTCTTGTAAGGCTTTTTGGTTTATTTTAATTACTACGCCATCAATTTCATATTTAAGCTCGCTTCTGCGCGTTAAAATATCACTGTAGTAATCTAAAGCCGCTTGCGTACCTTCAACTAACTTTGTTTCTGGGCACAGCGGTAAACCCCAATCGGTTAATTTTGCCAATTGTTGGTAGTGATCCTCAGGGATTGTGCCATCGGCCACCAGCCCTGTGCTATACGCATAAAACATTAGTGGGCGCTTAGCGGTGATTTTTGAATCAAGCTGGCGTAGGCTACCTGCGGCTGCATTTCGAGGATTTACAAATACTTTTTCGCCACGTTTTTCGGCTTCGCTGTTTAGTTTTTCGAACCCAGCGCTATCCATAAATACTTCGCCACGTACTTCAAGCTCTGCGGGGTAATCGCCACGCAGCTTAAGGGGCACGTTACGGATTGTTTTTACATTTTGTGTAATATTCTCGCCAGTAAAACCATCGCCACGAGTTGCGGCCTGCACAAGCACGCCGTCACGGTAAATAATCGACACAGCCAAGCCATCTAACTTAGGCTCACAACAAAAAGTAAGCTCATCTTGGCTCATTAAACGCTCTTTAATACGGCGGTTAAAGGCGCTAAATTCTTCTTCACTAAAGGCGTTATCAAGCGATAACATAGGCACTTGGTGAGCAACTTGTTCAAATTTACTCAGCGCAGCGCCTCCGACCTTTTGAGTGGGTGAGTCAGGCGTTAAAAATTCTGGGTTTTCTCTTTCAAGGGCGCTTAACTCGCGCAATAGTCTATCGTATTCTGCATCAGGAATACTGGGTGTATCAAGGACATAATAATTGTAGTTGTGTTGCTCTAACGTACTACGAAGATGATTAATTTGCTCACTAATGCTGCTAGACATTTAAACCTCAAAAAACATAAAAAAAGCCACTTTTAGGTAAGTGGCTTAATAAAAATAATGTGTGCGTATAAATTACGCAGAAAATGCACGAACCTGCTCAACATATTGGCGAACGCGCTCAACGGTCATTTCTTCACGCTCGGCATCTAAAATTTGTGCACCAAATTCATCGGCAATTTTCTTAGCTGCGCTATGTAACATATTAAAGGCAGCTAGCCCGTCGCCTTCACAAGGTAAAGTCATAAATAAGCTAACCCCTGCGGTGCTAAACTGTTCCATATTATCAATATCAAACGTACCTGGGTTATACATATTTACTAATCTAAATAACACTGGACCTTGCCCTGCAGGGTCTATGTGGCGATTAAAAAAGCCTTCTTCTGAATATTTAAATCCTAAGGTATTTACTGCAGGCAATAACTTACTGCCTTGCATGCTTAGTCCTTCAGGCATTTGAATATGCACAATAACAAAGTCAGACACATCTGCTGGCGCTTCTTTTTCGCTCTCTGGCTCTGGTTCTAGCTCTGGCTCTTGAACTACTTGCAGGTCGTCTTCAATGGGTGTTTGCGCCACGCTAGTATCTATTTGCGGCTCGTTTGCATCAAAGTTTAGCTCACCAAATTGCGGCTCATCTAGCTGGGCAACAACCGGCCCTTTAGGTTCAACTGGTGTATGCGAAGGTGTATCTTGCATTGGTTCAACCCGCTCTGAAGGCGCTACCTCTGGGCTGTCTTTTTTTCTAACTGACCATAAACCATGCACTAATAAGCCACCTATGACAAGTACACTGATCACAATTAAAACCAATCTTAGTTCTTCGGCCATCCCCTCACCTTTTATTATTTGTTATGCCTAAACCCGTGTATTAATTAACACTAATACGCTTAAAATAAACTGTTATGTGTGTGCAAGTTGCACTGCTTGTTCTATATCTACTGCTACCATGCGTGATACGCCTGGCTCTGCCATAGTAACGCCAGTTAAACGCCCTGCCATTTCCATTGCAATTTTATTATGACTAATATAAATAAACTGCACCGATTGTGACATTTCTTCAACCAAACGGCAAAAGCGTACCACGTTAGCATCATCAAGCGGCGCATCTACTTCATCCAGCATACAGAATGGAGCTGGATTGAGCCTGAATATAGAAAACACCAATGATAATGCGCTCAGCGCTTTTTCTCCACCACTTAACAGGTGAATTGTCGAATTTTTCTTGCCTGGCGGCTGTGCCATTATACTAACACCACTTTCGAGTAAATCGTCACTGGTTAATTCTAAATACGCGCTACCACCGCCAAATACTTTTGGAAATAGCTCGGCAAAGTCGTTGTTCACTTGATCGAAGGTAGCTTTAAAGCGTGTTTTGGTTTCGCTGTCAATTTTACGAATCGCCCCTTCAAGCGTATTTAGCGCTTTGGTTAAATCTTCAAGTTGATTATTCAGATAATCACTGCGCTCTTTAGCTTGTTCAAACTCATCTATTGCGGCTAAATTAACTGGACCTAGCTTATCTAATTGATGCACAAGCCCACTGATCTGATTTTGCGCTGCATTTAAACTCAGTGAATCAGGTAGTGTATCTAAAACACTTTTTAAACTTTGCTTTAATTCTTCAAGCGGCTCAAGTGCTGCCTGCGCTTTTATAATTAGGCTTTGCTCTTCAATGCTTAGCTTTTGATGTTGTTCTTGCAAACCTGTCAGCTCACCTTGAGAGTGCTTAAGGCTGGCTTGTTTACTTATAAGTGTTTGCTTTGCCTCGTTAAGCTTTTTTTGTAACGCGACCAAGCTAGCTTCGCCCTGCTGATGTTTTATTAAAAGCTGTGCTATTTGCTCAGTGAGCTCTTGCTCGGGTATTAGCAACGCTTCCATTTGCGATTGCAGCTCTTGCGCTTCTTCTTGCGCACTCATGAGTTCTTGCTCAGCATGATTAAGCTTTGTTTGACTAAGCTGCCACTCACTGTGTGCTTTTTGCTCTTTTAACGTGGCTTGATGCGCTTGTGTTTTATATTGCTCAAGTGTAGCTGCAGCTTGGCTGTATGCAGTATTACTGCGTGTGCAAGCAGCGTCGGCGCTTGCCAGTTCGTCAGCTAAATTACGTTGCTGTTGATGTAACGCTTCAAGCGCAGTGTTGTGCTCATCGCGCGTTTTTAATAATTGTGATTGCTCAGTGGTTAATGCACGCTTTTGTTGCTGGTACTTTTCTAGTTGCTGTAAAAATTGTGCTACTTGCTCTTTTAACATGTCGCTGCGCGTAGTGGCCACGGCAATGTTTTGTGCTAATTGATGAATTGCGCTTTTAAGTACCGCTAACTCATCACTTAACTTTTGCTGCTGTGTTTTTAGCGCATTAAGATTCTCAAAATCCCTTGCAAGGGTATTTTCGGCCTCTACTAAGCTCGCTGTTTTTTGCTTTAACTGTGTGTGTTTTAAAAGTTGTGAGTTTTCGGCGTTTTTGTCTGCGCTACGGTGCCAGTTTCGAGCATGTAAAGCACCGCTTTTATCCATAACCGCAATATAAAACGTATCATTTAACGCAGCGAGTTCAGCGTTTTCACTGTACGCAATGCGGGTCAGTAAATCTGGATAAACACCCTCAGTAATCAACGCCGCAACGCTATTGACTGGTATTTCACTTTTATGCGGCCACACACTATTGTTGCTTTGCACATCAGCTACGTTTAGGTGCTCAAGCGTTTGCAGTGCCTGTTCAACTATATGTTCAAACCCTTGCTTTACTTGTAATTGATTAAATAAAGTGTGCTGCTTATTGTCATCTTCAATCCCTAAACTGCTTTTAAGCCCAGCAATGCGAGCTTTTAGCTCATTAACGTGCTGTAAGCTTTGCTGATGCTGTTGCTCAGCGTCATTTACTAAATCGGTTTGCTCTTTAAGCGCTGCGGTGCAGTGTGTTTGCGCCGTTTGCTTACTGGCAAGCTCTTGAGTAAGGGTTTGTTTGTATTTTTGTTGCTCGGCTAGTTGCTGCTCTAATTGGCTACTTTTAATATCGTCAATTTGGCTATTTAGTTGGCTTAGCTGTGTGTTTACATGGGTTAAGGCTTGCTCTGTTTGCTTAACACTACTTTGCTGCGCCTGTACTTTATTATTAAGCGCGTGCTGTTGTTGATTAAGGCTTTGCCACACGGCTGTGTGCTTATTTTTTTCATCAGCTAAATCTGCAAGTGTAAGGGTAAGCTCTTCAACTTGTTCGCTGCACTCTAAACTGTACTCGCTTATCTCTTGGTGGCTCACTGCTAACTGCTCACACACATTTTGCTGCTGTGTTTTTAGCGCTTCACTTTGCAGCTTTCTCTGCTCAAGCTTAGCCACACTTTGTTTAAGTGTTTGCGTTTGCTGTTTAATATTAATGTGTTGTTGTTCGGCGCGGGTCAACTCTGTGTGGGTAACGTGTTGCTGATGCTGCGCATCGTTAAGCGCATCTTGCTCTGCATTTACTTGAGCCTCTAGGCTTGCAAGCACATCGTCGTGGCCTGAGTGGGCCGTTTTAAAAAAGGCGATTTGCTCATTAAGCTTTTTAATTTGCTCACTTTTTTCAAGCTGTTGTTGATGCAGCTTTTGCCATTTTAATACAGCCACTTGGCCTTTTAAGGTACGCTCTTGCGCTTTTAAATCTCGGTATTTTTTCGCATCAACCGACTGCACAGCCAGTTTATCTAGTTGCGCTTGTAACTCTTTGCGCACATCAAGTAAACGCTCAAGGTTTTCGCGGGTACTTTTAATTCGGGTTTGCGTTTCGCGGCGGCGTTCTTTGTATTTAGACACGCCCGCGGCTTCTTCTAAAAATACGCGCAGCTCTTGAGGTTTGCTCTCGATTAAACGCGAGATCATCCCTTGCTCTATAATTGCGTAACTACGCGGGCCAAGCCCGGTGCCTAAAAATATATCGGTAATATCGCGCTTACGACATTTGCTCCCATTTAAAAAGTACAGCGATTGGCCATCGCGTGTTACTAAACGCTTAATCGCTATTTGGTTTCTGTGGGCAAATGTATTAGGTAAATCACCTTGGGTATTATCAAAAATAAGCTCTACTGAGGCTTGCGAGATAGGTTTACGATTAGTTGAGCCATTAAAAATAACATCGGTCATGGCATCGCCACGTAAGTTTTTAGCTGAGCTTTCACCAAGCACCCATCGCACAGCGTCAATTACGTTTGATTTGCCGCAGCCGTTAGGCCCAACAACACACGTCATTTGATCAGGAAATGGAATTTTAGTGGGCTCTACAAACGATTTAAAGCCCGCTAATTTAATAGTGCTTAAGCGCATCTTATTGTTATTACCGATTATTATTGTTATTACTTACAAACAATTTAACTCATAAACAGTTAAAAAGTTAAGCTTGGCGTTTAAAGTTATCTAAAATAATACCTGTGGCCATTGCTACATTAAGTGACTCTGCCTCACCAAAAGCCGGTATGGTTATTTTGTCGCTTACTAATTTTGCACACTGCTCGCGTATGCCATGCGACTCACTGCCCATAAGCAATACACCCTTTGCGCTAAGGTCCGTTGTATGTACGCTTTGCCCATCTAAAAATGCCCCATAAATAGGCATATTTAATGTTTGTAAGTATTCAGGTAGCTCTACTTGGCTTACCGATACTCTGACAAACGAACCCATGGTAGCGCTAATTGTTTTAGGGTTGTAAGCATCGGCGCTGTCGGTACTTGTTACTATATGTTTAATGCCATACCAATCAGCAACTCTGATAATAGTGCCTAAATTGCCCGGATCAGAAACTCCATCAAGCGCCAATATTAAGCCGGTATTATTAGGTAAATCAGCCTTTGGCATATCAACCACTGCAATGGCCGCGTTATTACTCACTAAGGTACTGGCTTTAGTCAGCGACTCTTCTTCTGCTGGCGTAAAATCTACATGTGGAAACTGGTTTTGGTGAGTGTTTATAAACGCCTGTGTTGCAAATATATCAACCGCCTTTAATGGGCTGTTTAACAACTCAAGTACGTTTTTTTCACCTTGTACAAGGTATTGATTATATTGCTTTCGGTACTTTTTTTGGCCAAGTTGGCGAATAAGCTTGAGTTGGTTTTTTGAAATCATAACAGCCCCATAAAATTATCGCCCTAGTATACCAGAGATGATTTAAAGTGCAGCACCACATATATTAAAAGCAGCGCCATTGTAGGCTGTAAGGCTTTTAAAGATTGAGCTTTGCACCAAATTTAGGTAAATTAACAAAAAAACAACATGGATATAATTTTAATGGAATCAATACACCCTACTCCCCCAGAAACCACCCCTGCAGTAAATGAACCTGCTGCCCCTATTTTTAGCGGTAAAGTACAGTTTAGCGGTAAAGGCGGTGAGTTTTTTGGTATTTGGATAGTCAATATTTTACTGAGCGTACTTACTTTAGGTATTTACTCGGCTTGGGCAAAAGTACGCACAATGCGATATTTTTATGGCCACACCCGCATTGACGGACACAGCTTTGACTACTTAGCCACCCCGATGCAAATTTTAAAAGGCCGTATTTTAGCGGTTATTGTATTTTTAATTTACTCCTTTGGTAGCAGCTTTTTTCCTCTTGTAGGCTTATTATTTGCGATTGCTTTTATCTTTTTAATGCCGTGGATTATTAACCAAGGCCTGCGCTTTAATATGCGTATGACCCGTCATCGTAATATACGCTTTGAATTTAAAGGCGATTACGGCGAAGCCTTCATTAACTTTATTCTTTTACCTATTGCCAGTATTTTTACCCTTTATTTATTAATGCCGTATGTTTTAAAACGTATCGACACGTACATACATAGCAATATTAGCTACGGTGACACGCCATTAACCGTAAACCTTAAAGGTGAAACCTACTACTTAACCGCCCTTATTTGCTTTGTGGTGAGCTCTATCACTATGGTGATATTTATGGCTGTATTAGGCTTATTTGGGCTTGATTTAATGAATGTAGAAAACCAACAAGCTGCACAAGATCCAGCCAAAATGGGCATTATGTTTGGTGGATTAATGATTGCTTACGTATTTATGATTGCGATAGTAACCGCTGTGTGGGCTGCGGCTATTCGTAACCATATTTTTGATAACAGTCAATTTGAAGACGTAGCATCATTTAAATCAGAGCTTAAGCCTATTCCTTTTGCCATATTACTATTAACCAATATGCTGGCCATTGTGTTTTCTTTAGGGCTTGCCTACCCGTGGACCAAAGTGCGTACATCGAGAATGCTTGCCGAGGTTACAACCGTTAATATTTACCCAAGTGCGCTAAATTTAGTGGATACCGCGCAGCAAGAGCAGTCATCGTTTGCTGAAGAAGCAGCCAATGTATTTGATATTGACCTATCGCTAACCTAAGAGCTTATTATGCACGTACAGGGACATTACTTCCCCAAGGCATCAAGCAATTACCAGCAAGGTGTCGCTAACATTCGCGACACCTGTGTTGAGATTAGCTACGATGACCAGCTTATTTCAAGCCATGCAATAAGCGATATAACACTCACCTCTGGCCTAGCTGGGCTTGCTGATGAACTAAATTTTAATGATGGCAGCCGCTTTATCCCTACTGATGTAAATTATCGCTGGCCTTTTAAAGCAAATAAGCATGACCTACTAGAGCGCCTTGAAAAAAGTAAATGGGCTATTATCGCGGCCGTTATTTTTACACCGCTTTTTATGTGGCTAATGCTTTATAAAGTTGTGCCCGCTATTGCTGTTTACAGTGTTGATACCCTGCCGCGCAGTGTAGTAGAGCAAATGGGTGAACAAAGCTTTACCCTAATTGAAAAGCTCGCGCTTGATGACAGTGAGCTGCCTAATGAGCAACAAACTAAAGTACAACAACATTTTAATACCATGCTTAATGCGCTCTCGCTTGAGCCATCGGTTTATAGGTTATCGTTTTATAAATCAGAGGCCTTTGGAGCGAATGCGTTTGCAATGCCCCATGGACGTATTGTCGTAACCGATGAGTTAGCAAATTTATTAGCCGATAAGCCCAACGCATTAAAAGCCGTATTACTTCACGAAATTGGCCACGTAGTCCACCAGCATAGCGTACGCATGACTGCGCAATCGGCAGCCAGTACCATTGTACTTGCAGTTATATTTGGTGATTTAGAAGGCATAGCAGAAGTGGTACTAGGTACGGGGGCATCTTTTGCACAGCAAGGGTTTTCTCGTGATATGGAGCGCGAGGCAGATAGCTATGCACTCATTCAACTTGAAAACTTAGGGTATTCAAGCAACGACTTTGCCGATGCCATTGAAGCATTACAAGGCGCGCATACCAGCGAAAACGAACACCTTGAAAAGGTAAATAATTTGCTCGAATATTTATCTAGCCACCCAAGCGCACAAGAGCGAATAGACAATGCGAGGAAATAACCCCGGTTATATACAAATTGCTCGCTATATTGTGGGGCTGAGTTGGGTATACCACGGCTTTTTTCCAAAGCTTTATCATATTGCCCCGCTTGAAAAACTAATGACTGGTAGTGCGGGTTTTTCAGCAGAAGTGTCTTACTTAATTACACGTTCGGCGGGTATTGGCGAAATTATATTTGGGTTATGCTTATTAGTGTTTTATAAAAATAAGCACATCGTTATTTTAAATATTTTAGCGCTTGTAGGGCTTTTGTTCGCGGTTGTAGTAATGCAGCCACCATTACTCATTGAAGCATTTAACCCAGTAACCACTAACCTGCCGCTGATTGGGTTAAGTTTTATTTGGTTAAAAGAAATTAAGCTGCAAAATAATCGACACCTCTAAAATAAAAAAGGTATGCCTGCGCATACCTTTTTTGTAGTGCTTAACTTATAGCGTTAGTACTTATTTTTATGTGTCCACAGGTGCAATAATTCACTGGCAATTGTTGCTGCAGCAATCGCGGTAAGCTCACTTTGGTCGTACGAAGGTGATACTTCTACCACATCCATACCCACCATATTTATGCCTTTGAGTGCGCGCAGTATTTTAAGCACTTTATCTGATGTTAAACCACCGCATACAGGTGTGCCTGTACCTGGTGCAAATGCAGGGTCTAAGCAATCTATATCAAATGTTAAGTAAACGGGTAAGTCGCCTACTCGCTCGCGTACTTGCGCTGCTATTTCATTAGCGTGCAAATCGTTAGCTTGCATTGCATCAATCACTGCAAACTCATGCTTTGATTGGTCAAAGTCGGTACGAATACCAATTTGGATACTGTGCTCTACATCAATCAGCCCTTCCATGGGTGCATGATAAAACATAGTGCCGTGATCAAAGCGCGAGCCATTGCTGTATGTATCAGTGTGCGCATCAAAGTGAACCAGTGCCATTTTGCCATGTATCTTTGCATGCGCGCGCAATAGCGGAAGCGTTACAAAGTGATCGCCACCAAGTCCTAACAGCGTTGCCCCTTGGCGAAGTATTTGCTCTGCAGCCATTTCTAGCTGTGCCGTAAAATATTCAGGATCGCCTACCGGATAAGTAAAGTCCCCCGCATCAGCAACCGTTAAACGCTCAAACAAAGGAAATGTCCACGGGTATTTAGTATCTTCCCAGGCTAAATGTACCGACGCACGGCGAATGGCATCGGGTCCTAAGCGTGCACCGGGGCGGCCCGATGTTGCTAAATCAAAGGGTAAGCCTAGTACAACGACATCTGCATCAATGGCATTAATGTTTTGCACCATAGGACGACGTAAAAACGTCATCCCATTTGAATACAATGAGTGGTCAACATGACCAAATAAGCTAGACATTGCTTATAACTCTTCTAAATAAGTGTAGCCATTAAGGCCGCTTTGCAACTCGTCTAAAACGCTTTGCTGTTCATTTTTATCTATTTTTGCAGCCACTAACTGTGCGTACGAATGTTGAAAGCTCTCAACATCTAAATGTACATAACGCATCATATCGGCTACGGTATCACCTTGGTTTATTTCACTAATACTGGCAACGCCTTGCTCATCCATATTGATAATGGCGCTGTGCGTATCGCCAAATAAATTGTGCATATCACCTAAAATTTCTTGGTACGCACCCACTAAGAAAAAGCCCATTAAGTAAGGTTTATCAGCACTGTACTCAGGCACGGGTAATGTGCTTTCAATGCCTTGGCCATCAACATAGTGCTCAAGCGCGCCGTCTGAATCACAGGTAATATCAAGTAATACAGCACGTTTTTTTGGTGCTTCGGTTAAGCCACTTAATGGCAATACCGGAAACACTTGATCAATCCCCCACGCATCAGGCAATGATTGAAAAAGCGAAAAGTTTACAAAAAATTTATCGGCTAAACGTGCGTTCAACTCGTCAATAATCGGGCGATGAAAACGGTTTTTGTTATCCATGTGTTTGTTAAGCTCATAACAAATACGTAAGTTAACTTGCTCTGCCCACGCACGCTGCGTTAAATCTAAAAGCCCAAGTGCAAACTGGTTATGCGCCTCTGCTAAATCCCCTTGGCTGTCGTGGTAAATTTCAATCAGTGCGCGGTCATCCGTTAAATCGGTTAACTGCACAAAAGATGCCCACATATTATTTAATAAAAGCGGTGCATCGCCAGCAGGCGCTACTAACTCTTCTGGCGTGTAACTTTCTGTGCCTATCACGTTTGATATAAGTACTGCATGGTGCGCCGTTAGTGCACGCCCCGATTCAGAAATAATCGTCGGCATGGGCTGCGCGTACTGCTTACAAGTATCGCCTATGGTGTACACAATATTATTTGCATACTCAGCTAAGCTGTAGTTCATTGAGTTATGCGATTGGCTGCGGGTACCATCGTAATCAATAGCTAAACCGCCCCCTACATCTAAGCACTCAATGCTTGCACCTAATTTGCGTAACTCACAGTAAAAACGCGCGGCTTCGCTCACACCTAAACGTACATCACGAATGTTTGCCATTTGCGAGCCTAAGTGAAAATGCACAAGTTGCATTAAATCAAGCTGGCCGGCCTCTTTTAAACGATTTACTACATGTAAAACTTGCGACGCTGATAAACCAAATTTAGATTTTTCGCCGCCACTTGCTTGCCACTTACCTTTGCCTTGCGATGCTAAACGAACGCGAATACCAATACGTGGTTTAACATTTAGCGCTTTTGCTTGGCTAAGTACCATGTCGAGCTCAGAGAGTTTTTCAAGCACTATGTATACTTTGTGGCCTAGCTTTTCGCCAATCAGTGCTAAGCGCACATACTCTTTGTCTTTGTAGCCATTACATACAATTACTGCACTGGTTTTTTCTGCCATTGCCAAAACAGTTAATAGCTCTGGTTTGCTGCCCGCCTCAAGGCCTAATTGTTTTTTTTCTAATTCGGCTTGGCTTGCTACTATTTCTTCAACTACTTCGCGTTGTTGGTTTACTTTAATTGGGTAAACTAATAAGTAATCTTTTGGGTAACCATAGTTTTCAATCGCGGTATTAAACGCGCCACATAAACTGTGCACACGATGATGTAAAATTTGTGGAAAGCGCACTAAAGCCGGTAAGCTTAAGCCTTTTTCTTGAAGTTGTTTTGCAATATCTGTAAGTGCAATAGTTTGCTCTGGGGCGTGAGCCTTTGGCGCAACATACACATCACCTTGATCATTAATTCCAAAAAAACCTTGGCTCCAATGACGAACATTGTAACTCGTGCGAGCTTGTTCTAGTGATGTTGTCTCTTTCATTTATCTTTCTCTTGTATTTAATGAATGCCGGTTCGGCTAGTTGCGCGCATTAAAAGAAAAATAGACTTTTAAGTCCAACAAGTATTTTTACTCGTAACGAGTGATTTTTAGTGTTGAGAGAAAAAACACCTACACCTTAGCTTTTACAGCTAACCGCCTTTAGTAAAGCAAGCTGGTTATGCGGCTAAAAAAATAAGTACAGCTGTACTTTTTTAAGATAAAATAGAACAACTGTACTTATTTGGTATAAGCATGAAACAAATTTATTTTAATCAAAACAAGCCACCTAAATTTTCTAAAATAACAAAGGCTGCCACTTTTGGTCTGACCAAAACATTTCCTAAACTCAGTGCCCGCCTTGCCATGAAGGTATTTTGTAACCCGCATAGCCGACGCCAATACGAATTTAGAACATGTATACAGCCAATTAATATTAAACTTACTACCGAGCTTGGCGCTGTAAACCTGTACTATTTTAGCCAAGCCGAAAACACTAAAACGGTATTTTTATCTCATGGCTGGGCCGATAGCACTAATCGGTTTACTGCTTTAATAGATGAATTGCTTGAAAAAGGCTTTAATGTTTACTCAATTGATCACATAGGCCATGGCTATTCGCACGGCAATACCTCGCACTTATACGGGTATATGCAGGGGCTAACAGCGGCTTTTGAGTACTTTAATGGGCAAAATATTACAATTAATAGAGTCGTTACACACTCTATGGGCGGTGTTGCTTTGTTAAACTTAGCGCCTCATTATTTAGAGAATAAAAAAATTGTGATGATCTCTGCCCCTGCACAAATATTTGAAGCCATGTTTGCTAAGGTCAGGCAAGTGGGTATTTCTGAGCTCATGCTAGAAAATATGCTTAATAAGGTGTCAGACAAATATGGTATTAACTGGCAAAACCTTCACCCTGATCATTCTAAAGATAAAATTAACGAAAACATGTTGTTTATTCATGATAAAAATGACTCAGTGGCAAGCTTTGAGGCAATAAAATTATTAACTGAGAACACACCCGCAACACTTGTGGCCACACAAGAGCTGGGGCACGTGCGCATTTTAAAAAGCCAATACGTGTACGACCAAATAACACGCTTTATGGATTAACGATGAAAAAAAGTGAGAGCACAAAACGCAATATTTTGCACAAAGGAATGGCCTATGCGGCTGCACATGGTTTTTATAGCTTGTCGATAGGAAAAATAGCGGCAGTGACTAACATGTCGCGTACTGGGGTGATCTCACACTTTGCCAATAAAGAAGATATGCAAGTGGCTATTTTGGCCTACACCGAAGAAGAGTTTAGAAAACAGGTTGTTGATATATCTGCTGATGAAGATGCGTTAATTCATTTAAATAATTTTCAGCAACGCTGGCTTGAGTGGCTCAATTTTTTAGATACGGTATCGCCTGGTAAGCAGGCAAGTTGCCCGCTCATTAAAGCGTCGGTAGAGTTTAAAGCAAGCCCCAACTGTTTGGTAAGGCAGTTTATGCAAGACCAACACTTAAAAATGATTAACTACCTCACTAAACTTGCAGTTAACTGCCAAGCACAAGGCTACTTTTGCCAAGACAAAGAGCCGAGCATTTTTGCGTATGAGTTTTATGGCTTATATACTGGGCATGTTGTACAAACAAGCTTAATAGATAATCCAGCTTTAACGCTTACTTATAAAAAAGTAGTTGGCAATTTAATTGCGCGATATATGCGTTAACAGTGGCCTGCAAGGCGTTTTTTACCTTTAATATGGCGTACTTTTTAAGCGCTTTTAGGTGCAAAAATAATAATAGCCATGCCCAGTAAGGCAACCGCCCCGCCCACTATATCCCACATTGTAAGCTTTACGCCATCAACTGCCCACAACCACAGTAAAGCCACGCATATGTACACACCGCCATACGCGGCATACACCCGTCCAGCGGCTGCGGGGTGTAACGTTAGCAACCATGCGAATAGCGCTAAACTGAATGCTGCAGGTATTAAAAGGAATATGGATTTATCTTCTTTAAGCCAAAGATAAGGTAAGTAACAGCCAATAATTTCTGCCAGTGCGGTAATAATAAATAGCGCGATAGTTTTTACTTCAAACATAAAACCTCACGTGATTTAAATAACGAGAGCATAATAAAGCTAAGTAACTGCAAACTAGTTAATTAGCTAAATAGTACTAATTTGGGTAAAAAAATTTTACCCATATTTAAGTAAAACAGGTTACTCAGCTAGGGCCGCGTCGGCCAGCTTCATTGTACTTTCGAACGATTTAGTACCGGCTATAAATAAACCATTGTGGCAAAATACAGCGTCGTCTAAGCCTGTTTCAGCTTGAAACTCTTCGTCAGATAAACCAGCCCACGCTTTAGGCAGTGACTTTCTGTCTTCAAACGAACCAGGCTCTACTGGTACAGTTTGAATAATCCATTGGTCGTTTTGCGAAGGGTAAACCATAAATAAAGCGTCGCTTGATAAATGGTGTACTGTTTTTTTCCATGGTGTGTATTTTTCTAAAATAATCACGCGGGGATCTTTTGCCTCTTCTATTGCTTTTGCAACAATATCTTTGGCGTTAATGCTTCCTTTTGCTGAGGCAATAAAACGGGTTAATAAACGCGCAGCAAACTCAACGGCTTCATCAAAGCATTCATCAAAGTTGCCTTCCTCTTCCCATGTTGGATTAAACATAGAAAGCGTTTGGCTAAGCGTTATGCCCTCAACCACACCTTTAACGTAGCCACAATCTATGGCATCAATTGTAGAGACTAAACCAGCGTCAACTCTATCAGCCACCGCTTGGTTATTATCACACAGCGCTAAACCATACTTTTTCCAAATTAAGCCAAATGACGAGTATGGCGTGCCATTTTCGCGCTCGCCTGCGCCGCCGCGTTGGTGGTGATCAAAGCGTCCTGTGTCAGGGTTGTATTCGCCACCTACATCAACAACAATATCGGCACTTTCTATTACTGCTTTATCGCGGGTTCGTACCAAGTTAAAGGCAGGCAATACATGCTTAAGTACCGCAATACTAAACACGTCATCGGCATGGAAATTACCACTGTGGGTTACTACTGTTAAATCGCTCATTGGTTTTGGGCTACTTTTAAAAAAGATAAAATTCTCACTTATGAAGTGCTAAATAAAGGTTTATACCCGTTTGCTTAATCAAGTAATTTATTTTGAAGCAAAAAAGCTTGTTTATAGCCAGGTTTTGCCTCTTAAAATCATTAAGTATTACTGTGCACAGGTATTAAATATACGTGGCGAATTTTATACGAAGATAGCAGTGAAAAACAGTGAAGTATTTTTTGCGCCTACAGAGTCAGCTATAGGCACACAGGAGTAAATAGCTTATTTATTCTGGCTCAGGGCTCAGGGCAAGCTCCATAAATACACTTTGTGGGTTATCTTGATACGAGCCAAAGCTTGCACAGCGCGCAAAACCTAAATCTTCATATAAACTAATTGATTCGGTTTGCTTTGGGCCTGTTTCTAATCGGATAAGTGGAATTTTTGTTTCGCCGGCGTAATGCAGTAGGTTTTGCATTATGCGTCTTGAAAAACCTCTACCACGGTAACTTGGTTTTACGTATAAACGCCTTATTTCGCCATATAGCGCGCCGTCATTTTGCTTAACAATAGCGCCACAGGCAATAATGCCATCTTCGTTTTTTAAACCAATTGCATAAACGTTGTCTTTGCTTAATTCTTCTAATTTGAGAGATTGGGCTGTAGCCACGGGGTATAAGGAGTTTATCAGTCTATCTATATCTGCAAACACATTAACTACATCAGGATCCTTAGGGGTTAATTCGACTAACTGCATCTCTTGTCGTCCATTTTATTATTTTGAATCGTTATAGTGACTTCATAATATATACTTAATACGCGTGTTCCTAGTGTTGTTTAAACAAAATGTTTTAATAAGGTAAAAATGGCTTTATTAAAACGTTAGCTTAATTTACAAAAACGACGCACAGCCTGCTAAGCACTTAGGCTTTGCTTTTTTAATTGATGGGCATGCCACTTAATATAATTACTGGCATTCATAGGTTTTGCGACTAAATAGCCTTGTATGCAATCTGCATTGAGCAAGTTTAGTAACTCAAATTGCGCCTCTTGCTCTACACCTTCAGCAACAACGGTAATGTCTAAACTTTTCCCTAGGCTTATAATCGTATTAACAATATTAAAGCCTTTGCCTTTATCTAAAATCTTATCGATAAAGCTTTTATCAATTTTTATTTCCTGTACGGGGAAAGCATTTAAATGAGCTAAACAGGAGTACCCTGTACCAAAGTCGTCAATAGAAAACACAAAACCTTGTTCTTGTAGCTCCGTCATTTGCTTTATTGTGCTGTCAATATCGCCCGATAGCATGGTTTCGGTGATCTCAAGTTTAATATGCTGCGGCTTTATGTTGAACTCTTTAATTGTAGAGCAGAGCTCACGGGTAAGCTGCGCAGAATTAAACTGTATGTGACTAATATTTATAGATACGCTAAAGTGCTCATCTATCATGTTTTTTTCATTAAGTTGATTAATAAGGCTGCATATATTGCGAAGCACTATGTTTTGCAGTTTTTGAATCAGGCCATATTGCTCTGCAATAGGAATAAACTGATTAGGCGCAATAACCCCTTTATTAGGGTGCATCCACCTTATCAGGGCTTCTGCACCTACTATCTTTCCTTGCATACTAATTTGCGGCTGAAAATACGCACAAAATTCGTTATTTGCGATTGCTCTTACAATATCCGTTTCTAATTCGGCTTGGTTTTCGAGTAAAGTTTGCAGTTTAGGGTCATAAAAGCTGCAGCTATTGCCGCCTTTTGCCTTAGAGCGGTACATAGCAGTATCTGCAAATTTTAATATGTTATCGGTGGCTGTGTGCTCTTCGTTAATTAAGCAAATACCTATACTGCAACTAACTTGAAATGCCAGCTCCCCTATTGCAAACTTATCATTAAACACGCCTTGTACTTTTTTAGCGACTATTTCGGATTCAATACAGGCTTGGTGGTTATGCTCGCCAATGTATTCGAGTAAAATAATAAATTCGTCACCGCCCACTCTAGCTAAAGTATCAGATGATCGTATTACGCCACCTAAGCGTTTTGCTAATTCTATTAATACTTGATCTCCGGCGCCGTGGCCTAATGAATCATTTATTCTTTTAAAGTTATCAACATCTAAAAACAGTAATGCGCCCGTTTTTTTGGTGCGTTTAATACGCTCTACACACTTTGCTAGGCTGTCGCTGAGCATTCGTCTATTAGGGAGCCCTGTTAGTGGATCAAAAAACGCAAGCCGTTGAACTTCTTGCTCGGCTTTTTTGCGAAGGGTTACATCTCTTGCCATCCACACTACGTGCTTAAGTTCTGGTTTTTCTGGCTGGTAGTTAGTAAGTGCAGCCGCTCTTCCTTCAAAGGTTATGTGGCCTTTGGGCACGGCTAAATCGTACTCAAATATTTGCATTTCATTGGTGCGAATGGTTTTTTTAATAATCCCCATGATCATGTCGGCATCTTTAGCTGGGAACAAGTCTTGCACATTTTGACCAATTAAGTCGGTAGGCGATTCAAGTAATAAGTCACTCGAGGTTCCGTAAATATCGGTATAGACGCCCTCTTCGTTCAAAATCAAAATAAGATCGGGCATCACTTGCGTAAATGCTTTAAATTTTTCATTACTTTTTTGCAGATCTGCCACTAGCTGCCTAGCTTTGAGCGACTCTGCGTTTTTTTCTAGTGCTATGCTAGAAAAGTGTACAAAATAGTCAATGAGTTCTAAATCTTGCTGTGTAGGTGCTTTAGGGGCGCCGTGGTAAATAGCAAAAGTGCCTAATATTTCACTGGTGGTTGAAATAATCGGGGTTGACCAACAAGAATATAAACCGTAGCTGTGCGCTAAATCTTTGTAACCTTCCCACAAGGGCGAAAGGTCAATATTTTGCACAATAACTCGCTCATTTTTATAAGCCGCGGTGCCACAAGACCCTACATTAGGGCCTATAAACACACCATTAATTGCCTTTAAATATTCATCGTCAATATTTGGGGCAGCACGATGAAATAACTGATTACCTGTTAAAGACAGTATTGAGCATCTTGCAGAGCTGTCTTCAATAACTTGCTCTATAGCTAAACAAATATCTTGTAAAATATCGTCTAAGGCAATGCCTAACGCGATTTTAGATAATATATCCTGCTGGTGAGATAACAATTGTTTTAGTTTTGCAGTATTCATACTTCACCATGCATCTAGGTGCTTTTATGTTGCTACGCACTTTAAAAAAGTGCAGTGCATCAACAAATTCCTGCTCTTAGTTCATATATTTAAAATGAGTATAGTTAATAAACTTACAGCACGAGTTTTATTATTACGATTATGGAAATTGTTTTTTAATAAAATAGCTAAAAAACAACTTTAGTATGCGTTAAGCCTACATTATTTTGCAACAAAAAATAAACATCCATAACAAAAACAATCCAGCCAACACACTCTAAAACTTTTTTTAAATTTTGCAGGTTTAACACTTTGTTACTTAAAAAGGCTGTTCAAAATTATCAGTCTAATTATACTGCATGCAGATATGAGTCTTTTTTGAGGTTACTGTGCAGATCATACAAGGTATGGAATATTTTTTTTCAGGCTTTAAATTAATTAGCCAAAAAGGCCTTAAGCGCTTTGTGCTTATTCCACTTTTACTTAATATTTTATTGTTTGGTAGTTCACTATTTTTTTTATTTGGTTGGTTAAGCGACAGCTTTAATTATATAAACAACATGTTACCTGAGTGGCTAAGCTGGCTTGAATGGTTAATGTGGCCCATTGCGGTGCTTGTGGTGCTATTTAGTTACAGCATGCTATTTACAGTAATAACCAACTTCATTGCGGCCCCTTTTAACGGACTACTCAGCGAAAAAGTAGAGCTTTATTTAACGGGTCAAAAAATAAATGACGACGGTTTTGCTGATTTAGTAAAAGACATTCCACGCATGGTAGGCAGAGAGTGGACAAAGCTTTGCTATTACTTACCCCGCGCTATTGGCTTTTTTATTTTGTTGTGGATTTTACCCGTTATTGGACAAGTGTTATGGGTTTTATTTACATGTTGGATGTATGCTGTGCAATACAAAGATTTTGCCTTCGATAACCATAAAGTAGGCTTTAAACAAATGAAAGACGATTTAAAGTCTAAACAAGGTTTATCTTATGGCTTTGGCTTTGCTGTTATGCTGCTCACTGCAATCCCATTTATTAACCTAATTGTTATGCCCGTTGCTGTGTGTGGCGCTACCCGTTTGTGGGTAGATAATTATCGCTCTAAATACCGAGCGGGCTAAATAACACTACGGCAAATAATAAAAGCACCTTTTGGTGCTTTTATTTTATCTATATCAACTTAAGTGCAGTGTAATTTAGTCTAGCGCGCCTTGGCAGTGCTGCATTTTTTTCATCTTGTAAAGTAAACGCTGTGATCACTATCGAGAATAACTGCTTTTTAAAAGTAATGTTAATGACTTCGCCTATTTTAGTTTTATAAGTGTGTTGCTGATTAAACAATTTAAGTTCACCGTTACCTAATTGCTCAACATACAAATAGGGGGTGTGCAAAGGCAGTTTTAACCTTATAACATTTAAACTGCTTTGCTCCTGTACTGCAACCCACTCCCCATCTTTATAAAGCGTATAAAAACGCGTTATGCCCTCGGGCTGAAGTACAGAGTCGTTTTGTATTGAACACGTGCTACACCCGTTTACTCGCCTTTGCTGCCAATTTACTGGCTTGTTATCATAATAAAGCGCATCAGTTAGTAACCATTCACTACTATGGCTACTACTGGCTTTATTAATAGCGCCTTGGCTACAGGCAGCAACTAAACAAATAATAGCTCCTTGTAAAAGTGCAGCATTTATAAATCGGTAGCTCATTTAGCGCTCTTTAATTGCTTTAATTTGGTTAATTATAGCCTCGCTTGGCGCTGCTTCTTTTATATAGCTAGGCAATGAAGTAGAAACAGCGTGAACACGCTGCTGTTGATACAGCTTATGGCTCATCGTATTTGCCACACCAAATCGGTTACCTGCACTTTGTGAGTAAAACTGTAAGTTAATCATGCTCCACTCATCGGTATCCGTTAATACAGTAATTTGCGAGTCTTGGTTTGCATCAAAGTTAGTTAATGTATCGCCTAAAATTGCATTACAATTATAATCGACCGCCTCAGAGCCAGGCCTGTTTAATCCTGCGCTTTCATCAATAGCACTTTCATTTATATTTGCAGCGCTGCCGTTTGAATAATCAATGATAAAATCATCCGTTGATCCTGTTTGATTATTGGTATTTGGCACAAGGTCGCAGTTAATGTTGTTGGTATAAAACCGGTCGTAATAACGATCACCTTCGTTATTACCTATGCTTGCAAGCCCCGTTAATTGATATAGATAATTCATAGAGCTTAAATGATTTGGCTTAAAGTTCACTTCTTCGTCGCCGCCATGATAAAGCCCTAAATTATGCCCCAACTCATGAAAAATAGTAGACGCTTGGTAATTATTCGTCACATTTTGTGATGTTTGATCATCAACCGATAACCCCCATCCGCCCATAGTCAGCATTAGGTCATTACCATTTATTTCGGCAATACCTGAGCCACTAATGCTGCCATCTTCGTTACCACTGTTTGCCATTAATAAATAATGAAAAATTGGGCGGCGCGTTGTATCGGCATATTCCATTTTATAGGCAAATAAATTAGCAGTACCTTGGTCATATTCAAAGGGCGTGTAGCTGTTAAACGGTACGGTTGTACCGCCTCCTAAATCAAAGTTAGCGGTGGAAATACCTGTGCTTTGGTCAAACAAATCGCCTACATCAAAATGCACTGTGTAACCGTTACTTGCAAATACGCTCACTACTTTTTCTAATGCTGTACGCTGTGGCGTAATACCTATATCGGTACTGTCCATATAATCAATTTCTATAAATATATCTTTTTGATTTTCCCGTGCGCCCCATTCATATAAAGGCAGCCCGCCAAATGTTGTGCCTTCTTGCTCACTGCAATCAGGGATCCCATCTAAATCTGTATCGGTATCACAGCTAATATCATTTTGCCCTGCCGGCGTATTAAACACTGAGTAAACCCAATCACTTGCTTGATTAGTATCTGTTGCATTAAGCGCACGTTTTAAGCTTGACCCTTGTTCGGCCTGCATTTGAGGTGCGTTATCGCCTTGCCATTGCGTGGCACTAACCGGTTGCTGGGTAGAATTACCAAATTTAACAAAGTCGATTGTTTGTGTGGCGGCGCTATTTAATAACTCTGCAAAGCCATTTATATACCAATAAGGACGTAGGGCATCGCTTTGGTTACCCACCAGCACAATTTTAGGGTTATTAAGTGCCGCACTTGCTAAAAACTCATCACCAAAACGACTTTGCAGTAAAATATAACTGCCGTTTTCTAATACTTTGTTGGGTAATGTAAATACTTGCTCTGCGCTCACTGAGCTATCAAGCATATTAATTGCGCGCGTTTTTAATGAATAGTTTTGTAAATTAACAGCCTCTCCAGTGCCGTTATAAATCTCTACCCAGGGCGTATCATTAGTAAATTGCACCGATATGAGTTCGGTTATTTTTAAATCTTGGGTTGAGGTGGTAAATTCACTCACTTGGCCTGCTGTCGCAGCAGTACCAGAAAAATTAACTAATTGATCATTTACACGCACTTTGTAAAGCGTGTTTTCTGAAAAATCAGCGCTTAAGTTAACGTTTTTAAAATAGTCACTCGTCTCATCAGGCGCTCCAGATACGCTCTCTACATTAAGTGCAACACAGCTTGAAAAATCATCACTTGATACCTGAACACTGCCTTCACAGCTCCCCGCGCTACTATTTACGGTTAACGAACTGCTCAGCATCACATCTGAAAACGTAATACTGATGGGGGTGTCAACCAATACCGGTTCATCTGCCCCATTAGGCGTTATTTCTGTCACCGTTGCAGCGCTGGTATCAATAATTATCGTATTAAGCAAAAAGTTGGTGCTGTCTTCACCATCACTAGCAGTCAGTGTGTAGCTTTTTGCAGAAATACTATTTACAGGCGGTGTATAGCTAAAGCGCAGCGCTTGGGCATCAATAACACTCACCTGCGCCCCTTCTAGGTCATTTGGAAAAGTAATTTGTACCGTATCGCCATCGGCATCATTTACCGTCAAATTAAATTCAGCACTTAAGTTATATTGCACCTCAACGGTTACATCGTCTGCCACAGGAGGATTGTTAGGCGGCACCACAATCACCGTTTTTTGGGCGCTATTAGTTGCATCGTCGTTATCTCTAACGGTGGCTAAAAAGGTAATATTGGTATTTTGAGCAACCGTTGGGGCATTAAACGTAATACTGGAGTCGGTTTGCGTAAATTCGACCACGGGGCCGTTTGTTTGCTGCCAGCTTAGCTCGCTAATGGTGCCATCGCTGTCCTGCGCTGTAGCTGTTATTGTCACTGACTCATTTTGCATTGCCTCGTCAGGCCCAGCTAAGGTAACACTAGGTGCGCTATTTAATTGCGTAATAAGTACCGTGGCACTGCTTTGTACAGTGCCCCCGGCATTGTCGGTTACAGTAACACTAAAACCAAGCGTTTCACTTTCACTTACATTTGGGGCGGTAAAGCTTAATTCACCTTCAGTTTGGCTAAATTCGATGGAGGAGCCAGCAGATTGTACCCACACTATGGTGCTAATTGTGCCATCTATGTCTTGTGCATTAGCAATTAAACTCACTTGGGTATTAGCCAGTGCACTGCTTGGGCCTGTAATATTAACTGTGGGAGGGGTGTTTTGAACCGTGATAGTCCCAGAAAACACTTGCTCTGTAGTTGCGCCGTCATTATCGGTTACTAGCACCGAAAAACTAAAATCAGTGTCGCTCTCTACACTGGGGGCCGTTGCTGTGAGTATGTTGCCATTGGCAGTAAAGGTAAATTCAGGCCCCGACAGCTGCTGCCATTGATAACTAGACACCTGCCCGTCACTATCGCTTGCCTGAGCCGTAATAGTAAAGGTTTGGTTAGCAACAATAACGCTGCTGCTTACATCAACACTCACAGTAGGGGCGGTATTGCCAGTTGAGCCACTATCGGTGGCGTCACTATCGCTGCCACCGCCGCCGCAACCGGCTATTAAAAGTGATAAAAAAAGTAATCCTAGCCATTTATAAACATTATTTAATACCACTTTTATGCCTCTATGATTTAGCTATACAAATTTTGGGGTACCTTAACAACGTTTAAATGAACGGTAATTTCCTCACGATCATGATACAAATGCTTAGCTTGCAACTCATAGGTTATACCGTACTTAGTAAGCTCTTCTTTGATCATCGTTAGGCATTCATAAACACTATCAAAGCGTTTTTTCATAGGCAGCTTTAAATTAAATATAAGCTCTTTGGCGTATGCGTTTACTGCCCAGTCAATCATTAGATTAGTCACTTTGGTTGGTTTTTCCACCATATCGCACACTAACCAGTTAATATTTCTTTTTTCTGGGCGGTATTTAAAACCATCGGCTCTAAAGTGTTTAACTTGGCCTGTTTCCATCAAACTATCATTCATTGGGCCATTATCTATTGCGCTAACAAACATGCCTCTGCGTACTAATTGATAGGTCCAACCGCCTGGGCAAGCGCCTAAATCAACCCCTCGCATGCCTGGTTGTACTCGCGCTTCTCGCTCTTTTTCAGGGATAAAAACATTAAAGGCTTCGTCAAGTTTTAACGTTGAGCGGCTCGGTCCGTCACTTGGCATACGTAAACGTAAAATGCCCATAAAAAACGGCGAATTATTATAACTATACGAATACCCTACATACGCGGCATTGTTTGCTAAAAATAGTACATGCATTACCGGGCGGTTTGCCTTTGGCTCACGTAATACCGTGTTTTGCTTTTCGAGTGCTTTTTTTAACGGCGTTGATATTTTTTTACAAAAGGTCAGTAGCTCTTTGCCTTCGTTAGTATCGGGGGTTTCTACGCGCAATTCACTACACAAAGGAAAATCCTTTGCGGCTTCTTTTAATGCAGTGACCCTATCTTCTACCGGCATATTTTCGATTAACGTGCCAGCAAACCACTGGCGCGCAAATACCATATTTTTAAAGTCGACCTTTTTGATTATTTCGTCGCTGTGTTGCGCTTCAAAACATTCATAAATCACGTAGCCGGTATTTGGTTTGGCTTTTACATAGCCGGCAAAACCTTGCTCGGCAGCATGAAACGTTATTTCAGCAGCCGCATCGTTTTCAAAACCACTACGACAATAAATCACAACACTAGACATATTAACCCTTAAACTCTTTAAAACTTAAATCGTGCAACTTGCACTAAAATAACAACCCAACCAATTATAAAACATAACCCACCTAATGGGGTTATTGGGCCTAACCACTTCATGCCGCTTAGGGCTAGTAAATATAAACTGCCACTAAAAAGCAGTGTACCGGCAATAAAAAAACCTCCCGCCACGGTTAAATTAATACCCCACTTAATAAGAATCGCCACGGCTATAAGCGCTAAACCATGCACCATTTGATACTCAGCTGCGGTTTTAAATACCCCGAGTGAATACTCAGTTAAACGGCTTTTTAAGCCATGCGCGGCAAATGCCCCTAACATAACCGACAGCATGCAAAAAAAGCTGCCCGTGAGTAAAAATAATTTAATCATAATTGCTCCACTCTATTGGCTATAAATTTACTTGCTTCAAGCGCTGCAGTTTCACGATTTTGCAGCTCGCTCATACCACTTTTTTTGCGTGGTTTGAGTGAATGGTCGCCATCGCTAAGCCACACATAGCTTGGCTGTTTTGGCATAGAAAGCGTTTTAAGCTCTTCACGTGTGCCAAAGGTATCTCGCTCGCCTTGTAAGACTAAAAACGGGCAAGGTATGTCTGCAAAATGATCGGTGCGCAGCTTATCTGGCTTACCGGGCGGATGAAACGGATAGCCAAACGCTAATACACCTGCAATCGGTTGTGTAGAGCTACAAGCAAGCATAGACGCCATACGCCCGCCCATCGACTTGCCGCCAATAAATAACGGTAAATTAGGTTGCGCATTTGTTAGTACTTGCTGGTAATAAGCTAACAGTTTAGGGGCTCGCTCTGGCGGTCTACGTTTTTGTGTTTGTTTAGCAATTTGCATGTATTCAAAATCAAATAAACCTACATCAATACTCTGCGCACTAATGAGTTTAGCCATATGCTGCATAAAATCAGAATCTGATCCAGCTCCGGCACCATGCGCAAATATAAACTGTGCAATAGCCGGCTGCGTTGCGCTTTTAAACCATTCAATCATTATTAATACTCTTGTTCTTGTTCAACTAAGCTCAGCATCCAATCTTTAAACGAGACTATTTTACCCAGCTCTGTTTGCGACTCTCTAATCACTAAGTAATACGCGTTTTTACTCTCTAAGCTGTGGCTAAATGGGATCACTAAACGGCCCGCGTCAATATCGGGTTTGGCAAGCACACTATTGCCTATTGCTACACCTTGGCCGTGCACCGCGGCTTGGAGCACCATTGATGAGTGGCTAAATATAGGGCCTTGATTCACTTGTACATTACGTACACCCGCCGTTTTCATCCAGGTTTTCCAGTTACGGCGCGTGGTATCGTGTAACAAGGTGTGCTGAGCTAAGTCACTCGGTTGATTAAGCGGTTTATGCCCGCTTAATAACAGTGGGCTACATAAAGGCACTAAATACTCGGTGTGTAATTTGTAAGTTTGAACCCCACTCCAGTGCCCTCGGCCGTAGTAAATAGCAATATCTACATCATCGGTTAACGAGTTTTCGTCTTGGTCTTGCGCTTTTATACGCACATCTATTTCGGGGTGGAGTTCGTTAAATAAACTTAATCGAGGTACCAACCACTGAATTGCAAAACTCGGGGTTAAACTTACGGTAAGCGAGCCTTTTGCACCGCGAGCAAGTAGCTTTTCGGTGGCATCTATCAGCTGGGTAAAAATCTCTTTAATATCTAAAAAGTAGCCTTGGCCTTCTTCGGTTAATAATAACGAGCGATTTTTACGTAAAAACAATTTTAAGCCTAAATGCTCTTCAAGGGTTTTAATTTGATGGCTCACTGCCGCTTGCGTTACATACAGCTCTTCCGCTGCTTTAGTAAAGCTTAAATGGCGTGCCGCGGCTTCAAAAGCTTTAAGTGCGTTTAATGGGGGGACTCGTCTTGACATAGTAACCAAGCTTAGAATTAGTTTTTCTTATGCGTAAGATTATATACAGCATCGTTGTGTGTGTATATTAATGGAATAAAAAAAGCGACCTAAGTCGCTTTTTAACTATTACCTAAATAGGTGTTAAATTATAAATCGCTTGCGCTTGTATCAAGTGGTGCAAAGCTTTTAATTAAATCATCTACCGCTTTCATTTGCGATAAGTACCCTTCAAGCTTGCTAAGTGCCAATGCACATGGACCATCACACTTTGCTTCATTAGGGTTAGGGTGAGCCTCAATAAATAGGCCCGCAATGCCCAATGCCATGCCGCTGCGAGCAAGCTCGGCAGCTTGTGCACGGCGTCCATCAGCAGAGTCAGCTCGCCCACCTGGGCGCTGTAGTGCATGGGTGGCATCAAAAATAACCGGCGCCATGGCTTTCATGTCATCCATACCTAGCATATCAACAACTAAGTTGTTGTAGCCAAAGCTTGAGCCGCGCTCACACAGTGCCACATTATCATTACCTGCTTCATTAAATTTAGTAATGATATGGCGCATTTCGTGCGGCGCTAAAAACTGTGGTTTTTTCACATTAATAATGGCACCCGTTTTAGCCATAGCTACCACTAAATCGGTTTGGCGTGCTAAAAATGCAGGTAACTGAATTACATCAACCACTTCAGCAACAGGCGCTGCTTGGTGTGGTTCGTGCACATCGGTTATAAGCGGAATGTTAAAGGTATTTTTAATCTCTTCAAATATTTTTAAGCCTTCTTCCATACCAGGGCCGCGGTATGAATTTATTGATGAGCGATTCGCTTTATCAAACGAGGCTTTAAATACATAAGGAATATTTAATTTAGACGTTACTTCTACATAGTGCTCTGCAATGCGCATTGCTAAATCGCGCGACTCTAAAACATTCATACCACCAAATAATACAAATGGTTTGTCGTTTGCCAGCTCAATATTATTAATATTAATTACTTGGTTGTTCATTTAAATTCCTTAAGGTGCAACTGCTTGCATCATTAATCCACAAATGTAGGCCATATATGTACCTACACCATACCCTAGTACAGCTAATAAAACGCCCACTGGCGCAAGCGAAGGGTGAAACGCAGAAGCCACCACAGGCGCCGACGCAGCGCCGCCAACGTTAGCTTGCGAGCCCACCGCCATATAAAATAACGGGGCTTTTATTACTTTGGCTACAATCAGCATTAAACTTGCGTGCGTTAGCATCCAAATAGCCCCAATTAAAAATAACCCAGGGTTACTAAATATAGCGGTTACGTTCATATGTAAGCCAATTGATGCCACTAAAATATATAAAAAGCTTGAAGCAACTTTTGATGCGCCAAACGCTTCTATTTGCCTTACTTTAGTAAATGATAAACTAATACCAATCGTGGTTGAAATAACAATTAGCCAAAAGAATTTACTGTTTAAACTGTACTCTTTAGCCCACGCGTAATTGTTTGCAAAAAACGGCCCTAAAAAGTCGGCACAAAAATGAGCAAGCCCCGTTATACCAAATGCTATGGCAATAATGGTCATGTAGTCATTGAGTGTCGGCATGCGGGCATGCTCTGCATGGTATTGCTCAACACGGTTTTTTAAATCTTCTATGGCGGT
This sequence comes from Pseudoalteromonas sp. 1CM17D, assembly GCF_023161805.1. Classification (NCBI taxonomy): domain Bacteria; kingdom Pseudomonadati; phylum Pseudomonadota; class Gammaproteobacteria; order Alteromonadales; family Pseudoalteromonadaceae; genus Pseudoalteromonas; species Pseudoalteromonas sp. 1CM17D. Next base: position 12,799 of record NZ_JALNTP010000011.1, on the reverse strand, counting down.
TGTATCAGCCCCTGTTGCGGCATCAATTTTTTTATGGTTTGCGGCCATTAGTAATAAAACAGCCATCCAAATATTCGCCACAATCACATCAACGGTCACCATAACCGAGAATATATCGCCGCCCACTTCAAACATTTCTTTCATTGAGGCTTGGTTTGCGCCGCCGCCAATCCAGCTGCCGGCAACCGTTGTCATACCACGCCAAACAGCATCTGGGCCGTGGCCGCCTACTAAATCAGGGCTAAATACACTAACCACTAAAATAGATAAAGGCCCACCAATCACAATACCCAGCGTGCCCACTAAAAACATAATTAGCGCTTTGGGGCCTAAATTAATAATCGCTTTTAAATCAATACTAATGGTAAGTAAAATTAAACATGCTGGCAGCAAATAGCGCGAAGCAACATAGTAAACATTTGAACTATGTCCATCTACAATGCCAAACGTATTGAGTAAAGAAGGTAAAAAGTAACACAGCAATAATGCTGGTACATATTTATAAAATGCTTTTAGTTTGGGGTTTTCGCTGCTAGAGGTTTTAAAAATGAACCCTAAAATTACAGCAAGCAAACCCAGTACAACAGCATCATTAGTAATTAATGCAGTGTGAGTATCAGCCATATTTGTTCCTATTCTTAATGGTGTGTTTTATTATTATCTTCAAGTTCTTCTAGTTGATGCTGAATAATTTCAATTGCCGGATCATCCGGGCACTCATCAATAAAAAACTGTAAATCATCGCGTGCCATTTTAGGACAATCTAACTGATTGAGTAAGTAACCTCTGTCGCGTCTCTCGTACGGATCATCGCCTAATAGCTCCATTAGCAACTCAACACATACCAGCGCGTGGCCAAATTTATTTTCGCTAATAAACGACCATTTTTGCTGCGCTAAAAACAATTTATAAACTTCATCGTTATAAATAAGTTCAAGTGGCTCTTGCTCTTGGCCATTTTCTTCATCCGCATTTTCAGGAATGATGTACCAGCTCTGTTGCCCACTGCTAGGCTCAATAATGTAGCCTTCTTCATCACTTATTGCGACATGCACGCTAATATCTCCCTGATTAATACACACACTGGCATCTAATTGCGCTTGCTCAAGCAAATGGCTCAATAAAATACCTAATGTGGTTATAGAGCCGCTGCGCATAGTGAGTGTATAGCTTAAGCTATTTATTTTATGCTCTGGCACTTTTAGCCCAGAGGCGCTAAATAGCCATTTGCTATAAAAAATATCAAGAAGGGCTTCTAATCTATCGTGTGGGTCTTTTTGCTTTGCGCACATAGTAGTGATCTGCTGCTCAAAGTCAGTTAATACAGAAAAAGTTGGCGCTAAATCTATTTGAGGGTCCCATTTCGACTCTGCATTAATACACCGATACAGTGGCGGTGGAGTAAATTCATCATATGCATCATCTAAATAAGATTCGTCGTGTTCGTCATACCCGAGGGTGGTCATCAATACTACAACATTTATTAAAAAACGAAGGCGTAGTTTACCTAATTTTACGGATAGTTACCAATACAGCGAAGCTCCCACCCGTAATTATACCCCATAGGGTTACTTTATAGTAAAAGGAGTGGCCAGCCTGGCTGAAAAATGGTGAAGGCTATAAAGCGTGCATAGGTGTATTAACTGTATTAACTGTTACTTAAGTTCCTTACGTATTAGCTCCTTACGTATAAGCCCCTTACTTATAAGTATCGTGCGTGTTTAAAAAGTTATATACACGCACCGACACTTAACTTGCAACAGAGTAGGTATTATAAAAGTAGCGGCGATTTTGCCGTTGCCAAATACCCTATCGCTAAAATCACAACCGTGTTAACTACCACATACATAATTTTTGGCAGCGTATTAGTTTGTTTTGCACTAATAATACCTATCGCAATATAAATCACTACAAGCACTATTTTTTCTAATAACCATAGTTGCTCAAAGGGGTTTATTTTTGCCATGAACACCAATGTTATTGCAGAAATAAGTAATAAAGTGTCAATGCTGTGACTGCCAATAAAAACCAGTTTATTTTTGGCAAGCTTGCCACTGCCCATACGCGAAAAAGAGCGGATGTAAAATAAGATAACGCTTAGCATAGCAATTGCCATGTGTGAGTGTTTTACTGCTAAATAATCCATAAGCCTCAGTACTTTTTGTTTTGTTAAATTTAGTTAAGTGCGTTTAATACCAATCCGCTTAATTAAGTGATCTATTTTGAGGATGGAAAAACGTGTTGATAGCTAGGCAAAAAATTTGCTATTTAGTTGTTCTAAATGAGAATTTTTTAACGCTGATAGCAACACGTTTAGCCCCCTCAAAATGATTAAGTATTATTGCTGCTTGGTATAATACCAAGTACTACGCACTGCTTTGGCTATTATGCCTCACAAACTAAAAAGCACATAGTCGCAAGGCTATGTGCTTATTAAATTTATAGTAACGATTAACGTTGTTGTCGTTGCACGTTCTCAAATGCTAGTTGTACATTTTGCGAAAAAATCTCAATTAAATTACGTTGCGTATCGGTTATATTTTTAGGGATCCCCGATATAAATAACATCGAATTGTGATTGTACTCGCTACTACAATAAGCAAATAAATAGTTATCTTTATAAATTATGCTTTTATCTTTAAGTGCTTGATGACACGCCTCTAGTTGCTCGTTTTGCAGCACCGCATCTAACTCTTTACCCTCGCTTTGCTCAAACTCACCGGTACCAGAGCGTACAATTAGCTTATCATTACTATTTTCTTGCGTATTTTGCGCCACTAACGTAGTGGCATACACCGCTTGATCGGCAATGCCTAATAACGAAGTAAGTTGCTGCATCACCCCTTCAATAAACTGCTCTATTGAACGTGTGGCAAATATATCGCGCGAGGCAACAATAATTTTTTCAAGCCCTTCGCGAGATTGCTCTATAGAAATAATATCGCGATACGAGCGTAAGCTCGACATAATCACAGTAAACAGCTTTTGCGCTGTCAGCTCTGTTTTCGATTTATAGTCGTTAATATCGTAATTAATAATGACTTGGCGCTCAGGCGCCTGCCCAGGCTGACCGGTTCTTAAAATAATGCGAATATGATTATTATTAGCTTCTTCGCGAATAAATTTAGCAACCTGTAACCCAGCGTCATCTGTTTCCATTACCACATCTAGCAGTACAATAGCGGCATCTGGGTGCGCATTTATTAATTCTTTTGCTTCAGCGCCCGAGTATGCGCTTAAAAATTCTAAACGTTTGTTCTGAAATTCAAAATCACTCAACGCAAGCTTTGTAACAGCATGAACTTCAGGTTCGTCATCAACGATTAATACTTTCCAAGTGCCAAGCTCTACTTCACTTTCTAACTCATCTGGCTCATCTGAAAATAAAAAATCACCCATCATATTAAAGGTTCCTTAATGCATTTATAGAACACACAATCATGGCTGTTTATTATCAAATTAAGGCCACTGTGCGAGCGTTACACGATCGTTATTTCCCAAGTCTTTTACTGTTTTAATATTTATATACGCCATTTGCTTAAACAAATGCCGAACAGCTTCACCCTGTTCAAAACCATGTTCTATTAAAAGATAGCCACTAGGGAGCAAATAGTCACGTGATTGTGTAATTATTTGTTTTATATCAGCCATTCCTGCCTCATCGGCCACTAACGCAGAAAGAGGTTCAAAGCGCACATCTCCTTCTTTTAAATGTTTATCGTCGTGTTCAATGTACGGGGGGTTGGTCACAATTAAATTAAACTGCTCATTTTTCAGCGCGCTAAACCAGTTACTTTGCTTAACTTGCACATTATCAATGGCTAAACGCTGCTGATTCCGAGTCGCTAAGGCCACCGCATCTGCTACTTTGTCGACTGCTGTAATTTGCCATGTTGGCATTTCACTGCCAAGTGCAAGTGCAATAGCGCCGGTGCCAGTGCCTAAATCAAGCACTTTTGCTTGCTCAGGCACGGTAAGTGCTAAAGCTTGCTCAACGAGTGTTTCGGTATCAGGCCTAGGAATAAGCGTCGTGGCATTCACCTCGAGCGCTAAGCTCCAAAATTCGCGCTGGCCAATAATATGCGCTACGGGTTCACCATTTAAACGCCGTTCACAAAATTCATCATATTGGCGCTGTTCGTCGCTGCTAAGTAGGTTATCTGGCCAGGTAAATAAGTAACTGCGGGGTTTTTGAAGAATATGTAACAGCAGTACTTGTGCGTCTAATTTAGCGCTGTCGCTAGTTGGTGCAAGTTTAGTTGCACCAACCGCTATTGCCTGCTCAAGCGTGTGGCTCACAATTACTCATCGCCCATTGCGGCAAGTAAATCAGCTTGATGCTCTTGCATTAATGGATCGATAATTGCGCCTAAATCGCCAGTTACCACTTCGTTTAAGCGATAAAGCGTTAAATTAATACGGTGATCGGTAATACGCCCTTGCGGGTAGTTGTAAGTACGAATACGCTCAGAGCGATCGCCGCTGCCCACTAAGTTACGACGCTCAGAGGCCTCAGCCGCATGGCGTTTTTCATCTTCGGCTTGCTGCAAACGCGCGGCAAGTACCGACATCGCTTTAGCGCGGTTTTTATGTTGCGAACGCTCATCCTGACACTCAACCACAACACCCGTTGGAATATGAGTAATACGAATTGCCGAGTCGGTTTTATTTACGTGCTGACCACCGGCGCCGGAGGCTCTAAATGTATCTACTTTTATATCGGCGGTGTTTATTTCAATGGCTTCTGCTTCAGGAATTTCGGCCATTACTGCAACCGTACACGCAGAGGTATGTACACGCCCCTGCGACTCAGTCTCTGGTACACGCTGTACACGGTGAGCGCCCGATTCAAACTTAAGCTTACCGTACACACCTTCACCGCTAATGTTTGCTATAACTTCTTTGTAGCCGCCGTGTTCACCTTCGTTGGTGCTCACCACTTCAACTTTCCATTTTTGTGTTTCGGCGTAACGGCTGTACATTCTAAATAAATCGCCTGCAAAAATAGCCGCTTCGTCACCACCGGTACCCGCGCGTACTTCTAAAAATACATTGTTGTTATCTTTAGGATCTTTAGGAAGCATAAGCACTTGTAGCTCATCTTCTAATGATAAAATTTGCGCTTTAGCTTCTTTATATTCTTCTTGCGCCATTTCACGCATATCTGGGTCTGAATCTTTTAACATTTCTTCAGCAGTCGCTACATCGTCTTGCGCTTGTTGGTATGCTAAAAATGTTTTTACAATTTCTTCAAGCTCAGAGTATTCTTTTGAAAGAGCACGAAAGCGGTTTTGATCACTAATGACCGACGGATCGCTCAGTAGCGCTTGTACTTCTTCGTAGCGCTCTACTAAGGTTTCTAATTTACGATATACAGACTCTTTCATTTAACTGTTATTCCTGATCAATACCTAACATTTTTTTCAACTGAGTTAGTTGTGCCACTTCACCTTTTTTAGCCGCATCTTGAATTGCACGGGTAGGCGCGTGCATTAAGCGGTTGGTTAATTTATTGGCCAACTCTAATATAATTTTTTCTGCGTCTTTACCTGTATTTAGCTGGCTAACCGCCCGCTCAACAAGTTCTGACTTAATGGTTTGTACGTCGTTTCGGTAGTGGCGAATTATATCAACCGAATCGAGAGAGCGAACCCACATTTCAAATTCTTTTACGCGCTCGCTTATTATTAATTGTGCTTGTTCTGCCGCCTGTTCACGCGCGGCCATATTCTCGCTTACAATGGCTTGTAAGTCATCAACGGAATATAAATAGGCTGCGTCAAGCTCGCCTACTTGGCTTTCTATATCGCGTGGTACGGCAATATCAATAAACAGCATAGGTTTATGGCGGCGCTGTTTTAATGCTTGCTCCACCACCCCTTTACCTATTATTGGTAACGTACTGGCGGTTGAGCTAATAACAATATCGGCTTTGTGTAAACGCTCAGGGAGTTGTGCCAGCGCAATCACATCGGCCGACACTTCCTGCGCTAAACCGCGTGCACGCTCAATGGTTCTGTTGGCAACCGTAATTTGTTGCGGCTCATTTTGATATAAATGTTTAGCTACAAGCTCTATTGTTTCGCCGGCACCAATTAATAACACATTGGTTTTATCAAGCTTGCCATAAATATGTTTTGCTAAATTAACCGCTGCAAACGCCACCGACACAGCACTGGCACCAATATCAGTGTCGGTACGGACCTGCTTAGCTACCGAAAAGGTTTTTTGAAACAACCTATCAAACTTAACGCCTACGGCATCGTGCGTTTTGGCGCTATGATAAGCTTGCTTAATTTGCCCTAAAATTTGCGGCTCGCCCAATACCAACGAATCTAAGCCGCACGCAACACGCATTAAATGATTAATGGCTGCATCACCTTGGTGGCAATATATATTTTTGCTCAGTTCGTGTTCATCCAAACCATGGAAACTGGCAAGCCAAGCTAGCAGTGCTTGGGAATTTGACTGCTCAAGGCTACAATAGATTTCGGTACGGTTACAGGTAGATACAATAACGGCTTCGTTAAAGTCGGCATGACCGCTTAATTGCTGGAGCGCCTCAGACATTTGCTCAGGCGAAAAAGCCACTTTTTCACGTAATTCTACGGATGCGGTTTTGTGATTTATACCAAGTGCTATGATGGTCATATTTGCCAAATATTGCTGCGCCCTACTTTAAAGGCGGCAATTTTACCAAAAATCAGCGGAATATGGAAAGTAAGGAACAACATTTGATTCGACATTATTTAATTTTATTCACTCTTTTTTTGTTTTTAGCGGGCTGCGCCCACCAAATTGATACAAAAACAACGCTTTACGATGATTGGAAACCACGCTTAGCAGCGCAAAAAACCTGGCAAGCACAAGGTAAATTAGCGTTTATAAGCCCTGATGAGCGCCAATCTGCAAACTTAAATTGGCAACAAGACGAAAAACAAAACAACTTAGTGCTCACTACGTTTATTGGTACTCGTATATTGTCGCTTAAACAAACCCGCACAGGTGCGGTGCTTGATTACGACGATAAAACATACACAGACACTAACGCCGCGTTATTATTAAAACGCTTAACCGGTTTTGACCTGCCAGTTGATAACGCCGATAACTGGTTAAAAGGCACATTAACGTCGCAAACATTAAAAGTAGACGAACTTGGCCGTGCACAACAAGTTATTTGGTACGATAACAGCAATAAAAAGTGGCAAATAACGTATTCAAACTATAAACAGCAAGGTGGCTTTTGGGTTCCTGGCAATGTCACGCTAAAACATCAGCAAATTAAAATCAAAATTCAACTCTACAATTGGCAATTTAATTAAGTATGAATACTAAAACAGCTTTTTCGGTCATTGCACCGGCAAAACTTAACTTATTTTTACACATCAATGCGCGCCGTGATGACGGTTATCACGAACTAGAAACCTTATTTACCTTTTTAAATTTTGGCGACACACTCGACTTTTCAGTTAACGAAGCGCCCACTATTTTAATAACGGGTGATACGAAAGGCATAGCAGATTGCGATAATCTCATCTATAAAGCCGCGTTATTGCTTAAAAATCACTGTGGCATTTCATCAGGTGTAAAAATAAATCTCACTAAACGTTTACCTATGGGTGGCGGCGTGGGAGGCGGTTCATCTGATGCAGCCACCACGTTACTTGCACTTAATAAAATGTGGAATACACAACTAAATATTGATGAATTAGCAAACTTAGGCCTGCAATTAGGCGCCGACGTGCCGGTATTTATTCGTGGTAAAAGCGCCATAGCACACGGTATTGGCGAACAATTGGTTGACGTAGAGCTTGAACAAAAATGGTATTGCGTTGTGCACCCTAATCAGCATGTCAGTACCGCTAAAATATTCACTCACCCAGATTTAAAACGCGATACACCAAAAATTTCAGGTGATTGGCGAACCCATAAATTAACCAACGATTGTGAGCCTTTAGTTAAAAAGCTCTGCCCCGAGGTTGAAAAAACCCTGCAGTGGTTGCTAAAATACGCCCCGTCGAAGATGACCGGAACAGGTTCATGTTGTTTTGTCGAATTTGCTAGCCAAGTTCAAGCACAAGATGTACTTGATAACCTCCCCCATACTTGGCAGGGTTTTGTTGCTTCTAGCGCAAATGTCTCACCTGCTCATACGGAGCTTGCCGCCATATTCGATCAATGAAGTAACGTACAAGTAATCATAAGTTAACGCGTAGTGGGTTTTACCTATTTACCCGTTAGTCCAAAAATTCAGTGCCTGAGGAACCCTACCGTGCCTGACATGAAGCTCTTCGCTGGTAACGCAACACCTGAGTTAGCTCAAAAAGTTGCAAAACGTTTGTATATTGAATTAGGCGATGCTGTTGTTGGCCGTTTTAGCGACGGTGAGATCAGTGTTCAAATAAATGAAAATGTTCGTGGCTCGGATGTTTTTATCTTGCAATCAACCTGTGCCCCTACTAACGATAACCTAATGGAACTTATCGTTATGGTTGATGCTCTACGTCGTGCATCAGCAGGTCGTATTACTGCCGTCATTCCTTATTTTGGTTATGCACGTCAAGACCGTCGAGTACGTTCTGCGCGCGTTCCAATTACCGCTAAAGTTGTTGCCGATTTCTTATCAAGTGTAGGTGTTGACCGCGTTCTTACGGTTGATTTACACGCTGAGCAAATACAAGGTTTCTTTGACGTACCAGTAGATAACGTATTTGGTAGCCCTGTATTACTTGAAGATATGGAAGAGCGTGAGTTTGAAGACGTTGTTGTAGTATCACCAGATATTGGTGGTGTAGTACGTGCCCGTGCTATTGCAAAACTACTTCACGACACAGACCTTGCTATTATTGATAAACGTCGCCCTCAAGCTAACGTTTCTCAAGTAATGCATATTATTGGTGATGTTGAAGGCCGCGACTGTATTATCGTAGATGATATGATTGATACCGGTGGTACTTTATGTAAAGCCGCAGAAGCACTTAAAGAACACGGTGCTAAACGCGTATTTGCCTATGCAACGCACCCTATTTTATCTGGCAAAGCTGCAGAGAACATTCGTAATTCAGTAATTGATGAAGTAATTGTAACTGACTCAATTCCGTTATCTGATGAATTAAAAGCGCTTGATAAAGTAAAAGTACTAACTCTTGCTGACATGTTAGCCGAAACAATTCGTCGCATCAGCAATGAAGAATCTATTTCAGCGATGTTTGAACACTAAAATCACACATTCGTTGGAACATATAAGCGCCTTTTGGCGCTTTTTTTGTATGTGTTGTTTATTTTATCGGGGGGCGGTGTTATGATAGCGCGCCTTTTGGGTAGGGACCTTGGTCGCAAAGGCCCTAACACTTTTAATTATTGGAGACATTATGTCTAACGAAACTTATACTTACAACGCTGAACTTCGCGTAGAAACTGGTACTGGTGCGAGCCGCCGCCTACGTCGCGAAGACAAAGTACCTGCTATCCTTTACGGTGCAGATAAAGAAGCGGTATCGCTTACTCTTGCTCATAAAGACATGATCAAAGCACAAGAAAGCGAAGGTTTTTACACGCACATTCTTACGCTAAATGTTGGCGGCGAGTCTGTTGAAGCTATCTTAAAAGATATTCAACGTCACCCATTCAAGCCAAAAATCACTCACCTTGATTTCCAACGTGTAGATGCAACTCACAAATTAGTAACTAAAGTTCCTCTTCACTTCATCGGTGAAGAAGCAGTTACTAAAGCTGGCGCAACTGTTGTTCACCAGTTAACTGAAGTTGAGATTTCTTGTCTTCCTAAAGCACTTCCAGAATTCGTTGAAGTTAACGTTTCTAATTTAGTAGTTGGTGATTCAGTTCACATTTCTGACCTTGAACTTCCTTCAGGTGTTCAGTCTGTTGAACTAGGTAAAGGCGAAGGCCACGACCTGTCAGTAGTTACAATCAAAGCTAACAAAGCAGCTCCTACTGAAGAAGAAGCTTCAGACGCTGCTGAATAATATTTAAGGTCTTGCACCTTGAATTCTATTCAAATGCTTGTGGGCCTGGCTAATCCAGGCCCCGAATACGCAAACACACGCCACAATGCAGGTGCTTGGTTCATTGAAGAACTCGCAGCACGCTACAACTGCACGCTCAAACACGATCCTAAATATCACGGCCTAACTGGCAAAGTGATCATCCAAGGCCAAGAATTCAAATTATTGATCCCCACCACCTACATGAACTTAAGTGGTAAAGCGGTCGGTAGTTTAGCCAATTTTTTCAAAATCCCCGTGGAAAACATACTTGTTGCCCATGACGAAATGGATTTAGACCCAGGCGTTGCCAAACTTAAAAAAGGTGGCGGTCATGGCGGTCATAATGGCTTAAAAGACATTATTGCAAAAATGGCAAACCAAAAAGATTTTATGCGTTTACGCATAGGTATCGGTCATCCAGGGCATCGTGAAATGGTTACCGGCTGGGTGCTTGGAAAAGCAGCCAAAGAAGACCAAGAAAAAATGGATGCAGCGGTTGATGAAGCAGTTCGTTGTATGGAAATACTTGCAAAAGATGGTGTGTTAAAAGCACAAAACAGACTACATTCTTTTAAACCATAATCGTTTAAACGAATCTTAACAAGGTATCTTACTATGGGTTTTAAATGTGGCATCGTTGGCTTGCCTAATGTTGGTAAATCAACGCTTTTTAATGCACTAACTAAAGCGGGTATTGAAGCCGCTAACTTTCCTTTTTGTACCATCGAACCTAACACAGGTGTAGTACCGGTACCCGATCCTCGCTTAGACGAGCTAGCAAAAATTGTAAATCCTCAACGTATTCTACCTACTAGTATGGAATTTGTTGATATTGCTGGTTTAGTAAAAGGCGCATCAAAAGGTGAAGGTTTAGGAAACCAATTTTTAGCAAACATTCGTGAAACGGATGCAATTGGCCATGTAGTTCGCTGTTTTGAAGACGAAAACGTAATTCACGTTGCAGGTACTATTGACCCTGCTGACGATATTGACGTTATCAATACCGAATTAGTACTTGCCGATATGGACAGCGCTGATAAAGCAATTTTCCGTAACGCTAAAAAAGCGAAAGGCGGCGATAAAGACGCTAAAGAGCAAAATGCAGTACTTGAAAAAGTTAAAGTACACTTAGACGAAGGGTTAACACTTCGCTCTTTAGAGCTTACTAAAGAAGAAAAAGCAGCAATTAGCTCAATTAACTTCTTAACTATTAAGCCTACTATGTACATTGCTAACGTAGCTGAAGATGGCTTTGAAAATAACCCACACCTTGACCGTGTACGTGCTATTGCAGAGTCTGAAGATGCTGTAGTAATTCCGGTGTGTGCTGCAATCGAATCTGAGCTTTCTGAACTAGATGAAGAAGACAAGCTTGAATTTATGGCAGACCTAGGTTTAGAAGAACCAGGCCTAAACCGTGTTATTCGCGGTGGTTACGAGCTATTGCATTTACAAACCTACTTCACTGCAGGTGTAAAAGAAGTACGCGCGTGGACTATTCCAGTAGGTGCAACTGCGCCGCAAGCGGCTGGTAAAATTCACACCGACTTTGAACGTGGCTTTATTCGCGCACAAACCATTGCTTATGACGACTACATTGCCTTTAATGGCGAAGGTGGCGCTAAAGAAGCCGGTAAAATGCGTCAAGAAGGTAAAGAGTACATTGTTAAAGATGGCGATGTAATGAACTTCTTGTTCAACGTATAATTACGCCTAAACAATCTGTTTATAAAAGCCCGCTTAATGCGGGTTTTTTTATGCCTTTACCCAAATAATTTTTATCCAAAAGACAAATGGCCTTAATCATTTTTGGCTTTTTATAGCAATTAGCATAATTAAGCGATCTATTTTGAAGATAGAAAAACCTGTTGATAGCTAGGAAAATTCGCTATTTAGTTGTTCTAAAATAATTTATTAACACAGATAGCGACACGTTTAGTCCCTAAAAATGATATAAGTCTTATTATGGATTGGTATTATACTAACGAGCTAAGTTAAATACTTTATTTAACGTAAGAAATACGCATCAGTAGTAAGCAAATTGCCCTACCAACTCCCCCCGCGCGGTGATTAATATGTAATTTTTAACGCAACTAGTGCAAGTTATGCCTACTTAAAATGATTACATAGCCTGGTTGTTAAGTATCATAACTTCATTCAATAGCTAAAATACTCAATAAACTCGGCTTTAATACAACTTGATCACAAAACGACTGCTGAAATACTCAGCAGTTTTTATATTAACGGTTTTAAGTTGTTACTACTTAGTGTACTTTGACAGTTGATTTACAGTTAAAAAAAACAGCAAATTTATTAAAATTTAGCCTCTTAGCTTAATTTTCCTGCAAACAAACCCTGTTAAGTGTTTTTTTGCAAAAAAGGTGTTGACGGATTTGGGTCATATCAGCATAATACGCCCCGCACTCAGCGATGAAGTGATAACAAAAGAGATGGCTAAGTAGCTCAGCTGGTTAGAGCACATCACTCATAATGATGGGGTCACAGGTTCAAATCCCGTCTTAGCCACCATTTTTCTTTTGTTGCTCAATGAAGAGTTTAAAATAACTACCTTCCTTTGATTATTCAAAGTGAAAATGCGGGAGTGGCGGAATTGGTAGACGCGCTGGATTTAGGTTCCAGTATCTTAGGATGTGAGAGTTCAAGTCTCTCCTTCCGCACCATGTTCTGATATGAACTAAACTATCAATTGTTTTCTGTTGGGATATCGCCAAGCGGTAAGGCACCAGGTTTTGATCCTGGCATTCCCAGGTTCAAATCCTGGTATCCCAGCC
>NZ_JALNTP010000010.1:2199-163349 GCF_023161805.1 Pseudoalteromonas sp. 1CM17D | reverse complement strand
TCAGCTATCAGCTATCAGCTATCAGCTATCAGCTATCAGCTATCAGCTATCAGCTATCAGCTATCAGCTATCAGCTAGAAATTTTGCTCATATTAACTTACGTGTCAAGACGAGCTTGTCTTAAACTGACGGCTGACGGCTGACGGCTGACGGCTATAAAAACAAAAAACCCAAGCCGAGGCCTGGGTTTTTAAACAGTTAACTAAAAGAGTTTACTTCTTCTTTTTAACCGCTTTTTTGTTTGGTAAATCAGTGATTGAACCTTCAAAAATCTCAGCTGCAAGGCCAATAGACTCGTTCAATGTTGGGTGAGCATGAATAGTAAGCGCTAAGTCTTCACCGTCTGCGCCCATTTCAACTGCTAAGCCGATTTCGCCAAGCATTTCGCCTGCGTTAATACCCACCATAGCACCACCGATTACACGGCCACTGTCTTTATCAAAGATAAGCTTAGTAGAACCTTCAGTACGAGCAGATGCAATTGCGCGACCTGATGCAGCCCACGGGAATACCGCAGTTTCAATGCTTAAGCCTTGCTCTTTTGCTTCTTTCTCAGTCACACCTACCCATGCGATTTCTGGATCAGTGTAGGCAATTGAAGGAATACATTTAGGGTCGAAGAAGTGCTTCTGACCAGAGATAACTTCTGCAGCAACATGGCCTTCGTGTACCGCTTTATGCGCAAGCATAGGTTGGCCAACTAAATCACCAATTGCAAAAATATGGTCTACGTTAGTACGTAATTGCTTATCAACATTAATAAAGCCACGCTCATCAACATTAACACCTGCTTTATCAGCATCAAGTAAGTTACCGTTAGGCGTACGGCCTACAGCAACAAGTACTTTGTCGTAACGTACTGGCTCAGCTGGTGCGTTTTTGCCTTCAAAAGTAACGTATAAGCCATCATCTTTCGCTTCAACGCCAACAACTTTAGTAGAAAGCATAACATTGAATTTTTTGTTTACGTATTTTTGGTAAATCTTGATGATATCTTTATCCGCAGCCGGAACTAACTGATCTGCAAATTCAACTACATCAATATCAGAACCTAGTGCGCGGTAAACCGTACCCATTTCAAGACCGATAATACCACCACCTAAAACAAGTAGTTTCTCTGGTACGTCTTTAAGTTCTAATGCGCCAGTTGAATCAATTACACGGTCATCTTCTGGGATGAACGGTAAGCTAACAGGTTTAGAACCCGCAGCAATGATTGCGTTATCAAATGTAATAGTTGTAGTGCCGTCAGCACCTTCAACGTCTAAAGTGTTGCTGCCAGTGAATTTACCGTAACCTGGTACAACTTTAACTTTACGCATCTTAGCCATGCCGTCTAAGCCACCTGTAAGCTGGCCAACAACCGACTCTTTCCAAGAGCGAATTTTGTCTAAATCAATTTGCGGAGCGCCAAAAGTAACACCGTGAGATGACATTTCTGCAGCGTCATCAATCACTTTAGCCACGTGTAAAAGTGCTTTTGAAGGAATACAACCAACATTAAGACATACGCCGCCTAATGTTTCACGCGATTCTACTAATGTAACTTCTAAGCCCAAGTCAGCAGCGCGGAAAGCCGCAGAGTAACCACCAGGACCACCGCCTAGTACAACAACTTGAGTTTTTAATTCGTTGCTCATGCTATTACCTTAATTGTTTGAACGGGACACTGCCCTAAAATTTAACTGCCATGTTTCTGCATGGGCAGAAAATCAGAGCAATTCACAAATAGTGCAAAGATTGTATCATTGCATATAGTAAAAATCCCAGCTAAAAACAACTGGCTGGGATTTGATTTTGTTCATATTGTAGCGATTACATCACTAATTGACGTATGTCGCTCATGTAGCTAGCAAGCGTTGCGGTAAAGCGTGCAGCTAGAGCACCGTCAATCACACGGTGATCGTACGACATAGATAGCGGAACCATTAATTTTGGTTCAAAGTCTTTACCATTCCACTTAGGCTTCATTTCAGATTTAGATACACCTAAAATTGCAACCTCTGGTGCATTAACAATCGGCGTAAATGCCGTACCGCCAATACCGCCTAAGCTTGAAATAGTAAAACAGCCGCCTTGCATATCAGATGACGTTAACTTACCTTCACGCGCCTTTTTAGAAATATCCATCAGCTCGCGAGATAGTTCAATAATGCCTTTTTTGTCCACATCTTTAAATACTGGAACAACTAAGCCATTTGGCGTATCTACTGCAACACCAATATTGATGTACTTTTTAAGGATAAGGCTTTCACCGTCTTCAGACAATGACGAGTTAAACGTTGGGAACTCAGCAAGTACTTTCGCTACCGCTTTCATCACAAACACAAGTGGTGTGATTTTAACGCCGAGCTTTTTCTTCTCGCTTAACACGTTTTGTTCTTTACGGAACACTTCAAGGCTGGTGATATCAGCTTCGTCAAACTGTGTAACATGTGGGATTTGCACCCAGTTACGGTGTAGGTTTTTACCCGACAGCTTTTGAATACGCGATAGTTTTTTCTCTTCAATTTCACCAAATTTAGCAAAATCTACTTTCGGCCACGGAATTAAGCCAAGCTCACCACCGCCCGCATTGCCTTTACCAGCAGGTAATTGGCCTGATTCAACTTGCTTAACTAGGTTTTTAACATAGTTTTGCACGTCTTCTTTTACTACGCGGTTTTTACGCCCTGAGCCTTTAACGTTTGCTAAGTTAATACCAAACTCACGCGCTAAGCGGCGAACAACTGGCGATGCATGAGCATATGCGCTGTTGTTTTCAAAGCTTTCGTTGCTTGCTTTAGCCGCAGGTGCTGCTTGAGCTGGCGCAGACTCGGTTTTTGCAGGTGCTGCTGGCTTTTGCTCAGCCGGGGCTGCTGCTTTTGCTGGCGCACTGCCTGCAACTTCAAAAACAAACACAAGTGAGCCAGTTTTGACTTTATCGCCAGCGGCCACTTTAATTTCTTTAACGGTACCAGCAAACGGGGCTGGTACTTCCATAGCCGCTTTGTCGCCTTCAACGTTTAAGATAGATTGCTCTTCTTCAACCGTATCGCCAACAGCAACCATGATTTCAGTTACTTCAACTTCATCATCGCCAATATCAGGTACGTTTACTTCTTTTGTGCTTGGCTCGGCGCTTTGAGTAGTCTCTGCTGGCGCAGATTCTTGCTTTGGCGCATCTGATGCAGGTGCACTTGAGCCAGCAACTTCAAAAACAAACACTAAAGAGCCTGTTTTTACTTTGTCGCCTTCGGCTACTTTAATTTCTTTTACAGTACCGGCAAAAGGAGCTGGTACTTCCATAGATGCTTTATCGCCTTCAACACTTAAAATTGACTGCTCTTCATCTACGCTGTCACCAACAGCGACCATGATTTCTGTTACTTCAACTTCGTCGTCACCAATATCTGGTACAGTTACTTCTTTAGTTGAAGAACCTGAAGCTTCTGCAGGTGCAGATGCATCAGCTTTAGCTGGCGCTTCTGGCTCACTTTGTGAGCCTGACTCTTCGCCTTCAAAAATCATGATTAACGACCCTGTTGTTACCGTGTCGCCTTCGCTTACTTTAATTTCTTTGACTGTACCTGCTTGCGCAGCAGGTACTTCCATTGATGCTTTATCGCCTTCAACGGTTAGTAGCGATTGATCAACATCTACTTTGTCGCCAACGCTTACTAAGATTTCGGTTACTTCTACGTCATCGCCACCGATATCTGGTACATTAATTTCAATACTCATTGCAAACCTCTTATGCGTACAGTGGATTTAGTTTGTTTGTGTCAATGTCGAACTTTTTAATTGCTTCAACAACCACTGACTTTTCAACATCACCACGTTTAGCAAGTTCAGATAACGTAGCAACAACCACGTAGCTTGCATTAACTTCAAAGTGACGACGTAAGTTTTCACGGCTATCAGAGCGTCCGTAACCATCTGTACCAAGCACTTTATAGTTGCTGCTTGGAATAAATGAACGCGCTTGCTCTGCGTAGTTTTTCATGTAGTCGGTCGCAGCAACAGTCACTGAGTCGTTTAATACGCTAGTGATGTATGGCGTTTTTTGCTCGCTTTCTGGGTTAAGCATGTTGAAACGCTCAACGTCTTGACCGTCACGGGTAAGCTCATTGAATGATGTTACTGAATAAACATCAGAAGCAATACCGTACTCTTCGCTTAAAATGGCTGCAGCTTTGCGTACTTCAGTCATAATAGTACCTGAGCTTAATAACTGTACGTTGGCTTTTTTACCTTCGTAGCTTTCAAGCTTGTAAATACCTTTACGAATACCTTCTTCAGCGCCTTCTGGCATTGCTGGTTGATGGTAGTTTTCGTTCATAAGCGTTAGGTAGTAGTAAATGTTTTCTTGGTTTTCACCGTACATACGACGAATACCATCTTGAATAATTACCGCTACTTCAAATGCGTACGTTGGGTCATAAGAAATACAGTTAGGAACCGTATTTGCAAGAATATGGCTGTGACCATCTTCGTGCTGTAGACCTTCACCATTTAGCGTAGTACGACCTGCTGTTGCACCTAATAAGAAACCACGTGCTTGCTGGTCACCCGCCATCCATGCCATGTCGCCAACACGCTGGAAACCAAACATAGAGTAGTAAATGTAGAATGGGATCATAGGTAAATCGTTAGTGCTGTAAGATGTTGCAGCAGCTACCCATGACGACATTGCACCTAGCTCGTTAATACCCTCTTGTAGCACTTGGCCTGATGTAGCTTCTTTGTAGTAAGAAACAATATCGCGGTCTTGAGGGGTGTAGTTTTGGCCATGTGGATTGTAAATACCGATTTGACGGAATAAACCTTCCATACCAAATGTACGCGCTTCATCAGCAATAATTGGCACAATGTTTTTGCCAATGCCTTTGTCTTTTAGTAACACGTTAAGTGCACGTACAAAGCCCATTGTGGTAGAAATATCACGTTTTTGCTCTTCAAGTAGCGGCTTAAACGCGTCTACTTCTGGCAGTTTTAGCTCTTCAGTAAACTTAGGAATACGTGTAGGTGTGTAACCTTTAAGTGCATCACGGCGTGCGTGTAAGTACTTGTATTCTTCCGAACCTTCTTCAAGCGTTAAGTATGGAAGATCTTTGATTTGCTCTTCTGATACTAAATCTTGTAGGCCTAAACGGTCACGTAAGTGTTCAACATGGCTCATGTCCATTTTTTTCACTTGGTGCGCAATGTTTTTACCTTCAGCCGCTTCACCCATGCCGTAACCTTTTACAGTTTTAGCAAGAATTACGGTAGGACGGTCGTTGGTTTGCTCAGCCTTTTTAAATGCAGCATAAAGTTTTGATGGCTCATGACCACCACGCTTAAGCGCAAAAATTTCGTCATCAGTCATATCTGCAACAAGTGCAGCTGTTTCTGGGTAACGGCCAAAGAAATGCTCACGTACGTACGCGCCATCTTTCGCTTTATATGTTTGGTAATCACCATCAATTGTTTCGTTCATCAACTGTAGTAATTTACCTGATGTATCTTTAGCTAGCAGAATATCCCATCCGCTACCCCATACAACTTTAATTACGTTCCAACCAGCGCCTTTAAATAGGCCTTCTAGTTCTTGAATAATTTTACCATTACCCATTACTGGGCCATCTAAACGCTGTAAGTTACAGTTAATTAAGTAACATAGGTTGTCTAGCTTTTCACGTGCAGCAAAAGAGATTGCGCCGCGTGATTCTGGCTCATCCATTTCACCGTCACCTAAAAACGCGTATACACGTTGGTTTTTAGTGTCTTTTAAGCCACGGCCGTCTAGGTATTTTAAAAAGCGTGCTTGGTAAATAGACGCAATTGGACCTAAGCCCATAGATACCGTTGGGAACTGCCAAAATTCAGGCATTAATTTAGGATGCGGGTATGATGGTAAACCTTTACCATCTACTTCTTGACGGAAGTTATCAAGCTGCTCAGCCGTAAGACGACCTTCAACAAATGCACGCGCATAAATACCCGGAGAAATATGACCTTGGTAGTAAACTAAGTCACCGCCGTCTACCTCATTTGGCGCTTTGAAAAAGTGGTTAAAACACACTTCATAAAACGCAGCTGATGATTGGTAAGACGCCATATGGCCGCCTAAGTCGAGATCTTTTTTCGATGCACGTAATACAATCATGATTGCATTCCAACGAATAATCGAACGAATACGACGCTCAAGGTTTACATCCCCTGGGTACGCCGGTTCTTGATCTACTGGAATAGTATTAACGTAGTTAGTTGTTGTGCCAGTTGGCATATCAACGCCGTCTAAACGGGCTTGCTCTAACACTTGCTCAAGTAAATACTGAGCTCGTTCAACACCTTCTTCGCGCACAACTGATTCAAGAGCTTGTAACCACTCTTGTGTTTCTAGCGCGTCTACGTCAATTTTATTGACTTCAGACATATGGAGGTTTCCTTATGTTTAAAATACGAATGTTGTTAATTTAATACCACGTATACCTAATTTAGTGTGTTCTAAGTACAGCGTATTAGCTTAATTTTGTTTTGTGCGTCTTAAACTACGTTCAATTCGCGAATGCTCTTTACCCGCTTCAAGTAATGCTTCTTCAATAAAGGCTAAATGGGCATTACTTGCTAGTCGGGCTTGTTCTGGATTGCCCTCAATTACGGCATCCATTAATAAGCGCCGGTGCTGGGCTAATTGATTGCTAATATCTGGTTTTTTTAATAAAACCGTTAAGTTTTGCAATACATTTTGCTCCAGTAGCGCTTGCATGCCTCGCACTAAGTGAAGTAAAACCACGTTGTGTGAGGCTTCGGCTACACTAAAGTGAAACGCATTAATTGCTTTGGCTTTTAATTGTAAATCGTTATTAACTTGAGCAATTTTATCAAAGCTTTGCTTAACCTTGGTAAAATCGGTGCTGGTACCACGAAGCGCCGCATAATATGCAGCAATCCCTTCAAGTGCATGACGAAATTCAAGTAAATCGAACTGTGATTCAGGATGCTTACTGATCAAATCAAACAGCGGATCAGTGAGCCCCTCTTCAAGCTGATTTTTTACAAACGTGCCACCGCCTTGCCTGCGAGTGACCAATCCTTTTGCTTCTAGCTTTTGGATAGCTTCACGCAGTGAGGGGCGAGACACCTCAAACTGTTTTGCAAGTTCACGCTCTGGCGGCAGTTTTTCACCTGGCGCTAATGAGCCCTCAAGAATCATATTCTCAAGTTGCTGTAAAATAACATCAGATAATTTTGCTGCTTTAATCTTTAAAGACATTAATCAACGTCCACGTTGCATAAATACTAAAAAGCCTAATTTTTAAGGCCTAGAGCTTGACGATTTACCCAAAAGGTAAATTGGTCATACCAAAAATTTTCAATAAGGTATCAAAAAGGCAAATAACTGTCAATTTACGGGTTATTTGAGCAATTAGAGTAGCGTAACGCATTTTGAACGAAGTTCAAACAATGCACAATTGAGGTTGTTTTATTCAAACGTTAACAAGATGAAAACAATTGGTCTGACCAGAGCGAATTAGAATATTCGCTCTAGTTGAATTTATTGAAGAAATTAATTTTTGAATTGGAGAAGGCCTTTGCTGCGGGCTTACCCCGCGACTAACACCCTCACCTCAATACTCCCCCTAAGCGAGATACACATTGCGCGATGTAAAATCGCGACTACGATAAACCGCCAAATAAAGTAAGCAGTGCAATCAGTACTAAATAAAAAAGCACGTTGCGTTTAACTAATTTAATCATACAAGTGGCTTCAATAGCACATCCGTAATAACGCTGCTCTACTTGCTCAGCCGCAAGCGCTGTACACGTAACTACTTTGCGGTTTGGCGTTTTAAAATCCAATACATAATGCAGCCAGCAGCTTGTACCTTTATTAAAGTTACCAATAACTAAGTAGCCAAAGCTTGCAACACGCGCTGGTAGCCAATCTAGCCAAAATAATAATTTGTGCAGCAGCGTAAAGCGATTTGCAAACACCACTTTATGGTTTTCTTTAACTAAATCGGCCAACGTACGCACTATTGCATACATCACGGCCCCTGGGGCACCAAGCATTACAAACCAAAAAATAACGGCGCAATAAAATCTAAAATTAATCCACGCTAAGGTTTGCCCAAATGTTTCTCCGCCCTCTTCATCCTCTAGGTGTTTTTGCCCCATTTGTAGTGCGTATAATGAGGCCGCGGTTTTATCATCCCGCGTTAGTGCATTTAAATACGACTTATATAAAGCGCGGTGCTTAGCACAACCAAAACAAACCAATAAAACCGCAACATTTATAGCTAACTGCCACAGTACAAAGTCAGAGAGTACATATATAAGCGCAACAGCCACTACCGGCAAAACTAACCAAATTAAAAAGCCAATCGCCGAGCCAAACAATCCGTTTTCACCAAGTAATTTACCCGAGCGGTTTAAATAACCATTAACGTAATGGCTTATTTGCCAATACTGTGAGCGCGCACCTAAACGCTCAAGTATTAGTGCAATAATTATAGAAACTAAAATCATGATAGCGACTCACTTAATTTGCTTGTTCTAGCTTGCTTATATAAGCAGGCCAATTAAAACTTTCCCCAGGGTCGGTTTTTCGCCCAGGTGCTATATCGCAATGTCCTACAACTCGCTTAGTGGTGATAAGCGGGTAACGGGTCATAATTGCCTTTGTTAGATTATGTAAGCTGGTGTACTGCGTCTGAGTGTAAGGTGTGGTATCTGTACCTTCAAGCTCAATACCTATACTAAAGTTATTACATGCGCTTTGCCCTTCATATTCAGATTGCCCGGCATGCCACGCGCGTTTATTAAATGGCACATATTGAATAATCTCGCCAGTACGTTTTATAAAACAGTGGGCTGACACTCTAAGCCCATTTAAATCACAAAAACTGGGGTGCGCATTACAGTTAATCTCACCCATAAACAGTGCATCAACGTATTCGGTGCCAAATTGCCCAGCCGGCAAGGAAATATTATGAATTACCAACAGCGAAATATTGGTATTTTCAGGGCGCTCATCAAAATGCGTACAGGGCCGCTGCGTTATATTAGCGACAACTCCGCTTGAATCTATCTGCATTATTTTAATACCACGGTATACATAAACTTGATGCTAAAGGATTTATATAAAGAATGATAGCCATTGCGGTTAGCTAACATTCAGCAGGTAGCATTACTTTTAGTAGCCATGCTATATATATAGGTGTAATAAACCCCGCTCATTTAAAAGCGCTTCTATTAGTTATTTAAACATAGTAAAATTTGCTTAATTTATTAACACTTATGAGCCTTCATATGTCAATTTCGCACACGCTTATTACTCAACTTGTCACCCTCGCCTTAGATGAAGATCTAAATTATCAATCAGCACAAGACGGCGACATTACCGCGCAGCTTATTCCACAAAACGAGCACGCAAATGCTAAAGTAATTACCCGCGAAGATTGCGTTTTTTGCGGTAAAGACATCATTATAGAAGTGTTTAAGCAAGTAGATCCAAGCGTTGAAGTAAACGTATTAGTAAATGATGGCGACTTTGTGCCAGCAAATAGCACCTTATTTACAGCTAAAGGTTCTGCCCGCGCTATTTTAACTGCAGAGCGTACCGCGCTTAACTTTGTACAAACGCTTTCGGGTACCGCAACCACAACTGCAAATTATGTAAAAGAGCTTAGCGGCACCACAACCCAGCTGCTCGATACCCGTAAAACAATACCAGGACTCAGGCTACTTCAAAAATACGCTGTTAAATGCGGCGGCGGTGCAAATCACCGTATAGGCTTATTTGATGCGTTTTTAATTAAAGAAAACCACATAGCAGCGTGTGGCGGAATTGATAAAGCAGTCGCACAAGCCAAGCAAAACCACCCTACAAAACCCGTAGAAGTAGAGGTTGAATCGTTAAATGAACTTGAGCAAGCCATTAATGCAGGCGCCGATATAATCATGCTCGACAATTTTAGCGTTGAACAAATTCAGCAAGCTGTGGTCACTACTAATAAGCGCGCTAAATTAGAGGTTTCTGGCAATATGACGCTAGAAACGCTTAAAACTTACTCGCAGGCTGGTGTCGACTTTATATCCAGCGGTGCACTTACAAAAAATTTACAATCAATCGATTTATCGATGCGTTTTGAGCAATTTTAAAGCAGTAAATTTCACTTTACTATAGCTAATCAATTGACAATCTAAGAAAAAAGGCTTTAAATAAGCCAAAAGAGCTACTTTGTAACATTTTGTTAAATAAAGTATCCTTTTTAGAAAAATATGTGTGCTTTAAGCATAAAAAAAGTGTTACACTAACCCAGTTGTATTACTTCCTTGAAAAATATAGTAATAAGTAACTGCTTTTTGTTTTAATCTTCAAAAAATACCTAAAAGATTAAAGCAAATGGTCAGTATGTTTCCTATATTTAGTCTACTTTGTGTTTAGGTAGTCTGTGCAAGTTGCAACATAATGAACTCACATTTAGCTTTTGTGTTTCATACCTAAGGCTAAAAGTACGTGAAAATTTATTTTTAAGTAAATCTGTAAAGTTAATCAGGTAAATTAAGCTTGGCACTTTCGCCACTAACCTGGCTACCTTACAAAACATTATCCTTTAGGAGAGGAAACATGAAAACAATGACTCAAAAACAACAGGGTTTCACCCTAATCGAATTAATGATTGTAGTAGCAATTATCGGTATTCTTGCTGCAGTAGCGTTGCCTGCGTATCAAGATTATACGGTACGTGCTCGCGTCGCCGAAGGTCTAGGTTTAGCATCAGCTGCAAAAGTAAATGTTCAAGATGTATTAGCATCTGGTAACCCTCGAGGCGCAGCAACAGGTTATGCTACAGGCTATAATGCGCCAACCGCCACAGCCAATACACAAAGTGTAGCAGTTGCAGCTGCTACTGGTGTAATTACAGTCACTACTACTGCTGCTGCTGGTGGTGGAACAGTTATCATCACGCCAAATGCTCCTATCGGAACTGCACTACCTGATGGGACTGCAGCATTCACACCTCCTAGTGATGCAGTGAATTGGCGCTGTGCTGCCGCCGGTGCAAATGTAGCAGATTACGATGGCGCTGTTGCGGGAAGTTTAGAAGCGCGCTTCGCTCCATCTGAATGTAAATAATGATTTTAGGAAGGGCATGTATTTTATGCCCTTCTTAATTACACTAAAAAAATGAAGATAAAATCACTGCAAAAAATAATTACTCTACATATTTCCTTATCGCTACTGCTCATAACACTTATATACTATATTATAATACCAACCTGGTACCCATCTGAGTTTTCAAAAATTTTAGCCGGAACTGAGATTTTTACTATTTTAATATCAGTTGAGCTTGGCCTAATCATAACCTTGATTTTGCTACTTTCTATAGGGAGGAATAATAGTAAGAAAGAAGTCCTTTTTATCTATTGTCTGTTCTTTTCTTTGCAAGCATCCGCTGCCATTGTCGGTATTAAAACTTTATATGAGGCAAAACCAATGTACATTGCTTATGAGTTTGACCGCTTTAGAATTGTAAGACCCATTGATATTATTTGGGGGAATGAAAAAAGGAAATATAACTTATTTAGAGGGCCTACACTTTACAGTACTGAAAAATATCCATCGAACGACATTAGGTTGTTAAAGAGTATAAGGGATTCAATAAATGGTATTTATCCATCTTTTAAAAAAGAGAGGTTAATTCCATACGAAAACTCAAAAATAGACATAATCAAAAATAGCAGAAGTTTGGCAGCATTAAGTAACAAGAAGCTCAATAAAATTATAGAATTATTCGGGAAAGTAGATATAAATACGCTGGCGTATTATCCTTTAGTCAGTTATCTCAGTGATGAATGGATTGTTATTATAAGCTTACATGACGCAACTATTATAGGCTACGCCAATGTTGATGGGTGGGAATCCTAGAAGGGTAAATTATGAGTAAAAAATCAAATCAAAAGGAGTTAGATACCTTTCTTTGGGTCGGCGTAAACTCTAGAGGTAAGCGTCTAGAAGGCGAGCTTGCTGGAAATAGTATCGCACTTGTTAAAGCGCAGCTTCGCAAACAAGGTATAACCCCTATAAAAGTTAAGCGTAAACCAAAACCACTATTTGGAATTGAAAATAAACAAAAAGTAACACCAAAAGATATTGCTTTAGTTACCCGACAGATTGCGACTATGCTGATGGCGGGCGTCCCACTTATTCAAGCGATCGAAATGATTGGTTCAGGCTCCACCAACAAAAGTGTTGCTAAGCTAATGAAGGACATTGGCGATGAAGTTAAAGCAGGTCAGCCGCTTAACCAAGCACTAAGAAAACACCCTCGTTATTTTGATGATTTGTATTGTGATTTAGTGGCATCGGGTGAGCAGTCGGGTGCGCTTGATAAAATTTTCGACCGTGTTGCCCTTTACAAAGAAAAATCAGAAGCGCTTAAGTCAAAAATTAAAAAAGCCATGTTTTATCCTATCGCGGTTTTAGTGGTTGCTCTCATAGTTACCTCAATACTACTTATATTTGTAGTGCCACAGTTTCAAGATATTTTTAATGGCTTTGGGGCGCAGTTGCCTGCATTTACTTTATTTGTTATTGGTATTTCTGAATTTATGCAAGAGTACTGGTGGGTTGCTCTAATTACAGTGGTTGCTGCCGGTTGGTTATTTAAAGAGGCTAGCCTTAGAAGTTTAAAACTAAGAGACGCAACCGACAGAGCTATATTAAAACTCCCTGTAATTGGTATGATTTTAAATAAAGCCGCTGTTGCACGATATGCTCGTACGCTTTCGACCACCTTTGCTGCGGGTGTACCCCTTGTTGATGCGCTAGATTCTGCAGCAGGTGCATCCGGTAATGCTGTGTATCGCTATGCTATTTTAGATATTAAAGCAGAGGTGAGCTCGGGTAACCAAATGAACTGGGCGATGCGTAACTCTAAAATATTTCCTGATATGGTTATTCAAATGGTAGCTATTGGTGAGGAATCAGGCTCGTTAGATGGTATGCTTGCTAAAGTAGCGACTATTTATGAGCAAGAGGTGGATGATGCTGTTGACGGATTGTCTAGTTTACTCGAGCCATTAATAATGGCTGTATTAGGTGTACTTGTCGGTGGTTTAATTATTGCTATGTATTTACCTATATTTGAGTTAGGTTCTGTTGTTTAGTTGTAGAGTTTTATATGCAAAGTATTATTGAAGTAATGCAAAGCCAATTGTGGTTTTATTTAACCACGGTTGGCTTAGTCAGTTTATGTGTAGGTAGTTTTTTAAATGTAGTTATTTATCGACTGCCGTTAATGATGCAGCGAGAATGGCAAAGTGAATGTAGATTATTATTAGAAGATGAACTAACAGCCAAACCTACACAAGCCAGTAACAGTGAGCCATTTAATTTAGTAAAACCTAATTCTACCTGCCCTAAATGCAAAACCGCGATTAAGCCTTGGCAAAATATTCCTATAATTAGTTGGATTATGCTTAAAGGTAATTGTGCTAATTGCAGTAACCCAATATCAGCGCGTTACCCAATAGTTGAAGCCATTACCGCGCTATTAAGTTTAGTTATTGCCTACAGTTTTGGGGCTACTGAGCACGCCCTTTTATATATTTTTGTTACCTGGATTTTAGTGGCGCTCACCTTTATTGATATTGACCATATGCTATTGCCCGACCAGCTCACTTTACCTTTAGTATGGCTTGCACTTATAGCCGCTGTAATGGGTTTAACAATAAGCCCAAGCGAAGCAATAGTGGGTGCCGCATGCGGCTATTTAAGCCTGTGGAGTGTATTTTGGTTATTTAAGCTATTAACCGGCAAGGAAGGCATGGGCTATGGCGATTTTAAGTTACTGGCCGTATTTGGCGCACTGCTTGGGTGGCAGTCACTATTAACCATTATTTTGCTTTCAAGTGTGGTGGGCGCCATTATTGGTATTGCCCTTTTAAGTATTCAAGGTAAAGACAAAGCAACCCCTATTCCATTTGGCCCCTACTTAGCTATCGCGGGTTGGATAACACTGCTGTGGGGCGCTCAAATTCAAGCTGCGTATTTTAATTTAATTGGTTATTAGTATGAATAAGCCAGCAACTAAAATAAACAATTGGGTATTGGGTTTAACAGGTGGTATTGGCTGCGGTAAAACGGCTGTTAGTAATATGTTTGAAGAACTGGGTATTTGCGTTGTTGATGCGGACATTATTGCCCGCCAAGTGGTAGCGCCTAATAGCACAGGGCTAAATGCAATCATTGAACACTTTGGCGAGGGTATTTTACTGCCCGATGGTACATTAAACAGAGCAGCGCTGCGCACTAAAATATTTACCAACAATGATGATAAAGAGTGGCTTAACGCACTATTACACCCGCTTATTAGGGAGAAAATACTCACCGATTTAAATAATGCAAGCAGTGCTTATGTTGTATTGGTTGCACCATTATTGTTTGAAAATAAACTTAACAAATACTGCAACCGTACTTTATTAATTGATGTACCACAGCCTGTGCAGATTGAACGTACTATAAAACGCGACAATATTAGCCTTGAGCAGGTAAATAGCATTATAGCGTCACAAATGCCACGGGAAGAAAAACAACAAAAAGCCGATGATATTCTAAATAATGACCGCGATTTATCACTTGTTCATGCAGAACTTGTTGTTCTTCATAAAAATTACCTACAATATGCAGTATAAAATACAACTAATGCCCCTTAATGCGGTCATAACAACATAAACTCGTAATTTGGTTAGCAAAAAAGGTGTTGATAAGCACAGCGAATTTAATCACCTGCTTTTTTCTGATAAATTGTTAACTATTGAAGGACTAAAATAGGTGCGCAATGAATATTAACTCACCGTTATTGAGAAAATTTATAACGCTTGGCCGCATTGATGCCGATACCGTAAAAGCAAAACAGCAAGAGTTTGCCTCAACCGCTGAGCTTATATCTAAATGTGGAAAAATTGACAGCAACGATTTAGCTGAACAATGTATAGACTTATTTCGCGTACCGTATTTTGATTTAAAAGACTTCGACCCTGCACAAATCCCCGAAGACTTAGTTAAAGAAAAGCTAATACGTAAACACCACATTTTACCGTTGGTTCAAAAAGGCAGAAAAGTATACATTGCCGCCTCAGATCCGACTGATTACGGTGCCTTTGAAAACTTTGAATTTAGCACCGGCTTATCGTGCGAAATAGTCGTGGTTGACTATATTCAGCTGGATAGCAAAATTGAGCAACTACTTGATGCTGCAGGCAGCTTAGATTTAAGCGCCGATGAATTTAAAGAGTTTGCCGACTTAGATAATGAAGGCCCTAAAGAAACCACACCTAAAGATGATGATAAAGACGATGCGCCAATCATTGTTTATATCAATAAAATATTAATGGATGCCATTAAAAAAGGCGCTTCTGATTTACACTTTGAACCTTACGAGCACAAATACCGTATTCGCTTTCGTATTGATGGCATTTTGCATGAAGTTGCCAACCCTCCCAATACCTTAGCAAGTAAACTGTCGGCGCGTATCAAAGTAATGTCGAGGCTCGATATTGCTGAAAAACGTAAACCACAAGATGGCCGTATTAAATTAAAAATTACCGAGCGTAAAAGCATCGATTTTCGTGTAAGTACTATGCCTACGTTATGGGGCGAAAAAATAGTAATGCGTATTCTTGATTCATCAAGCGCTATGCTAGGTATTGACGTATTAGGTTACGAAGAGGATCAAAAAAAGCTCTACATGGATGCGCTTGGGCAACCACAAGGCATGATACTAGTGACCGGCCCAACGGGCTCTGGTAAAACCGTATCGCTTTATACAGGTTTAAATATACTTAACCAGCCGGAGCGTAACATTAGTACCGCCGAGGATCCGGTTGAGATAAACCTCGAAGGGGTTAACCAAGTACAAATTAACCCGAAAGCCGAAATGACCTTTGCTAACGCCTTGCGTGCATTTTTACGTCAAGATCCAGATGTAGTGATGGTAGGTGAAATACGTGACCTAGAAACCGCAGAAATTTCAATTAAAGCGGCGCAAACAGGTCACTTAGTGTTATCAACACTACATACCAACTCAGCGCCAGAAACCATAACGCGTTTATTAAATATGGGCGTGCCTGCGTATAACGTGGCAAGCTCTATAAGTTTGATTATTGCCCAGCGCTTAGCTAGGCGTTTATGCCCTAAGTGTAAAACTCCAGAAACACTGCCAGCAGAAGAATTGGCTCGTCAAGGATTTAGCACAACACAAATTGAAGATATGACACTATACGCACCCAAAGGCTGCGAAAATTGCACCGATGGTTACAAAGGCCGTGTGGGCATTTACGAAGTAATGCAAATTACCCCTGAAATTGCACAAATTATTATGCGCGGTGGCAACTCGCTCGAAATCGCAGAGGTATCGCTACAAGCTGGGTTTAATAACTTGCGATTATCGGGTTTAAGAAAAGCCGCCGATGGTTTAACGTCTCTGGCTGAAATTAATCGCGTAACCAATATGTAAAAGTGATAGCCCTAATTAGGGCTAAAACACATTGTAGAGAGTAAAGTATGCCAACAATTGTTAACTGTCCAACCTGTAAAAACAAAGTTGAATGGTCACAGCAAAGCCCACATCGCCCTTTTTGTTCTAAGCGTTGTCAGCTTATTGATTTAGGTGAATGGTCTTTTGAGAACAATAAAATATCAACGCCTATTACCTCGGCTAACCAAATTAGCCAAGATATGATTGAAGATATTGAAGAGATGATGGCTAAAAACGATGACGACTTTTTTAAATAAGCGTTTTTCACCCTCTTAAACGACAAAAGCCAGCATTAAGCTGGCTTTTTAGTGTTTAAACTATAAATTAGTCTCTTTGCTTACGGTGTTTTTTACCCATACGCTTTTGCATTTTTGCAAACTTTTCTTGCTGCTCTGCGTTAAGTACCTGCATTACTTGATGCTGTGTTTTTAGCTTAATTAAGCCAAACTCAGTACCTTTTTCGTGGCGTGCGGCTAATAGCTCTTTTGCAGCGTTTTCGTCAAATGTTGGTGCGCTAAGTAGAGCATCCATTTTCTCTTTTTGAGCCTTACGCTGTGCTTTACGGGCTTCTTTATCATCGCCGCGCAGTGCTTTCATCTGTGTTTTTTGCGCTTCAAAAATAGCTTCAAGCTTAGTTTGCTGTTCTTGCGTTAAATCAAGCTTGTCGGCACCGCGCTCAGATAATAAAAAACGCGCTTGAGAATGGCCTTGCTTATCGTGCATGCCGCCTTTTGCTAATACGCTACCGGCGCCAAGTGTAGCCGTTGCTAGACCACAAATAAGTACTAATTTTGAAAGTGTATTTACTTTAGTCATAATCATCACCTTAATATTGGATGGATTGAATTTGGTTGTGGCTGCTTAGCCAGTGAGTTAACTATACCTCTTGCAACGCAAAGTAACGCAAAGCAGTGTAAAGGTTGTGTAAAGATTCACTTTTGCACAATTTAAGAAGTAAAATAACCATATAGAAATTGCCTAAGGGTTTGAAATGAAGCTATTAATGATTGATGACGACACAGGTTTGTGCGAACTACTTACTGAATATTTAGCCGCGCAAGGTTTTGACGTACAAAGCGTTCACGATGGCGAGCGAGGTTTAAAGCTTGCTCTATCAAATGACTACGCGCTGATATTGCTTGATGTCATGCTCCCCACCCTTGATGGCTTTGAAGTACTTAAACAACTTAGGCAAACAAAGCTAACACCGGTTATTATGCTTACTGCAAAAGGCGAAGACTTTGATCGCATTTTTGGCTTAGAGCTTGGCGCAGACGATTACATACCCAAACCCTTTAATCACCGCGAGTTACTTGCCCGAGTAAAAGCCATTACCCGCCGTATAGAGCACATAAATAGCCTAAACGTTGCAACGCCTAGCAAAATGAATATAAATGGCATTACGGTTAATTTGGCAGCCCGAGAGGCCGCTATTAACGAGCACACCCTCACGCTTACTGGCACAGAGTACGAAGTACTGGTGTTATTAATTAAAAATGCCGGGGAAGTTGTCAGTAAAGAGCAAATAAGTGAAGAAGTGCTAGGCAGGCGCTTAGCTTCGTTCGACCGCTCAATTGATATGCACGTTAGCAATATTCGTAAAAAAATAGCTGAGCATATTCAAGGCGAGCGAATAAAAACAATGCGAGGAACAGGTTATGTCTTCATCCAAGGTGAGTAACAAACATTACTTTGCATGGCTAAAGCACCCTCGACATTATTTATTTTTTAAAATATTTATTTGGTTTTGGCTAACAATAACGGGCACGGTGGCTGCGCTTATATTTTTAAGCAACATTACGGCAATTAATGCAGTAAGCACCGAGCCTTTGCGGGGGCCAATGAAAAAAAACCTAATTTATACTGCCAAAAGCATTGAGCGAAGCGCCACTAAACACAAACGCACCCTTGCTGATGTTTTATCGCACCCTAGGCTTTCAAAACGAAAAATTTTATTTTTAGGCGCGGCACAACCCGAAGACGCATTAAGCAATAAAGAGATCCCCGCTGAAATAGATTTAAACTTACTTAGCTTTAGTCAAAACTTGGCGCCACAGGTCATTTTTACCGAAAAATACCAAGCTTTCGGCCCTGTTAATATTAGTGTGCCAGAGGGGCAGTTTTACCTCTACGAAATAGACATTAACCACCAACCTCCTTTGCTCATGCGCTTCAAGTTAATGCCGAATTGGATGAAAGTACTCGTGGCTATTTTTGCCTCTTTAATCCTGAGTTTTATTTTTAGCCGCAATTTAATCGCCCCAATTAACAGCCTTAAAAAAGCAGCTATAAAACTTTCATCTGGCGATTTGTCAGCGCGAGTTGCCATACCTGCAAGCAGAAAAGACGAGTTAGGGGTACTTGGGCGCGACTTTAACAGCATGGCTAATCAGCTTGAGCAACTTATTAGTGCCCAAAAGCGCTTACTGGCTGATATATCTCATGAGTTACGCTCCCCGCTTACGCGTTTAAAAATGGCAACAGGCCTTGCACAAATGCAAGCCAACGAGGCAAGCCAATCGTATTTATTACGTATAGAAAAAGAAGCAAACCAGCTTGATAAAATGATTGCTGACGTGCTGCAAGTGTCGCGTTTAGAAGCGCAAAGCCAAACTCTGTCACAGCAAAAGCAATCGTTAAAAGATATAGTAGAGCACGTATTAAACGATGCGCAGTTTGAAGCCAAGCAAAATACTAAAACACTTACTTTTAGTGGCAATGCCGATGTAATGCTAAGCTGCGATGAATCATTAATTGCCAGCGCACTCGAAAACCTATTACGTAACGCAATAAAATACGCGCACAGCAACATTAGCTTTAACGTACACTATAACAACCAAATCTATATAGAGATTTGCGACGATGGCCCTGGCGTTCCAAATGAGCAACTGAGCAAGCTTTGTGAGCCCTTTTTTAGGCAATCTGATGCTCGCGACAGAGTAAGTGGCGGCACAGGGCTTGGCTTAGCTATCGCTAAAAATGCTATTATTGCCCACGGCGGTAGTTTAGCGCTATCTAATAAAGAAAAAGGCGGGCTTTGTGCCAATATCACCCTGCCACTAATTAAAGAGTAAACATGTTTTACAGTACCGAATCAGCGCTTGAAAGTAACCAAGCACGCATTAATCACTTTTACGAAAATGTACTTAATAAAAACTATTTTAATGCATCTGAAGGTAAACTGTTTTTTGCTTACGCAGTGCCAGAAACAGCTAACACTGCCATAGTAATTAGCTCTGGGCGCATAGAAGGGCTTGAAAAATACAAAGAGCTACTGTGGGAGCTTTACACGAATAACTATGCGGTATTTATAGCCGACCACCAAGGGCAAGGCCGCTCGTATCGACCGTTAAAAAATAAGCACAAAGGGTATGTAAAACGCTTTAGTGACTACAGTGCCGACTTAGATTTATTTAACCAACATATTGTAAATAAACACTGGCAAGGCAAAAAAATATTATTAGCCCACTCTATGGGCGGCGCTATAGCGTACGATTATTTTGCAAATTACCCGCATACTTTCAGCGGTGCGTTTTTATCTGCGCCCATGTTTGATATTTACACTAAAGGTATTCCTAAACCGGTAGCTAAATTTATAGCCCGCGCCGCCACAAAGCTCGGTTTTGGCTACAGTTATGCGCTAGGGCAAAACGATTACAACCCAGAAGAATTTGCGCTTAATACCTTAACCAGCAGCCAAGTGCGGTACAACCTCTTTAGGCTCACTTATCAACAACAGCCACTTTTACAGTTAGGCGGCGTTACATATGGCTGGTTAAATGCAAGCTTTGCTTTTATGTCTGCCGTGGATACCCACACAATCAACCTCCCTATTTTTATTGCCAGCGCACAAAACGATGAAGTGGTTGATAACAACGCGCAACAAAAGCTCGTAAATAGGCTCCCTAACGCCGAGCTGAAAAGCTTTGCAGGGGCTAAGCACGAGCTATTGTTTGAACGCGACGAAATTAGAAAACCTGTGCTTATGCGCTTGTATCAGTTTTGTTCTTCGTTTGATACTTAGGTACCACCGAAAGCGGATCTAGATGAATTAAAATATCAACCTCAGAGTCAAAGCGCTCGGCAAGCGCCTTTTCTACATCGTCAGCCACATTGTGGGCACGTATTAAACTTAAATGATCATCAAGCTCTAAGTGCATTTGCATAAACTTAATTTTACCGCCTTGGCGAGTGCGAATATCATGTACACCGTGTACATCTTTATGTGCGTTAGCAATATCTAAAATACTTTGCTTTTCATCATCTGGGAGTTCTTTATCCATAAGATGATCGGCACTCTCACACGCAATATCCCAACTGTTATAAAGTAAGTAACCGGCAACGCCTATAGCAAACAGCGGATCTGCGTATAACACCCCATAGTACGAGAGCAAAATAGCAAGTAATACCGCGGCATTTAAAATTAAATCCCCTTTGTAATGCACCGAGTCTGCTTTAATAGCGATGGATTCGGTATGCTTAACCACTTTGATCTGAAAAAACACAATCACTAACGTACAAGCAATAGCAAATATACTCACCCACACACCCAACAGTGAATGACTAAGCACAATTGGGTTAAATAATCGCTCAATACCGTGAAACGCCAATAAGCACCCCGACCCTGCTATAAACGCAGCCTGACCAAGTCCGGCTAGGGCTTCTGCTTTGCCATGGCCAAAACGGTGATCGTCATCTGCTGGGCGCAGTGCATACCCTAGCACTAAAAAGCTCATGGCCGTGGCGGTAATATCCATTAATGAGTCGGTTAATGAGCCAAGCATAGAAGCTGAACCCGATGCCAACCACGCCCAGGTTTTAGCGGCTATCATTAAGCTAACCATAACCATGGTAACTATGCTTGATGTTTTAACCCAAAATTCGTAACTACGGTGATGCACGTTAATATTCACTACTTGCGGTATTCAATGGCGCGAGTATATCATTTTTTTTACCGGTTTCGTGTATACTGCCACTCGTCAAATTATAGATTAATAGAAAGGCGCATTATGCTGGATATCGTTTTATATCAACCTGAAATTCCACCAAATACAGGAAATATCATACGCTTGTGTGCAAACACAGGTTACTCATTGCATTTAATTGAGCCATTAGGTTTTGAGTGGGACGATAAGCGAGTAAAACGTGCCGGGCTAGATTACCACGAGTTTAGTAACGTACAGCGCCATGCCTCGTTTGAAGCCTACCTTGAAAAGTGCCAACCTAAAAAAGTGTATGCATGCACCACTAAAGGCAGCCAGTTTCATCACGAAGCCAGTTATCAAGCAGGTGATTGCTTGGTGTTTGGGCCAGAAACTCGCGGCCTCCCCGATGAGATGATTCAAGCGCTACCTAACGATCAGCGTGTGCGCATTCCTATGCAGCCCAATAGCCGTAGTATGAACCTATCTAACGCAGTGGCGGTATTCGTTTATGAATCTTGGCGCCAGCTAGGCTTTCCTAACGCGCAATAAGCACCTTGTACCAAACAATAAAAAACCGACATAGCGTCGGTTTTTTTATAGCAAAGCAAGTTCATGCTTTTAATAAAGTGAGTATTATATGCTCATTTATTCGGCGCGCTGCTCTCGGCCTAATAATGCCATGGCGGCTTCTTTCATATCTTTATTTTCATAAAGTACTTTATAAATTTGCTCAGTAATAGGCATTTCTACACCGGCGCGTTGTGCTAATAAATACACTTCTTTTGTGTTTCTAAAGCCTTCAACAACTTGCCCGATAGACTCAATAGCAGCATCAACCCCTTCACCTTTACCTAATGCCAAACCAAAGCGACGGTTGCGCGATTGATTGTCGGTACATGTTAAGATTAAATCGCCAAGTCCGGCCATACCCATAAAGGTTTCTTGCTTTGCACCTAAGGCACACCCTAAGCGCGTTAGCTCAGCTAAGCCGCGAGTGATCAGTGCTGTACGTGCATTAGCACCAAAGCCCACCCCATCAGACATACCTGCACCAATGGCTATTACGTTTTTAACCGCGCCACCTAACTGAATGCCAATAAAGTCATCGTTGTTATACACGCGGAACGAGCGCCCACAATGGAGAAGATCTGCAAGTTGTTGCGCAAACTCCGTTGAGGTAGACGACACCGATATAGCAGTAGGTAGCCCCATTGCCATTTCTTTTGCAAAGGTTGGCCCTGATAAAACCGCAAGCGGCATCTCATCACCTAGTTCCTGCAGGGCAACCTCTTGTAACAAGCGACCAGTATTTGGCTCAAGCCCTTTTGTTGCCCACGCAACTTGCGCACCTTCAACCAGCGCAGGTTTAATTTGCTGCAATGTATCTGCAAAGGCATGGCTTGGCACAACCACAAGTACAATGGCACTGCTGGCTACGGCTTGTTGTAAATCGGCTTGTAATAAAAGAGTGTCGGGGAATGGTACATCAGGAAGGTAACGTTGATTTTTCCGCTCAGCTGCAAGCGTGGCAACGTCGTCGCTATTGCGACCCCAAAGTGTCACTTGGTGACCATTTCGGGCTAAGCAAATAGCAAGAGCGGTGCCGTAAGACCCCGCTCCTAATACGGTAACAGCTGAAGTTGCTGTACTCATAAATTATGCGTCTGCTGAAACCTGCTCAGCTTGCGCAGTACGTTGTTGCATGTATTGTGCAAATAACGCATCAAAGTTCACTGGCGCAAGGTTAAGCTGTGGGAAAGTACCACGGTTAACAAGATTAGATACGGCTTCACGCGCGTATGGGAATAACACGTTAGGGCAGTATGCACCTAGCATATGTGCTAGTTGTACTTCTTCAAGCTCACCAACTGTAAAAATACCGGCTTGCTGAATTTCACATAAAAACGCAGTTTCTTCACCAATAGAAGCAGTAACCGTTAGTGCTAAAACCACTTCAAACACACCTTCGTCTAGCTTATTAGAGCGCGTGTCTAGGTCTAGCTTAACTTCTGGCGTCCATTCTTTTTGAAAAATCGCAGGCGAGTTAGGCGTTTCAAACGATACATCTTTAGTGTAAATACGTTGAATAGTAAATTGTGCGCCACCTTCTTGTGCTGCTGCGTTTTGATTTTCTTCGTTCATTGTGCTTCCTACGTGTTAGTTTTTATAATTAAAATTAAGCATTTAGCTTAGCGTCAAGTTTACCTTGCGCTTCAATAGCCATCATGTCGTCGCAGCCACCGATATGTTCATCATTAATAAAAATTTGCGGTACTGTGCTTGCGCCACCTGCTTTAGCAATCATTTCATCGCGAAGCTCTGGTTGAACACCAATATCAATATTTGTGTACTCAACGCCTTTACTGTTTAAAAGTGCAAGAGCACGTTGGCAAAATGGACAGTACGCTTTGGTGTATAAAACAACATTACTCATAATAAATCCTCTATCGGTACTACTAAACTGATTAGCGACCTGTTGTAGTTGGAAGGCTGGCAGATTGCCACGACCCCATACCACCTGATAATACATAAACCGATTCAAAGCCTGCTTTATGCATTGCATTAGCAATACCTTGAGCAGTCATGCCTGTGGCACATACTAGTATAATGGGTTTGTTCTTGTGCTTTTCAAGGCTTGAAAAGTCAGATTGTTTTGCTTTTTCAGGGCTTAAGTGTTCAGCACCCGCAATACGACCTGCGTTAAATTCTTTTTGAGCACGAATATCAACTACTTTGCCATCTTCACGATTAATAAGAAGTGTTAATTGCTGTGGGTTTATTTCTCTAACTGCTGAAAACTTGCTCTTTATCCAGCCGCTTACAATAAGGAATACAAGACCAACCCAAGCTAGGCTTAAAATAGGATGATTTGTAATAAATTCAATATATTGATCCATTCTACTTCCACTATGAAATTATGTTCTAAATCTAGGGGCGTGTTGGCCTTTGTGGATTGAAATTTGTTCAATCTAGAGGCGATTAAATCGCGGCGCGAGATTTGTAACCTAGTGGGCTAAGTAAAAACCGAGCAAAGCTTCCGCGTCCTGCTCACGCCCTTACCTACATCCATGTAGGCAACAAAAAGGTAATAGTCCCTAGAAAGAACCCAACGGGCAGCGCATGTTTGGTATTTATGCTACGTTATCGCCTATTTATGGGGAGTAACCACACTTCATAGACTCTGCCTTACCTAAAAACCAAACATACTGCTGCAAATTCAGCCACCAAAGTGCAACACGCCCTAATATTCTAGGTATTTTGTACTTTAGCCACGCAAGTATACCCAAACCAAGTTAAAATGCGAGTTTGCTGCGCTTTAAAAACACATAAAGCACCCCATATATGAAAGTAAGTAAAAAATTTAATATCTTGTTCTCAGTGCTGATTCTGGCGCTAAAACACGGTATGCTAAAACTAACCAGATAACCTTTTCGGTGCACAGTGCCCATCAACAGGTGCTAATTTTCAGGAGCTATTATGACAGAGCATAAAAAACCACTGGTATTAATGATTTTAGACGGTTGGGGATACCGCGAAGATGAGCAAAGCAATGCGATTCTTGCAGCCAACACCCCCGTTTTAGACAATCTATGGGCAACCCGCCCACGCACATTAATTTCAGGCTCAGGTTTAGATGTAGGCTTACCTGAAGGGCAAATGGGTAACTCAGAAGTAGGCCATGTAAATTTAGGTGCTGGTCGTGTTGTTTATCAAGACTTTACTCGCATTACCAAAGCAATCAACGATGGCGAGTTTGACTCAACTCCTGCACTTGTTGAAAACATCGATAAAGCAATCGCTGCAGGCAAAGCCGTGCATATTATGGGTTTATTAAGCCCAGGAGGTGTTCACAGCCACGAAGATCATATTGTCGCGAGTATTCAATTAGCCGCTAAACGCGGTGCAAAAGAAGTATATTTTCATGGCTTTTTAGATGGCCGTGATACACCACCACGCAGTGCTAAAGCATCAATAGAGCGTATAGAAGCCTTATTTGCCGAGCTAAATTGTGGCCGCTTAGCGTCTCTTGTGGGGCGTTATTACGCCATGGACAGAGACAACCGTTGGAACCGTGTAGAAAAAGCCTACAATGTAATGGCATTAGGTGAAGGCGAGTTTAATTATGCTGATGGTGTGTCGGCATTAGAAGCCGCCTATGAGCGCGACGAAAACGATGAATTTGTAGCTCCAACCACCATCACGCCACAAGGCACTGAAGCAGCACAAATTAATGATGGCGACACTATCATCTTTGCTAATTTTAGAGCCGACCGCGCCCGTGAAATCACCCGTGCCTTTGTAGAGCCAGGCTTCGATGGGTTCGAAAAGAAAAAATCACCACAGTTAAGCGCATTTGTAATGATGACAGAATACTCAGCCGATATTGATGCCCCTGTCGCATTTGGCCCTACGCCATTGGTAAACGTATTAGGTGAATGGCTTGAAAAAAATGGCAAAACGCAGCTACGTATTTCTGAAACAGAAAAATACGCTCATGTTACTTTTTTCTTTAGTGGCGGACGCGAAGATGAATTTGAAGGCGAATCACGCGAATTAATTCCTTCTCCACAGGTTGCCACTTACGACCTTCAGCCAGAAATGAATTCTGAAATGCTAACCGACAAACTTATTGAAGCCATTAAAAGCGGTAAGTTTGATGCCATTATTTGTAATTACCCGAATGGCGATATGGTGGGTCACTCTGGTGTGTTTGAAGCCGCGGTTAAAGCCTGTGAAGCAGTTGATGCATGTATAGGCCGCGTGGTAGAAGCGCTAGATGAGTTTGGTGGTGAAGCGCTTATCACAGCCGATCACGGTAATGCAGAGCAAATGGCAAATACTGCCACGGGCCAAGCTCATACCGCTCACACTAGCGAGCCAGTGCCATTTATTTATGTAGGACGCGATGCAACGCCAAGTGAAGGCAAAGCATTAAGTGATGTAGCACCTACTATGCTACACCTGATGGGCATGGAGCAACCAAGCGAAATGACCGGTACGCCAATCATGACGTTGAAATAACACATGAGCAAACCAGTAAATTGGTTTAGTGTTTATACATTTGTATTGGTTTCGTTAGTGGTTGCACCTGCAACCGCTAACGAAAACCGCACTAAAAAAGACCTATCTGAAGTGCAATCTGCATTAGAACAAAGCCAAGCAGAGTACAACGCACAGCGAAAAAAAATTGCCGCACTGCAAAAAAACTTAAAAAAACACGAGCTAGAAATAGCTAAAAACGCTAAAGCTCTCAATATGGCTGAGCAATCAGTAAAAGAAACAGAGCAAAAACAACAAGCCCAGCAACAAAAAGCACAGCAATTAAAAGCGCAACACGCGCAATTTCAAGCCATTTTAGCGGCCCAGCTAAAAAGTGCTTACATGGCTGGGGGCGACGACTACCCCAAAATGCTTTTAAACCAGCAAGACACAGCTAAATTTGAGCGTACCTTAAGCTATTACAACTATTTAAATAAAGCGCGCATAGAGCAAATTGAAGAGCTTAAAGTACTACAACAACAAATTGCAGAAAACCAAGCTGCACTTGCCAAAACCAAACAAAAATTAGCCGCCTTATTTGAAGAACAAAAAAGACGCCAAAGCGCGCTAGTAAATGCCCAAAGCGAGCGCCAAACTAATCTTAAAAACTTACAAGCACAGCTCAATAGCACTAAAAGCTCGATTAATTACTTAAAAGACAACGAGCAAACATTAATCACCACCATTGAAGAACTTGAGCAAGAGAAGAATCAAAAAATTGAATTGCTCGGCCTTAATAAAAGTAAAGGCAAGCTTAATTGGCCCAGCAAAGGAAAGCTAAAACACACATTTGGTCAGCGCAAACATGGCGGCATAGACTGGAAAGGCGTGTTAATTGGTGCAAAAGAAGGCACTAATGTAAACAGTATTAATAATGGCCAAGTTGTTTTTGCTGATTGGCTTAAAGGCTTTGGCTGGGTTATTGTGGTTGATCATGGTGAGGGCTTTATGAGCCTATACGGCCATGCGCAAACATTATTAAAAGATGTGGGCGACATGGTTCGAGAAGGCGAAACGCTGGCATTAGTAGGTCAAAGCGGCGGACAGTCGAGTTCTGGTCTATACTTTGAAATACGCCACAAAGGACGCGCAGTAAATCCTGTTAAATGGTGCAGACGTATTTAAGTGAATAAAACAGCTGCACCGCATTAGGAGCAGCTGATGACTCAAAAAATACCACAAACACGCTCATGTCCCTCTTCCCGTACGCGCTATTTGTTTTTATTGTGCGCATTGACCTGTATTGCTATTTTTTGTTTTAGCAATTCATTACTTGCCAGCTCAGTTAAAGATCTTAAAAGTCAGCAAATTTCTGAAATACTTTTCAACATTAAAGCCTATTATGTTGATGACTTGTCACTGACAAAAGGTGCACAGGGTGCCTTTAATAATCAGCAAGTAGAAATTTTACTCGACCAGCTAGACCCTTATTCTAAATACCTCAATGAAAATGACTTAGACGCTTTGTTTAATAATACAAATGGCCATTACACTGGCGTGGGCATTGAAGTGAAAGACATTGACAGTGACATTACTATTGTCGGTGTAGTTAAAAACTCCCCAGCCAAAAAGGCCGGTATTTTAGCGGGCGATATTATTGTTAGTGTTAATGATATAAACACGCAAACAGGTAGCTTAGAGCAAGTAGCTGCGTTGATAAAAGATACCCGCTTTAACGCGGTTAAACTAACAATAAAGCGCGCAGGGCAGCAGCAACCAATTAGCTTTGCGGTAAATCGCAAAGAAATAAACTTAGAAAGCGCCACTAGCCAATTACTCGACTCAGGCACTGGATATTTAGCCATAAATAATTTTTCTAATCACACCTTACATGAAGTGGCGCTGCAGGTAGCTGCACTTAAAAATGATTATCGCACGCCCCTTAAAGGGTTAGTCATTGATTTACGTGACAACCCAGGTGGTACTTTACAAAGTGCAGTGGCGGTAGCGGATCTATTTTTACAAAGTGGCACTATAGTCACCACTAAAGGGCGCTATTACGACGCTAACCAAGCCTACTACGCTAAACGAGGTGACATACTAAAAGGCTTGCCTATTGTGGTGCTTATTAATGAAAATTCGGCCTCTGCGGCTGAAATACTCGCCGCTGCTTTAAAAGATAATAAGCGTGCTACAGTGGTTGGTAATCAGTCTTATGGCAAAGGCTCGGTGCAATCTTTGATCCCACTTGGTGATGGTAATACAGCGCTAAAATTAACAACTGCTAAGTACTTTACACCTGCGGGCGTATCGATTGAAGGCGTAGGAGTTACCCCTGATGTAGCAATTGCGCAAGCAACCCTTCCACAATCAAATAAAGCCGTTATAATAAAAAATGAGCAGAACAAAAATGCACCACAATTTGAACATGAAATACTGGGCGACTTACAGTTAGTAAAAGCTAAGCAATTACTTAGCATGCAATAGTAAATAATCTGAACTCTAGGTAAGCGATTTAATAACAGAATAAATATTAACACTATTAGATTCTGCTATTCTCTAGCTATAAGTTTTAAGTAAATTCAAAGCAGTTAGCGCTAAAAATAGCTGCTGAGATAGCTTTATTACCCGGCGCTGAGATTAAAAAATACCCTTAATAAATTAAAAAGATAATAAAAACTATAAACGTGAAAATAATAAAATGGCTGTTGTTGGCTATCTGCTTTGTATCTAGCACTGCTTGGGCAAAGCAAATAGCCATCGTAATTGATGATATTGGCTATCATCAGCGAGATTTAGAATTTCTTACCTTACCAGGGCAATTGTCGTATTCAATTTTGCCCCACACACCCTACTCTCAAATTTTTGCCACGCTTGCCAGCCAAGCAAATAAAGAGCTTTTATTGCATGTACCTATGCAAGCCTTGAACGGTAAAGCACTCGGCCCTGGTGGGCTCACTGTAAATATGGATAAAGAACAGCTACAAAAAACTTTAGGCACCGCACTGGCAAGCTTACCGCAAGTAAAAGGGGTTAATAACCATATGGGGTCGGCACTCACTCAACAAAGCCAAGCCATGAAGTGGACTATGGAAGTACTTAAAAAACGTAATTTATTCTTTTTAGATAGCCGTACTACCGACTTAAGCCAAGCGCAAAATGCGGCAAATTTTATTGGGGTTGAAAATATAGGCCGCCATGTGTTTTTAGACAATATAACCACGCATGAGCAACTGCAGCAAAGGCTGGATGAGCTAAAATATAAAGCGACTAAACATCACTTTGCCATAGCGATTGCCCACCCCTACCCAGAAACCATCGACTTTTTACGCCAAGCGCTACCTGAGCTCACTGAGCAAGGCTTTGAACTGGTACCAATCTCACAGCTGGTAGAACGTAAGTATGTACAAATAGCCCAACAACAAGCCATTTCATTAAACTGATGGAGTAAGCGAGCACCTTACTCCATCAGTTAATTTAACTCAATTATAAGTATGGTATTTATAAAACAAATGTCGCTACCTTGGCATTTAGATCTGTAGCTCTGTCTTTTAATACTTCGGCTTGGCTTAAATGCGCGGTAGCTGAGGTAGTTATTTCATCGGTTACATCTTTAATGGCAACCGTATTTCTAGTAATTTCATTGGTCACTTGCGTTTGCTCTTCTGCTGCAACCGCTATTTGACCCGCCATATCAGAAATCTCATTTACCGCCAAAGTAATTTCTTCTAGTGCGTGTGCGGCAGCATTTACATCATCCACACTATTGTTGGCATAGCCCTTACTGCTGTCCATCAAGCTCACTGCTTTTTTAGTGGTGTTTTGTAAGGTTTCTATAGTGGTATAAATTTCGGCTGTAGAGTTTTGTGTTCTTCTTGATAACACGCGCACTTCATCGGCAACCACTGCAAAACCACGCCCCTGCGATCCCGCACGGGCGGCCTCTATTGCAGCATTAAGTGCTAAGAGATTTGTTTGCTCTGCAATTTCTTGAATGGTAGTTAAAATGCTCGATATAGCCTGAGCATGCAAACTTAATTCACCAATAACTGTGGTAGTTTGGTCTATTTCGCCCGCGAGTGAATTAATCGTGTTTCTGGTTTTATCAACTAACAGCTTACCTTCACGGCTACTTTGTGCCGATTGTTGCGATGCGGTTGCGGTGTTTTCTGCATTAGCGGCAATTTCATGGGTTGCACTCGCCATTTCTGTGACCGCGGTAGCAACCATAGCC
This sequence comes from Pseudoalteromonas sp. 1CM17D, assembly GCF_023161805.1. Classification (NCBI taxonomy): domain Bacteria; kingdom Pseudomonadati; phylum Pseudomonadota; class Gammaproteobacteria; order Alteromonadales; family Pseudoalteromonadaceae; genus Pseudoalteromonas; species Pseudoalteromonas sp. 1CM17D. The sequence goes on along the minus strand of NZ_JALNTP010000010.1, from coordinate 132,696 downwards.
ACTTCTTGTTGCTGGCGCTGCAACTCACTGACACTGCTTTGGTTGGTGATCAAGCTTTTCTCTGCATCAAAGTCTAAGTCAGTAGCTAATTGACGAATATGACTGATCAGTTCATGTTGGCTGCTAACAAAACGATTAAAACTACCAGCCAGAACCCCAACTTCATCTTGCGTATCAACAGTTATACGCTGGGTTAAATCACCGTTACCATCTGCAATTGTTGATAAAGCTTGCGACACTCGGCTCAAAGGGGCGAGCAATACACCCAATAACCATGAAATAGCCAACACACTCAGTAAAAGTGCTACTGCAACCAGCACTAATTGGGTCAGCAATAAACTAATAAGCGGAGCCTCTAAAGTTTGTTTATCCAATACAAACAGCAACTGCCAATCTGTATTGTTAATGTTTTCACCCCAAACTAGCTTCTCTCGGTCTTCACTCTCAAAGTAAACAGGAGTAAATTCACCGTTTTGACTGTTAGATAAAATTAATTGATGATTTATTTTCGAGTCAATACGCGTAATATCTGCCATTACTTTTCTAGCGTCTTTGTAGGCAACCACAGTGCCATCTTTATGCATCATAATGGCGTACCCATCCGCAGGCAAAGACATTGTATTGACGCTATCGGCCAAGGCCTCAATCGATAAATCCCCCGCAACCACACCGCTTTGCGTGGTTTTAGCAATAGAAACAACCAACAGATTATACGCGGTATCTAAATAAGGTTTGGTAATTACGGTGCTACTTTGAAGCAGTGCTTGTTTATACCATGGACGAGTGCGCGGATCGTAGCCGGTGCGATCAATACTGGGATCAGAGTCAGTCATTTTTCCGCTACTATCTCCAAAGTAAGTTAACTGAAAGCCACCTGAAAATGCTGCTTGCTGTAGTGCGCTGAGCGTGTTGTCCTCAACCTTATTCGCAACCGATTTAATTATCTGCTGACGACTAGCTAGCCAATTTTCAATACTCGTAGCCTGTTGCTTACCAGATTGGCTTACGTTATCAATACTGCTTTTTAGCAGTAACGCTTTTTGAGAGGTATAGCTATTCCAGGACAGCAATACAATAATAACGGCTAGGGCAAGAACGACCGATAGCAAGATTTTTTTCTTTAGTGAATATGAGTTCATATTGAGTGTAAATACTCGCGTTAAATGAAATTGAAAGGCAACAAACCAGCAATTAAATGACTTAATTAAGCTACGATTTGAGCGATAAGTCGCTCAGGTGCGCGAATATTTTCATATACCCAAATTAAAAACAAACTAAAATCATCTATTTAAATTAAAACCAAACTTATTCATTAATTTTAAATAGCGTACATTTAATTAAAAGATACATAGATGTGACTAGAGGTAAGCAGAACAAGACAAACGATACTTTCTATTAACCTTTTTAGTTAGCTTTTTTAGTTAAAAAAAAGCCCCGCATATTAATGCAGGGCTTTTTAAGTTTTACATTTTTTGCGCTATTAGCTCATAGCACTTTGCAGCTTTTTCATCGCTGTTTTTTCTAGCTGGCGAACACGCTCAGCAGATACACTGTATTTTTCAGCAAGCTCTTGTAGTGTTGCTTTGTCATCAGACAACCAGCGTGCACTTACAATGTCTTGTGAGCGTTCGTCTAGCGTTTTAAGCGCGCTAAATAAACGAGTATGTGACTGCTCTTGCCATTGTTGCTGCTCAATATCGTCAGCTAAATCAGCTGAGCCGTCTGTTAAATATTGTACTGGTGAATATGTACTTGTTGGTGCGTCGTCGTTATCGTCGCCCGTTAAGTCAAAGCCCATGTCTTGGCCGCTCATGCGCGATTCCATTTCACGAACTTCTTTTTCACTCACACCTAGCTCATTAGCTACAGTGCTTACTTCAGCTTGGTTAAACCAACCTAAACGTTTTTTGTTTTTACGAAGATTAAAAAACAATTTACGTTGCGCTTTAGTGGTCGCAACTTTTACGATGCGCCAATTTTTAAGCACAAACTCATGAATTTCTGCTTTAATCCAATGAACAGCGAAAGACACTAAACGTACACCCACACTTGGGTCGAAACGCTTAACCGCTTTCATCAGGCCTATATTGCCCTCTTGGATTAAGTCGGCTTGCGGTAAACCATAACCCGAGTAGCTTTTAGCAATATGTGCTACAAAGCGTAAATGCGACATAATGAGTTGCTTTGCAGCACTAAGATCGCCTTCTTCTTGAAGTCGTGTTGCTAGCTCTTTCTCTTGCTCAGCTTTAAGCATAGGAATTGTGCTAACCGCTTGAAGGTAGCCGTCCATGCTTGCGCTTTGTTGCCCAACTGTAAGTGCCATTGCGTATAAATCTTTACTCATTTTTCACCTCGGTGATAAACATTTGAAACCATCTTAGCACTCTTTCTCTAAGAGTGCTAACCCCAATTTAAAACTTTTTTTAAGCGTAAATCAAGCGGTTTTTTAGTGTATGTTAAGTCTACTACATGCGACTGAATAAGTGATGAACTAAGGGATTGCAAGAGATTAGCGCAAGCGTAACAGCGCATTTACAACTAATCTCATTTGAGGATAATAATATACAAACATGACATTTTTGAGTCAGCCATTAGCAGCTGTACTCATACTTTATCAGGCTCAATTTCTTTAATATATCGGTTAACCGATAAGTAAGAACCAATAAAGCCTAAGCTGGTTGCTAGTAATACTAATGCGCCAAACTCATTAAGCGTTAAACCAATTAACGAAAAGCTTGTTTGATACACGCCTGCAACGCTGCTTACTGCGCTAGTTAACCACCACATCATTAAGGCAATACAAATAAATGCAAACAAGCCCCCTATAACACCATACCAAATGCCGGTCCACAAAAACGGAGCATGTATAAATGTATTGGTAGCACCTACTAACTTCATTACTTGTATTTCTTCTTTTTTATCCATAATCGATAAACGAATCGTATTACCAATAATAAGCGTGACAGAGGTAAGAAGTAATAAAGCAATTGTGATAACGCTTTCTTTTAATAAGTCTAATAATGCATTTAGGCGCTCAAGCCAAGCAATATCAAGCTTACCAAAATCTACTTCGCGCTCGTTCTCAAGCTTTGTAAGCAGCGCTTTAGCCGCATTAGGCTGGCGATGCCGCTTAGTAGGTGTCACTAATACAACATCGGGTAGCGGGTTGCTATCTAGGTATTCTAAAGCTTGCCCAAACCCCGACACATCTTTAAATTCAGTTAATGCTTGTTGCTTAGAAATAAATTCAACACTTTCTACCTCGGCGTAAAGTGCTAAACGCTTTACTAAGGTTTGTGTTTCTTGTTCGCTCATACTTTCTTTTACAAAAAGCGATATTTCACTGGCTTCTTCAAACCCGCTACTGACTTGCTGTACATTTTTTACGACTAAATAAAGCGTTGCAGGCAATGTTAAACTTAGCCCAAGTACAGCAATTGTCATTAATGATGCAAGTGGCGTACGCCACATTTCACCTAAACTATGCACACCTTGGCGAAAAATATTAATAATAAAAAAATAACCGCCAGCTATGGCTGATTTTTTTTGTTTATCGTTTGAGTTTTGGCGTCCTTTAAATAACAAGCTCACAGCGTGCCCTCCGCAAGTGGGTCTTCAAGCATTCGGCCATCTTTTAAAGTCAGGCTACGGTATTTTAAACGCGACACCAGACCAAGGTCGTGTGTTGCTATAAGTACTGTCGTACCGTGTTTATTAAAATCTTCAAAAAGCCTTAATATTTCCATAGAGAGCTCGGGGTCAAGGTTACCCGTTGGTTCATCAGCTAATAAAATAGGCGGAGAATTTACAATCGCTCTGGCAATACCTACGCGTTGCTGCTCACCACCAGAGAGTGTAGAAGGATGGCATTTAACTTTATCTAACAGCCCTACTTTATCTAGCGCACCATGAACTCGTTTAGCGATTTGTTTATGATGAGTGCCTTCAATAATCAACGGCAGTGCAACGTTATCAAACACAGTGTAACGCTCTAACAATCGATGATTTTGAAAAATAATACCAATATCGCGGCGCGCATAAGGAATTTGCCGAGAATTAACTTTATTTAAATCAACACCATTAATTAGCACGTTGCCTGCAGAGGGGCGCTCCATTAAGCTAATGAGCTTTAATAAGGTACTTTTACCCGCACCACTGTGGCCTGTTAAAAAAGCCAGTTCGCCAGGTTTAATATGAAATGTAACTTTTTCGAGAGCGCGATGCCCACCCGGATAGGTTTTACTTACTTGCTGAAAATTTATCATTTTTTATTATGCCAGTCCCAAATTAGTAAAATGGAATTCCTTAGCTAGGGCCTGTTGACCTTTGAGGATTGAAATTTGCTCTGCCTAGAGACTATTTAATCGCGGCGCAAGGTTTATAGCCCAGAAGGCTAAGTAAAACGGAGCAATAAAAAGTAAATAGTCCAAAGGGCAGCGCATGTTTAATCTCAAAAGATAAACAGACCAAAAAAGGGAGCAAGCTCCCTTTTATGTATTAAGCGTCATCCTCATCTTGGCTAAATAAAGCGTCAATAAAGTCATCGCTTTTAAATGCGCGTAAATCATCAATACCTTCGCCAACACCAATGTAACGAATAGGAATATTAAACTTATCTGCAACCGCAAATATAACCCCACCTTTAGCAGTACCATCAAGTTTTGAAAGGGTAATACCGGTTAACCCAACACATTGATTAAATAAGTTTACTTGGCTAATTGCATTTTGACCTGTACCCGCATCAATGGTTAGCATAACTTCATGCGGTGCATCAGGGTCAATTTTCTTCATTACGCGGGCTATTTTTTCAAGCTCTTGCATTAAGTTATCTTTATTTTGCAAGCGCCCTGCTGTATCGGCAATTAATACATCTACATTACGCGCTTTAGCGGCTTGAAATGCATCAAACACCACCGAGGCACTATCTGCACCAGTGTGCTGGGCAATAACAGGAATGCTGTTACGCTCGCCCCACACTTGCAGCTGCTCTACGGCTGCTGCACGAAAGGTATCACCTGCGGCCAACATAACCGACTTACCTTCATTTTGAAATTGCTTAGCTAACTTACCAATGGTTGTCGTTTTACCTACGCCGTTTACACCGACCATTAATATAACAAATGGTTTTTTATCAGCACGTATCTCAAGCGGTTGCTCAGCTGTTTTAAGCATTGCGGCCATTTCTTGCTTCATTAATTCATAAAGCGCATCGCCATCTTTAAGCTGCTTGCGATCAGCTGCATCAGTAAGGCTATCAATCAGCTTCATGGTGGTATCAACACCTAAATCGGCGGTAAGAAGCTGTGTTTCTAAATCTTCAAATAAATCATCGTCTATTTTTTTACCACTAAAAATAGATGCAAAGCCAGAGCCTATATTTACACGGGTTTTTAATAACCCTTTTTTAAGACGTGAAAAAAAGCCTTCTTTTTTAGGCTTTTCGGCAAGTTTAGCTTCTTCTTTTGCAAGCTCTGCCGTAATGCGCTCTTGCTTTAAACGATCAGCTTCGGCCTCTGCTGCAATACGTTCTTGCTCTGCACGTTCAGCTTCTGCCTGTTCTTGTGCAATACGCTCTTGTTCTAAGCGTTCAGCTTCTGCTTGCTCTGCGGCAATTCGCTGTTGCTCTAAACGCTCAGCTTCTGCTTGTTCTGCTGCAATACGCTGCTGCTCTAAACGCTCGGCCTCTGCTTGTTCTGCTGCAATACGTTCTTGCTCTAAACGTTCAGCTTCTGCTTGTTCCTGTGCAATTCGCTGTTGCTCTAAACGCTCAGCTTCCGCTTCTGCAGCAATACGCTCTTGCTCTGCACGTTCAACTTCTGCTTGCTCTGCGGCAATACGCTCTTGCTCTACACGTTCAGCTTCTGCTTGCTCTGCGGCAATACGCTCTTGTTCTAAGCGATCAGCTTCTGCTTTTTCTGCAGCAATACGTTCTTGCTCTGCACGTTCAGCTTCTGCCTGTTCTTGTGCAATACGCTCTTGTTCTAAACGCTCAGCTTCAGCTTTTTCTGCTGCAACACGCTCTTGCTCTAAACGCATTTGCGCTTCTTGCTCTGCTAAACGAGCGGCTTGTGCTTGTTGTTGTACCTGTGCTTCAGCTTGCTCTTTCGCAAGCAACTCAGCGTTGGCTTTTTCAATTGCTAATTTTTCATCTTGCTCAGCTTGCTCGCGCTCTGTGTCTAAACGTTGTTGCTCAGCTCGCTGTGCAGCCATTCGCTCTTGCTCTAAACGCATTTGCGCTTCTTGCTCAGCTAGACGAGCAGCTTGTGCTTGTTGTTGCGCCTGTGCTTCGGCTTGCTCTTTTGCAAGCAACTCTGCATTAGCCTTTTCAATTGCTAAACGCTCTGCTTGTGCTTTTTCAGCAGCAATACGTGCTTGTTCTTCACGCTCTGCTTCGGCCTTTTCTGCCGCTAAGCGCTCAGCCTCTTGTTGCTGAGCTAATGCCTGTTGTTTATCAGCTTCTGCTTGTTTTTTATCTGACTTACCAAAACCGAGCCAAGACATGAATTTACTTTTTTTTGCCATACTTGCTAATAACCACTTATAAAAATCTGATAAACTAAAATTTGAAATAGCTTGGTGTGGCTCAGCAAAGCGTGCCGGCCAAACAACCGTTCAAAACGTAAGTGCTAAATAGTAACACTTTTAATGCGGTTGAAAAATGAAGCTAAACGTAAACTACGCACAATATTATCTGAGCTAGATCCCTTATACCATTTTTTAGTGACCTAAATGAGAAAAAAAACAACGAAAAATAAAGCAATTAGCAAATCTACTGACGGCTTTATTAGAGTAATCAGCGGGCAATTTCGTGGCCGTAAACTGCCGGTAAAAAATGTAGAAGGGCTACGCCCAACAACAGACCGCATTAAAGAAACCGTGTTTAATTGGTTAATGCAAGATACGCGCGATGCAACAGTTCTCGATTGCTTTGCAGGCTCTGGCGGGCTTGGCTTTGAAGCGCTTTCTCGGTTTGCCAAAAGCACCACGTTTATCGAACTAGATGCCTCGGCTGCTAAGCAAATTGAGCAAAATATTAGTACCTTAAAGCTTGAAAATGCACAGGTAAAACACACTAATTCACTCTCATATTTAGAGCAAAAGAATACAAATTCACCATTTAATTTAGTTTTTGTTGACCCACCATTTCGTAAAAACTTAGCGCAAAGTAGCTGTGATTTATTAGAAAATAACCAATGGCTTAGCGAAGACGCGCTCATTTATGTTGAGGTAGAAACCGAACTAAGCAGCTTTTCACAACCAGATAACTGGCTGTTAATTAAAGAAAAAAAAGCAGGGCAAGTATTCTGTAGGCTATACCAACGCCAGCCAAATTAACACTATTTAAGCCGCTGCATTTCTGTTAATATTATCCTTTACATGTGGTGTTGCTTCGGATTACAATACCGCACCATTTTTGAACCACTTGATCAATGTTTGATCAACTTGAGCAACGCTCATAATTTAGGTAGGTGAATTTTTAATGCCAGTAATTAAAGTAAGAGAGAACGAACCGTTTGACGTAGCACTTCGTCGCTTCAAGCGTTCATGTGAAAAAGCAGGTATCCTTTCAGAAGTTCGTCGTCGCGAGCACTATGAAAAGCCAACAGCTGAGCGTAAGCGTAAAAAAGCTGCAGCGGTTAAGCGTCACATGAAGAAGCTTTCTCGCGATAACGCACGTCGCGTTAAATTATACTAATAGTATTAGGTCTTGTATAAATGAGCCTTTTAATAACGCTAAAAGATGCGCAAAAAGATGCGATGAGAGCGAAAGACAAACAACGTCTTAACCCTATTCGCATGGTGCTTGCCGCAATCAAGCAACGTGAGATTGACGAGCAAATAACACTAGACGACGCAGGTATTACCTCCGTTATAGTGAAGCTTGTTAAACAACGTCGTGATTCTTACACTCAGTACAAAGATGCTGGGCGTGAAGATTTAGCCGAAATTGAAGCCAATGAGATCGCAGCACTAGAAACTTTTTTACCTCAACAATTGAGTGAAGAAGAAATAGTTGCCCTTATTGATGCGGCTATTGCTGATACTAATGCAGCAGGTATGCAAGACATGGGTAAAGTAATGGGCATAATCAAAAGCAAAGCCGAAGGACGTGCCGATATGGGCAAGCTTTCTGGTTTAATTAAGCAACGATTAACAGCCTAATACTCCCACATACACAAAGTATGATTAAAGCAAACCGAGCCTAGTGCTCGGTTTCTTCGTTTAAGTAGACAAACAAAACGCTTTTAAGTAATGCTCGTGCATGTAATTAAGTGATTTATTGTGTAGCTACAAAAGCACATTGAGGGCTAGGTAAAATGGGTTATTTAGGGCTATCACTTACTGCGCCTGCACTGCTCTACCTTCAATATCCTAGCTTTGCACGCTGTTAGCGTCAGGTTTAGCACCTAAAAATGATTAAGTATTATTGCCCATGGATATAATGTAGCTTTTTAGCTTACCAATACCCCTTTTATAAATGCGCGCATTGTGTTGAAATTACACCTCACCAATTGTTAGGACTACTTACAAAACATGGCTGGAAAGATCCCACGAAATTTTATTGACGATTTACTCGCCAGAACAGATATTGTAGAGCTAATAGACTCTAAAGTTGGTCTTAAAAAAGCAGGCAAAGACTACCAAGCTTGCTGCCCTTTCCATAACGAAAAATCTCCCTCGTTTACTGTTTCTCAAGATAAACAGTTTTACCACTGCTTTGGCTGTGGTGCTAATGGCAACGCTATTTCGTTTGTTATGGAATACGACAAGCTTGAATTTGTTGATGCCATAGAAGAGCTCGCAAGCCTTTTAAATTTAGACGTACCTCGCGAGAAAGGCAGTAGCTCAGCACCTGAGCGCACGGCAGCGCAAAAGCGCTCAGATTACGATTTAATGTTACACACAGCACGCTTTTACCAGCATCAATTAAAGCACCACAGTAACTCTGCTGCGGTGATTGACTATGTAAAAGGGCGTGGTTTAAGTGGCGAAACCGTTAAAAAGTTTATGATTGGTTATGCGCCGAGCGAATGGGAAGCGCTGTGCCAACAACTTGGCCGAACAAAAGAGCAAAAAGAACAGCTGGTCGAGCTTAAGCTCGCCTCCGAAAAAACACCAGGTAGGCAGTTTGATTTTTTCCGCGATCGGTTAATGTTCCCTATTCGTGATAAACGTGGCCGTGTTATTGCCTTTGGCGGGCGTGTAATGCAAGCCGACCAAGGGCCTAAATACCTCAACTCACCAGAGACCCGCATTTTTCATAAAGGCTTTGAGCTATATGGTCTTTATGAGGCAAAACAAGCACATAAAAAGCTTGAGCATGTACTTATTGTAGAAGGTTACATGGATGTAGTTGCACTTGCAGAGCAAGGTATTGAATATGCCGTAGCTGCGCTTGGTACCGCAACAACAAGCGAGCATATGCATACGCTATTTAGAACCACCGACAAAGTTATTTGTTGTTACGATGGCGACAGAGCGGGCCGCGACGCTGCATGGCGAGCACTAGAAAATGCTCTGCCCTACTTAAACGATGGCAAAGCATTACACTTTGTATTTTTACCTGACGGCGAAGACCCCGATTCACTGGTTCAGCAAGAAGGTAAAACACAGTTTGAGCAACGCTTAAGCCAAGCAGATGATTTTACCAAAGTGTTATTTAATAAGCTTAGCCAAGAAGTAGACCTAACACTAGACTCAGGCAAAGCGAAGCTATTAAGTGCCGCTTTGCCGTTAATTGAAAAAATTCCGAGTGAATTTTACCAAGAAAATATTTTAGAGCAGTTAGGGCGATTAATTGGCCGTACGCGTGAGCAGCTAAATAGCCGCTTAAAAACACCAAAGCAACAACACGCTGTTGAGCGAAAATTTAAAATTACCCCAATGCGCCAAGCTATTGGTATTTTAATTCAGCACCCACAGTTAGCTAAAAGTGTGCCCCATTTGCCAGAATTGGCGCAAATGAACATAGCAGGGATTGGTTTGCTACTGCGCTTACAAGAGCGCGCACTGCAAAAAGACAATGCTAACACAGCGGTTTTACTCGAATCATTTAGAGATTCCGAAGATTACGAACCGCTAGTAAAGCTTGCCACATGGCAGCACCAAATTAGTGATGAGCGTTTAGAGACTGTTTTTCAAAATACTTTTAAATTTATTGAAGATCAGTGTTTAAATTATCGACTAGAGACCCTATTAATAAAGGACAAGACACAGGGCTTATCAAGTGATGAAAAACTAGAATGTCATTTACTTATGACAGCGCTAAAAGCGAGTAACAGCTAGTCAGACTTGATTTAAACTGTTATACTGTGCTATTCACTGCGTCACATTATTAAAGTTAGTTAAAAGGCTAACTCTATGATGACGCCTGTTGTATCAACTTATCAGAGTGGAAGAAACAATCTCTATGGATCCAACTCCTCAGTCACAATTAAAACTTCTGATTCAAAAAGGTAAAGAGCAAGGCTACTTAACTTTTGCTGAAGTAAATGATCACCTTCCACAAGACATAATCGACTCAGATCAAGTAGAAGATATCATTAGCATGATTAATGACATGGGTATCAAGGTTAGCGAAAACGCGCCTGATGCTGATGAATTAATGATGCAAGAAACCACGACAGACGAAGACGCAGCAGAAGCTGCTGCTGCAGCCCTTGCAACTGTAGAAAAAGAAATTGGCCGTACAACTGACCCAGTGCGCATGTATATGCGTGAAATGGGTACTGTTGAACTTCTTACACGTGAAGGCGAAATTGTAATCGCTAAGCGCATTGAAGAAGGTATCAACCAGGTACAAATTTCTGTTGCCGAATACCCTGAAGCGATTACTTACCTACTTGAACAGTGGGATAAGTTTGAAGCAGAAGAAATGCGCTTAAGCGACATTATTTCAGGCTTTTTCGACCCTAACGAAGACGAAGCGCAAATCTCAGCAACTCACATCGGCTCTGAATTAAGTGAAGAACAACTTGATGAAGACGATGATGAAGATGACAAAGACAGCGATGACGATGAAGACGAAGAAGAAGTAGATACAGGCCCAGATCCAGAAGAAGCCCGTATTCACTTTGAAAACTTACGTGATTTATACGTTAAAGCTCGCGCTACCTTTGATGAAAAAGGGCGTTCGCACCCAGATTCTCAAGCCGCTATTTTTGAAATTGGCGAGCTTTTCAGAACCTTTAAATTAGTACCAAAACAGTTTGATCGCATGGTTAACAACATGCGTGAAATGATGGATAGAGTGCGTATTCAAGAACGCCTTATCATGAAACAAGCGGTACAAATTGCTAAGCTACCTAAGAAAACGTTTATTAAGCACTTTGCTAATAACGAAACTGACTCAGCGTGGCTAGACCTAGAAATAAATGCTAACGAAAAACATTCAGCTAAACTTGAAGAAGTGAAGCCTGAAATTATTCGTTGCATCCAAAAGCTATGTGTAATTGAAGAAAGCACAGGCTTAAGCATTGAGCGTATTAAAGACATTAACCGTCGTATGAGCATTGGTGAAGCAAAAGCGCGCCGTGCGAAAAAAGAAATGGTTGAAGCTAACTTACGTCTTGTAATCTCAATTGCTAAAAAATACACAAACCGTGGTTTACAGTTCTTAGATTTAATCCAAGAAGGTAACATTGGCTTGATGAAAGCGGTAGATAAGTTTGAATACCGCCGTGGTTATAAGTTCTCGACTTATGCTACGTGGTGGATTCGCCAAGCGATTACCCGCTCAATTGCTGACCAAGCAAGAACAATCCGTATTCCAGTACATATGATAGAAACGATTAATAAACTTAACCGTATATCTCGTCAAATGTTACAAGAAATGGGTCGTGAGCCAAATCCTGAAGAATTAGCAGAACGCATGATGATGCCTGAGGATAAAATCCGTAAGGTACTTAAAATTGCCAAAGAGCCAATTTCGATGGAAACACCAATCGGTGATGATGAAGATTCGCACTTAGGTGACTTTATCGAAGATACCACTATTGATTCGCCAATCGACTCGGCAACAATGGAATCTCTTCGTGGCGCAACAAACGACGTGCTAGCAGGCCTTACAGCCCGTGAAGCTAAAGTACTTCGTATGCGCTTTGGTATTGATATGAATACCGACCACACCTTAGAAGAAGTAGGTAAACAGTTTGACGTAACACGTGAGCGTATTCGTCAAATAGAAGCGAAAGCACTGCGTAAATTACGCCACCCTTCTCGCTCTGATTTACTAAAAAGCTTTTTAGACGCTAAATAATTTAGCGCTTCATATAAACTAAAAAGGCCGCTGTAGCGGCCTTTTTTCTATTTAAAGGAAACAACCATGGCTTGGATCCAAATCCGTATCAATGCCAATGCTGCTACCGCAGATGCAGTGAGTGACTTATTAATGGAAGCAGGCAGCGCCTCTGTTACTTTTATTGACGCTAAAGACACGCCTATTTATGAGCCTAAAATTGGCACCGTAGAGTTTTGGGCCGATACCACTGTAATTGGTCTATTTGAAGCCAATCATGATATGAACGCGGTAATTGCATTACTTAAGCGTCATGATGAAATTAAAGACACGCTGGTATACAAAATTGAGCAACTAGAAGATAAAGACTGGGAACGTGAGTGGATGGATAACTTTCACCCAATCCAGTTCGGCGAAAAACTGTGGATCTGCCCAAGCTGGCGCGACATTCCAGACCCAGATGCAGTTAATGTACTGCTCGACCCAGGCCTTGCGTTTGGTACGGGTACGCATGCAACAACGGCATTGTGCCTTAAATGGTTAGAAAGCCAAGATTTAAGTGGTAAAACAGTGGTTGATTTTGGTTGTGGCTCGGGAATTTTAGGCATTGCAGCCATTAAACTTGGTGCAGAGCGCATGATAGGTATTGATATTGACCCGCAAGCACTAGAAGCAAGCTTAGATAACGCACAACGTAATGGCGTAGCCGATAAGCTTGAGGTATACCTACCAGAAAACCAACCTGAGTTTAGTGCTGATATTGTAGTGGCTAATATTTTAGCGCAGCCGCTGCGTGAGCTTCACAGTGTAATTTTGGGATTACTTAAACCGGGTGGCAAAATTGCTATGTCGGGCATATTAGAAGAGCAAGCCCAATCGGTTGCCGATATTTACGCACCGTTTATTGAGCTTGACGATATTGCACTAGAGGGTGATTGGACCCGTGTAAGCGGTACAAAAAATAGCTAACCGCATATATTTATAAATTTAGAGTTTTAACTCAAAACTTGCATGTAAAGCCTGTATTTAACAGGCTTTACTATTTTTTTACAGTTCGAAAATTAGCTCGCATAATTTAACAAAATTATTTTTTGTTTAAATTTCAAACAAATCGACCCACTTGTCATGCGGTTATCAAAAGTCAATACGAAAAGGGCAAAAAAAAGTCACTTTTGTTCAATTTATAGCCTTTGATTTTTCCTAAAAAAACCGTAAACTTAGCGCCCCTTGAAAAGAGGCCTATTGAATACAGTGCGTATCGGTTCATACCAACTTGAGAATAATGTAATAGTCGCGCCAATGGCAGGTATTACAGACAGACCATTTAGACAGCTTTGCCGCCGCTTAGGCGCAGGCTTGGCCGTGTCTGAAATGTTATCGTCAAACCCGAAGGTTTGGAAAACTGAAAAATCGATGAACCGTATGGATCACAGCGGTGAGTCGGGTATACGCGCGGTGCAAATTGCAGGAGCTGATCCTGAGCTTATGGCGCAGGCCGCACAATTCAATGTTGCTAACGGTGCACAGATCATAGATATCAATATGGGGTGCCCAGCAAAAAAAGTGAACAAGAAACTCGCAGGCTCTGCATTATTACAGTTTCCTGAACTTGTGGAAGAGATAGTTGATGCAGTGGTTAACGCTGTTGATATCCCTGTCACACTTAAAATCCGTACAGGATGGGATCAGGACAACCGTAATGGTGTAGAGATTGCGAGAATAGCTGAGCGTTATGGCATTGCGTCACTTGCCGTACATGGGCGTACACGCGCATGTATGTACAAAGGTGAAGCAGAATATGCCACGATTAGGGATATAAAACGCTCAGTGTCGATACCTGTGGTTGCTAATGGTGATATTACATCTCCAGAAAAAGCAAAGCAGGTTTTGGACTATACGGGTGCAGATGCCATCATGATTGGCCGAGCCGCCCAAGGTCGCCCTTGGATATTTAGGGAGATAGACCACTATTTGCGAACTGGAGAACACTTACCACCACCTGCTATTTCAGAGGTGCGAAGTATTTTAATGGAGCATTTAGATAACCTCCATGCGTTTTACGGCGAGCCAATGGGAGCGCGAATCGCTCGCAAACATGTATCTTGGTATTTGCAAACCCATGACAGTGACGGTCAGTTTAGGCGAGTATTTAATGCGCTCGACAACCCACAAGCACAGGTTGACGCATTAACGCAATACTTTAAAACACTAGCAGCTAACTAAGAAAGAAAGAGATTAAATAATGTTCGAACAAAACGTGACTTCTCCATTTATCACAAACCCTCATGTTCAGTCACACGAGAAACCGCAGCCATTGCGTGATGCAGTAAAAAAAGCTGTTCACCACTATTTAAAGCAGCTTAACGGTCAAGATGTGCAAGACGTTTACGACCTTGTTCTTTCAGAGCTAGAAGCGCCATTACTTGAAGAAGTAATGACATACACACGTGGTAACCAAACTCGTGCGGCAATTTTACTAGGTATCAACCGTGGTACTTTACGTAAAAAGCTTAAAAAATACGGCATGAACTAATACCAATTATATTGAAAGCGTAAGCATGCTAACGAGCTAAACAAGCCCATAACGGCGTTAAAAATTTCTTATGTAGAATAACTACACTGTAAAATTTTTGCCTTGTTATAGACTTGTTTTTCTATCGTTATAACTGCTTACTAATCCAATACAATTGGTATCATGCAAAAAAAGCACCTTCGGGTGCTTTTTTTATGCGTACAATTTAGTAGAGATGTTGCAAAATGCTCACGCTTATTGGCGCTTTATAAGTCGTTTTTTGAGTAGTAATCAGTTAAAATGCCCGCTTCTAAGCTAGCTCATTAACTGAGGAAATTAAACTACAATGGATACTCATCGTCCTATTCGTCGCGCACTATTAAGTGTGTCTGATAAAACCGGTATTGTTGAATTTGCCCGCGCACTAGAAGCGCAAGGTGTAGATATTTTATCAACTGGCGGTACTTGCAAACTCCTTGCTGATAACGGCATAAAAGTGACTGAAGTATCAGATCACACAGGTCATCCTGAAATCATGGATGGTCGCGTAAAAACCCTTCATCCTAAAATTCACGGCGGTATTTTAGCGCGTCGCGGACAAGATGAAAGCGTAATGGCAGATAACAACATCTCTGCTATCGATATTGTTGTAGTTAACTTATACCCCTTTGCGAATACTGTCGCTCAAGAAAACTGCAGCCTTGAAGATGCTATTGAAAACATTGATATTGGCGGACCTACCATGGTTCGTGCAGCCGCTAAAAACCACAAAGACGTCACCATCGTGGTAAACGCAAACGATTACGAGCGCGTTATTAGCGAAATGCAAAACAATAATGGCTCAACAACGTACAAAACACGTTTTGATTTAGCCATTGCCGCGTATGAGCACACAGCTCAGTACGATGGCATGATTGCTAACTACTTTGGCAAAATGGTACCTGATTACACTGAAGAAGCCGCTGAAGAGACTAAATTCCCACGCACTATCAATATGCAGTTCACTAAAAAGCAAGATATGCGTTACGGTGAAAACTCACATCAAGATGCTGCTTTTTATGTTGAAAACAACGTAAGCGAAGCGTCTGTTGCAACAGCTACTCAGCTACAAGGTAAAGCCCTGTCGTTTAATAACATTGCAGATACCGACGCAGCACTTGAGTGTGTTAAAGAGTTTGATGTACCTGCATGTGTTATTGTTAAACACGCAAACCCATGTGGCGTTTCAATTGGCGAAGATATTCTTAGTGCTTACGACCGCGCCTTTAAAACAGATCCAACCTCAGCGTTTGGTGGCATTATTGCCTTTAACCGCGAGCTTGACGCTGCAACAGCACAAGCCATTGTTGAGCGTCAATTTGTTGAAGTAATTATTGCCCCTAGCGTTTCAAGCGAAGCAGCAAAAATTGTTGAAACTAAAAAGAACGTACGCTTATTAGCGTGTGGTCAATGGAGTGGCAAAGCAACTGGCCACGATATTAAACGCGTTAACGGCGGTGTTTTAGTACAAGACCGCGACCTAGGCATGGTTACCCAAGGCGATTTAAAAGTCGTGTCTAAGCGCCAACCTTCTGAGCAAGAACTTAAAGATTTACTATTTTGCTGGAAAGTAGCTAAGTTTGTTAAATCAAATGCGATTGTATATGCCCGCGACGGTATGACCATTGGCGTAGGCGCAGGCCAAATGAGCCGTGTTTACTCAGCTAAAATAGCGGGTATTAAAGCCGCTGATGAAAACCTAGAAGTACCAGGCTCTGTAATGGCATCAGATGCGTTTTTCCCATTCCGTGATGGTATAGATGCAGCCGCAGCCGCTGGTATTACCGCGGTTATTCAACCGGGTGGTTCAATGCGCGATGAAGAAGTTATCGCCGCCGCTGACGAAGCTGGCATGGCGATGGTATTTACCAGCATGCGCCACTTCCGCCACTAATCACACAAAGGGTTAAACACAACGTTTAGCCCTTTTTGTTTGCAATCAATTCACGTATTCTGGTTCAACACCTATTTAAAATGTTAAGGAACAAACGATGAAATTTGCACTAAAGTCACTACTTGTTGCCTCGCTTACGCTAACCTCAACAATGGCACTTAGCCATAACCATGAGTCAAGCCTTAGCCATGCTATTCAATCAAGCGAGCGTAGCGCTAAAAATAGCGCCCGCGATGAATACCGTCACCCTGAGCAAACACTGGCATTTTTTGGTTTTAAACCAACAATGACCGTGGTTGAAATTGCCCCAGGCGGTGGTTGGTACAGCGAAATTTTAGCCCCTGCACTTAAAGAGCAAGGCTTATATTACGCAGCGCATTTTCCGAGTGATTCATCAGTAGGTTACTACCAGCGCTCTTTAGCCGGCTTTAAGAAAAAAGTGGCCGAAGATGAGCGTTTTAGCAAAGTAAAAATTTCTGAGTTTGCCCCATTAACGCACACTGATATTGCCCCTGCCGGCACTGCCGACATGGTATTAACCTTTCGCAATGTACATAACTGGTACATGGGTAAAGACACTAAAGGCGCACTCAGTGCATTTAAGTCTTTTTATAAGGCTTTAAAACCAGGTGGCGTATTAGGTGTAGTTGAACATCGCTTAGATGAAAGCCGACCTGATGAGGACCAAAAATCAACCGGCTACATGAAGCAAAGTTACGTGGTCGATTTAGCTAAAAAAGCTGGATTTGAATTAGTTGCAAGCAGTGAGATTAACGCCAATCCAAAGGATACAGCCGATCACCCTAAAGGGGTGTGGACGCTACCACCTAGCTTACGCCTTGGCGAACAAGACGCTGATAAATACAAAGCTATTGGTGAAAGCGACCGTATGACGCTGAAATTTAAAAAACCGCTTTAAATAGGAATATTTCGCCATGAATGTATTAGTCATTGGCAGCGGCGGCCGCGAACACGCACTTGCGTTTAAGGCCGCTCAAAACACGAAAGTAAACACTGTATTTGTAGCACCGGGTAATGCCGGTACTGCACTTGAGCCAAAACTAGAAAACGTTGCAATTAACGTTGAAGACCTAGATGGCCTATTAAGCTTTGCGCAACAAAACAATGTAGAACTTACTATTGTTGGCCCTGAAGTACCGCTTGTATTAGGCGTAGTAGATAAGTTCCGTGAACACGGTCTCGCTATTTTTGGTCCAACAGCCGGTGCAGCGCAGCTAGAAGGCTCTAAGTCGTTTACTAAAGACTTTTTAGCTCGCCATGCTATACCAACTGCTGATTACCAAACGTTTGAACAAATTGACCCTGCCCTTGCTTATTTAAAAGAAAAAGGCGCGCCAATTGTAATAAAAGCTGACGGCCTAGCAGCTGGTAAAGGCGTTATTGTGGCAATGGATGAACGCGAAGCTGAAGATGCTATTCGCGATATGCTTGCTGGTAATGCTTTTGGCGAGGCTGGCAGCCGCGTCGTGATCGAAGAGTTTTTAGAAGGCGAAGAAGCTTCTTTTATTGTTATGGTTGATGGTAAAAACATTTTGCCATTTGCAACAAGCCAAGATCATAAGCGTGCATACAATGGCGATGAAGGTCCAAATACTGGCGGCATGGGCGCATACTCACCAGCACCTGTAGTAACCGACGAAATCCACCAGCGCATTATGAACGAAGTAATCGTTCCTACCGTTGAGGGTATGGCAAGCGAAGGTCATCCTTATACTGGCTTTTTATACGCAGGCTTAATGATAGATGCCCAGGGCACGCCCAAAGTAATTGAGTACAACTGTCGTTTTGGTGACCCTGAAACGCAACCAATGATGCTTCGTCTTAAATCAGACTTAGTTGAACTAGTTGAGGCGGCTAACCGCGAAGAACTTGATAAAACAACCATTGAGTTTGACCCGCGCGCAGCCGTAGGTGTTGTACTTGCCGCTAAAGGCTACCCAGGTGATTACCCTAAAGGTGATGCAATATCAGGCCTTAAAGTTAACTACCCTGCTGATGAAAAAGTATTTCATGCGGGTACTAAGCAAGATGGCGAAAACGTTGTCACCGCAGGTGGACGTGTATTATGTGCAACGGCACTCGGCAATACCGTTACCGAGGCACAGCAACGTGCATACGAGCTTGTAAAACAAATTAGCTGGGAAGGTATGGAGTACCGCACCGATATTGCTTACAGAGCGATTGCCCGAGAGCAGTAGCCTGTAACTAAATTATTGGTTTAACTTAGGGCCTGTTTATCTTTCGAGATTAAATTTGCAGCAGTGTGTTTGGTATTTAGGCAAGGCAGAGCCTATGTAGTGTGGTTATTCCCCATAAATAGGCGATAACGCAGTATAAATACCAAACACGCGCTGCACGAAGGTTCGTCCTAGGGACGATTAACTCTTTGTTGCTCGGTTTTTACTTAGCCCACTAGGTTGCAAACCTCGCGCCACGATTAAATCGTCCCTAGTTAGAACAAATTTTAATCCTGAAGGATAAGCAGGCCCTAAAAATTTAACTAAAAAAGCGCAGTTTATATGCGCTTTTTTAGTGCTACACTAATTAAAAGAGTTATTACAAGTATACAACGTTGGAAACGAAAACTTTACGTTATCATGCCGCGGCCATAGCCATACTGATTTTCATATTTTATATTATTAGCACACTCGCTTCTAACCTGGTTGTGCCGACTCGCTATACCATCGATAAAACCACGCCTGTATATTTAGACTTTGCCTACTACATAGATGAAAGTAAATCTCACACACTCAACGATATTATTTTAAATCCCGAGCTAATCACCCACCAGCCGTTAACCGATATTCAGTGGAGCTTTAAGCAGCAAAACTATTGGCTATTTATAGACCTTGAAAATAAAAGTTTAGATGCTCAAGACATTGTTGCCCATTTTGATAACCCGATGGTTGATCACCTAAGCGTGTATCGGTTAAACAAAAGAAATGAGCTTATAGAAAGCTATAAATTAGGTGATAAAGTAAAGTCTCTTACGCTTTTTCAATATAGCGTACCGCATATACGTTTTGCACTTGAGAGTAAAACAACAGAGCGCTTAGCCATAAAAATAGATACGACGGGGATCAGCAAAACCCCGGTTAATTTGTATCGCCATAAAGAATTTGTTGATTTAGTTCGCTCGCAAACCGGCATTTGGGGCATATTTGCCGGCGTGTTATTAATGGCTGCTCTGTATAATTTAGTGCTTTATTTTGGGATTAAAGACCGCGTTTATTTAGTTTATATAGGCTATATAATTAGTGCGCTGTGTTTAATGGGCATTGTAATGGGCTTTGGCTTTTACTTGTGGCCCCTAGAGTGGCAATTGTACTTACACGAAAAAGTGATTTTTTCAAACTACGCAATGGCCTTTTTTACGCTCGCCTTTTGCACCATGTTTTTGCGCTACCACAAGGACAAATGCTGGCGCTATAAAATGAGTAAAGCGCTACTTATTTTAATATTTTTATTATCAATCACCACTTTATTTATACCCGAGTACATTGCAGCACCCATCTTTTTTTGTGTATTAAGCTTGTTATATATTACGTGTATTATTTTAATTTATAACAAACTACGCACGGGCTTTAGGTGGGCGAAGTTTTACGTTTTTTCGTGGGTTCCCCTCATTGTTGGCGCGGCAATACAGCCATTAGAATTAACGGGCTATTTGGATTATAGCTTTGCGATTCGTCACGCGTTTTTAGTGGCTATATTGTGTGAAGTTATTTTAATGGCTATGGCACTTGCCGATAGAGTGCGCTACCAGCGCGAGCGTGCGCTTTATCATGCTACACATACTCAGCAAACTAAATTACTTAACAGTGCCAAATTAAAACAAGCGTTTATGAGCTTACAAGCACAGGGGCGAAATACCACCTTGTGTTTAATTAAAATTCGCCATTTTAACTCGCTCAATACCATTATTACCCCATCGCAGGGCTACACTTTAATAAAGCACGTGGCTAAACAAATAGAGTTAGAGCTTAGCCATGAGCGCGAATTTACCAGCCTAGATACAGATTTTAATAACAGCCCCCGCTTAGCCGACTTAGGCAGCGGGGTATTTGCCTGCATATCTACTAAAAACCAAAACCAGGAGTCACTTGAAGGGGCCTTAATTAAAGTTATAAATAGCCTGCCCAAACAATACGAAATTCAAGGCTTAAACTTACAACTTACCTATAACATAGGGATTAGTAGCGCAGCCCACAGTGACGACTTTGAATACTGGACAAAACGGGGTTACTTGGCACTTAAAAAAGCTAAAAGTAATAACGATTTAGTAGTAAGCGCCTCTAACGGCAGTAATATATTAATGGATGTGGCATTGGCCGCTAAATTACAAAAAGCAATTAAAGACAACCAACTAGCGTTGTATTATCAGCCTCAAATAGGGTTGAACTTTAATCAAGTATGTGGCGCCGAAGCGCTGCTACGTTGGCCCGACCCGGCTTTTAAAGGCGTATCGATAGAAGAGCTGATCACCCTTGCTGAGCACACAGGTATTATTAACGAGCTTACCTTATGGGTTATTGAGCAAGCCTGTAAAGATATCGTCAAACTAACCGAGCAAGGCTATAACGATCACCCAATTAGCGTAAATTTAAGTGCTAAAAATCTGTCGATTAAAAACCTAGCCGAAAAAGTCGAAAACGTCCTTATAAAATACCAAGTTCCGGCGCAGCTTCTTAAGTTTGAATTAACGGAGTCAGCATTAGTCGAAAGCCACGAAGCGCTTATTTCATTGGTTAATGAGCTTTCTGATTTAGGGGTGCGCGTGGTCCTTGATGACTTTGGCACTGGCTATTCATCGCTAAGTTATTTGGTTAATTATCGCTTTACGGAGCTCAAAGTAGATAAATCGTTTGTATTTGATTTAACGAATAACACCGCCAATAAAGTGATTGTGCAAACCGCTATAGATATGGCACATAACCTAGGGCTATCTATAACCATGGAAGGCATAGAAACCCAAGATGTGCACCACTTATTAAAAGAAATGGGCGCCGACAGAGCGCAAGGTTACCTATACGCTAGGCCACTCCCCCTAAATGACTATTTGTATTTCTTAAAAAGCCAATACAGTTTAAAGATGTTAAACTCCACGTTTTAATATCAACATCTTTAGGGGCCAAGTAAAGATGCAAGGCACTTTGCGTAAATTAAAATCGAGCTTAACAGAGCCGGTTCAATATCATCTTCCTGTGGGCGACAACCTAGTCGACCTAAACGCACTCATTGGTAAAGAGTTAACGCTGACGTTTAGCGGTACCATTTTATGCTCAAACTGTGGCAAAAAAACCAAAAAGAGTTACTCGCAAGGCCACTGTTTTGTGTGTATGCGCAAGCTTGCTAGCTGCGATATGTGCATTATGAAACCAGAAACCTGCCATTACGATAAAGGCACCTGCCGCGAGCCGCAATGGGGCGAAGAAAACTGCATGATCCCGCATTATGTGTATTTAGCCAATACCTCAGGGCTTAAAGTAGGTATTACTCGTCATACGCAAATACCGACACGTTGGGTTGATCAAGGCGCCACTCAAGCACTGCCTATTTTTAAAGTACAAACACGTTTGCAATCAGGCTTAGTTGAGGTGGCATTGGCCGAGTTTATTGCCGATAAAACCAATTGGCGTAACATGCTAAAGGGCCAAAACGAAGCCATTGACCTTAAAGCCGCCGCGGCAGAGCTGATCCCGCAAATTAGCGATAAATTAAACGAGCTAAGCGAGTTATTTGGTGCCACAGCCATAGAGCAACTTGATGAAGACGTGGTTGATTTAAACTTTCCGGTAACAGAGTACCCTACTAAAATTAGCTCGTTTAATTTTGATAAAAACCCAGTAGTAAGCGGCGTGCTGCAAGGTATAAAAGGTCAGTACTTAATTTTTGATACTGGCGTTATTAATGTGCGTAAATTTACCTCATACGAGGTAACAGTAGGGTAACTATGCTAAACAGCTTTCCACAGTTATTAATTGTTTATAATGAGCTTGAAATAGCGCACGATAAACAAGAACAAGAAGCGTGTTTGCACAGCGTTACGCAAAGTGAGCTTAGTAATGTGCGCGTGTTGAACAAGCAAGGTGAGTACGTTGACCTGCAAGGCGCTGCATGCGCCCCTCTTTCACAGGAGCAGCTAGCGCAACTGGTCACCACTTATTTATTAAATGAAGGGCAATGCTGCCTTGGCAAAATTAAAACCCTTAATACCAAGCAGGCGTTTGATTTACTAGGTTTATAACCCTTTAGTTATACCAATTCGCTTAATTAAGTATTATTGCGGATTGGTATTAGTACTCACTAAGCACTTTTATATGCGCTACAGCACTTCTTCCTAATGCTGATAGCGCATAGCCCCCTTCAAGGTAAGATATAACACCCTTGCAACCACTCTCTTTTGCAACGTCGCATAATTGCTCTGTAAGCCAGCTGTAGTCATCTTCTACAAACTTTAAACTTGCCATGTCATCTTCTAGGTGGGCATCAAACCCTGCACTAATAAATAGCAGCTCTGGTTTAAAGGCTTTTAATTTTGGCAACCATTGGGTATTAAACACTTCTTTTAAATCATCGCCACTACTGGCAATTGGCAAAGGGGAATTAACTATGTGGCTGTTATTTTTTACGGCCGTGTTTGGGTAAAATGGGTATTGAAATAACGAACAAAGTAATATGTTTTCATCGTTTATAAATATGTCTTGGGTGCCATTACCATGGTGTACGTCAAAATCAGCAATTGCTATACGTTTAATGCCTTTACTTTGGGCATACTTAACCGCTATAGCTAAATTATTAAATACACAAAACCCAGAAGAAGCATGTGCATTGGCATGATGTCCTGGCGGGCGTACAGCGCAAAACGCCGCATCGAGTTTATCTGCGAGTATTTCATCTACAGCCAACAACCCTGCTCCTACGGCGCGCTCTACCGCTTTAAACGAATCAGGGCAAAGCCAGGTGTCGCCATCAAGGTTATGCAGCCCCTGCTCAGGAACTAAGCGCTCCACAAGGTTAACTAATGACTCATCATGGGCTAATAAGTAATGCTCACGCTGCGCTTTAGGCGCTTGTAGATGCGTTAAGCCAATATCTACACCACTTGCCAAAAGTCTATCGGCAATAGAGTCTAGGCGCTCTGGGCACTCAGGATGATCGTCAATCATTTTATGTTTACGGCAATGAGGGTGTGAAATAACTGCAGTACGCATAAACGCTCCTTTAATGTGAGTGCTTAATATAACAAAGCCACCTTACGGTGGCTTTGCGACTTTGGTGTATAGCATCACTACTTAGCTTTTAAATTAAGGTTTCTAAAATCAAAACTAAAGTCTGTTACCGCTGTTGATACCGCGCGCATTTTTGCGCTATTAACACGGTTGTTTGCGCCCATATCAAAACGAATAAACGCATCGGCCTCCAGTAGCTTTTCATCCCATTTAACAATAAACGTATTACCTGTGTAATGCTCAAGCGTGCCTTTTAAGCGTTTGGTATGGGTAAAATCAATACGTAGTTTGCCATCTAGTTGCTCAATAATTACATCGCCGTACCAATCGTCATGTAACGTGCCGGTGTAATTTATATTAGGTAACTGTGGCTGGTAATCTGCTGGGGTGTCGGGTTTTGCATTGGCGTAGGCTTTTTGTTTACTCGCAAAATGTTTTTTAGCCAACTCTTCAACCCAGTCTTTATCTTCAAGCTCGAGGGCATCTTCAAGCACTTCGTGGGTTACTGCCGAAAGTGCACTAAATGCTTGCTGATTAGATAAAATAACAATGCCGAGCTTTTTCTCAGGCAATAATGTAACTTGCGACACCATACCTAAAATACCCCCGCCATGGCCTAGCTTTTTAAAGCCGTGGTAATCTTCAATGCTCCAACCTAGCCCATAGCCTCTAAATTGCTGATGATAGGCCTCATACGCACTTTTAGAAGCCATAGAGGTAATATGCGGGTGCCACATTTGCGCTTGCTGTTTTTCACTAAATAGTTGCTCGCCACTTGGCATTTTTCCGCCAGCTAACTGCGTTAGTAACCATTGGCTCATATCGTTTACGCTCGATGCAATAGCCCCTGCGCCTCTAAAATCTTCTAGGTAGTTAACAAAAAAAGGATTGAGCTTACCATCCATTGGTATGTGGCCAATTGCCCAGTTTTTATTGCTTTTTGGAATACGCGAAAAGCCCGCGCGCGAGTTATCCATGTGCAAAGGCTGTAATATATTTTTTTCGATGTAATCGTTCCAGCTCATACCTGATACACGTGCCACCACTTCGCCTGCGGTTACAAACATTAAGTTGTTATAGGCATACTGGCTGCGAAAGCTGCTGGCTGGCTTTAAATACTGTAGGCCGGCTAAAATATCCTCTATAGATTTATCAGTACTTGGCCAAATCATTAAATCGCCCTGCCCAAGCCCTAAGCCACTGCGATGGCTTAATAAATCACGAACACGCATTTCGCGGGTGACGTAGGAGTCGTACAACCTAAACTCAGGTAAGTGGTCAATTACCCTGTCATCCCAGCTTAACTTACCTTCATCAACCAACTTAGCCAGCGCTGCACTGGTAAACGCTTTTGTGTTTGAGGCAATACCAAAAAGTGTGTCTTTGTTCACTTTTGCATTTGTATTGAGGTTGCTTGTCCCAAACCCTTTAGCAAATACAACTTTATCGTCTTGCACAACCGCTACCGCCATACCCGGTACGTCAAAGCGTGCCATTGAGGTGTTAATGACCTCTTCTAAATCCGTAGTATTAATTTGTGCCCAACTATTAAAAGTGGCACTGGCAAGCAACGCTAAACTGGCTAATTTGGTGAGTTTCATGATTATCCTTATTATTTTTGGTGCACTGCAAATTCAATATCAGCACGCTCTTTATTTGTATCGGGCTTATGCGGCCGATTAAGTATTGCATCACTGTATTCTTTTGGTACGCCCGCCTCAAGCGCGCCGCGATGAACGTGCTGAATATACCAGTCGTATGGCAGTACATCGTTATCGTGGGTGTTTGCAATATAGCAATGGGCCTCTATTTGCTCACCATCTAACAAAGTGGGCTTAATAGCCACGCAATCGTAGCCTGGGCCTTCTATGGTATCTAAAATTGCTTTTTCGGCTTCATCAAGTTCATACACCACGCCATATACCAAGGCGTTTTTGTCATCACTTTTTTGAATACTGCACTTGCCCGAGCCATCTTTAAATAACATATTAAACGTAAGCTCGTAGCCTTTTAGTACAGCTGTGCCAACTCGCTTTGCTTTTGGCAAACGCGCAAGCAAGCGGTTAGAGGACATATTCGATCCAAACGAAAAATTATAAATAGGCATGACTTCTCCCTAGGGTTAAATTACTACACGAATGGCTAAAGCAATTAAAATAACACCTATACCCCGGTCAAACCAATAGCCGCTTTTTTGAAAAAACGCCCGTACACTGGGTTTTGACAGCACTAAAGAAAGCATAGAAAACCACACCCACGTTGCCAAAGCCATATAAACCCCATACACAATTTGCACGCTAGTTGGTGTAGTTACACTAATAACTAAGGTAAATAACGACATAAAAAAGAGAGTGGCTTTAGGATTAAGCGCGTTGGTTAAAAAGCCACGTCTAAATGCATGCCATACGCTTTCTTGTGGGGCTGTTTTGTTTTCTATGTTGTCTGTTTTATTTACCGGTGGTTTGGCAGCCCTTAATGCTTGTACGCCTAAATAGGCTAAATACGCCCCCGCAACATACTTTAATGCCATAAATAAATTAGGCGACTGCGTTAAAATTAGCGCTACCCCTAATACGCAATATCCTACGTGTAATAAAATAGCAGCTCCCACACCAGCGCTCGTCCATAGGGCGTTACGCCTGCCCTGCTGTATACTTTGTTTGAGCACCACGGCAAAGTCGGGGCCTGGGCTGGCTACTGCAAAAAAGTGGGCGATGGCAATCAGTAAAAATTCGTCTAAGTAGTTCACAAGTATCCGGTTTAAGTTGGTGCATAGGCAAGCAATAGCGGATTAGCAGAATTATCAACTAATGCTTTGATCTCTTTTTGGGCTTTTTTAAATTGGCTGCGCAAATGTGGCTTTAAATGTTTTTTAGAGTCACGATCGTTTTTAAAATAACTGATCAGCGCGTGCATAAATACGGTATGAGTTTCACTGAGCTTCGCTTCACGATTAGCATAAGGGTTATAGCACGAGCCACACCCGCCTTTAAATTGATACACAGTGTTGCTCATCATTACTCCAAACCCTAAAAAACAGGCCAGCGCATCTGCCGCTTGTGGCAAGTAGTCTTTACCACCTGGCGGTAACACCCCAACATGATGAATTAATACAGTAGCCAGCGTACCGGCAAAGCTGGCCACTAAATCTTGCGGCTGATTAATTTGATTAGGGTTAAATGAGATATTAATCGTATGGCTTGGCGGTACAATAAGCTGGCTTTGCTCTCCGCGTAAGTGTTCAGCAAATTCAAAATGCGGAAATACTTGCGGCTGTAACTGTTGTGGCGCAACTAATTGTATTGGCCACGCACTCATACCTGCGTAATCACGTACTCGTACAAATACCTTAGTGGCCATTTCCTCAATACTCGATACCGAATCAGGAAAATGCGCCACCGTTGGCAATATTATTTGCGTGTGCTTGGTAAAAAATGCGGCATCAAAGTGCTCTACCGCCCAAATAAAGGTATCAATTAGCCACTGCTGCTCGGCTTGTTCTAGCAGCGGCTTTGATTTAAATAACGCTAACATAGTGTGCTCTTATTTTTGTTCAAGTGCCCAGTTCCAAGCTTGTGTATTGTATAAAGGCACAGTTGAAAGTGCGTGGTGGTGGCTACCGCTCGACTCCTTAGTCGAGTACGATAAGTACAGTAATGTGCGGTTTTGTGCATCGTAAATACGGCGCACTTTTAGCGATTTAAATAAAATACTTTTTGATGACTTAAACACCACTTCGCCCGACTTGCTGCGATCTATTGCTAGTAACATATCGGCTGTAATTGGCCCTGTTTGGCGACACGCAATAGACATATCAGAGGGATCTGAAAAATCTAAATCGGCCTCAATATGGCTAATATGGCACGTAACCCCTTTTACTAGCGGGTCTTGCTGCGAATTTACCACTACATCTTTAGTAGTAAACAGCCCTAAGCTCACCGATGCAACATCATCTGAGCAGGCACTTAAGGTAACCACTGCACTTAATAGCACAGCTAAACGTTTAAAGCGGTGTGGAAATTTCATATTAATCCTTAATTTTGCTTTATAAGCGAAGGTTCACGTGACTGTTTTTATACTACCATCAAAAATTAATACAACTAAATTTAGGCCATTGAGGGG
The DNA here is from genome assembly GCF_023161805.1 of Pseudoalteromonas sp. 1CM17D. NCBI lineage: Bacteria > Pseudomonadati > Pseudomonadota > Gammaproteobacteria > Alteromonadales > Pseudoalteromonadaceae > Pseudoalteromonas > Pseudoalteromonas sp. 1CM17D. The sequence goes on along the minus strand of NZ_JALNTP010000010.1, from coordinate 104,638 downwards.
TTAGCGCACAGTTCAGGCTTTGGTACAATTATACGTACGCCCACGTAGTAACTCATAATAGGAAACGCGTAAATGCCGCACATTATTATTGAACACTCTGAAGATCTTCCTGTATTACCGCAAGTACTTGTTGAAAAAGTGCACAACGCGACTTTTCAAAGTGGTTTGTTTGACTTAGAAACCATTAAAACCCGCGCTATTGCTTATCAGCAATACCAGCTAGGTGAAGGAAAAGAAGGGTTTATTCATATTGCGGCGCATATCATGGCCGGGCGCTCTATTGAACAAAAGCAAATGTTAAGCGAGAGCTTGCTTGAGTGCTTAAAAACTTATTGCCGAGATTCTGACAGCTTAAGCGTTAATATTTACGACATTCAACACGAAATTTACCGTAAAAATTAACCCTTTTAAAAACGCGTTTTTTTAACCTAAGCTTTGGATAATAAACCTCTTAACCAAAGCTTAGATTAACTAAGTTACAACGCGTTTTTTAGCTTAATGTTGTCACTTTTTAGAGTGTAAACTTACCCAGTAAGTCTTTTAATATATTCGACTCTTCATTTAGCCCATTGCATAGCTGCTCTGAGGTTTTCATATTTTGTTTTGTTTGCTCAGCAGAATCAGAAATCATCACCACATTTTGACTAATTTCTGAGGTAGCCAACGTTTGCTCGCGGGTGGCTGTAGCCACTGAGCTATTTAGCTCACTTAGCGTAACAATTTCTTGAGATATACCCGTTAAGGTACTCCCTGTTACTTTTAAACGTTCGGCGTTTTCTAGGGTATTTTTACTACCAAGCTCTATAGCCGACACCGTACTTGAAGCCTTAGAATTTAACGTGTCTATCATTTCGTTAATTTGCTCGGTCGATTCTGCAGTACGCATAGCAAGGGTTCTTACTTCATCGGCTACAACGGCAAAACCACGACCGTGTTCGCCTGCCCGCGCAGCTTCTATGGCAGCATTGAGTGCCAGTAAGTTAGTTTGCTCCGATATTGCTTTAATAACATCAAGCACCTGCGTAATTGACTTTATCTCACCTGAAAGCTCAGTTACCGAGGCAACCGAGGTAGCCATGGCGTTTTCTAGCTGCTCCATTTGCTTTATCGTGCTATTTACAAACTCTACTCCTTTATGAGTCGCTTCTTCTGTTGAAGTCGCAATGTCAGAGGCGTTACTGGCACTGTTTGAAATGTCTTGTACGGTTACTTCCATTTCGTTAACGGCTGCCGCCACCGTTTGCGTGCTAGATGATTGCACCTCGGCCAAGTTAGCCGCGCCTTGTACTTGTACTAACACATTTTCTGAAATGCTTTTAACATGGTTTGCTGAGTCCGACACTTGCTTAAACATGCCATGTAACTGCTCTAAAAATAAATTAAAGTTAGCGGCAAGCTCTGATATTTCGTTGTTATCGTTAGTAGGCAGCCTTACGGTTAAATCGCCATCTTTTTTAGTTAACGCGCTCACTGCAGCAGTTATGTTTTCAATGGGTTTAAATATTTGCGACACTAAAACTCTGGCCAAGGCAAAGCCAATAATGGCAATGATCACACCAAATAATAAATTGCTATTAATGGCACTATTTATTGGCCCGTATAACTGCTGCTCGGGCACTTCTGCCACTAAATGCCAACCTAATGACTCAATAGGCGTACTCGACACAACATAATCTTCACCTGCCATTGTTTTACTAATAATGGCGCCATTTTTAATATCGTTAATATTAATTTTTTGACCCATTTTACTTCTGTCACTGTGAAGCATTACCTCACCTTCATCAGAGACCAAATACACCACGCCGGCTTCGCCAATACGGTATTCGTTAATTAAGTTGATCATAGAATCGAGCGAGCGCCCTACGCCGGTAATGGCGGTACGCTCACCATTAATTTGCAGCGCATAGTTAATAAAAACCACCATGCTATTTGTAGTTTTATCTATATCCAGTGCTATTTCAAAGGGTCTGTTAGAAGATAAAAACTGATCAAACCATACATCTTCGCTTCTATCTATCTGTCTAGATATGCCAATATCGGTGTAATAGTTGTTGGTATTTTTGGAAATTATATAAGCAATAACTGCGTTGTTATCTTTTTTAATACTGGCTAAATAATTAATATAATCGGCTCTTGCTTGCTCACTTTCACCGTTGCTTAGCCACTGTTTAACAAAGCTGTTTTGCGCAATTTCTTTGGCAACAATTATAGGAGTGGCAAGTTCGAGTTCAATTTTGCTTTTTACTTCACTCAGTGCGGTGGGTAGATCAACCTTTGCGAGCTTTTCATCGGTATGATTTTGAATACTATTTGAAAATAAAAATGTAGAAACCGCTAACGGCACAACAATAGCCAAAATAAGACTAATATAAACTTTTTGTTTAAGTAACATACGATACCTGTAAATGGATAAAGGACTTAACTAACACTTGCTTAGAATAAATATAGGATCAGCTGAGCAATAAGCCCAATAATTAGAAAAAATAGAACATAAAAGAAGAGCGTGTATTTTAATTTAATCAACCACAGGAAAGCGAATTAAATTTTAAAGGCGCAAGGCTAGCTAAAACTAACCTCGCGTAAGGTGCGCTAGGGTGAATCGGGCCACTCTTGCTCGTTAATTATCCCTTGCGCAATCAGGTTTTTTCTTAATTGGCTAATCGTGTGTTTTAACTCATCACGAATAAGCCTAATGGCAGGCGTTATAAGCTGGCGGCTAGGTAGTACTAACCACATTTCAGTGAGGGGGATTTTGTAATCGGGCATTAATCTTTTTAATCTGCCCGCTAATAAATCTTCAGCTACATCAATGGCCGATTTTTTGGCAATCCCGGTGCCATCAACACACCAACGCCTAACTATATCGCCATCGTTAACGGCGCGGTCGCTGCTCATTTTAACCTTGTATTTTTGGTTATCGTTATACAGCTCCCACCCATCATGCACTACCTCGTAGAGCTTATATAAAAGGGCATTATGATTCAGTAGGTCATCTGGCGTTAACGGCTCACCGTGCTTTTTAATGTACTCAGGCGAGGCGCATAGCACGTGTGCAATGTTACAAATTTTAAAGCCGTATAAATTTAGCTCCTGTGCGGCCTCTTTAGTTAAGGCACGCAGCGCAACATCAATTCCATCACGGTAAAAATCAGCGCGGCTGTCGCTTGCTTGTAAGCGCAGCGTCACTTCACTGTGTTTATCCATAATATTATTTAGCAATACCCGCATAAGGTTGCGCCCCATTTCCGATGACACTGCTATTCGCACTTCACCACTAATAGATTGCTGCTCCTCATGAATAAGCACTTGCCCTTGTTGCAATAAATCGAGAGCCTGCTGACACAGGGGTAAATACCGTTCCCCTTCGGGCGTGAGGCGAATTTGCCTTGTTGTGCGTACAAATATTTGTGCCCCAAGCGCCTGCTCTATTCGCTTTAATGAGACACTTGCAGCCGATGAGCTCATATCTAATTGATTTGCAGCAGCTGTAATTGATTGCAGCTCAGCCACTTTGAGTAATACTTGTAAATCAGCTATTTTCATCAAACCCTCTTATTGCATAAACCAGCATGCGTAACTATAGCGTTATTATCCACGTTTTTGCGAAAGTGTATTTAACTTATGCCCATTTATTGACTGAATTTTAAGCCGTACTATAGCGCTATACCAACTTAACGGAGCTTTTAAATGAAATTTTTACTAAACGCATCAACTCTTGCACTGGTTGCAACACTTATATCAACGCCAGCCTCTGCAGAGCAAAGCACATCACAAGTTGTTGCTGCAAGCAATATTGACTGGGGTTACTTAAACCCGCTACGTGGTGATAAAAGCCCTGGCGCTGCAGATTTATGGGGAAACCGCACAACCGACACTGCAACAGGCATGTTAGTACGCTTTAAAAAAGGCTTTGAATCTCCGCCGCACATTCACAACATTACCTACCGCGGTATCGTTATTGAAGGGCAAATGCATAATGACGACCCAACAGCCGAAAAAATGTGGATGCCAGCGGGTTCGTTTTGGACACAACCTGCAGGTGAAAACCACACCACTGCAGCCAATGCTGAAACAAACTTAATTTACTTAGAAATCGACTCAGGGCCGTACTTAGTTAAACCGACTAATGCTCAGTTTGATAATGGTGAGCGCCCGTTAAACCTACATGCAGACAACATAGTATGGTTAAACAGCAGCGATTTAAACGACATTAACGCCCAAGGCGTGCAAACCGCCTACCTTTGGGGAAGTACAGCCGATATGAACGGCTCAATGATTAAACTTCCTGCCGGCTTTAAAGGTGAAATAAAAACAGATGCAAGCGAATTTCGTGCTGTTGTTATAGCCGGCGCCGTAGAGTACAACTCAAGCGAGCAAGATAAAGCGCAAAACCTAAGCGCAGGCAGCTATGTAGAATCAACCGGTAACTTTACCCACACGATTGAGAACACTAGCGACAAAACAGCCACTATTTACATTCGTACTAACAGTAAGTACCAAGTAGATTAGAAACTACTTATAAAAAGTAAATGGCATAAAAAAAGCGCACTGTTTAGTGCGCTTATTTTTTATTTATTAATACTTAAAAGCTATAACGAGCAGTTAAGCTTACTAAATCTAGCTCGTCCAATGAGGTGTAATTAGCCCCAAGTGAAACGTTGTTATTAATGTAGTAACGTGCGCCCACACTGAAAGATGTTTCACTCTCATCTGCAATATCGACATTGCCTACTCGGCCATCTAGCTCAATATTATCACTTACCATAGAGCGAACACCTACAGATAGACTATAGCCATTTTCGTCATTCGAAGCACTACTTCCACGATACGATGCCTCTAGCTCTACGTTTTCGTAAGTTGCTAAACCATAGAAGTCAGTGTTCGCGCCAATAGCTGTGCGATAACCTATTCCAGCACTAAGCCAGTTTAAGTCGACATCAACACCATCATCTGAATTACCCAGAGTTTGGTATTGACCAGATAGGAAAAAGTTTTCACCTAATAGCGTACTACCATCAAATGTCCATCCATCTGCATCATCGCCATCAATATCACCGTCAAGATAACCTGCAGCAACATAGTTAAAGTTAGGTGACTCTGCAAAAGCAGCTGGACTTGTAATAACAGCAGTCACTAGCAAGATTGCAATTTTATTCTTTTTCATAATACTTCCTTTTAAATTTATTTTAACAACCTTAAATTGCCCCTAAAAAGTACACAACTAGGTTCTTGATTGCAAATATGAATCTAGCAACCGAACCAACATATGTCGCTGTTATTAGTAAAAAAGAAAAATGATTGAAGCTGGTTTTTAAATAATAGAGGCGGTATAGGCACACAAACAACTAACCTAAATACTGTATAAAAAGTACCGTAGAAAATATTTTGTATTGGCTATAACTATTTAAAAAATTGGAAAGCTTGTAAAAGTGGTGGCCCCTCCCAGACTCGAACTGGGGACCTAACGATTATGAGTTGCAAAACAAAGACTTACTACGAGTTACTTTTTGATATAACTATTTACTAATTTTCATAGCTATATCATAGGGTTATTGAATAAAACCCACCTCTAATGCATAAATCATTATGTATTTCAGAACGTTAAATTTTACGTTCAAAGTAGCACAGAGGTAGCACCATATGTCAGACACAAAATTTCGCTTCACAGAATTGTCGCTTGAAAAGATAGAATCAAACGGTAAACGCACTCGCTACTATGACAGTCTATTGTCAGGACTCATTTTAGATGTGAGCGTAGCTGGTAAAAAATCATTTAGAGTTTATAAAAAGATACCAGGGAGAGATACTCCTATTAATGTCACCCTTGGTTACTTTCCATCAATTGCACTCGATGATGCAAGGCGAATGGCTAGAAAGGTAATGGCAGATATAGCTGAGGGTATTAATCCTAATGACCTTAAGCGCCAGTTTAGAGCGGCTTCAGTTACCTTGAAAGAAGCTTTTGATTCATACATCGAATCTAGAGATCTCAAGCCTATAACTGAAAGAGGTTATAAACAAAAAATGGACTGCTATCTACCTGATTGGCATAACAAACGTCTAGCCGATATTAATCAAACAATGATTTTAAAGCGCCAACGAGAAATAACCTCAAGAAGTCCTGCTCAGGCAAATTATACCATGCGCCTAATGCGCGCTTTATTTAACTTTGCTAAAGCTGAATACAAGTCTTCCGAAGGTCGTTCACTATTTCCAGAAAACCCTGTAGATGCTCTTTCTGAAAAACGTAGTTGGAATAATATAAAACGTAAAACAAGACGGCTGCGCCGTTCACAGCTAAAACCTTTTGTAGATGCATTATATGAAGTAAGAAATGAAGCTGCTAAATATCGTCAAAATAGTCGTGTCGGTTTTTGTGATTACCTAGAATTTTTAACCTTTTCAGGCCTGAGAAGGTCTGAGCTACTGCAACTTCCATGGTCACAAGTACATCTTGAAGATAGGATATTCATTTTAGAAGATACAAAAAATGGCTTGGACGCCGAGTTTCCTATTACAGATCGATTAGCTGAGATATTTAATCGACGAAAAGAATACAAAGTATCTGATTATGTGTTTGGGACAAACAGTAAAAAGGGCTATCTAACTGATCCTAAAAAGACGTTGAAACATGTATGCCAAATTGCAGGAGTAAAAATCACTTCGCATGATTTACGGCGCACATTTACATCAATGGCTGAAAGCAGCGGAGTATCAGGATACCTCCTGAAACGCCTTCTAAACCATATTACAGATAAAAGTGACGTAACTGCTGGCTATTTAATTTTAACCGCTGAGGAGCTTAAAGAGCCAGCAGAAAAGGTAACCGAAACAATTGCCAAATATGCAGGTTTGATTGAACAAAAGCCTGACGAACAAATGAGTGAAATGAAAAGTCTGCTAGCAAGCTTAACTAAGGAACAAAAAGTTGAGCTGATGAGCACTTTGTTAATTTAATTTGAAGTTTGATAAGTACTGCCGAGTCTAGTTTATGCAATATTTAACTTGGCAGTACCTATTAAAAAGGTAATGAAGGGTTTTAACTTAATTATTTAAGTGTGCTTTAGCTGAGAAATCCAAAAACGATGTTTACTATCCAGAAAAACAACATAGAAAGTACTCTCTTGAATAAACCCTGCAACTCTAGGAAGGCCACCAATCCCCTCTATGACCCCCCAAGCAACATTTTTATCTACATGCCTTGGGTGAAAAAAATCTGTTTTATCTTTAGGTGGAAAATCTCGATAAATCTTAATTTGATTTTGGTTAGAAGCTTCTTCACGAGTTAAAGCTGAAAGCTCTTTTAGCCGAGACATAAAAGGTTTTAAAAGGCCTTCACCTTCCCATAATTCAATTGTTTCACAATTTCCAGGAGGTTGTGTCTGATCTAAAAATTTAAAGCTAAAAGTCAGTAACTCTCGATCACTAACTACTTTTAGCTCTTCTCTGGTATTTTCTTTCCTAGCCTTAACCCTTTTTCTACTTCTATCCTTAGCCATTTAACATTTCCTCTAAAGTCGCAATAGAACTGAAAAGAGGAATGGCACCATATTTACCAGCAAGATAATCTTTGCTGTAGCTATCACCTTTCCTTGTGTAATGCTCCTTATATTCTAGTAAAGAATAAAGTTCGCTCTCATTTGATTGATTCTTTTCGATAAACCAAATCTGATCTCTCTTAAATAGCTCATTTGTTAGTAGATTTGTATCATGGCAAGTAATAATAAGCTGACTATTCCCATGATTATTCTTATTGTATATATCAATAATAAATTTACATAAGAGCGTGTGAAACTTATTATCGAATTCATCTACGAAAAGTATTTCATCATTAGTTAAAACATCATATAGCGGACCTAGAAGGTATAAAAACTTTCTTGTTCCCTCCGATTCAAAGCTGAGAGGCAGTGAGTATTGCTCACCCGTCTCTGAATCAATTTTTACTACATCGACTTCTTTATGCTTCACTTTTGTGTTTTCAAGAAAACCTTGAAGTTTTGAGACTGCATCATTAAGTTCCTTATCATCCAAATTTCTTCTCCCTTTAGGTAAGGGTATAGTCTTCTCTATTTCATCTATAACTAAATCATGAATTTGAAATGATTTTAATATTTCAGTTGCCCAAGCTTTAAATTTTTCATCTTCATCAAACAAATTTATTGTGAAATCCTTGAAACCTTTATCTGAAAGTCCAGACAAAACATGAAACTTTTCAAACCATGATGTCACAATACTTGACTGCTCACCGTCAAACTGTGATAAGACAGAAATAAAAGGAACAAATTCTTTCGTTTTTTCTAGAATAAGCTTATCTCCGTCACGTCTGGTAAACAGCTTAGCCTCTGAAAAAGAGCGTTGATTATAATTAACAGTCTGTCCGTCTCTTTGAAAAAGTAATGTTTCTCTTGAACTTTTATTCCAGTACAACCATTCCTCAACTATTTCACCTTCAGATAGAGCGATTCCATACCTATATAACTTTTCATTAGATATAAAGGTAACCTCAAATTCTGTTGGTATATCAAAATAATCATTCTTTAATAGAAAAGGTATTGCTCGCCGAGTAGCGCTATCGCCTACTGAATCTAAAGATCCTAGGACAAGTGTTTGTAAGACCTTAAATGATTCCGCTAAATTTGTCTTCCCTGAACCGTTAGCGCCAAAAATAGCAGAGCTTTTAAGAACATTCTTGACTCCAAATGAATTGACTTCTTTCAGGTTATTAAACACACACTGCTCTTTGGTCGAAGTAGAAGCTAGCATGCTAAGCTCTTGCTTTGAATTAAAAGAACCGAAATTTTGGACTGAAAAGTCTATAAGCATTATTTTAATCCCTAAGTTAATTGCAGAGTAAATTACCATTTAAAAGCATTTTTTGCAAAAAAAACGCGAAAACAAACTCTAACTGCTGTTTTTTTGAATTTACTTATTCCTACCTAATACTATGGCTGTTTCTAGAAGGCCTCATTAAGCAAGCTGTTAGTTCTTAAAACCTAGTAAAGTAGGCTCATGCTCTTTAATTTGAAATCTTCAAGTAATGAATTGAAACTTTTTGGTTTATTCAAAGTAATTTAGTGAGGGGTTCTTAAAACTGCTTAAATTAAACCATTAATGCGTTTATTTCTTTATTTATAAATACGTTTAGCGCTTCTCCCTATTTAGAGCACTCAATATACAGCTAATACAGGGGCTACAAGGGATATAAAAAATCAAAAGTACGAATCAAAAAAGTTAAAGGTACGACAGCTTTCATCAAAAGTACGATACTATTCAAGATCAAAAGTACGACACTAACCTGTGTTTATTCTTTTCATAAAAAGTTCGGAGTTAAGCTTTGCGAGTTCCATCCTTCCACTTTCAGTATCACGAAAAATAAATAAGCTGTCGCCTTCAACCTTCAATAGGTAATCGAGTATTTTTTCTATTTTTCTAAGACGCTTTTTTAAATCTGACAATGACGATCTAATACCAATTCTTTCTCGTAAATTATCTAACTTGATAACTTGCTTAGAAGGTCTACCACAACGCTTCCGGCAGACCTCATAAAGTCTGCGATCAAATGGTTTGGATAATTGAAAGTAATCATCATGTAATGTTAAGACATCATTGTCATCAACCGTCTCAATGAGCCAATCGGGCAATGTTACTTGCCAGCGGCTTAAACCACTACCTTCGATTAACTTAAAGCCTTCGATGAGGCCCATACTTTCTAAAAATCTTCGGCCATTAAACTTATAATCAGTAGTGATTAAAGTTCCTGCGAGTCGATATAAAGCCTTTTCAACAAGTTTATACTCTTTTCCTGATGTTCCTCTCCCTGTAGCCTTTAGGAGATCATAGGTGTTGAAGCGAACCGTGTTACTAAGCTCTAACCTAGCATTTTTTGCAGCCATGATATGGCTTAAGCAATAAATGAGTATTTCTTTATCTTTGATGGTTGCTCGACCCAGGACGCTTGGAACAATTTTTATCGATACGCCTTTATATGAAAAATCCAAAACACCTTTAGACTTGCCGTCTAATGCAAACACAGGCCACACCATTGAAAACATATCTGATTTCAAATTGACATGAGTCATTTTGCATTCGAAATGCGCCATAGCTAGCGTTACTTGTTTCTTGGTTGAGAAGCTAACCAGTTGTGAAAGTCTTCAACAGGGAAGAGTAATCGAGCGCCAATTTTAATATGTGGCGGTAATGGGTAATTTCCACAGCCTTGTTTGTTCTTAGAGATTTGATTAAAAAGAGCTTGTTTGCTGATAAAAAGTAAGTCGGCTACTTCTTCTGAACGATAAAATACCTTTTCCATTATACTGACCTCAAAGCGTAAGCGTTGAGCTCAATTATTAGCTCAACACATTATTAATTAGTTGAGCGATAATGGTAATTAAGTGATCAGATAGTTGTCCTTGAAAAGCTAGGGGAACTTTCAGGGGGTTTTTGATATTTTAGGGACAAAGTGAAATGATTTAGTAAACGAAAAAGAATAACTTTATGATTTTTATCTATATTATTTTTTAAAGTGGGGATTGGCTAGTGAAAATACCTACAAAAAAATTTTCTTGATAATCTTTTTAAGTAGGCTTTTGGAGAGGTCTACGTAATATCACTTACATTTAAGATAAAACAAAGTAGCGAAGAAGATTACAAGACTTGGAATCAGAGCGCAACCAGCGAGTACAGGAGCCATGTTTAAATCCTGCCTTCTTTAATTGCTGTGAAAAGATCATTTTTCAGCTTGTCGTAGCGTCGAGTAGCGCGAATCGCTAACACCATTAAAATCCACATTTGAAACCATTCGTATAATGTCATAACTGCAATCTCAGCTAATGCTTTGCACTTGAGTATAGAAAAGATCCTTCCCAATTACACAAAGCAATAGTCCACTCACTAATATTTTGTTGCTTCTGCTCATTACAGCCCATGAAGGGGAAAGTGATTTTTTTGCTTCGAGATTTGAAATGACTGAAAGGCTCTAACCTAATATCCCAAACCTCACCTATTTCATTTGTTATATCGAAAGCCAGTGCTTTCTGAGAAATCAAAGCAAAAAAGATTTCCTGCTCTGACTGCACTTCTTTTTCAAATGATAGTCCTAATGGCTCACATTCAGCTTCGATACCAGCTAGGCGGCTTTGAAACTCAGCTACTACAGGTATAAATGGCCTTAGCTCAACATTTTTGTATAGATCTAAAAGTAGCATTACATTACTCCTGAAATTAGGCATGCCTAATTTTGCTCACTACCCTATTCTTTAAAGTTAGGCATGCCTAACTATTACTAGTAATAGGTGTCGTAAAGCTCTCCACGTGATTGTGCATCTTCAGCTTCTTCACGCGACATAAATTCACCATCAGCGATAATATTGCCCATACCATCATTCAATTGATCTAGTTGCTCGTTTTCGTTCGACAACTGCTCATCACTTGTAAATATACTTACCAGCAAGTAGATAGCCCCGACCAATACACACACAAACGTTTCAAGCATATTCATTCCTCCAAACTAAATTCGTTACAAAGCAAAAACTAAGGATTCCTTAGTATTAAATATTCATTAAAGCTAAGAAACTCTTAGTTTTCAAGTTAAGAACAATAAATAATGAAAACTAATGACGAATCACCATTTCCAAACCGATTAAAAGAAGCAAGAAAAGCCAAAGGGCTATCACAAAAACAGTTAGGGATTTTAGCTGGAATGGATGAGTTTGCGGCATCAGCAAGAATGAACCAATACGAAAAAGGCGTGCATGCTCCAGACTTTAAAACAGTAAAAGCACTTGCTGATATTTTAGAAGTGCCTACTGCTTACTTGTATTGTATTGAGAATGGATTAGCAGAAGCTATTCTAGAACATTATGGTGAAGCATTGGATAACACCTAAAATTACTTTTACTAATTAATATTTTATTTTAAAAGCTTAGGAAGCTTAGGAAGCTTATCCATATGATATTTAACTTTTAAAATTTCTGATGATTTAATTTTCTCAATGGTAGAAGTTTTTTCATTGTATATTAGAAACCAATTATGACCTTCTTGAATAATTTTAACTTTAGCTTTTGAGTCAGCTAGATAAAGTGTTGCATTAATTACTTTTGAGCCACCCAAAGCAGTTGGTATATAAGGGTAAATATGATTCGAATAAATAGAAATAAATTGAAAAAGGCCATATCCCAAGCAAAGAAGAGCAAACATTAGAGAAAAATATTTTTCATGATTCGGATCTGAGTCCAGATCTAAATGATTAAGCTGCACACCCTTTTTTTCATCATCTTGAGAAATCGCTATACCATAAGCACCTAAGAAAAAATACAAAGTAAACTTTGAGTACTGACTCAATAATTCACTCTCACTGCTTGCAAAGAAAAGAAGAGCTATAAAAGGGATTGTAATTATATAGATTAATATCTTAAGCAACTTTGACTGAAACCGCTTTCCTCTTATGACCTCTATAGCTAACAAAGAAAAACTACTATAGAAGATATAAATACCAAAATTCATGTAAGCGCCAAATGCTGAGAAAGGTAATTCTAAAAAATCAGCACTATGCAAAATACTGTATATTCCTGCTGGTATCGATGAAATTCTCAGTAACCAGGGGAACAAAATTTTGGGCTCATAACTTTTAGAAACATCTGAGATATTCGTTCTATAAAACACAAACAGGAACATTGATGTAAAAATAAAAACTGAACCAAATCCAGTAAGCATATACCTAGCTTCTACAAGCTCAAATTCATAACTACCATAACTTGCCAAATATGAGTTATGTACAACAAAACCAACTAGGTATAACAATATAGGAACTCGTATAAAATTATTTTTTAGAAAATCCATTTTATTCTCAGTAATTTAAAGCTTTTAATAGTGCAAATTACATCATATGTACTTCTCTTGGTAGATGGAACTACAATTTAAATATTTAAAATTGAGGCATCATGAGCAATCGCCTCCTCTTTTCTGGGCTTCGCCCATCCCCCGCTATGTAGAAGCCTAAAATAGGCTTGCACATAGCGGGGGATGGACTCTTGAGCATCTTACACGCAGATTTTTATTTGCAGATTGAAATTTAAATTAAAGCTGCTAATCTAAATATTAATCAAGCCCTTCGGGCCTGAAGAAAACAGGCGCTTTCTGCTGCCTTCAACACGTTGTTACATTCTCTGTAACCCCCACTTCAGAAGCTTTCAGCTTCATCATAAAACCAAGTCTTTTGATTTTTAGGCGCGATCAGTCCGAGCCTTACGCATGCGTAAAACAGGGGCGAATAGGCGTTAGCCGCTGAGCTTTATCAGCCAGTTTTTCTTACAATCACACCGGAGAATAACTATGACCTTTAATGCTAAAGCAGAAGCATTGCGCCTAAAAAATGAGAAAAAATTGATCAGTAAAAAACGATTTAAGTCATCCAAGCTAGATAAACATAAACAACGACTTTTAGCTCTTTACGAAGAAGGTACGAATATAGCCAACCTACAAAGATGGCTTTTGCGTAAAGGAGTGAGAGCACATTGGACAACTGTAAAACGGTGGGTCGATAAAAATGCCTAAGTTCGCAAAACCAGAAACGCAAGCGGAAAAGCTAGCTAAAAACTTATTTAAGCACAAAATTATTAAATCTTTAGGTACTGCTCGAAGCTATAAAACAGCACTTATAAAAATAGCTCGGTGGTCAAAGGATATTGGCATTAATGGTGTGCAAGGGATGAGCATTCAGGATGCTTATAAATACCTTGATTATCGCAGTGAGTTTGCAGGCCAAAAAACGTTAGATATGGAACGGCAAGCAATCCAAGCTATGTTTAAACTCAACGGCAAACTTGGCCCTAAAGAAACGCTGACAGTAATAAAATCCGAAAAAGAGATAATCGAAAAGTCTCGCGCCTACACTCCTGCTCAAGCCCATGCAATTAGTGAACATCAAACTAGAAAATATAATTTATCTACACAAATAGCCTACGCAGCAGGATTAAGAGCCCATGAGCTATTAACTATAGCCAGAGTATCAGAGCGAAAAGCTGATAGCCGTCCAGCGCTAGACAGCAAGTGGCTTGGTCGAGAAGGTAGTATTTATACAGTGAAAGGCAAAGGCGGCCTAATCCGTGATGTACTAATACCTAACACTTTAGCTAACCTGCTAGAACAAAGGCGCTTAGCGCAGCCTATAACGATTCGTGATAGGGAAATTAACTATTTGCAACGTTATGATATTGGAGGTGGTCATAAATGGTCATGCTCATTCTCGAAAGCATCTAGCCGCACACTCTTTTTTTCTAATGGCGGGCATGGCCTTAGGCATAGCTATGCGCAAGAGAGAATGGCTGAGCTAAAAAGCTTAGGTTTAAGTAGAGCAACTGCTCTCGAAACTGTATCGCAAGAGCTAGGTCACTTCAGGGCTGAAATTACTGAAGTTTATTTAAGGTAACCCCTATTTCCGTTGCTGTAAATTAGAGTTAAAAGCTATTAAGTTTATCAGGAGCATAAAGCTTTTCCGAATATAAAATTACTATAAGCATTAACTGAATAAATCTTAACTCAATCTGTCAGGTTTGATTTTTAGAGTTTCATTAAACCTGACAGTAAATAGTTGTTGTGTGCCAAACTCGGTCGCTCATAACGCCGCGTTCTGCGCTTTTTTATACCTATTCACTCTGATATTCCGGCAACTCACAACTTAAGCGATAAAACCTTTTTGGAACTTCAACCTTTAGTTCAAAAAAGGACTTTAGGTTATCTACATTTGTTACGTTCACATCTGCCAATACAGTTGATTGCGATGGCCCCAAGTAAACAACAGGCACTTCTGCTCGAATATTGGCGCATTCGTTTTTATTATTGAAGTCTAACATATGAGCCAATTTATAAATCTTCGATGGTAAAACCTTCTCGCCAAGGTCATTTTTCGACCACCCTAAAAAAATTACCAACAAGATAGTTGCCAATATAGGAAATACAAATGAATGAACAGGTGGCAATTCATAGTTTCTGCCATCACTTAGTTTAGACTTAAGATAGCCTATGGCATCAAGAGCAAAAAATACCGCAACGATTCCAACAAAGGCTAGAAAAGGGAGTACGTAGTGAAAGAAAAACAAACCAGATGTAAAAGTTAATGTAAATGGAAAAGCTGATGCATCAACGCCAAATACAGAATTTATAGCGCCAGCTGCTTTTCCTGTAGAAAAGACAATCAAGCCTGAAATGGCAATTGATACAACCAGCTTTGTAAATCCAAATTGCCATAGATTTCGAAAAATTGAGAACCTTTCAATTGATACCCCAATATACAATGTTGCTAGAGCAATCCCCAAAATTTTTATGGAAAAGCTATTTTGTTGTAACCAATTAAAATCATGGCTTTCATTCGAGCCGTTAATAATCAGTACGAGTGCAACAAATGCTAAGAAGCCAAGCGACCAGCTAATATTGAAATCTTTTTGCTCTGACTTATCTTTTCGTTTCTGATCATCTTTTCTCAACCGTTCAAGAATTTCATAAACGTATGTTTTTAATGTACGAACACTACCATTTGATTTTTCATTTTCGGAAATCTCTTCATAAAGCGCAGCTAGATATTCGTCTTTGTTTGATGGTTTTTTAAATTTAAATTCTAAATCTTTATTTTTGTGCACTTATGGTTCCTTTTGAAGTTCTCTCATACTCAACACCTTCAATGAGCTTTTGGGTTTTAAAAAGCTCATTAGAAAATAGTATTCATCATTCGCTTCCTATTGCTTAGAGCGATCAATATTATAGCATTTACTTGGTGAAGGAATGATTTACCTGAATATTGACTACAATCAGGCAGAAGCAAAATACCTAATCATATAACAACAAACTTTTCTAATTAGAAACGAAACTCCGTAGAAGGAAAAGGTAAGGCAATAATCATATTAAACATATAGAGATGTTTTCCGCTATACTAAAAGTAGCACAGAGGTAGCACAGGGTGATTTCGGTTAGTAGGTATTTACTTGGAAAGCTTTGAAAAGTGGTGGCCCCTCCCAGACTCGAACTGGGGACCTAACGATTATGAGTCGTGTGCTCTAACCAACTGAGCTAAGGGGCCAACTTTGTATAACTACGAGGTAGTTAATTTTTGAAGCGTTTAGCCACTGAGCGACTAAAGCGGGTTGCAGTATAAAAAGTTTTTTAAGGCTTGTCACTAGCAAAAACCTTTATTTTAACAATCAGTAAGCTGACTGCTTAAATAGTAATCTTTTTGCATGCGGATAGGCAGGAAATAACAGAAAAATAAACACAGAAGTATGTAAGCCGCTTTTTTACAATTTTAATAACTATAAAAAAGTGGCCGGCTCACATTGAACACACCACACATTATTTTTTAGCAATAATGTAGATAGCGTGAATTAAACCAGGGAAGTAACCCAGTAAAGTTAGTAAAATATTTAGCCAAAAGTGCATACCTAAACCAACTTGTAAAAATACACCCAGTGGCGGTAATAAAATCGACAGTATTATACGAATGATATCCATGATATAGCTCCTTTAAAAATGACAAGCAAAAAGCCCAGCTAAGCTGGGCTTTTTAGTATAGTGTATTATTCAGCAACAATAGTTAGTTCATCTACTACGTCACGAACATCTTCAGCATTTTTAGCAATTTTTACTGCTAACTGCTTTTCAGCTTCTGTTTCAACAGAACCTTTAAGTTTTACTATACCGTTGTCGGTATCAACGTCGATATCTGTACCGTCAACTTCTGAGTCAAATAAGAAACGTGTAGTAATTACTGTGGTGATTTTAGCGTCAGTTAAGTCGTTATCGTCATCATCCATAGTGTCACGATCTTTGTCGTCCATATCCATGTTTTTCACAACAGTTAGGTTGTTTTCTACATCAGATACGCCATCTAGGCTAATTACAAGTTCTTCAGCTAGCTCTTTATCAAGGTCGCTGTTTACTTTACCTGTAAGTACTACCTTGCCATTTTTTACATCAGTGTTAATGTCAAAGTTGTTTAGATTAGTGTTCATAAGAAGCACTGTTTCTGCCTTACCATCAATCCAAGCATCTTTACTTTCATTTTCCCAAGTGCCCGCTTGAGCACCCATAGCTGTAGTACCTAGAACTAAAGCCGCAATCATAGATTTGTTGAATGTTTTCATAATCTTTCTCCTTTTGATTAAAGACACTCTTATATATGCGAGCTTTAGGCCAACTTTATTAACACTTTAAATTCATGGAGTTAGCTATTTTATTAGGTATAAATAAAAACACCTCCGAGTAAACATTTACAGGCTATTAGGTAAAACTTTCTTAAGTGGTGAAAATAACGATTATATTGCTGTTTTGGTTAATCTATCGTTAATATAATAAATTAAGCGACGCTACTAAAACAATAAATCATTGATATATAAATAGTTAAATTTTGGTACACCACTTGCTATGTACAGTGGTAACTCATATAAAAAGGATTATTCCCATGTCTGTAAAAATTGAAGACCGCCCAATAGAGCAAGTTCGCGAACAAGTGATAGATCAACTTATTTATAACTACAGCCATGGCGTTATTTCAGCTGAAGCCTTTGAAAGGCGCTTAGACAGTGCAATGGAAGCAACCGAAAATACCGCATTACTTAATTTAGTAGAGGATTTAACCCTTACTACAGATACCCAGTACAGTGCTCAAAAGCAAACTCAATTTGCCCCTAACTACAGCGCCCAACAAGCGGATGAAGAAAACTTAACACTGCGAAGTATTTTAGGCTCAAGTGAGCGTAGCGGCCAATGGGTGGTACCTAAAAATATTTACATTCAAAACTATATGGGGTCGATTGTTTTAGATTTTACTGATGCCATTTTTGCCCACCAACATGTTACCGTGCATATAAATTGTATTTTTGGCAGCGAAGAAATTTACGTACCAGAGCATGTTAATGTAGTTTCTAAAATGTTTTGTATATTAGGCAGTTTTGAAAACAAAACGGTGTCGCTTAATAAGCGCCAAGGCCCCACAATTAACCTAGAAGGTAAAACAGTTTTAGGTTCGGTGGAGGTAAAAGTTAAACGCACCATTAAAGAAAAGTTTGTGAGTTTTGCTAATGATTTAAAGGCCCAGCTTGGGGTGAGTAATAAATAATACGGGTAAAAACACAATGGGTAGAAAAGCCATATTATGCGCTTTTCTACACCGTTAGTTACTGCCTATTTTATAAGTCGTTATTACGCTCGCTTGGAATGTCACTCATATACTGCACAAACTCAACCTCGAACCCGGCTGGGTCTAAGTAATATACGTTTTTTCTAAATGGGTTTTCTGCGCCCTCTTTATCAATGCTAAATCCGGCGTGTTTTAAGCGCTGTGTAACAGCGTCTAGGTTGTTTGTAACGTAGGCGAAGTGAGCCAGCCCGACTTGATGCCCTGCCAAATCTCTGTTTTTATGCTCGCCATTATCGCTTATAGCAATGTAATGGTTATCGTCGCCAAAATGTACCCAGCGCTTAGGTTTGCCATACCAGGTGTTATGCCCTTCACTTCTAATTGACCAATAAGGAAAGGCTGCTTGGTAAAATTTAAGCATGGCATTTATATCGTTTACTACTAAATGTACGTGTTCTAATTTCATTATTATTTACCCTAGTTGATTGCTTAAACACAAGATAAAACCTCAAGCTAACTTTAGGTAAAGCACTTTTTTTAGTTTTTAATAATATTGGCGAGTACTGCCCTTTTAAGATTAATTTTTACATCTATACGTTGGCTAGCAGGACGCGAAAGCTTTGCATCATGGCTGTGATTAAGTTGCCCTTCGGTTGAACAAATTTCAATCCATACACGCCAACATGTCTTAGATACGAATAAATTTACATGCATTTCAAGGCCGTACAAAAAACGCACAAAAGTATTTAGGGTTTATTGTTTACTTTATGGCAAAAGTCGCTAAAATACGCCGGCTTAAATATATAAACGTTCTTTTACAACCCAAAGGTAATACCATGCATCCAATGTTAAACATTGCGGTTCGCGCTGCGCGCAACGCAGGCAAAATTTTACTTCGCGCAAGTGAAGATTTATCAAAAGTTGAAATTCAACAAAAAGGCACTAACGACTTAGTGACTAACATTGATAAAGAAGCCGAAGCCGTAATTCGTGATACAATTTTAAAATCTTACCCTGATCACTGCATTGTTGGTGAAGAACTAGGTGAGCACAAAGGCAAAGATGCAGATTACCAATGGATTGTTGACCCGCTTGATGGCACAACTAACTTCATCAAGGGTATCCCTCATTTCGCGGTTTCTATCGCACTTAAAGTAAAAGGTCGTTTAGACCAAGCTGTAATTTACGATCCAGTTCGTGGCGAGCTTTTCACTGCATCTCGTGGTCAAGGCGCACAGCTAAACAGCAAGCGTTTACGCGTTACTAAAACCGTAGAATTAGCTGGTTCAATCTTAGCAACAGGCTTCCCTTTCAAACAAAAACACCACTTAGATGCATACACAGACGCGTTTAAAGCATTGTTTACACAAACTGCTGATATTCGTCGTGCAGGTTCTGCAGCGCTAGATATGGCATATGTAGCGGCGGGCCGTGTTGATGGCTTTTTTGAAATTGGTTTAAAACCGTGGGACACAGCAGCAGGCGAGTTACTTGTAAAAGAAGCTGGCGGCATGGTTGTTGATTTTGCAGGTGGCGTTAACTATAACAATAGCGGTAACATTATTTGTGGTGCACCTAAGCTTACTCAAGCAATTATTCGTGAAATTCGCCCAGTATTACCTGAAGCGTTACTTCGTTAATAAAGTGCATGTAACCCTATTATAAAAAAGGAGCCTATGGCTCCTTTTTTGTTTTAAAAGTAAGGGTTATCGAGCTTTAGCTCCGTGGTATAACCTTTTGTAAAAGGGAGAGAGTTTATGTCTTTTGCAAAATACTCATCAAATAACGCATCAAACTCTCCGCTGTTTTGCATGTTTTGCAACCCAAGCTCTATGGCTTGCGCTAAAACTGGCTTACTACTTACAACAAAATAATAAATACCGGTGGGATAACTAATAAATAAATTAGGCACAATAACTAAGTTACTCTGCGCATTGGCAACAAGCTCAGAATTAACTTCGATAAATGAGCGAGGAAAGTAATCGATTCTGCCCCGGCTAGTGAGCGTGAACATAGCTTGATAGTTACTCAGCGGCCTTACATGTAAGCCGTTATAGGCCATTATTTTTGTATCTGGCCAATCATGCCCTTGCACTGCCGAGAGCTCACTTAATTGCGCCAAAGTGGTAATGCCTTTAAATTTTTCGACATTTTTTTTACTGGTTAATAAAACGCGCTTCCCTATAAAGCCTTTAAATAGCGGGACTTTAACGGCTATTGCCCGTGCCTCTCGTTCTGGGCTGCTCATGCTCCAATAAACATCTAACTCTGTTTTATCTAGCTCAATCAGGTCACGCTGTTGCTGTAAGCTCACTGGCTGCATTTTTATGTCTACAGGATAATTAGCCCGCTCTAGGGCTCGTGTTAATAGCTCACTTAGGTATTCTTCACGGGCATTTTGCACACTTTGCTTTTGAGCAACATTAACAATCTCTACCCCTTGCACAAAAAAACTAACCGCAAATAAAGCAAACCCACCAACAACTACTTTTAATGGCAACATAATAATTACCTATTTTTTATACCACCTGTTTATTCTCTGGTGCTAAGCGCACTACGGCAGGCGCAGGCTTTCTGCGCTTACAAATAAACAAATAACTATGGCGATATCGCTTAGCCTCTTTTTTAGCATCTGTTGCAAGTGCTGCAACTTGATGGCTGTTTTTACATTCTTGTAAGTCGGGCTCCACAAGGCCAATTGATAACGTAAGTAAAGGTACAAATTGCTTTTCTCCCTCACGATTTGTAGCCCAGTAGCCTTTGCTCTTAATGTGCTCAGGCGTAAAAAAAGTGCGTGATTGAAGTTCAAACTGCTCAATTATGGTATTACAAATATACACAGCATCTGATTGGTCAAACACAACCATAAAGTCATCACCACCTATATGTCCTACAAAGTTAGCACTGTTTTCGCATGCTTGCACGGTTACATCTGCCAATAATTTAATCACACTATCGCCACTGGCATAGCCGTATAAATCATTGAACTGCTTAAAGTGATTAAGATCTATATAGGCAAGCGAAAACGCACTTTGTGAGCGTAACCTTTGCTCTATTGCCTCATTGATCGCTACATTACCAGGGAGCATAGTGAGTGGATTAGCATGCTGGGCGTGACGAATTTTTTCTTCTGTTATGTGCTTTAAAATATCACGCAAAGGGGCAAGCCCTAGGTAACGTTTATTACGGGTGATCACAATATGGCGGCGAATATCAAAGTCTTGCTCTGTAATTTGCTGACTCACGGTATCAAGAAGTTGGTTTTCATCCACCACTAAAGGTTGTTTATCCATAAAGTCAGTTACGGGGCACTTGTCGTAAAGTGCATGGCCATAGGGCGCTGCAAACACCTCAGTGAGCTGATCTTTATGTAGTAATCCAACCGGTTGGCCGGCTTTATCTAAAACCGCTAGGCTCATCACGGCTTTGTCTTTTTCGAATAGCTTGTGGGCGTCTTTGCAACGGGTTTCGCTGTCTATTGCTTCTTGTGTAACAGCAAGCCATCCAATCGCCATTGATTGATCAAACGTATTGCTTGGCTGTTTAAAGTTCAATGCTTGTAATTGCTCTGAGCTGTAATCAAGGCTTGGATTTGAGTTTGGTTTTTCCAGTAAAAAACCTTGTACGTTTGCTATTCCTAAGCTTTCAACATAGGCAAGCTCTTCTACTCTTTCTATGCCTTCGGCTATTACTGCGGTGTTTGTTGCTTTTGCGAGTACCGTAATCGATTTTAAAAACTCTTTTTTAACTTCGCTTTCATCGCAATGATCAATAAAGTAACGGTCGATTTTTACAAAATCGGGGCATAGTTCAGACCACTGTTTTAAGCCCGAGTAACCAGCACCTAAGTCGTCAATGGCAATGGTAAAACCAAGCTCGCGGTAGTGTGCAATTGTTTTTAATAATAAAAAACCATCGTCGACCTTTTCTTGCTCTGTCACCTCAATTACCACGCGGTTTGCTGCTAAACCAAACTGCTCTATTAAGTGCAAGGTTTCACCTTTTGGGTGGCAAGGGTCGAGCAAGGTTTTAGGGCTTACATTTAAAAATAACTTACCGTTTAGATTAAGCTTTACAAAGTTTTCAATTGCTTTTGAGCGGCATAATAGCTCAAGCTCTGAAATTAAAGCGTGTTCACTGGCCGCTTCAAACAGTCTGTTAGGCATTTCCAAAGGGCTGTTTTTAGGCCCTCGACTTAGCGCTTCGTAACCTATAATTGTTTGATTAGCTATATCAAAAATAGGCTGAAATAACGTGGTTATTTCACCGTTACTTAAAATGTACTCTAGTACTTTGCGCTGCATCGTCACTGCAAAACCTGATTGTCGTTTAATAGGGGCATTAAAGTAGCAAGCCTGTATGACAATTTTATGGCATTAGGCGCTATTGACCATTCAGGATTAAATTTGCTCAATTTAGGGGCGGTACAACCTCAGCACTAAGTTTATAGCCTAATATACTGTTAACTATTCATACGTTATTGTAATGGCTTAATTATATAATCGGCTTTAGGCTTTAAGTTCAGCCTAAAAAGCGTGTACGTTTAATCTTAAAGGCAACCAAGCTCTATAAAACAGCGCGCAATAAAAAACCGCTCAATTGAGCGGTTTTATTTAGCGTTAACTCTATTACGGCAATGCGTCTAAGTCTGCGCCTTCTTTTTCAATTACCTCTGGTATTAAATCTTCTTTACTTACGCCCATGGTAATAGCTACCGAGCTTGCAACGTAAACTGAAGAATAAGTACCAATGAACACACCAAATAACAGGGCTGTAGCAAAGCCGTGAATGGTTTGTCCGCCCCACACAAATAGCGCAATCAATACCAAAATAGTGGTGATTGACGTTACAAGTGTACGGTTAAGTGTTTGCGTTAACGACATGTCGATAATTTCGATAGTGTCGTCGATGCGTACTTTACGGAAGTTTTCACGAATGCGGTCAGATACAACAATAGTATCGTTAAGTGAGTAACCAATTACCGCCAATATTGCCGCTAAAATAGTTAAGTCAAACTCTAACCCTAATACAGAAAACAAACCAACTGTAATAATTACATCGTGTAATAGTGCACCTACCGCGCCCACAGCAAAACGCCACTCAAAGCGAAATGCCACGTAAATCAAAATACAAATAAGCGCAGTTAACATGGCAAGGCCACCCTGCTCTTTTAAGTCTTCCCCTACGCTTGGGCCTACAAACTCAATGCGGCGCATTACTACGCTCTCATCAGCTTGCTTTAAGGCAGTAATAACTTGGTTACCAATAACTTCGGCTTTTACTTCACTGCCACGCGGCGCTAAACGAACCAAAATATCTTGGCTAGAGCCAAACAGCTGCACTGAGGCATCGGCAAACCCGTTTTCAGCTAATACTGAGCGTACTTTTTTCAAATCTGCAGGTTGCGAAAAACCAACCTCTACAGCGGTACCGCCAGTAAAATCTAAACCAAAGTTTAAACCTTTGATAAAAATTGAGGCAAACGACGCTAAAATTAATAGCGTAGAAAAACCCATTGCCACTTTACGAAGTGACATGAAACGTAGGGTTTTACCACCCAAACTTAAAATTTGCATGTCCGCTCCTTAAATTGAAAGTTTATCAATGCGCTTACCACCAATAAATAAGTTAATTACCGCACGGGTACCAACTATGGCTGTAAACATTGAAGTTAAAATACCAATTGCGAGTGTTACGGCAAAACCTGCAATAGGGCCAGTGCCCACTGCAAATAAAATAACCGCAGCAATTAAAGTGGTAATATTGGCATCAAAAATAGTACTAAAGGCGCTATCGTAACCAAAATGAACGGCTTGTTGAGGGCTGCGGCCATCGGCCAGCTCTTCACGAATACGCTCAAAAATAAGTACGTTAGCATCAACCGCCATACCCACTGTTAATACAATACCGGCAATACCTGGCAGCGTTAGAGTTGCGCCTGGGATTAACGACATTACACCTACAATAAGCACTAAGTTAGCTGCTAGTGCAATGTTGGCAACTAAACCAAACCCTTTGTAGTAAATAAGCATAAAGGCAAGTACAAACGCAAAGCCAAGGGCTACAGCTGTCATACCAGCTTCAATGTTTTCTTGACCTAAGCTTGGGCCTACTGTGCGTTCTTCAACAATTTGAATTGGCGCTACTAATGCACCGGCGCGTAATAGTAAGCTTAAGTTGTGGGCTTCGGCTGGGTTATCAATACCTGTAATACGGAATGAGCGGTCAAGACGAGCCTGAATAGTCGCAACGTTAATAACCTCTTCTACCTTAATAGGTGGAAGTGCTTTACCGTCAGCATCTTTTTTACCCGATGGCTTGTATTCAATAAATACCGTTGCCATGCGTTTACCAATTGCACGCTTGGTAAAGGCATTCATTTTTGCCCCACCTTTGCTATCTAAGGTAATGCTTACTTGTGGGCGCTGGTATTCGTCGTTTCCTGATTGTGCACCAGTGATATGGCTACCTTCAAGAATGACACGTTTTTTAAGTACCACAGGGTAGCCATCACGGCTCATGATCATTTCTGTGCCCGCAGGAATACGTCCTTGAGCAGCAGCACTTGGGTCTGCGTTTTCGTCTACTTCACGAAATTCAAGCGTGGCCGTTGCACCTAAAATTTCTTTAGCGCGTGCTGTATCTTGAACACCTGGTAGTTGCACAATAATACGCTCAGCACCTTGGCGCTGTACGTTAGGCTCTGCAACACCAATTTGGTTAATACGATTACGAATAATGGTTTCGTTTTGCTTAATAGCGTAGTCACGTATTTCTTTAAGCTTTTGCTCACTCATAGTGGCAAAAAATGCGCGATCGTTACTGCTATCATCAATGTATACGTTTAGTGGGTAGCGCGATGCTAAAAAGCGTTCAGCCGCCTCTTTATCTTCTTCGGTACGCATTTCTACACGCATACGTTCAGAGCCAGCTACGCGGCGAACACTACGGTAACGAAGTTTTTCTTCGCGTAGGTCGCTACGAAAATCTTGTTCCATTTGCTCTAGCTGATTATCTACCGCGGTTGCCATGTCGATTTCCATGGTGAAGTGAACACCACCACTTAAATCAAGACCTAGCTTCATAGGGTTACCACCCAATGATTTTAACCATGCAGGTTGCGCAGGTGCCATATTAATAGCAGAGATATAATCGTCGCTAAGAGAATTACGCAGTAAGTCTTGCGCTTTTAGCTGTTCTTCAACATTTTTAAAACGTACTAATACTTGGCCGCCTTCAAGCACGGTAGACTTAGCTGTTACATTATGTTGTTTGAGGGTTGCGTTTACTTTGTCTACTACACTGAGATCGACATCTGCGCCTTTTGCCCCCGAAACCTGAATGGCCGGATCGCGGCCATACAAGTTTGGAGAAGCATATAAAAGGCCAATGGCTACCACAGCTAAAACAAGTAAATACTTCCAAATTGGAAACTTGTTTAACACAGGCATGTCCTTTTTATTTTTATAGTGACTTCATTGTGCCTTTAGGCAATACAGCAGATACTGCCGATTTTTGTACTGTTACTTCAGCTTGCTCATTTAAAGAAATCACGATGAAATCTTTATCTTCAGTAATTTTAACAATTTTACCTACTAAACCGCCTTGGGTAAGTACTTCATCACCTTTAGCCATCGCGCTCATAAGGCTTTTGTGCTCTTTAACACGCTTAGCTTGTGGGCGGTAAATTAAAAAGTAAAAAACTAAACCGAAAATAGCTAACATAATTAGCATTTCCCAGCCACCACTTGCAGCAGGTTGACCAGCAGCGGCGTGTGCGTTTGAAATAAATAAACTCATAATACTTCCTCTATATTTTTAAATTTTAATTTATATCTGCAAGCTCTGGCACGTCTTGGCCACGGCGAGCATAAAAATCACTAACAAATTCTTCTAGTTTACCTTCGCTAATTGCATTGCGTAGGCCTTCCATAACACGCTGATAGTAACGTAAGTTATGGATTGTGTTTAGTCGTGCGCCTAAAATTTCGTTACATTTATCAAGGTGATGCAAATAAGCACGCGAATAATTTTTACAGGTATGACAATCACACTCAGGATCAAGTGGGCCAGTGTCTGTTTTATGTACTGCGTTGCGAATTTTAATTGTACCTGTGGTAATAAATAAATGACCATTACGTGCATTACGGGTAGGCATTACACAGTCAAACATATCAATACCACGGCGTACAGACTCAACTAAGTCTTCAGGTTTACCTACACCCATTAAGTAGCGCGGTTTGTCTTCTGGCATTTTGTACGCACAATGATCAAGAATATTCATCATTTCGTTTTTAGGCTCACCAACCGATAGGCCGCCTAATGCGTAACCATCAAAGCCAATTTCTTCTAGGCCTTTTTGTGATTGTGCACGTAACTCTGGGTACATACCACCTTGGATAATACCAAATAAGGCTGATGGGTTATCGCCGTGGCCTTCTTTAGAGCGCTTAGCCCAACGAAGCGATAACTCCATTGAGTCTTTTGCTTCTTTTTCGGTGGCCGGGTATGGCGTACATTCGTCAAAAATCATGACGATATCTGAGCCTAAATCACGCTGTACTTCCATTGATTTTTCAGGCGACATCATAATTTGGTCACCATTTACCGGCGATTGGAACAACACGCCTTCTTCGGTAATTTTACGCATAGCACCAAGGCTAAATACTTGGAAACCACCTGAGTCGGTTAAAATTGGAAAGTCCCAATTCATAAAATCGTGTAAATCACCGTGTTGTTTAATGATTTCAGTACCTGGGCGTAGCATTAAATGAAAGGTGTTACCCAAACAAATTTGCGCCCCTGTGGCTTTAACTTCATCTGGGGTCATGCCCTTAACAGTACCGTAAGTACCTACTGGCATAAATGCAGGCGTTTCTATTACACCACGGTCAAAAATCAAGCGGCCGCGGCGCGCTTTTCCGTCGGTGCGGTCTAATTCAAATTTCATATCATCCTCAATGTCGGAAAAACAGTCCAACAAGCTATAATTTAACCGCTCGATTCTACCCTTTTTGCCCCGTTATTACTATTAGCTGCGCTAAATTCACTGCGTATTAGCGCAGGCAAATAAAAACCCAACGTGCGAGCTGGGCTTTTAAAAACGGTACCGGATAAAAACGTGCTTATTTACGTGTTAAAAACATCGCATCGCCGTAGCTAAAAAAACGGTACTTTTGTTCTATAGCCGTGTTGTACGCGCCCATAATGTTATCTTGGCCGCTAAAGGCACTTACTAGCATTATGAGGGTTGATTCTGGCAAGTGAAAGTTAGTCACCATGGCATCAACTACATTAAACTGATAACCCGGAAAAATAAAAATATCGGTATCGCCAAAATAGCTCTCTAATTTACCGCCGTGTACTTTTGCTGCCGACTCCAGCGAGCGCACAGAAGTAGTTCCCACAGCTATAACACGGCCACCGTTAGCTTTTGTATTAGCAACAGCGTGAACCACCTCATCAGGTACTTCAATGTATTCAGAGTGCATTACATGCTCATCTACGCTTTCTACACGCACCGGCTGAAACGTACCTGCGCCAACATGTAGCGTAACAAACGCCATGTTTACGCCTTTTTGTTTTAATGCCGCCATTAGCTTATCGTCAAAATGCAGCCCTGCCGTAGGCGCTGCTACTGCACCGGGCTTTTCGCCATAAACGGTTTGATAACGCTCGCGGTCAGCTTCGGTGTCTGGGCGGTCAATGTAAGGAGGTAAAGGCATGTGGCCAATGTCGTTTAGAATATCGAGTACATTTTGGCTGCGATCAAATTCAAGCTCAAATAACGTATCGTGACGCGTAATCATTGTCGCTTTTGCTTTGCCTTCTAAAATAACCTCGTTACCAGGCTTTAACGACTTACTTGCTCTTACATGGGCAAGTACACGGTGTTCATCAACTACACGCTCTACAAGTACTTCGACCTTACCGCCAGAGACTTTTTGACCAAACATACGGGCAGGAATAACGCGGGTATTATTAAATACTAATAAGTCACCTTCGTTTACTAAATCAAGTAGGTCGCTAAACACTTTGTGTTCAACGTTGCCAGTTGGGCCATCTAGGGTTAGTAAACGGCTGCTGGTTCTGTCTTGTTTAGGAAAACGAGCAATTAATTCATCAGGTAAGTCAAAGCTAAAGTCAGCCACGCGCATAGTCGGTATTCCACATCATTAAAATCGCGCCAAGTGTATATCTATCCTCGGCTAAGCTCAAGATATCTAAAACAGTTGAGAGGATTCGTCCTATTTTAGATACATTTGAGTAACTACTTTAAATAATCTTGTTCTTATTGGTAAATATCATTATTCTTACTCACCTTAAATAATGATGTTTCTAATTTCGGGGTTAAAAAAGTGGCAGGTAAGCTGAAGTTGCTCATTCTAAACGCAAGTAGTGAAGAACGCCGCACTATTCGCGCCACTTTAGGACATTTAAAGGTATTTGAATTCATAGAAGTAGCAGATAGCCAAGATGCGCTCACTCTGTTAAAAAAGCAGCCAGTAAACATGATTATTACGGGCTTGAGCGTGGGGAAAATAGATGGCTGGCGTTTTTCTCGCATGATCCGCTCAGGCTTACTTAAAACACCTAAAAACACCCCTATTTTACTTATTCCGCCTATTTATTGTGAGCGTATAGCTGAAACCACCGCTCGTAGTTATGGCATAGATGCCGTACTGCCCTTTGAGCACCAAGATATGTTACCGCAGGTTCTAGCCAATGTTCTGTCTACGCATTTAGAAAAAAGCAGTCGCCTTAATTTACTCTTGCTTGAACCAATAGCGCAAAAAGCCGATGAAATAGCTGAGCAACTTAAGCTCAATTTTGCCATTACCCATGTCACCACAAGCCAAAGTGCTCTCAGTGCCTATAATCAACAACAGTTTGCTATTGTCCTACTTGATGCAACCGCTTCACATGCGGGCACATCCGATAAGTTAGTCGAAGAAATACTGCAACATAACCCTAAACAAGCCGTTGTAACTATTATTGATAATAACGATGCCGACTATGCAGAGCAGCTGCTGCTATCCGGTGTTACCGACTTTATAAGAGCGCCATACGACCCGTCGTTTTTAAATAAAGTATGTGACCATGCTGCGCGCCGTGAAGACTTTATGGTTAGTTATGCTGAGTTTGCCCAAAAGGTTGAGCAGTTAAGTATTAGCGAAGTACGCTACAAAGAGCTTTTTTCGGCGCACCAACGTATTTTGCTGCATTTAAATACGGTGGTTTTAGAGCTTGATCAACAAGGTAAAATTCGCTTTATCAATCCTGCTTGGGAAACACTAAGTGGCTTTGGGGTTAAATCGTCTTTGCAAAAATCATTAATTGATTATTGCTCTGATGAATGCCAAGTAAAACTAAATACGACCATTAACGATATTCTTAATGGTGACATGCATCAGCAGCAAGTTGAGATTCAACTTAATCATAAAAATGGCAATCAGATTTGGGTGGAATGCCGCTTACAGCTAATAAAAAACAGCCGCAATAATGCCACTATTACTGCTACAATCGACAACATACACGAGCGTAAACAAGCTGAATTAAAGCTGCGCCACTTAGCCCTGCACGATACGCTAACAGGCTTACATAACCGTTATTATTTTGATCAACAACTCAATAATATATGCCAAACTAAGCACACCTATGGTGATGTAGAGCACGCGCTTATTTACATCGATTTAGATCATTTTAAAATAATTAACGACAGCAAAGGCCACCAACAAGGCGACATTGTACTAAAAGATGTAGCTCAATTATTTGAAGCAAACATTAGCGCTAAACATTTAGTGTGTAGAATAGGCGGTGACGAATTTGCTGTTATTTTAAAAAATACGCAGCTGCTTGACGCTCACCTAATTGCAGAGAGTATTTGTAGCGCGATTGAACAGCACGAGTTTAAATCTGAAGACCAAGTATATTCAATTAGCTGCTCTATTGGCTTAACGCAAATAACGGCTAAAAATTGCGACCCGAGTGAGTGCCTCAAGCAAGCCGATATAGCCTTATATATTGCTAAAAGTTTAGGCCGTAACCTAGTGCACTGCTACTCAAAAGAAGATGCGCAAAATAACACCTTGCAAACCGGGCTTGAGTGGGGGCATGAGATTCGACAAGCACTTCAGCAAGATAACGTAGAACTGCACTATCAGCCAATATGGGACTTTAAAGCCAATAAAGTGGCTTATTTTGAAGCGTTACTGCGTTTAAAAGTAGACGATAAACTTATTTTCCCTAATCAATTTATTCCCTCTCTTGAGCTGCTAAACGACACCTTTTTAATGGACCAATGTGTTATTCGCAATGCCATTGCTAGCGTGGCTGAACACCCAGATTTAAACCAAGTGGCTATTAACCTTTCTGCTCAATCGTTTTTAGATGAGCGCTTAGTGCCACATATAGAATCGAGCCTAGAAAAATACCACGTACCGCCTTCGCGTATTATTTTTGAAATTACCGAGTCAGCCTCAGTTAACAATTTAAAAGCCACCCGTAAAATGATAGAAAAGCTAAACAGTTTAGGCTGTCATTTTTCTATTGATGACTTTGGTACAGGCTTTAGCACATTTAACTATTTAAAACAGTTACCTGCACAACATGTAAAAATAGATGGCTCGTTTGTACGCGACATGATTAACGACCCCATTGACTTAGCACTGGTTAAGGCCATTAACGATATAAGCCGCTCCCTTGATAAGCGCTCTGTGGCAGAATACGTAGAAAGCGAAGAGATATTTTTTGCACTAAAAGAGATTGGTGTTGACTACGGACAAGGCTATTTTATTGCCCGTCCTGTGCCTGTAGAAAAAGTACAATCGACGCTTAAAATTATTTACCAGAAGAAACCTTTTATCCAACAACACACTAGCGCCAGCTAAACATTTTTAAACAGTTTTAAGCATTTTATTACTATCATTATTGCACTTATTGCCTATACTTTACGTACCACTTAGTAAATGTCTTGTTATTTTGATGATTTAACAATAAAAACATGACATTACCTATAAGCATACATGACTAGCAATTACATAGAGGTTAAAGCTTGTCAGGTTTAAGGAGGAAGGTATGGCGCAGTTGATTATTTTACTTCTCGTAATACATTGTGTAATTGCGTATCAGTGCTATCGGTACGCGCAGCTAAAGGGCTACCCAGTAGGCGTATTCGCTACTTTAGGCCTACTCCCGTATTTTAATGTAGTGGTTTGGATTTACTTGCTTTTTCTACCCGAACTCGAACCCTTTGAAAGCCAAACACATAGCAAACAGCAGCCCTTGTAGGCTGCTGTTTTGTTTATGCTACGCTGGTGCTTAATAGTGACCAATAACCACAATGCACAGACCCTGTTTCCCTAAAACAACATATTACTGCTGCACTTTAACCTTAAAGGTAAATAGGCTTAACTCTCAAAGTCTAAGCTACATTGGCGAGCCAAAAACACTTCTAGCTGTTGGCTGAATAACTTAAAGTCGCGAATTCTTCCTGTGGTTTTACGCCACAGTATGCCTATATCTCTGTAGGCATCGCCTTGCGATGGGGTTGCTATCATGTTTTTATCTTTAAGAATGCCCGCATTAATCGCCATTTGCGGTAAAAATGTAACCCCCAACTGATGCTCTACCATGCTTAATAAGGTATGTAAGCTTGCAGCTTCAAAAGGGTTAATACAGCTTGAGCGGTTTAAGTGGCACGCACTCAATGCATGCCCCGTCATACAATGCTCTCGCTCTAATAAAAATACACTAGCATCGGGTAGCAAGTTAAAGTCTTCAACGCCTGTAGCAGGGCTGTAATCTTTATGGTGCACTAAACTAAAGTGATCTTTAGCCAATACTTGAGTATGAAACTTCTCCGTTTGGTACGGTAAGGCTAATAAGGCTAAATCAATATGGCCGTGTTCAAGCTTATCTAATAACTTGTCGCTGGTATCTTCAACAAGTACCAACTCTAAATCACAAAAATTTTGCTTACAAAAGTGATACAAAGGCGCCGCTATGAAGCTGGCGATAGTGGGTATAACCCCTACCACTAACTTACCACTGAGTGGCGTTAAAAAGCTTTTGGTTAGCTCTTTTAAACTAATTGTATCATTAATAATTTTACGAGAGCGCTCCACGACCTCTTCACCAATACTGGTAAACATAAGGCTGCGATTTTCTCGCTCAATTAGCTGACAACCGAGTGTTTCTTCAAGGTTTTGAATTGCACTGCTTAAAGTAGATTGCCCAATAAAGCACGCACTTGCTGCACGGCCAAAATGCTGGTGCTGATGTACAGCTAATAAATACTGTAGCTGTTTAATACTTGGTAGGTTGGTCATTTTTTCTTTCCACAAATAAAAAGACCCCAACACCTAGGGCGTTGAGATCTTTTCAAGCTAAAAGTCTTTGAGTAATTTTTTGTTAAACCCCAAACGCGGTTCTTAGTACGTAGAAAATAACAATAGCAAGGGCAGCGCCAACTGGCAATGTAATTACCCAAGAAACTACAATGTTTCTGATAACACCCATGTTAAGTGCAGCAATACCACGTGCCATACCTACACCTAATACCGCACCAACTAAGGTTTGTGTAGTAGAAATTGGCATACCTGTACCTGATGCAATAACAACGGTAGACGCAGCAGCTAATTCGGCAGCAAAACCACGGCTAGGCGTTAAGTGAGTAATACCTTCACCTATCGTTTTAATTACCTTTTTACCTAAAATAGCAAGACCGGCAACAATACCAAAACCACCTAGTGGTAAAATCCACCAAGCAATAGCCGCTTTTTTAGCAATTTCACCGTTACTTTCAACAATGTTCACAACCGCAGCAAGTGGACCAATTGCATTCGCTACATCGTTTGAGCCATGCGCAAACGCCATACAACACGCTGTTAATACCATTAATACCGCAAATACTTTTTCTACGTTATTAAATTGCATTTGTTTATCGGCTTTAGGGTCGATATTTAAACGTGAAATCGCAATTTTACCAATAATAGCTACAATCACAGCAATCGCGATCGCAATTAAATAACCTTCAGTAGCGCCTAGGTTAATACCTATATGCTTTAAGCCTTTTTTGATTGTTACTAGCGCCATAATAAAGCCCGCTAAACCCATGTACAAAGGTACAAAGCGTTTTGCGTTTTTAAGTGGTGCATCAGTATCAAAAATCAGCTTTTGCGCACTCATAAAGATTAAGTAAGCAATAAAGCCCGAAATAGCAGGTGTAATAATCCAGCTACCTACAATACCACCTACTTTATTCCATTGAATAGCCTCTGTACCCACTGCAACTAATGCAAAACCAATGATTGCACCAATAATTGAGTGAGTTGTTGAAACAGGCCAACCTAAAAATGAGGCAATTAATAGCCAAGTACCCGCTGCAAAAAGTGCAGAGATCATACCTAAAACCATTAAATCAGGGAGAGCAGCAAAAGGCGCAGCATCAATAATACCTTTACGGATTGTTGATGTAACCTCACCACCTGCTAAGTAAGCACCAGCAAATTCAAAAATCATAGCAATAATAATTGCTTGTTTAATTGTTAACGCTTTTGAACCTACCGAAGTCCCCATCGCATTAGCAACGTCGTTCGCGCCAATACCATAAGCCATAAAAAAGCCGACTGCTGCGGCAATTAAAACTAATACCGTGCCGTAAGATGCAATGATATCCATTGTGTAACCTTAATCTTTCGTTTGAACTGATTTTTATAAATTAACGAGCTAGCATCAGCTCAAGACGTGATCCTACGCGCTCTGCAATATCTGCAAGTTCGCCAACCCATTCAATTATTTTGTATAAAAACATAACATCAATTGGGTTTAGCTCGCTTTCTACATCGCGTAGTTGGCGGCGTACTTTAATTTGCATTTCATCCGTGTCTTGTTCTATGGCATCCAATTCTACGAGCATTTTTTCTACTAAAGTCACCTCGCGACCTTTAAAGCCCGTTTCTAACAATTCTTCTAACTCATTAATTGCTTTTGATGCTTGTTTAGTCGCATCAACACAACGTGTTAGATAAGCTAAAAAGTCTGCTTGCATAGCACTAGGAATTGTCATTTCACGGCCAATTACGCGCCCTGCAATGTCTTTAGCCTTATTTGCTATTTTATCTTGTTGAGTTACGAGTTCGAGCAGATCTGTACGCTCTACCGGCATGAATAAACCACGCGGTAATTGTAAGCGTATATCTCTTTTCATATCATCAGCTTCACGCTCTAAATTACGAATAGTTAAGCGAAGCTCTTCTGCTTGCTGCCACTCTTCTTTAAATACGTGATTAAAAAAAGGTATCAAGGCTTTACTTGCTTGATGAACCTTCTTGATGTGTTCTTCCATTGGTTTGATAGGAGATTTTGCAAATACTCCTAAAAACGCGTTTGTAGGCATAACTGACCCTTTAATCAAATTGATATGCTTTGCAGCATGAATTTTACAGTATTAGCCGCGATTGTGAACGCTTTTTATTATTTCATCATGGCTAACAATGCATAAAGCGGCACTAAGCCGCTTTAATAAAAAAGAATGATAGATAAAAACCTACAACGATTTTTCTATATCTTCTTGAGATGTATGACGAATATCTTTGCCGTTAACAAAATAAATAATGTATTCCGCAATATTTTGGCAACGGTCGCCAATACGCTCTAATGAACGTACAGACCATACTAAATCCATAATTTTAGGAATTGAGCGTGGGTCTTCCATCATGTAAGTCATAATTTGACGCGTGATTGCTTCATATTCACGGTCAACTTTTGCATCTTCTTTATGTACTTCAAAGGCGCGTTGTACATCCATGCGCGCAAATGCATCAAGTACATCGTGTAGCATTTTTAAAACTTGGCGACCCATGTTTTCAATATTCACTAATAAATCTTGCTGATCTTTAGTAAATGAATCAAGTGCCACTTTAGCAATGCGCTCTGCTTCATCGCCAATGCGCTCTAAATCGGCAATCGTTTTTGCAATGGCTATTACTAAGCGTAAATCGCTCGCTGCAGGCTGACGACGCGCAATGATGCGCGTACATTCATCATCAATGCTAACTTCCATCGCATTTACTTTGTAATCGTTCTGGCGTACTTTTTGTGCCAGTTCAGCATCATTGCGACTTACTGCATCTAATGCACTGCTTAGCTGCTGCTCAACTAGGCCACCCATGTTAAGTACATGGTTACGAACATTTTCTAGCTCTTGGTTAAAGCGCCCAGAAATATGCTTATTTATATTATGTTCCATAATTACCTTCTCTTAAATTCGTTTACAACACTAAAACGTATACGACTAGCCGTAACGGCCTGTAATGTAGTCTTCCGTTTTCTTTTTGCTTGGCGTTGTAAATAAGGTATTTGTGTCTGAGTATTCAATCAACTCGCCCATGTACATAAAGGCCGTTTGATCAGATACACGCGCTGCTTGTTGCATGTTATGTGTCACAATAACAACGGTAAACTTGTTCTTTAAATCGTTAATTAGCTCTTCAATAACCAAAGTAGAAATTGGGTCAAGTGCCGATGTTGGTTCATCAAGTAATAGTACTTCAGGTTCAATCGCAATTGAACGGGCAATAACTAAACGCTGTTGCTGACCACCTGATAGGCCAAATGCACTATCGTGTAATCTGTCTTTTACTTCATCCCATAAAGCCGCACCGCGAAGTGATTGTTCTACCACTTCATCTAGCTTACGCTTTTCTTTAATACCTTGTAAGCGTAGGCCATAAACCACATTTTCATAAATTGATTTAGGAAATGGGTTAGGACGCTGAAACACCATACCCACGTTACGACGAAGCGCGGCTACATCTACACTTTTATCGTAAATATTTTGGCCGTGAAGCAATATTTCACCTTCAATACGACACACATCAACTAAATCATTCATGCGGTTAATACAACGCAATAGCGTTGATTTACCACACCCCGACGGGCCGATAAACGCCGTAACTTGGCCTTTCGGGATATTCATATTTACTTTGCTAAGCGCTTGCTTTTCACCATAGTAAAGATCAAGGTCCTTAATCTCTAACGCTTTTTGGTCATCAGTTAAGTTTTCTAAGTCTAACTTCAAGCTTTTGTTAGCTTGGTTTACTTGTGGAGCGACTGTAATCATGTTTGTTACCTATAATTCTTTACTAATTAGTGTTCAAGCGATCTGAATTTTTCACGTAAATGGTTACGTATGCCTATCGCTGTTATGTTGAGGGTAATAATCACCGACACCAATAAGAAGGCCGTTGCGTATACCAGCGGGCGTGCCGCTTCAACATTCGGGCTTTGAAAGCCCACATCATAAATATGAAAGCCTAAGTGCATGAACTTTCTATCTAAGTGAAAATAAGGGAAGTTGCCATCAAGTGGTAACGTAGGGGCCATTTTTACCACACCTACGAGCATTAACGGCGCAACTTCACCGGCCGCTCGAGCAACAGCAAGTATTAAACCTGTCATAATTGCTGGGCTTGCCATAGGAATAATAATACGCCACAAGGTTTCAACTTTGGTTGCACCAAGCGCTAATGAACCATCACGCACTGTACTTGGAATACGCGATAAACCTTCCTCGGTTGATACAATAACAACCGGTAATGTAAGAATAGCTAATGTAAGCGCAGACCACATAACACCCGGCGTACCAAATACTGGCGTTGGCGCAGCTTCTGGGTAAAACAGTTGGTCAAGGCTACCACCTAACATGTAAACAAAAAAGCCTAAGCCAAATACACCGTAAACAATAGACGGTACACCGGCAAGGTTAATTACCGCAATACGAATCATCTTAGTTACTGCATTTTTAGCTGCGTATTCATGTAAGTAAATTGCAGCTACAACACCAAATGGGGTCACAATAACGGCCATTAGCATAACCATAAATACTGTACCAAATATAGCAGGGAATACGCCGCCTTCGGTGTTTGCTTCACGTGGGTCGTCTGATACAAACTTACCCAGTTGTACAAAGTAATGACCTAACTTTGAGAAAAAGCCCATGTCGTTAGGCAACCAAACATCAAGCACTTGATACAGTGGAATGGTGACTACTTCACCACGCATGTCCTTAACTAAAACTTGGTCACGCTTGGCTTTTTTACGCAGTGCAAATAACTCTTTTTCAAGTACTGCGTATTCGTTACGTAACTCGGCACGTGCTTGAGCAAGCTCAGCAACACGCTCATCGGTTAGTTCGTCATCAAGTAGGTACGCTTTTTCTTGTAAGCGAAGACGCTCTAATTCGTAGTTGATATGACCAATGTCGCCATTTTGTAAATCAAGCGCTTCATCGTTTAAATCAACCGCACGCTCTACTAGCTCATGTAAGGTTTCGATTTTATCGCCAGTAACCGGCTTTCCATCTTTAATTACACCTTCTATGTAGCCATAAAAGTTACCGTTTTTACTGCGCTCAAATACAGCAAGCGTAGCCGGTGTACTTTGCTCAGTAATATCGGTTTCTAATATCCAACGAAAATCTAAATCTACATATTCGCGGTTACCTGTTTTTATAAGTAAACGCTCAACTTCGTCTTTATTAAAATCTGATACATCAATACCTGTTGCAGCTAAACGCGCTGTAGGCACAAGTTCTCGGTCGTAAACTTCACCAATTATGGTTTGTTTTGAAATAGACCCTTCTAGCTCAAATTGAACTACCTCTGATGGCCAGAAAAAGCTTAATCCCTTCCAAGCTATCATTGCTAATAAACCGAGAACTGAAATTAAGCTGATACTTACCGCACCACCTGTCATCCAAATCCAAGGAGAACCAGACTTAAACCACTGCTTTACCATGTCGTGTCTCTCCACTTACATTGAGCTGTATTTTTCACGCAGTTGCTGACGAACAAACTCAGCCACTGTGTTGAAAATAAAGGTGAATATGAATAGTACAAATGCTGCTAAGAATAATATTCTATAGTGCGAGCTGCCTACTTCTGATTCAGGCATTTCTACTGCAATGTTTGCTGCAAGCGTACGCATACCTTGGAAAATACTCCAATCCATAATTGGCGTATTACCTGTTGCCATTAATACAATCATGGTTTCGCCTACTGCACGGCCAAGTCCCATCATCACGGCAGAGAAAATACCTGGGCTTGCTGTAAGTAGTACAACACGTACTAGCGTTTGCCACTGCGTAGCACCAAGTGCTAGTGAGCCATTTGATAAGTGTTTAGGAACACTAAATACGGCATCTTCTGCAATCGAGAATATAGTAGGAATAACGGCAAAGCCCATCGCAATACCCACCACTAATGAATTACGTTGGTCAAACGTCATACCAAGCTCATTTGTTAAGTATTGACGTACATTGCCATCAAACATCCAAAGCTCTACTGTTTCGCTCATCGCGAACGAGAACCAACCAATTAATAGAACAACCGGAATAAGTAAAATAGAGTGCGACCCTTCAGGGATTTTATGGCGAATACTCGCTGGTAACTTAGTCCAACCTAGTGCTGTTGCTAATACACCTAACGGTAATAAAATCAGTAAGCCGACAATAGCAGGTAGGTGCTCTTCTATAAGTGGCGCTAACCACAGGCCTGCTAAAAAGCCTAATATTACAGTCGGAAGGGCTTCCATAATTTCTACCGTTGGCTTTACCACTTTACGCAGCTCGCTCGACATAAAGTAAGCGGTGTAAATAGCAGCAGAAAGCGCAATAGGTACTGCAAATAGCATGGCGTAAAGCGCTGCTTTTAACGTACCAAACGAAATAGGAACCAAAGAAAATTTAGACTCAAAGTCATCACTTGCCGATGTAGATTGCCAAATATAACCAGGCTCAGGGTAACCTTCGTACCACACTTCTTGCCAAAGTGCAGACCAGGTAACCTCTGGGTGCTCATTATGAATTTCTAATACGGTTAGTTGATTATCGGCTAAAATAAGGGCGGCATTTGAGCGCGGAGCTATAGCAAAGTTTTTAATCTCGCCATCACTTACTTTACCTTGCCAAAGTTTTGCCTCACTAGTGGTGTAATACACACCTAACTCACCGTTACTGCTCGTAGTGAAGAAAGTTCGACGATAAAACTCGGTAAAAATGTTCAGCTTGCTTTGTTTAGTTGTTTCAAACGAGCGAATTTTTTGATACTCACGGCCGCTGTCTGTATTGACTTCAAACCACTGCGATACTTCACCGTTATCGTTTGCAAGCATGAGTGAGTTAGCACCAGCAAGTAGCTGCGCAGACACTAAGTTAGCACTTTCTTCGTTAGCCGAAAGCAGCTGAATTTGCTCTACTTCGCTTGGATAGCGTGTATCGTAAACATAAATTTGATTCGCCGAACGTACAAATGTGCGGGTGGTGTCTGGCGAAATTAAAAGCTCATCAACACGGCCTTCAATATTAAGCTCAGTACGCTCAACTACCCATTCTACTTCACCGGTAAACATGTTTTCTTCAGCAACAAAGCTGCTAAATAAAACGCGTTTGTCTTCGGTTAAAGCAACCACAGCTGTTTTATCTTCGTAATGACTAAATGCAAAACGCTTAATGGCAGCACCTTGCTCGTCAACTTCTAATGCCATTTTGCCAAGTGGGTAATCTAAACGTGGCGTTAGCTTTCTTTCGTTGTTAGGAAAAGTAACTAAAAACTTAGGTGCTACCAGCACCACTGAGCCATTTTCTAAACCAAACGCATAATGCCCCTGAAACGGCGCACTGTTTGCAAAGCTTGATGCATCACTAGGTAGCTCGGCGCTTAATGTTTTAAGCTTTTTACCAAAGCTGCCATCTTGCACACTATAAAAATCTACCTTTCCTTGCTGAGAGAGTAAAAAAGCAACCTCAGTTTGCTCCTCAACACCTAAGCCCACAATTTGTTCAGCATTAGCAACGTTAAAACTGTTACGTTTTTCTACTTTTGCTGATTCAAAAATTGGTTGTACTACATAAAGAAGGTAAAAGAATATTAATAACAATGCTATTAATACCATTACTCCGCCTGCGGAAATACCCCACTTTGCAAACCGGTCTTTAAATAGACGGCTTCGATCCGTATTTAAAGTCGGCTTATTCGGATTGGAAGTCATCAAAACACCCTTTAATTCTGTCGTTGCGCAAATTATATTTCATCAAGATGACAGTAATGTTACAGATGTAATAAATACCCGCCTAAATGCTTTAAAATCAGTCCTTTTTTCTAATGACAGCGCTTGCTTAATTGTTACTCACTGATATGCCACAACATAAATCGATACAAAAAAGGGGAAATATTTAATATAAATGCCCTAAATTAGTGCCTATTTAGCTATTTAATAACGCGTTTTACTGCCCTGCTGGAGATGACTAAATTTATGCCTTTATGGCGCATTAGTTGTTAACACTTTTATGGTTAAATAAAGTGCATAGCGCTCAAAGCATGGAAAAAATAAATGTTATGGTTCATAAATGACACTTATTATCAAAAGTGCTATAAAATTGTTAATAAATTCAGTGTGAGTTTATCTTCTTATGGGAACTAATTTGTGCTTTTATTGGACAAACAATTTAACGCAGACAATACTAAATCTATGTATAACGAAACCAGACCGCAGCGCTAAAGTTAAAAAAACTCAACGATAAAGACACAAATAAGTAATAATAAACAATTAGTTTTTTATGGGTTTATATTACCCACTACAATGATAGAAACGTTATAAACACTTAATGCCTACGCATTTACATTTTCAGGCTTAGAGAGAGCTATTTATGAAGCAGTTGGTGATCACCATTTTAGGGCAAGACCGGCCCGGATTAGTAGAAAGTATTTCATCGGTTATCTTGCAAAACAAGGGTAACTGGCTGAGCAGTAATTTAAGCCACTTACTAGGCCACTTTGCCGGCATTATTCAGGTAGAAGTAGCGCAAGAGCACTTTGAAGCATTGCAAAACGCATTAAATGCCTTACCTAAACTCGACGTACGGATTGAAACTGGCAACACAGAAGTAGAGCCAAGTAGCAAAGAGCAAATAAATTTTGTCATTACTGGCAATGACCGCCCGGGCATTGTGCAGGAGCTGGCAAGTGTAATACGCCACAAAGGCGCTAGCATTACTCACTTAAACTCAAGGCAACAAAGTGCGCCAAATTGGGGAGTGCCTATTTTTAGTGCCGTAGCTACAGTCACCTTACCCAGCGGTATGAATAAAGAAGAAGTTATTGATGCACTTGAATCGATTACCAGTGATTTAATTGTAGATATTGAAGAGGCATAGCCCAAACGCCGTTGACATAAAAATGACATGGTAGTCATTTTTATGTCATCTAACTGGCGTATGTTTGAGTAAAAAGGGCTGATTATTACTACTTTTATCGTTTTTTACATTGTAAACCTCATAAGCGCACGCACAGCCCCAAATTAAATTTGAAACATATCCTGATAACGGAATAGATATGAATGCCCATATAGAACCCCCTCAAACAACTGAATATTTTGCAAAAGAATTAAGCTGGCTGTCATTCAACGAGCGTGTACTACAAGAGGCTAAAGATAAAAATAACCCGATTATTGAGCGCATGCGTTTTTTGGGCATTTTCTCTAATAATTTAGATGAATTTTTTAGAGTACGCGTTGCTGATGTAAAGCGCCGAATTTTATTAAATAAACTCCCCGATGCTAATTTTGAAGAAGACGAAATACTGCTTAGTGAAATACAAAAAAAAGTACTCCAGTTAGGCAAAAAATTTAACCACATACACCAGCAGGTATTAACCGACTTAAACCATCATAACATTCATGTTAGTCGCCCCGATGAGCTCAGTGAGTTTCATTTAAACTGGTTAAAAAATTACTTTCATGATCACGTTCTTCAACATACCTCTCCTATTTTGCTAAACGAGAACAAAGACTTCTCTACCTATATAAACGACACCATGACCTACTTATTTGTAGAAATGAGTGATGAAAAAAGTTATTACGCAATGCTTGAGGTACCCACCGACAGGGTTGATCGCTTTATAAACCTGCCTCCAGAAAAAACCCGCCGCCATAAAACCATTGTAATGCTTGATGATGTTATCACTTACTTTTTAAACGATGTATTTAGTAGCTTTTTTTCTTATAAAAGCATTGCCGGTTATGCGATAAAATTAACTCGCGATGCAGAGTACAACCTAGACGACGAGCTAGAGGCTGGCTTACTTGATAAAATGTCCAAAGGGTTAAAACAACGTATTTATGCTGAGCCAGTAAGATTGGTTTACGATCAAGCCATGCCTGAAAACATGCTAAAAGTGATGAAAAAGCGCCTCGGTGTCACGCATCATGATGCGTTAATCCCCGGGGGGCGTTATCGTAATTTTAGAGACTTTATATCGTTTCCTAATGTAGGGCGCCAATATTTAGAAAACAACCCCCTCCCAGCATTGCAAAGTAGTGCGTTTAATAAACATGCCAGTGTATTTGACGCTATTAGCGAGCAAGATATTTTACTGTATTACCCCTATCATACTTTTAATCATGTGCTTGAATATGTGCGCCAAGCGGCCTTCGACCCTAAGGTTACGCAAATAAAGGTTAATATTTATCGTGTAGCGAGCAAATCTAGGCTGATTTCATCGTTAATTAATGCCGCACAAAACGGTAAATTAGTGACCGTTATGGTTGAGCTAAAAGCACGTTTTGACGAGCAAAATAATATTGAATGGGCAAAGGTGCTAAGCAGTGCAGGTATTAAAGTAATTTTTGGTATACCCGCACTAAAAGTGCACAGCAAATTATGTGTGGTGCACCGTAAAGAAAAAGGCCAAATAGTAAAATATGCTCATATTGGCACAGGCAATTTCCATGAAAAAACAGCCAAAATTTACACTGACTTTAGCCTATTTACTCGCCACACTGGTATTTGTGAAGAAAGCGACAGCGTATTTAGATTTATAGAAAGCAGTTATAAACCGTTCAAATTTGACTACTTAATGCTTTCGCCAATTAATGCCCGTGAAACGCTGCTTAATTTAATCAATAACGAAATTGACCATGTTAAAAACAACAAACCAGGCAAAATAACGGTAAAAATAAATAACCTCGTCGATAAGGAGCTGGTAGACAGGCTTTACCTAGCTGGTCAAATCGGCGTTAAAATTAGAATTATTGTACGTGGCATGTGCTCGCTCATCCCTGGCGTGCCTAAACTTAGCGATAATATTAAGGTAATTAGTATTGTTGATCGCTTTTTAGAGCATCCTCGCGTAATGGTATTTGGTAACAATGGCGATGAAAAAGTATTTATATCTTCTGCTGATTGGATGACACGTAACCTAGATCATCGTGTTGAAGTAGGCGTTCCTATTTTGGATGTTAAGTTAAAACGCCTTATAGTTGATATATTAGAGCTACAATTTAAAGACCGTACCAAAGCACGCATTATTGATAGCGAGCAAAAAAACGCTTATGTAAGAAGGGGTAACCGTAAAAAAATCCGCTCTCAAATAGCAATTTACGATTATCTAAAAAAATGGGAACACACTTATTATAATGAATGATCACCCTTCAATAGCCGCAGTTGATTTAGGCTCCAACAGCTTTCATTTAGTGGTTGCCCGAGAAGTAAACGGCACTTTGCAAATTTTGCACAAAGAAAAACAACGCGTTTATTTAGCCGATGGACTAGATGATAAATTTCGCTTAAGCCAAGCTGCAATAGACCGCGCCCTCGTGGTACTAAAGCAATTTGCTAAAACCTTACATGAGTTCCCCGCAAGTAATGTAAAGGTAGCTGCCACTTACACTTTTAGGCGCGCTAAAAATATTAACGCCTTTTTAGCCCAAGCTAGCGCTGTGTTTCCTTTTCATATTGATGTAATTGCAGGACAAGAAGAAGCACGCCTTATTTATCAGGGCGTTGCGCATTATGTTCATAATGAAGAAAACCGTTTAGTGATCGATATTGGCGGTGGCAGTACCGAACTTATAATAGGTAAACATTTTAAGCATAAGCTTTTATCTAGCCGTAATATGGGCTGCGTTAGCTTTACAAAGCAGTTTTTTAGCGATGGAAAAATAACGGCCAAACGCTTTAACAAAGCGCAAATAAGAGCCGAGCAGGAGCTTGAAGCTATTTTTTCTAATTATGTAAGCGAAAATTGGCAATCAGTAATTGGCACCTCGGGCACTATAAAGTCAATCTTAGCGATGATAAGCGCCACAAACCCGCAACAACCTAACATTACTTACGACGATTTACTCGCGTTAAAACAACAGTTTATTAGTGCTAAACATATTGATAACTTAGCTATTGCAGGGCTTACACCCGAGCGCCAACAAAGCATATGCGGTGGCTTAGCAATTTTAATTGCGATATTTACAGAGTTTGCCATTAAAGAGCTGACCTACAGCGATTTTTCTTTGCGCGAAGGGTTGCTGCACGAAATGCAGCAAAAGCTGGCCGATAAAGATATTCGC
The DNA here is from genome assembly GCF_023161805.1 of Pseudoalteromonas sp. 1CM17D. Classification (NCBI taxonomy): domain Bacteria; kingdom Pseudomonadati; phylum Pseudomonadota; class Gammaproteobacteria; order Alteromonadales; family Pseudoalteromonadaceae; genus Pseudoalteromonas; species Pseudoalteromonas sp. 1CM17D. The sequence continues at coordinate 60,114 of NZ_JALNTP010000010.1, read as the reverse complement.
TCAAACACCATTAATAATTTAAGTGAGCGCTACACCGCTGATAAAGCGCATGCAGCGCGTGTTGCTGATACGGCTATTTGGCTCTATAAACAGTTAAAAAATGTATGGCATTTAGATAATAACGACGATATTGCTTTGTTAACGTGGGCAGCAAAATTACACGAAATTGGTTTATCAATTAACTCATCGGGGATTAACAAACACAGCGCTTATATAGTGGCGAATAGTCAATTACCCGGTTTTACGCAGCAAGAGCAACTTATTTTAAGCTCACTTATACGCTTTTATCGTAAAAAAATTAAACTGACTGAGCTGCCTGAGTTTTTAACTATTTCTCAAAAGCACGTGCTTAAACTGATTGTTATTTTACGCTTGGCCATTTTATTTAATCAAAAGCGCCAAGTGAGCTTAAAGCCGGATATGGAAATAAGCGCAAGCAACTTAGGGTTATTTATTAAGTTTAGTAACAGCTATTTGCAAGAGCATACATTGCTACAAGCAGACCTAGAGCAAGAGCAGCTCTATCTTAAAAAAGCAGGGATTCAGTTTGAGTGCGTTTAATTTTATAAGGCTATTAAAAGCCTGTGACATTGTTTATTCTAAAGTAATGTAATTGCGACACGCGCTTTTTAAAGTGAGCTTACTGCTTTATTTACACCCATGTAAAGCACACATAATAAAGCGCCCTCGGGGTAAACCCAAGGGCGTTTGAAGCTTTACCTATAAAGATAAAACCAGGTTATTTTATCAGGTTTACATATCCATATGGCGGTTTGAGCTTTGCATCATTTGCTTAACGCCTTGCTTTTCAAGCTCTAAAATTTGCTCGAGCTTTTCTTTACCGTTTTCTGTCTCAGCGCGCTCTAATAAGTACTCGTAAAGTTCGATTACTTTTTTGTGCTGCTCAGAGAGGTAGTTTTGAATCACCTTTTCATCAAATTCTTGGTCTTTGCTAATATCGTTAAATGTAATTAACTCGGGGTTGTCTGCAAAGTATTCGTAGCTGTAAGTATCTAAAGTGTTGATCTCTGTAATTGCTTTAAAGCCAACTAAGTCTTCAGCTAACTTTTTTTCATAATCTAAATAATAGTCCACTAGCATCGCGTTACGTTCATCAAGTAACTCCTTAACGCTGTAAAAATTTGCCGCCATTTGTGTGTGAAATAAAACGGTCCAATCGTACACTTCTTTAATTGTTTTAACTTGCATGTGCATTCCTTACTAAGTTGACTGTATAAGGTATAGGTTGCGTAAACCGTGCCAACATAAACTCAATTAAAAACAATGTATTAAAAATAAAAAAACAGCAGCTAGGCGGGTTATTTGGTACAAGTTACAAAATACGGGTAATTTTTATAGGGCAATAAAACAGGTATTGCCCACAGTGTGCTATTAGAGCCTGCTGAATTAGGGGCAGCTATCAAGCTCACGAGGGTACAAACCGTACACCGCGATTTAACCACCCCTACATTCAGCAAATTTTAACTCACAAAGAACAACACCTATTGACTAATATGCTGCTTTTTCCACAGTAAATACACCGCAGGTATAACCAATAGCGTAAGTATAATTGCGCTTAACATCCCGCCTACCATCGGCGCTGCTATTCTGCTCATTACTTCGCTACCGGTGCCGGTGCCGTATAAAACGGGTAATAAGCCAGCAATAATGGTAGCTACCGTCATCATTACGGGCCGCACTCTTAGCCCTGCACCTTGCATAATAGCGTGTTGTAGCGCTTGTAAGTTAAATGCAGTTCCAGTTTGCTCGCACTGCTGGCGCTGCTCTGTATAAGCTTGGTTTAAATATACAAGCATTATGACGCCTATTTCTACGGCAACACCGGCCAATGCAATAAACCCTACACCCACTGCCACCGAAAAGTTAAACGCTTCAAAGTACATTAGCCAAATGCCGCCCACCATAGCCAAAGGAAGGGTGGCAATAATAATAAGTACTTCGCTTAGGCATTTAAAATTAAGGTATAGCAGTATTACAATAATCGCGAGTGTAAGCGGGATCACATAAGTAAGCTTTGCTTTTGCGCGTTGCATGTATTCGTACTGCCCTGCCCAAGTAATTGAATAACCAGCGGGTAATTTTAGATTATCGCCAAGTACTTGCTGAGCTTGTGCTACATAGCTGCCAATATCACTGCCTTTAATATCAATTAAGCTCCACCCATTTAAACGCGCATTTTCGCTTTTAATGCCGGTAGGGCCATCTTCAATAAATACATTAGCAACATCGCCAAGTGCAATATGTTGGCCTGATGGTGTAATAATAGGTAATAATTTTAAATCTTCAGGCGAAGCACGAAAGCTCTGCGGGTAGCGTAAATTTACCGGGTAACGCTGTTGCCCTTCAATTGTTTCAGTCACGTTTGAGCCGCCAATAGCAGTGGCCACAACCTGTTGTATGTCGGCTATATTTAGATTATACCGTGCTGCTTTTTCACGGTTTATATCCACTTTAATATAACGCCCTGTGGCTACACGCTCTGAGTACACTGAGGCTGTGCCGGGCACATCTTTTAACAATTGCTCAATTTGCTGCCCAATGTTTTGAATTTCTAACAGGCTTGGGCCCGCAATTTTAATACCCACAGGCGTTTTAATACCGGTGGCAAGCATATCAATTCGCGTTTTTATTGGCATAACCCACGCATTTGTAAGGCCCGGTAATGCAACTAAGCTTTCCAGCTCTGCTTTAATTTTTTGCTTCGTCATGCCCTCTCGCCACTGTGATTTGGGCTTAAATTGAATAAAGGTTTCAATCATTGTCAGCGGTGCGGGGTCAGTTGCGGTATCGGCGCGCCCTATTTTACCAAATACAGTTTTTACTTCAGGCACAGAGGCTATGAGCTTGTCTGTTTGCTGTAAAATTTTTCGCGCTTCACCAATAGAGAGCCCAGGGTAAGTTGTTGGCATATACATTAAGTCGCCTTCATCTAGCAAAGGAATAAACTCACTGCCTATTTTATTTACCGGATAAAAGCCTATAACCGTCACTATAAATGCAATAAATAACGTACTTTTTGGAAATTTAAGTACGGTGGCTAACAACGGTTTATACCCTGCAACCAAGGCTCTATTAACAGGGTTTTTATGCTCAGAAATGACCTTACCCCGAATAAAGTAGCCCATTAACACCGGCACTAAGGTTATAGCTAAGCCGGCAGAGGCTGCCATCGCATACGTTTTTGTATAAGCAAGCGGAGCAAACATGCGCCCTTCTTGCGCCTCTAAAATAAATACAGGCATAAAACTTACAGTAATAATGAGCAAGCTAAAAAATAATGCAGGGCCTACCTCGGTGGCCGATTTAGTCACTATTTGCCAGCGGTTTTGCTTGGTCAGTGGCGTTTTTTCCATGTGTTTATGCATGTTTTCTATCATTACGATAGCACCATCTGTCATAGCGCCAATAGCAATAGCAATCCCGCCTAAAGACATAATATTAGCGTTTACACCTTGCCAATACATCACAATAAAAGCCATTAATATACCCATAGGCAAGGTAATAATAGCCACCAGCGATGAGCGCACATGAAATAAAAATACCACGCACACTAAGGCTACAATAATGAGCTCTTCAAACAATTTACTACTTAGGTTATCAACCGCGCTTTTTATTAACGTGGAGCGGTCGTAAACCGGAATTACTTCAATCCCTTCGGGTAACCCTTGTTTTAAAGACTCAAGTTTTGCTTTTACCCGAGAAATCGTTTCTTGGGCGTTTTCGCCATAACGCATCACCACAATGCCACCCGCAACCTCGCCTTCGCCATTTAGCTCTGCAATGCCTCTTCGCATTTGAGGACCTAAGCGTACATTTGCTACATCTCGTAATTGTAATGCACTTCCTTGGGCGTTAATTTCTAATGGAATGGCTTCTAAGTCGGCGACACTTTTAATATAACCTGTGCTGGTTACCATGTATTCGGCTTCAGCCATTTCGATTACTGAGGCGCCAGTTTCTTGATTACCTTGGCTAATTGCAGTTTGTATCAAACTAAGAGGAAGGCCATAAGCACGCAACTTAACGGGGTCTACAACCACTTGGTACTGCTTTATCATGCCACCTATAGCGGCTACCTCAGATACACCTTCAACGCTTTGCAGTTCAAATTTTAAAAACCAGTCTTGCAAGCTACGAAGCTGGCTAATATTGAGCTGATTTGTTTTATCGACTAACGCATATAAATATACCCACCCCACTCCTGTGGCATCGGGCCCAAGTTGTGCCTTTGCACTTGCCGGCAAGCGGCTTTCTACCTGACTTAAATACTCTTGTACGCGGCTTCGGGCCCAGTAAATATCGGTATTTTCATCAAAAATAATATACACATACGAGTCGCCAAAAAACGAAAAACCACGCACTGTTTTAGCGCCGGGCACAGATAGCATTGCCGTGGTGAGCGGGAAGGTAACTTGGTCTTGCACTACTTGGGGTGCTTGGCCTGGGTAGCTGGTTTTAACAATTACCTGTACGTCAGATAAATCCGGAAGCGCATCAACGGGTGTCTGTTTAACACTGTAAATACCCGCGCCAAATACAATAATACTCAGTAACAAAACGAGAAAACGATTAACAACCGACCAGCGAATAACAGCAGCTATCATAATGACTCCCCATGCATTGAATGATGAGCTGCGCCTTCGTCAGTAGGGTGCTCAGCAATTTTGCTTATTACAAATTCGCCCTCAATAATGCTAAATGTAAAATGCACCTGCTGTTCAGGAGAAAGCGCACTAATATCAAGCTCTTTAGCAAGTATAAAGTCCATAGTAGCAGGGCCTCTGTTCCATTTAGCGATAGCCTCTCTGCTAATATTAATAACCCGCTGCGCTGCGTTTATATTATTTATGGTTCCCATTACTGTAGCTGTTTGAACCGCTTCAGCCTTGTCCATTTCCATGTTAGGCATGTCGCTCATGGCATGAGTGCTTGGTGCGCTCATACGCTTAAAGTCCGAGTCTTTACTCGACTCAGAGTCTATTAAAAACTGCGCAGCAGACACAACACGGTCTTCTTTGGTAATGCCCGATAGAATAGCCACCTCATGTTGGCTAATTTGCCCTACTTTTACCGCCACCGATTTAAAACGCCCATCGCCTAGGGCAAGTACTACTCGGTTTTGTGCACCTGTACGAATAAGCGCTTGCTTAGGTATAACTAATTGCGGTGAGTCACTGTGTGTGTGAATACTTACTTGGGCGAACATATTAGGCTTAAGTAGCCCTGCGGTATTTTCAAAACGCAGCCTTACACGTAGAGTACGGTTTTGAGCATTCAGCGCTGGATAAATGTAATCTACTACGCCCTGCCACTGCTTACCTTGAATGTAATCAAGGGTCATTGTAACGGGTAGCCCTTTGCTCACTAAAGCTGCTTGGCGCTCAAATACTTCTGCCTCTACCCATACTTGATCTAGTTTAGCGATGCTCATCATTGAGGTGCCAGGCTTAACATAAAAACCTTCACGTATATTAAGCTCATCAAGCACGCCACTTTGGCGCGCGTAAAATGTAATGTTTTGCATCACTTTTTTATTTTTTTCTAAGCGCTTAATAAAGCCATCAGACACATTTAGCGACTCTAAACGCGCCTTAGCAGCCCTGATCAATACGCTGTTTTTTCTATTTACTGCGAGTAAAAATTCTTCTTGTGCGTTCACAAGTTGAGGAGAGTAAAGTGTGTAAAGAGGCTCACCGGCACTAACGGGCTCTCCTTGCGCTTTTACAAATAGGGTTTCTATCCACCCTTCTACGCGAGGATGAATATGGGTTAACTGATCTTGATTGTATTGCACATAACCGATTGTTTGAATATCACGTTGCAGTGTTTTAACTTGCACTTTACTGGTTTTAACGCCTAAGTTGTTAACCACTTCAGGGGATATTTTTATAGTACCTGGGCTGTCGTTTTCAGCGTTTGCATATACAGGCACCAGCTCCATCCCCATTGGTGATAGCCCTGGTTCATCGCGCCTATAGTTACTGTCCATTGGCGCAACCCAATACAGCGGCTTCGTTTTTTTATTATCCGCGGTTGTGGCTAAGTGCTCGGTATTATCAATCAACCAGCGATTAGCAATAAACATTAACGCGACACCAATAAGCAGCGCTACAAGGTATTTTAAGTTAGTTTTCATTGTTTTATCCTTGTAACTCAGCCATTACTAGCGAGTCTAAACTGGCTGCGTAATAATTTAAGCGAGCAATAATTATGTGTTTGTCTATTTGAATATTAAGGGCATCTATTTTGGCGTTTAGCTCACTAATACGCGCGCGCATAACATCAGAGAAGTCGCCATCGTCACGGGTATACGCGTTTAAAGTAGCCTGAGCTTGTTGCGACATTTGCGGTATTAACGTGTTTTGATAAAGCGTATTGCGCTGCTCAATTCGCTCAAGTTGACTAACCTCTTTAAAGTACTGTCCTTTTAAGCTTTGTAGCGCCACGCGTTTGTCGGTTTTAATGGCCTCTGCATTAGCAATAGCCGCATTAACTTGCTGATCTTGCCTGTTGTCGGTAAATAAAGGTAAATCAATACTCACCCCCACCGAAAGCAAATCAGCACGCGATTCACCAGCTTGGTTATCAGCGCGGTAGCCATAACCCATATTTACGCCAAGTTGTGGCTTATAACTTTGTTTAGCAAGGCTCACTTGTGTACGTTTAGCGGCTATACGTTGATCTATAGCCACCATAGAGGGATGCGCCATAAGTAACTTAATGAGCTCATCAAAGTCTAAGCTATTAAATTGGGTAAGCGGGGCTGGCGCTGTAAAAGTTAGGCTTAATGGTTGGCGTAATATGCTCTGTGGTAACCACTGGGCTAACCCTTGTTTAGCGGCATCTAGCTGCTGCGCTAATACAATCAGTTTATCTTCAAGGCGTGTGAGCTCCAATTGTGAGCGAATAATATCTTGCTGACGGGTTTTACCTAAACTACTGGAGTAACTGGCTTCGGTAACTTCAATTAACTGGCTAAACAATGCTTTATCTTGTTCAATTAACGCAATACTTTGCTGTGCTCTATATGCATTTAACCACAGCTCTATTACCCTAGCTTTTACTTGCGCCTTTCGCTGGGCCCTAAGCCATGGCTGCTCAAGTGCTTCTTCTTTTATTGCTTGTTGGCTAAGTGCTAGGCTATTACCACGGCTAAAGCTTTGGCTTATACCCAGTTTTAACTGCGTCATGTTTTCTTGATCAAACGCAAAGCCATCTACGGGTACGCTTTGCAAACCTATGCTTAATACGGGATCTGGTAGTGTTCCTGCAGCAATACTTTGCGCTGTGGCGGCGGCTTGCTTTTGCTCACTGGCGCTCAGCCACGGCTCGTTATTGAGCGCTAGGTTTATGGCATCCGTTAAATTAAGGGTTGATGCTTTTACTATAGCATCACTATTAAATACAGCACCAAATAAGGTGGCGCTCAGTAATACAGCTTTAAAAATTACAGTGCGGGTCATTGCCTGCTCCATCTAAAATTAAAAATAAAATCTTAAATTAACAAGCAGAACAGGCGCTTTTAGCGAATATAGCTAAATTTCACTCATACCAATGGTGTTGAGTTATTAGTTATTTATAGCGACAGTTAAATAGAGTGATAACAAGGCATAAACATCGACATGTAGTTGCTCTACACGAGAGGTTTATAACGCTGTTAACGCTTTATTTGGCACGCTAAATGACTAAATAATCAAGTCGATTGGTATCACACCTATCCTGCGTTTAAGCAAACATAGGAGGGCGATATAAGGTATTACTAGGTGGGGAGGAAATACCGCTATTAAGCTGGGTAACTTTTTCACTCGATAACGAAAAAGCAGTAAATAAGGCCGGGGACGTTAAAATAGAGCTGCTTCCACAGCCATTTATTGGGCAATGACAATCATTTTGAACATCTGCTTCATCACTGCAGCAATCCATTTCCATCATACCTGTATGCAATTTACTCTCGCTCATTACATGTGTGGCATGCTTTGCTGATAGGCTCATGTGTGGCATTTCGCACTGCTGATTTACAGACGCAACGGCTTGCCCCACAAACGTGAGTAGCATCACAACAACGAGTAAATTTGAGTAAAAACGCTGCAAAACAAAACCTATTAAGTAAATTACCCAGTAATAATATTTGAGTTATTGAGCTAACTCAAATAATTAATTTTCTTTTTTAGGCGGTTTAATTAAGCTACTCGCTAAAATAGCAAAAATACAATAAGCACTAAAATACCAAAATCCCTCACCAAAAGTGCTATGCGTAATTAGTAAATCGCTACTTTTGCCATGTGCATTGCCTGCCAAATAAGTCACTATTAACGCAATAACAAACACATCCACCATGCTCCACTTGCTCAGTACGCAAATAACCACAGCTAACTTATTTTTAAATGCGCTGGCCGACAAGCAGCAATACACTAATTGCAGCAGTAATTTTAAGCTTGGGATCACAATAGAGAACAACCCAACTAACGCCGCTACAAATAAATTATTATTATTAGCTAGCTCGTTTACGGTCCCCCAAATACTTTGTGTTTTGCTATACGCGTTTATTTCACCCTCTAATTTATCAAGTCCTAACATGCTAGAGAACATCATTAACATACTGCGAGTACGGCCATCGCCTTCCTCAGCCAGCATTTCTATGCCTGCTTTGGCGAGTTGCGATTTATCAATGTTGCCCTCAATCGATAATACAGGTTTGGTAACACCAGGAAATAACAGCCCTAATGCAACCACAATACTTAAAATAGATAACCAATTACGCATATTTATTCTGCAATAGCCTCAATAATTTCGTCACTATACAACAGTGCATCAAGAACATAATTAAAAATATGGCCTATGTGCAAATCACTGTTTATTACTGGCATTAACACCGCTATTTTATCCATTTCATCTAGTTCAAACGCCCTAATAAGCGCAAGGCTTTGCCCTAAAATGCCCTCATTGTTTAATAATGCCTGAGCAATACTTTCATCTAGCGAAAACTCTTTAACAATCGCTTCAAGGTCTGTATCTAAAATTGCATCCATCACAGAAAACAACCCCACCAAGTAACCCTGACCAACCAGTTCTGCGTGGTTTTGCCCTAGCAATAGCGCAATAAACTGCGCTCTGGTTAAGGCAAGTTTTGTGAGTTCTGAGGGTTTATCGGCGCCTAATTCGCTCAGCGCCAGCACGCGTACCAGTTGCCTTATACTGTCCTCTCCTAAATACACAACCGCTTGCGAAATAGAGGTAATGGTTAATTTAGTACTGCCCGAGCGGGCATTCGCTAATTTCAATACTCGCGCTGTAATTGCCACATCCCTGGCTACTTGTTTTTGTATTTCATCAAAGCATAAAGATTCTTTTGCCGTAAAGCGCAGTAAATCAAACACAATCACCTTACCCGGCTCCACATCTTTGTAAGTGATCATCTCTGGGCGGGCAAAAAAGTAACCCTGAAATAAATCGCAACCGGCTTGTTTTAACGAGTGAAATTGCGCATGAGTTTCTATACGCTCAACAATAATTTTTGCATGCGGATTAGCACGTTTAATTTTTTTTATGCGCATATTGGTTTTAATTATTACATCGTCCATTTCAATTTTAATGTAATCTACATGCGCAAGTAATGGCGCCCATTTATCGTCGCCATCGTAATCATCTAGGGCAAACTTGTATCCCTCTTGCTTGAGCGCTTTCACGCGCTGAGTTACCTCAGCTATTTTGTTCGTACGCTCAACGATTTCTAACACACAATTTTGTGGTACTAACAATTTAGGAAAATTTTCTAAAATAGTGGCTGAAGAAAGGTTAATAAACGCTAAATGATGCGCTGTAAGTTTGTCTGGCCCTAGCATCATCAGCGTATTAAAAAACAAACGGCTGGTTGCTTGCTCATCAGATGTTCCCACAGGAAATGCATTATGGGCTGAATCACGATAAAGCAGCTCATAAGCAAACACATTCTGCTGCGCATCAAAAATAGGTTGCCTTGCAACAAACTGTGTTATCTTTTGCCCGTTCTGTAAAATATTTGTGGGATTCACTTAATAAAAGCCTATCTAATTTGACGTTGTTTATTACAATTAGGTTATACACTGTAATTCAACCGCTATGAAGATTCTAGAATCATTACAAGCGGAGTTAAATTACATAACGCTCAAGGTTAAAAGTTTAGCAAAGGTTACGTATTTGTTTTTTTTAAAGTTGTTTTTACCCTTATTTATTTTGCATCTTGCTACGTTTGCTCATGCCCAGCAAAACCAGCCAGAACTAAATTACAATGTCAGTGCGTCAGGTAGTCACTACCCTTTTTACACCAACAACCCAGAAAAACCCGGCATTTTGCCAGAAATAATCACCGCTTTAATGGCGCAAGCAAATATTACCGCCAATCACGTTGAGCTTCCCTCTAAGCGAATTACCAAATATTTAGAAAACGGCTTTATTGATTTTGATGTAATTTCTTTAAAATGGTTAGCGCAAAGCGAGCGAGATAATCCATACTATATATTTTCAGAGCCGCTGATCCCCGCAACCGAAATGATTGTCGCCCTGCCTGATAACGTCGCGCAGTATCAAACTAAGCAAAGTTTATACTCTAAAGAGGTTGGTACAGTACTTGGCTACTACTACCATGATGATGCAAAATTTAACCGCGTCGATTTTCCCTCTGAAAAAGAGCTAATGATTGCATTATCTAAAGCGCGTATTGACGTTGCTATTATGGGTATTCATACCGCAGCGTATTGGTCTAAACAATTAAATATTAATACTGAGTTTGGCGCCCAGCATTCGCATGGTTATTTAAGAGTGCGTTTACTTGCTAAGCACAAAGCGTTACTGCCTAAAATTAACCAAGCCCTTGCCCACTTACATAGCAGTGGTTACATAAAACGCATAGAAGATAAATACATTAACCCAATACCCGCACAAAATTTAAGGGATTAGTATCGCCGCCCACCTTTGCTAGGGTATAATACGGCCAAATGTAAACCTCTTCCTATATAAGAACGCCTTATGAGTATTGAAAAAGCCTTAATAGAGCGCAGTAATAACCAGTGTGAATTATGCAGCGCAACCGAACATTTATCTGTTTACGAAGTGCCTCCTGTTACCGAAACCCATTCAGACAAATGCATTTACATCTGCCAAATCTGTAAAGATCAAATAGAAAACAACAGCGAGCTTACCCCAACACATTGGCACTGTTTAAACGACAGCATGTGGAGCCAAACACCTGCCGTACAAGTAGTGGCTTACAGAATGCTAACGCGCTTAGCTGTTGATAATGGCTGGGCACAAGATGCGCTAGATATGATTTACCTAGAAGAAGACACCCTTGCTTGGGCCAAAAAAGCCCTTGCTGAAGATGACGATATAAAACACGTAGACAGTAACGGCGTAGTGCTACAAGCTGGCGATACGGTTACTTTAATTAAAGACTTAGACGTTAAAGGTAGTAGCTTGACCGCCAAACGCGGCACAGCGGTACGCAATATAGGCTTAACAAATAACCCTGAACATATTGAAGGGCGAGTAGACGGCCAACGTATTGTTATTTTAACAAAGTTTGTAAAAAAATAGCGTTAAAGCATTATATTAAGGCGCATTAGCGCCTTTTTTTGTGGCTAAAAAAATTAAGCCATGATTAAGCTCCTCCCCCCTACACTTACCAGCAATATAGGAATAAGGAGCGCAAGCATGGCAAAGCAGCAATTTAGGTTTCAAAAACGTACATTTACTGGCTTAGGTTTATTAGCCCTAAGTGCACTCACATTAGCGGGTTGTGAAAAACCAGCTAACGAATCACAATCCACAGTACAAGAAAAAAGCGTTATGGGTTTAACCACGCAAGTGAGCTATAAAGATCGCAGTATGCCACGCCCTGGCTCACAACTAATTGTAACGCTATCTGATGTGTCAAAAGCAGATGTAAAAGCCGAAATAATTACGCAACAAGTAATTGATATAAATAAAGCACCGCCGTATACCGTGGAGCTAGCTTATGATGACAACAACATTGTTGATAAACACCGCTATAACCTCACCGCTAGAATCATTAATAAAGACAAGGTTCTTTATACCAGCACAATGCAGTACGACCCTTTTAAAAATGCAAACTCGGGGATTCTTCACGAAATTGAGCTTGAAAAAGTCGCCTCACCTAAAAGCGATGTTACCCTTGCAAATACATACTGGAAAGCCGTTACAATTAACGCGCAAACAGTCAGTGTAAGAACAAAAGAGCCATTTATACAATTTGATAAAGATAACCGCGTTAACGGCTTTTTAGGGTGTAATAACGTAAGCGGTAGCTATAACACAGAGCAACATTCAATTTCGTTTAGCCAATTGGCAAGTACAAAAAAAATGTGCTCACAAAGCATGGAGCAAGAAGCGGCTATGTTAAACATGCTCAATAACACGCAAAAGTGGGCTATAGAAGGCGAGTCTTTAGAATTAAAAGATAACAGTGGCAACACGCTTGCCACCTTTAATGCGGTTTATTTTAATTAAATAAAAGCCCTGTTGGGCTTTTACTTTACATAATGGCAGGCAGTTATTCGTCGACTAACTGCTCGCTTCTATAAAACCCGCTAGGCTCACTTAAAAGCTCAACTAACTCAGGCAATATGCTGTCCATAGTTTGTTTTAATTTCCACGGTGGGTTAATAACAATCATGCCTGATGCCGTCATACCGTGTACGTCAGTATCCGCTTGCGTGCCTAACTCAAATAATTGAATATTACGCATTCCCGACTCAATCAGCCCTTGCTCCATTGTATTGATTCGCTCTCTATCAACAACGGGATACCAAATCATATATGTGCCGGTTGCAAAGCGCTGGTGCGCCTTAACTAGTGTGCTTACAACAGTTTCGTAATCGTCTTTTATCTCATAAGGTGGGTCAATAAGCACACATGCACGGCGCGAAGCTGGCGGAAGTAGCCCTATTAATCCGGCAAAACCGTTTTCGCCACGTACGCGAATAGAGCGCTTACCTTGCATGTTTTGCTCAAGTAACTGCAAATCGCGCGGGTGTAATTCAAAAAACCAGCCTTTGTCTTGACGACGTAAGTAATGCTCAGCAATTTTTGGCGAACCGGGGTAAAACGCCAGTTCATCCCCATCATTAAACGATTTAATTAATGCAATATAATCGTTTAGCGCTTCGTGTTTACTGCTATGTTGCCAAAGCTTAGCAATGCCCTCTTTGTATTCTTGTGTTTTTTGGGCATCAGATGAACTTAACTCAAAAAATCCCGCACCTGAGTGGGTATCAATATAATCGAGGGGTTTATCTTTAATGGTTTGATATTGAAGTACCTGTGCAAGTACTAAATGTTTAAGTACATCGGCAGGGTTACCTGCATGAAAAGAGTGTCTGTAACTAAGCATTGTTAATTTTCGCTATACGCAATTTAATATCGGCAGTGAACCATAAGCTCTGTATTTTGGCAACCTATACACCGCTTTGCGAGCAGTTAAGTGAACCATTTATGAACAAAAAAGCCGCCACCCTGAATTATCACTTAATAAACAATAAAATTGTGCTAAAACCACCGTAAATGCTGGCAAAACAACACACTTTGCTTTACATTTGCATGACATTAATTACAGTTATATGAGCGCCTTTATGAACAACACAACTCTTCAACAACTCGAACAACTGATTGACTCGCTTATCGAGCGCAACAACCAATTACAAACAGATGTTGCTAGCTTAAAAGAGCAAAACGCAAAACTAAGTGACGAAAACGAAATTTTACAACTAGAAGCCCTTGAAAACGAAGAAAAGCAAAAAGATGCCAGCTCTACGTTAACAGGCTTACTTGATAAACTACAAAGCGCACAACAGGCAAGCTAATGTCTGAGCTGCAAAACCAGCGGGTCACAGTTGAGTTGCTAGGTAAAGAGCAGCAGTTTGCATGCCCGGTTGGGCAAGAAGATGCATTAATAGCAGCAGCACAAAATTTAAATGACTTGGTTGAGCAAACAAAGCAACGCTCATCAGTTCGTAACGAACAACAGGCGATACTTTTAGCAGCACTTACACTTAGCCATGAGTTGCTAGAAGCTAAAACGCATGCCAGTGTAGAGCAACAGCAGCAAGATCAACTCATTGATAAACTCAGCCAATGCTTGGCGAGTGACCCAATAAAAAAATAAAAAGCGCCCCGTGCGCTTTTTGTTTATTATGAGGGTAAATAAATGCTGCGCAGAGACACACAATGACATTAAAACCCCTTTTAGTAACTGTAATCCCCGCCCTTTTTATTACCCTTAGCCTATTTTCTCACTCTAGTAAGGCAGCGGTTACTTGGCAGCAAATAAACGAAAATGTACAATTTTTAAAACAACAAGATAAGCTACGTTTTTACGATTCCAACCAAGTGCTCATAGAGGGCGAGCAATGCGCACTAATGGTAGATGCAAGCGGAAACTTTGCAGCCGTTGAAGCACTAGCAAAACAGTTAAAAAAACACCTTAAAACCCCGCTCTGTTATTTAGTTGCGACTCACTTTCATGACGACCATTTACTCGGCATGGCCGTATTACAAAATGCCTTCCCAAAAGCGCAGCTAATAGTACATAAACAAGTAGCCGATAATTTTGCCACATACCAACAGGCTTACGATGATAAATTAGCAGGCTATGAAAAAAGTATAGAGCTGAGCTATCAGCGCTTAGCCACATTACCCGAGCAACAGCAAACACAGTGGCGCGAAAAGCTCTCTTTAGCTAAACAACGTTTTTTACGTTGGAAAAACTATAACTTACAATCACCTAGCACCGTAATCAGCGAGCAACAAAGTATTGATTTAGGTAACTTTGCGGTACAAATAACGTCCGAAAAAGCCCACACAAACGGCGATTTAACACTTAGTACCAATAATGGCACGCTGCTAATAGGCGGCGATATTGTTGACTGGCTACCCTACCCAGGCCACGGCCAGTTACAAAATTGGCAAGCCTTGCTCAAACGCTATATTAATCAGCCTAATTTGCGTACAATACTTCCCGGCCACGGCGGGGCGCTTGAAAAAGCACAACTTAAGCAGCCTTTATTGTTTTTAACAAATTTAATAACCCATGTGAAAAACAATAAAAAACAAACGCTTGAGCAACTTACTGAGAGTTTCCCTGCGGATGTTTTAGCACCATATAAACAAGAAGCGTTAAATACAAAGTCGAGCCAGTTATTTTTACAGGCTGGGCTTAAGCGCGCCCAGTTAATTGAGCACGCGCAGTAGTGTTATAAAATAAAGGATTGTAGATAAGAGATGAAGATGCGTGGATTGCTTGTAAGTTGTGTAATTATTTTTTTGTATGGCTGTAACAGCACACAAACACAACCCGAAACAGACGCACCACAAATTTTTACTCACTTTGAGCCAAGCTACGAAAACCAAATAGAGCTTGAGCCTGTACAGCCAAAACAATTACAGCAAGCCAATACTGCGCCGCCAGTAAAGGCAAAAAAAACAATTGTAAAAAAGCGCCCCACCAAAGCTAAAAACCTATGGGCGCATATTGCCAACAACCTACATTTTACGGTGTATCAAAATCGCGCCTTAAAAAAGCGTATTAACTGGTATTTAAAACAACCTAACTATTTACCCACGGTAAATAAACGCGCCGCGCCTTATTTGTATCATATCGTAAAAAAAATTGAGCAAAAGCGCCTGCCTATGGAGCTGGCTTTACTGCCCTTTGTAGAAAGTGATTTTAGACCCACCATTGCCTCATCGCAGCAAGCAGTAGGCGTGTGGCAATTAGTGGCCGCCACAGCGCATCATTTTGGGATTAAATCCGATCAGTGGTATGACGGACGACAAGATGTACTTGCCTCCACCGATGCCGCACTTGAATACCTCAGCTATTTACACAAACGCTTTGATGGCGACTGGCTACACGCCCTAGCGGCTTATAATAGTGGTGAGGGGCGTGTTAAACGAGCCATTGAGCGAAATAAAAAACGCGGTAAAAGTACCGATTACTTTTCTCTAAAGCTGCCAAAAGAAACGGCCGACTACGTACCTAAACTGTTAGCGCTAAGCTACTTAGTTAAACACCCGCAAAAAGGCTTTAAGCGTCCTAAACTGGCTAATAAACCAATAACAACGCAAATGAATGTTGGCCAACAGTTTGATTTTTCGGTCATCGCTAAGCTCTCTGGGGTTGGCTCAAAACAGTTGCACGCGCTTAACCAGGGCTATTTAAAAAATCAAAGCTCACCTAATGGCCCCCACTCATTGCTTTTACCTATCGGCCAAGAGGCACTGTTAAAAAGTAAGTTTTTTAAGTCTAATTTTGCTGGCGAATACATCGTTAAAAAAAATGATACGCTATACAGCATTGCAAGACGCTTCAGCATGTCGGTAAGCGCGTTAAAGCAGCTCAATGGCAAACAAAATAATATGATAGGCATAGGTGAAAAACTGCTGGTTGGACAGCCTAAAACGCTCCCAAAATCGCTCACTATAGATTATCAAATTAGTCCTTATTTAGAGCCACAAGAAGTCGTGATCCCCACTCTTGAAATAGACTATGAAGTAAAACAAGGCGATAGCTTGTGGAGCATTAGTCAGCTTTACGAAGTGCCGCACAGTGATTTAGCTAAATGGAACAACTTAAGTGCCTCAAGCATTTTAAAGCCTGGCACGCAATTAACGCTATTTATTCCCCAGGCAGAAAAACCCAAACAGCCGCAGCAAAAACAAGATTTACTGCAAGATCTACAAAAATCACTTATTCAACCACGCTGAGTTTATAAAGCTCGGTATTTCGCGTAAAATCGGCTTTTAACTTAGTCAAAAACTTAAAGAGACAAGCATGCAAATTAGCAAAAATTCAGCAGTTGAATTTCATTACACATTAAGCGAAGCGGGCGAGCAACTAGAAAGCAGTATAAACCACGCGCCTCTTAGCTATATTCATGGCAGCGAAGGCATGCTTCCTGGCTTAGAAAAAGCCCTTGAAGGTAAAGCCGCAGGCGATAAGTTTAGCGTTACACTTGAACCTAGCGAGTCATACGGTGAGCGCGTTGACGATTTAATTCAGCGTATTCCGCTTAAGCACCTACAAGGTGACGTAAAGGTGTGGAAACCAGGTATGACTGCGATGGTGCACTCAAACCAAGGACAACACCAGGTAACATTAGTTAAAGTAGGCCGCTTTAATGCAGATTGCGATTTAAACCACCCGTTTGCAGGCAAAACACTAACGTTTGATTTAGAAGTGGTATCGGTTCGTGAAGCAACCAGTGAAGAGATTTCGCATGGCCATGTTCACGCTGAAGGCGGCTGTGGTCACTCTCACTAATCACACACCTTAAATTAGGAGCAAGTATGTCTAAGGTTGCTATTGTTACAGGCGGTACAAAAGGCATTGGATTAGCAGTTGTAAAACGCTTTATTGAAAATGGCTACACGGTGCACAATTTGGATATTGAGTACAGCGAGCTGGGGGTTTTTCACCAATGCGATGTGAGTAATGTTAGTGCTGTAAAAGCATGTATTACGGCCATTTGTAAACAAAGCCCACGCATAGATGTACTTGTTTCTAACGCCGGTAAACACCTCAGTGCTAGCATTGAGGATACCGATGAGCATACTTTCGATGCATTATTTGCATTGAACGTTAAAGGGGCCTATGCGGCTGTACAAAGTGTACTACCCAGCATGAAAGCGCAAAACAATGGCGCCATTATTTTAATAGCCTCAGATCAGGCAATAATTGGTAAACCTAACTCGTTTGCCTACAACCTGACAAAGCATGCTCTTGCTTCTATGGCAAAAACCACAGCGCTTGATTACGCCCAATTTAATATTCGCGCGAATGCGGTATGCCCAGGGACAATAGAAACCCCTCTATTTCACAACGCGATAGATGCTTATTGTAAAAAAAGTGGGGCTAACAAGGCCGATATAGTGGCAGAAGAGGCAAGCCTTCAACCGCTAAACCGCTTAGGACAAGCTGATGAAGTTGCCGCGTTAGTTAGCTTTTTAGCAAGTGATGATGCAAGCTTTATAACCGGTAGCCTACAACATATTGATGGCGGCTATACCACACAATGAGCACATGCCGATGAGCCTGAAAATTATTGACCCCCACGTGCATTTTTTTAACCTTGCCGAGGGGCAATATACTTGGCTGCAAGGCGAAAACCCACCAGCATGGCCAAATTTAGAGTTAATAAAACAACCTATTAGTGAAAAAAAGCTACTAGAGAGCAGTGACTTTACCCTCGCCGGCATAGTACATATAGAGGCAGGTTTTGATAACAACGCCCCCATTAACGAACTTAATTGGCTAACGGCGCATTTAAAAAAGCTTCCCTTTAAAGCCATTAGTTACGCTCAGTTAGATTGCGCACCTGTGCAATTTGCAAAAGCAATAAACGCCCTTGCCCACCCGCATTTAATAGGCATACGGGATATCACCGAAGGCTCAGATGCACAGCGATTATTAAACCCAGAGTGCTTTAGTAATTTGCAAACCCTTTGCCAGCAAGGGCTGCATTATGAAGCCCAGTTTGAGCTTGAAAATACTGCAATAGCTGCTCAGCTTGCTCGTTACGCTAAGGCGCTGCCTCAGCTAAAAATAATAATAAACCATGGCGGCCTACCTAATAATATTAATAACTGGCAGCAAAGCATTCGCATGCTAAGTGCGCACAATAATATAGCGATTAAGTTTTCGGGTTTTGAGCTTTTAGCGTTGAATTTACAACAGCAACAAGATTGTTTTGAAACTATGCTCTCGTACTTTGGCGAGCAGCGCATTATGTTTGCGAGTAACTTTCCGGTTTGCCAAATTAACGCAAGCTATAATGATGTTTGGCATAGCCATCAAGCTTTGTGTAAAACAAATAAAATATGGCACAACCTTAGCTACGCAAATGCTAAGCATTTTTATAACATACCCTAGATAAGCTATATTAAATTTAACCACTTACGTAAATGCGGCAATGACTATGACATTACATTCGCAATTATCAGCCCTTGGCATCTTAACTATTTTAAGTGGTTGCGCATCTAACACGCAGCCTACTCCTAAGCTGCACCACGCCTTACTTACCGAGCCAAATAGCCAAGCGGTAGAGCGTGTTATAGAGCGCTTAATGCATATAAAAAACGTAACGCTTGCTGACGATATCTTTATTCACACCAGTACCTTTACTCTTAAAAACACAAACCGTAGCGATATAACAGCCAATCAACAGCTTAACTTTCCTGATCAATTTGAATTAATGATAAACAATAATCGCTGCTATATACGCCACCTTGATAGTAAAGCCACCGCTGAGATAAAAGGCGTTACGTGTACAATCAATCTTGCCAATTAAACCCACTAACTATTCAAATGGTATTGCTCATAGGTATTAGAGAAACACAGCTATAAAAAAGCCGGTAAGTGAGCTATCACTTACCGGCTTTTACTTTAAACAATAGTATTTAAATAACGCTCTTTAAATAAAGCTTAAATTATTTAATTTCTACACGTTGCGAGCGCATAACAATCTCATCATTTAATTCAATGCCTAAGCCTGGCTCTTCTGATACTTCAAAAAAGCCATTTTTTGGTTGTGGATCTTGTAAGCACAGCTCTCGGTTCCACTTTTTAATGGCATATGTATGATGCTCATGAATCAAAAAGTTAGGAATAGCGGTTTCTAAATGTAACGACGCGGCAGTAGCAACAGGCCCACCACATACATGCGCCTGAATACGCACATCAAAAATATCAGCGTAGTCACATACTTTTTTAGTTTCAGTAAAGCCACCACATAAACCGATATCAGGTTGAAGTACATCAATGCTTTGATCTTCTAAATAAGGGCGCACACCCCAGCGGTTGTATAAACGCTCACCGCCTGCAATTGGCACTGCCACTTTATCTGCTACTTTTGCATGTAAAGAATGGTTTAAGTAGTTAACTGGCTCCTCGTAGTACATGCAATCAAACTCTTCGGCTATTTCACCAATTTGTATAGCAGAGGTTGCGCCAGGTAAGCTGTGGCATTCAAAAATAATATCCACTTCATCGCCAACTGCTTCACGTATAGCTTGCATACGAGCACGGTATAGCTTCATTTCAGCGCGAGAAATTATTTTAGTACGGTCGTAATACGTATTGCCGTCTTTATCGTATTGGATAGGGTCAACTTTTACTGCATCATAACCTTCGCCAATCGCTTTTAACGCCGCTTCTGCGTATTCTTGCGGTTGTACTAACGCTTTAAATTCGCTGTCCCAATCAAACTGTAGCTGCGATGCATAAGTACGTAGCTTATCGTTTACTTTACCGCCTAGTAATTGGTATACCGGTAAACCAAGTGCTTTACCTTTTATATCCCAAAGTGCTGTATCTATGGCGCTCATTGCTGCATAAACAACAGGGCCGCCACCTAAACCCCAAAAGCTTTCGCGTAACATACGCGACCATAACTTTTCGGTTTGAAACGGGTCGTGCCCAATTAAAAAAGCATCAGCCATTTCTTTTATCATTGCTGCTGCTGCGCTGTGGCCTAAATCGTAAGCTAAACCAGCTTCACCTACACCACTAATACCTTCATCGGTATGAATACGTACAAAAACCGGCGTCCAAGCTGGACGCTCTGGGCAATGAATATCAAATACTTCTACGCGATTTACTTTCATTAAAATTCCTTATTAGCCACGCAGGCTATTGTGCAAAACTGGGATCAAGTCGGTACGCTTTTCGCAGCATGGCAGGCCACGCTAATTGCCCACCTGTGCTGCCGCTATGTACCACATTAGCTTGGTTATAAATATTGTCGATAATTGGCTGCGGCACCGGAATAACCTCTTGTGAGCTGGCTTGTAATGCAAGCTGAATTTCGCAGGCACGTTGCAAGTCATAAAAACGCATAAAGGCATCGCCTACGGTTGGACCTACGGTTAAGCCACCATGATTTACCAATAGCATATGATTGGTATTGCCTAAATCATCTTGTAATACTTTGCGCTCGTCATCATTTACAGCCAGCCCTTCATAGCCATGGTACGACAGCGAAGGGAGCGAAAACATAGAGTATTGGCTTAGTGGCAATAGGCCATTTTTTTGTGTAGCAACGGCAATGGTTTCTTTAGTATGTAAGTGAATAACGCAATGAGCATCTTCACGCACTTCGTGAATTGCGCTATGGATAGTAAAACCAGCTGGGTTAATGCTAAAGGGGGTGTCGTCAATAATATTGCCGTGCAAATCAACCTTTACTAAGTTTGATGCAGTTACTTCGTCAAACGTTAAGCCAAACGCATTTACAAGGTAGTGATCAGTGCCAGGTAAACGTGCCGATAAATGCGTGTATATTAAATCCCCCCAACGAAAATGCTCTACTAATCGGTAGCAAGCTGCTAAATCTACGCGCAATTGCCACTCTTGCTCCGACACTTTATTTTTTAAATCTAGTTGGGGTAAATCAATCATAATCAGCCTTTTAAAATACGTACAACAACACAAGTACGAATAGATGTTTAGAAGTCTAAAGCAGTATTAATTTTATAGCAAACACAAACAAAACAGCCACACAATTGTGTGGCTGTTTACGCTGCACTTTAATTTAAAACGATAATACGTTTTTAAACGCGGTGCTTTATTTTACCTTTGAAAGGTAGTCAGCAATTGCTTCAAACTCTTCGTCCGTTACCGTTGCAACCATTGCTTTCATTGCGGCAGTCATACCATTGCTACGCGCGCCCGATTTAATATCTTTCATTTGGGCCACTAAATAGTCTTTGTTTTGACCATTAATTTTAGGGTATGCGCCCATAATAGGTGCTTTACCTTCTGCACCGTGACATGTTTGACACATTTTTTGGGTGTAAAGGGCTTCGCCATCAGCAGCGGCGGCGTTAAACGAAAAACTTGCGGCTAAACTAATACCCGCGCCTACTATTAGTGCTTTCATCTTGCTCATTATATTCACTCTTCTTTTTGACGGTTAGAAAATAGTCTATTGATTGTAGTAAACAATCTAGTAAAAAGCATACGTATCAATTTACGTTAGGCGATCAAACAAACATGACTACGTTTTCAGCCATTGTTGTTAACTTTAGCAAACAATACTGAACAGACACTTACCATACTAAATCATCTGGTACTTCAAAGTCTGCATATGGGTCGTCTTCATCTTTTGGTTTGTTTTCAGGTTCAACATGAAAAACAATGTACTTTTCATCAACTTCTGCGACTTTACGCGCCGGCTCATCATCGAGTACGTAAAACTGCCCTTCCAGTACACAAATAGCTAAACGACCACCCGATAACGCTTTTTGGGTTTTCTCGTTTACATCTATCCCTTTTACTTTGTTATCGTAAGTAAAATTAAAGGTACGCTCACCACGAATAGAGTCTTGATTATGGTGCTCAAGTATTTGCTTAACACGAGCAACTTGCTCACGTTGCTTAAGCTCTTCTTGGCGCGACTGGTTAAGTTCTTCAGCCTTTTTTTGCTGCTCTAATTTAGTTTGCTGTATGTGCTTTTGCAGATCGCTTGGGTTACTGGTAGCCCCTTTTTTTTGCTTTTTTTGTTGCTTACGTTTTTCTGACTTAGCAACTTTAGCTTTGTGCGATGTTGTTAACCCTGCTTGCAGCAATTGGTCTTGTAATGAACCCATGGCTTTGTTCCACTAAAAACTTATATTAGGTTTATTTTAATCACCAACGAGTACAAATAACAGTGCTATTAGCATTAATCTAGCAAAGGGCTGAATATACACTTTGATTTAGCGCAATTGTTAATGATTTAACCTATGAAATATAAGCCATTTTTCATATACTTTGGCTAACTTATCAGCTTATGTTTTAAGCCCTACAATGCGTTTTGCTCACTTACTTATTTGCTCGGTGTTTATATTTTTTGTGCTGTACGCGCCTCAGCCTTTATTGAGCTTATTTGCTAGCGAATTTAACGTTCCCCCTGCGCTTGCCGGCAGCTTAATGAGCGTAACCATGCTGCCTTTAGCAATTGCACCTTTGGTTTATGGGCTATTTTTAGCCAAGCAAAACCCGCTTATTATTTTACGTATTGCTATGTTTATTTTAGGAGTGAGCTGCATACTGTTTACAGTAGCGCCAAGTTTTGAGCTATTACTTTTGGTGCGTTTTATACAAGGCTTAACCTTACCTGCCGCGCTCACCGCGATGACAAGCTTTATTGGTATACGTTACAGCGCAGATGCCTTACAAAAAAATATGACCTTATACATAGGCAGTACCATAGCTGGGGGCTACTTTGGCCGAGTATTGGCCGCTTTATTTAGTGATGTATGGCATTGGCAAAGTTTTTATTATGTTATTTCGATTGTGCTTATTGGCCTGGCTATCAGTATAAAGCCCACGGGCTTTGTGGTATCTAATCAGTCAGCACTTACGCCGTTAACGTATATTAAGCAGCTAAAAGATGCGGCAGTACTAAAATTGTATGGTGCCGTTTTTTGTATGTTTTTTTGCTTTGCAGCCTTATTAAATTACCTACCGTTTATTTTGCAAAACACCTTTTTAATTACAAACACACGCGATATTGGCTTAGTGTACAGCGGCTACTTAATCGGTGCTTTAGCATCTATTGCAACACCTTGGCTTGCTAAAAAAGTGCCTTCAGCTTGGCATTTACTTGCTGCGGTTTTTATCGTGTATAACTTAAGCATTGTATTACTTATAAGCCAGCAACTGAGTGTATTTTTAATCGCGTTTACGTTATTTTGTGCTGCTATGTTTGTTATACACTCAAGCGCTGCTCCGCTTGTTAACAAGATTAGCAAAGCGCCTGCAAGTGTAACAAATGGCGGGTATGTATCGTTTTATTATAGTGGCGGGGCACTGGGCTCGTTATTGCCTGGTATTGTTTATCAACACTCAGGGCAAACTGCATTTATGCTTTGCTTACTGAGTGTGTGTTTTATTGGTTTAGTCTTAGTCACTTTAGGCTATCGAGAAGGTAAAAACATTACCCGAGGCTGATGCCCTGTATGCTCAAAAAAGGTATTTAAATCATTTTTTGAAAGCAGCCAAGTTTGGGTGTTTTCAAACGGGTGACAATGAAACAGCTCGTTAAACCAAATATCTTGATCAAGCCACAAAGTAACATTGCTTTGTTTATCGTTTGCTAAAGCAAGCATAGACACACACCCGGGCGCCACTTTTAAATAACGTGCTAACCGCTCGCTAGAGGCAAACCCCAACCGAGAAAGTCCCTGTTGCTTAGATAGGGTTTTTAAATCGAGCTGTTTGTCGTGTGCGGTAATTACTAAAAAGTGCTTTTTGCCCTCGTTATCACGCAAAAACAAGTTTTTAAGTCGCGTACCTGGGCGCTCCACCATAAATGCATCAGCATCTAAACTGGTATGTAACGCAGGGTGTTCTATTACATCGTAATTTATACCTAATTGCGCTAACAACTGCGCAAGCTTTGCTTTATCGGCCAACATACTACAAACAACGCCCTCTTAGCTGCACACTTAAGTCACGCCATAGTACTTGTGTAATTTCGTGTTTATTTTCACAATAGTTATTTTCACTGAGGGTTTCGTTTAAAAACCTGACGGCTTCATCCTCAAGCTTAAGTTTTAACACACTAGAGTCTTCGAAGTGTTCTTGTTCTATGTAACGTTTTACATCAGAGCGGCTCGGTCTTTTTTCGCCTCGCCCGCCGTTATTTAAGTTTATGTTACTGCGATGCTCAGCCTTTACCGATACAACATAAGCAAATATTTTGTTACCTTGCTCATCCACGTTCTCATAAAACTGCTTGTTATTTATTTCATAAGGAGGCGCTTCATTACTGGCACACCCTGCAAGTAGCAAAGCAAGTATACAGATACTTTTTTTCATTGTTTTTGTCGTTTCGCGAGGTATTTTTCTCGAGTCTATCAAAAATAAACGATAACAGTTAAATATTGCTAAAAAATACTTGACCAAATTTATAAAAATATTTAAAGTTCACCCCGCTTGGAACTCAGCAGCCAAGTAATTACAACTATGTAATTTAGGAATGTGGGGCTATAGCTCAGCTGGGAGAGCGCCTGCCTTGCACGCAGGAGGTCAGCAGTTCGATCCTGCTTAGCTCCACCACTTTCCTACTCTTCTATTACTTCCTATTTTTCATCGTCTTATTATTCTTTTATCTTCTACAAAATAACTTTTATATTTGCGCATTCCTTGTTTGTTTAGTCTTTGTTGGCTATAAATTATCTCATCTGTAGCAATCATACTTTTGGCTTAAACAATGGATACCCCTAAACGCACCACGTTAAAAAAGCTCGCTGTCATCGGTTTAACCGCGGGTGTAGTTACTCATGTACCATATGTGTTTGCCCGAAAAAAAGTAACCCTAAGAGTCTTAGGAACACATGTAACGCTACAAGAAGCCATTCGTAAACAAGCAATGCTTGATTTAGGCATAAATATAGAATTTTCCCCTGCTGGTAGTGCTGCCGTATTACAAAAAGCCTCCATGGACCCTGGCTCCTTTGATTTATACGAGCAATGGTCAAACAGTATTAATGTACTTTGGCGGGCGGGGTCTATTCAGCCTATAGAAAAAAAACGGCTAACCTACTTTAATGAAATAAATTCTCTTACCAAAACGGGGAAGCTCACCCCCGATGCAAAATTAGGTGCAGGCGACGCTCCTTATAAATTACTCAATGTACAAGAGGACGGCACACTAAGCGCAAACGAAAGCGATTACATTAGCTTTTTGCCCTATGTACATAATGTTGACTCTTTTGGCTATAACACCGCTAAGATAAAACCTGGTATTGCCTACGAAACTGAAAGTTGGGGCTGGTTACTTGATGATGCCCACCGGGGTAAAGTAGGCATTGTAAATGCACCCACAATTGGCTTATTTGACCTTGCCTTGGCAGCACAAAGCAAAGGGTTAATAACATTTAAAGATATTGGTGCGATTACTCGCTCCGAGCTTGACCGTTTATTTAGTATTTTAATTGACTATAAACGCCAAGGGCATTTTGCAGGTTATTGGAACTCGGTGCCAGAGTCTGTTGAATTTATGAAAAGCCAACGCGTGCACATAGAAAGTATGTTTTCCCCCGCTGTGGCCGCGCTCAATAGTCAAAATGTTAACGTGCGATTTGCCGCTCCAAAAGAGGGCTACCGTGGCTGGCATGGGGTAATGTGCTTATCGTCACAGGTTAATAATAACCAAAAAGATGCCGCATACGATTACATGAACTGGTGGCTTTCGGGGTGGGCCGGCGCATTTATTGCTCGCCAAGGGTATTACATTAGTAACCCACAACGCTCAAAAGCAATGCTTTCACCAAGTGAATGGGATTACTGGTACTTAGGCAAGCCCACTACGGTTGACTTACTAAACACCCAAAAACAAGTCGCAGTAAAAGCCGGCGAGCAGCGAAATGGTGGTAGCTATTTAAAACGCTTAAGCAATGTAGCTGTTTGGAATAGCGTTATGCCGACTTACGATTACAGCTTGCAAAAATGGTATGAGTTAATAAGCAGATAATGATAACCCGTTCAATAAAATCAAAAATAATAATTGCCCTATGCGTATTAATTACTTTATTAATTTTGCAAAGTTACCTATTCAATTATTCGCAAAAATCACTTTTTGAGCTGCAAAATGCGCAGCACAAAGCTTTATTACAAAGCGAGTCTGTTACCCGTTTAGAAAACGATGTGATTTCTTTACAAAGCCAAGCCATTGCTTATCTAGATCATGCTAATAGCAATACCATTGAAAAGTTTAATATGCACTTAAATGCTGCAAAAAGGGATTTAGATACGCTAAGTACATATTTAAATGAGTATGATGAAAACTATCAAAACAATATAAAGCGCCTTAACGAGTACTTAAATAATTACCAAGATACATTTAATCGCGTAGTCGTTAACAGAACCAAACGAGAGCAGCTGTACATTACACAGTTCAAACAACCTATTGAAGCGCTAAAAGCACAACTTAATGAGCTTAAAAAAAACACGCTAACCAGCAAGCAAAATAAAATAGTGAATACCCTTTTAACTATTAGCAATATAGAACAAGCAACAACCAATTATTTACACAAGCCAAATTATGATGAAGCACAAAATGTGCAAGATAACCTAGCACACTTAAATACCCTACTGGCGAGTATTGAAACCGCTAATGTTAACCTACTTAATAATACTGACGAGCTTGAGCAAGCGTATAGCCAATTAGTTATTTTAACCCGTAGCTATACGTTTTCGATAAATGTAGTTTTAACAGGAATAGAAAACGAGCTGCTTTACCTAGCCGAAAAAATTAGGGATGTAGAGAAGCAAAAGCTCACCCAGACCGAGCAGCAGCTAAGAGACCACGTATTAAAAAGTACCGAAATGGCCAACCTTTTTGCCGCGCTGATCACTGTTATCATAATAGTAATTACCTTTTTTATATTTAACTCTGTCATTAAGCCCATTGCGAAATTAACTAAGCTGTTAAATGATATGAGCAATGAAAAGCAAGTAACACTAAATAGTGATGAGCATCATCAAAATGAAATTAACTCGGTTATTACCGCGGCTAATGCGCTGTATTTAAAAAACAAACAAACAAAAGAGCTACTAGCAGAAACCCAAGCGCTTAATTCTAAAATGGAATTAATGAATAAAGAGCTTACAGTTGCCATCACCCAAGCAAAAAATGCCAACCAAGCGAAAGGTGACTTTGTAGCTAATATGAGCCATGAGCTTCGCACTCCAATGAACGGTATTTTAGGCATGCTGCAGCTATTACAAAGCAGCGCTCTTCCAGCAAAACAAAAACACTATGCAGATAAAGCGTTTTCTAGTGCTCAAAACTTACTGCAAATACTTAATAACGTACTCGACTTTTCAAAGCTTGAGTCTGACAAAGTAAAGCTTGAATCAATCCCTTTTACTTTGCATACCGTGGTTTCTAATGTAAAAAATTTATTTTCGGTAAATGCGAAACAAAAAGGGTTGCGCCTTAATTTTGTATTGCATGTTGATGCAGGGCTTGAGCTGATGGGCGATCCACTGCACTTGAGTCAAGTTATTAATAACTGTGTAGGTAATGCCATTAAATTTACAGAGCGCGGTGAAGTAACAGTAACAATTGAAGCCACAACACAAGATGAGCAGCAAATACAGTTACGCTTTGGTATTAAAGACACTGGCATAGGCATGACGCCTGAGCAAACCGCCTCAATTTTTGACTCGTTCTACCAAGGCGATTCCAGTACAACACGTAAATATGGCGGCACCGGATTAGGTTTAACTATTTGTAAGCAACTAACCAAGTTACTAGGCGGCGAAATACAAGTACGCAGCACACCCCACGTCGGGAGTGAGTTTTATTTTACACTACCGTTTAAAATGACGAGCAAAGAAGCGCTTAAAAAGCATGCCTTACTAATTAGTCCCGATACTGAGCAAATAAAATCACTCACTAAGTTATTAAGTAACGCTGATATTACTGCAGAAATTACCCAAGAGCCGCTACGTGCAATTGCAAAAATGTCTCAACCGAGTAACCCTTTTAATATTGTGATCATGACGTTGTCACACAAAGAACTAAAAGATAATTTTATTTTGCAGCAACTGTACTTACAAAAACAAAAAAATAAACACAAACTGCTGCTTATTTTACTCATTAACGATCAAGAGCACCCGCAGGCAGTCCCCGATAGCGATCATATTGATATTATAACAATAGGTAATACTCACACTGATTCTCAGTTAATGCGTTTATTATTACCCGACTCAACACAGCTTAAAGAAGGAGAGTCTTACCCACAGTTTACCGGTTACACCGCACTTGCAGTAGATGATAACCCTGTAAACCAAGAGATTCTTGAAGCACTATTAACTAAAATGAATATGACTGTTATCTCTGCAAGTAATGGCGAGGAAGCACTCATTAAAGTAGAAGAAAACACAATTGATATTATTTTTATGGATATTCAAATGCCAGTGATGGATGGCCTAGAAGCGACACGTATATTGCGTCAAAGGGGTTATACAACGCCTATTGTTGCTGTAACTGCAGCAGTGTTTTCTAATGATAAGAAAGCCGCCATTCGAGCAGGCATGGATGACTATTTAGTCAAGCCGTTATTATTTGGTCTGCTTTGTGACAGCATAGAAAAGCATCTAACAAAAACCCATACGTTAAGTACATTAAACCTCAATGTAGCACGCTCTAATCTTGAAGATAATAATGAACTCATTAATTCAATATTCACTAAGTTTAATACCGATTACAGCCACTTTATGGAGGTAGCTGTAAAGCACTTGAAAAATAATGAGCATAAAACATTAGCTAGAGCGATGCATAACTTAAAAGGCTTAGCCGGCACCCTAGGGTTAGAGCTACTAGAGCAAAGCGCTAAAAAAGCAGAGTTAGAACTGAGCAGTAACGCATGCACCGATCTTAGTGTTTTTAATGAACAATTGACCTTAGCACTTTATGCAGTAAGACAGCTACTGGTAACAAACTCTTATAATCATCAGCCAGAAGCTATGAGCTCTGGGCAAAATCCAGATACATTAATTGATGAAATCTATTCTTTAGCGTTATCTGCCCGCCCTATTCCTAGTAAATTAGTTAGAGAAATTGCGCTTCAAAAATTCGATCATTCCCATCCATTATTCAAGCTAAAAGAGGCAATAGATAACTTTAACTACGCTTTAGTGATTAAACTTATTGATAAATACAGAAATAACTATAAAAACTAGACAATTATGGCAACTATAAACTAACTTTAAGGGGTAATTAAAGAATAAGGATTTAGTGTGCATTCAACCTTTCTCGCTGGCAGCAATCAACCTGCAGTAACTCAACCGCGAAAGCCTTTGATACTCATTGTTGATGATGAACCTAGCAACCTACATGTATTAGTTGAGGGCCTACTTGCAGACTACGATGTACGCATTTCAACAAGTGGTGAACAAGCGCTTGTATTTGTTGAATCCACACGCCCAGATTTAATTTTACTCGATATTATGATGCCAGGCATGGATGGCTATGAAGTATGTAAAAGATTAAAAGCAAAGCAAAATACCAAAGGCATTCCCATCATTTTTGTCACCGCACTTACTGAAGTAGAGTCTGAAGAGAAAGGCTTTGCAATGGGTGCCATTGATTATATCCATAAACCTTACAAGTTAGCTTTGGTTAGAGCGCGCATACGTACGCACATTACTGCACAAGGCATGCTAGACAGACTTATCGAAAAAAACTTTGACTTACACGACAAATTACTCGAAATAGAAGCCCTTGCAAAAGAGTTAAGCCAACGCGAGGAAGAACTAAAGCAGCTGTCATCTAAGCAAAAGTTATTTTACCAGGCACTTACCAGTACCGCCGATGGTGTTGTAATTACTAATAGCGATGGCAAGATTATCGCTGTTAATCCATCGTTTTGTAGAATTACCGGCTATTGCGAAGCCGAATCGTTGGAAATGGATTTAAAAGAGATCAAACAAAATAATCACCCAAGTATTAGCTTTGATGAGGTATGGAAGCACGCTAACGAAGCGGGCTACTGGAGCGGTGAACTTGTAACACGAAGAAAAAATGGCGAGCTATACCCTGAGCTATTAACACTTAGCATGGTAAAAAGCGAGCAAGATACCAACATTCACTACATTGGCGTTTTTAGTGATATTTCAAGCGTAAAAGTAACGCAAGAGCGCATAGATTACCTAACTTGGCATGATGAGCTTACTAAGCTGCCAAACCGTAACGGTTTTTTAAAGCAATTAGAACAGCAACTACAAGATTGCAGTAGCGATAAAACATGTGCCTATATTTATATTATCGACATTGACAGCTTCCACTCTATTAATGATGGCTTAGGGCTTTTAGCAGGGGATAATATTTTAAAGGAGCTTGCTCAGCGTATTCATGCCAATGTAGATAAAAAAGATATTATTGCACGCTTAGGCAGTGATGAATTTGCTGCTTTATGTAGCGTAGATAAAGGAATTGGGCGTACACGTGCGCAATCAATCGCCGAAAACAAAGCGCAAGAGCTTTTAAACGCAGTCAACCGCCCTTTTGACGTTGATGGGCAAGAGGTTAGCTTAACAATTAGTATAGGCACTTATATTTTCCCGCGAGACGATGTATGGGAAAGTGCTATTGAGACAATCAGAAATTGTGAAGCAGCCTGCTATAAAGCCAAAGAAAAAGGCGGAAACAGAGTTACATTTTTTGATACCACATTTGGCGAGCAGGCTAAACGACGTTTTGAAATTGAACAAGACTTAAGAAAAGCCATTCCTCAAAATGAGCTATCCATATTTTTACAGTCGCAATTTGATAGTAAGCAAACGTTAAAAGGCGCAGAAATACTGCTGCGCTGGAATCACCCTCAAAAAGGTTTTATAAGCCCATGTGAATTTATATCAATAGCTGAAGAATCTGATGTTATTTTTGAGTTAGACTGCTGGGTTACAACTAATGCACTTAATTTACTTACCAAGCTTAAATACAGCCACCCAAGTTTGAATATTTCGGTAAATATAAGCGGTCGACATTTTCATGAACCGCGATTTTTAAACTTTATAAGCGAGCAAATTAAAAATGTTGATATTAATCCTCAGCAACTCACCATTGAGATAATAGAGGGGACGTTACTTAATCACATGGAAGCGGCCATTGAAGCCGTACACTACCTTAAAAAGCTGGGCGTACGTGTATCAATAGATGACTTTGGCACGGGCTACTCAAGTTTAACCTACTTAAAACAGTTACCTATTCATGAGCTAAAAATAGATCGCTCATTTGTGCTTGAAGCCCCCACTGATAACAACGATAAATTAATTATTGATATGATTGTCAGCCTTGGCAGGTTGTTTCAATTAGAAGTGGTAGCGGAGGGAGTCGAGAATCAATCGCACTTTGACTTATTACAAGAGTACCCTGAGGTTATCCTACAAGGATACCATCTGCACCGGCCTGAGCCATTAGAAAGCTGGTTAGAAAAACTAAACCATACTTTGCAAAACGCATAAAAAAACGCCGATTAAACAATCGGCGTTTTTTATATGTGAAATATATTACTTCCGTACTTGGCCTTCGCCATTAACTAAATACTTTTCAGTTGTAAGTGACTCAAGACCCATAGGACCATAAGCATGTAGCTTAGTTGTAGCTATACCAATTTCAGCACCTAACCCTAATTGCGAGCCATCTGAGAAACGTGATGATGCATTTACCATTACTACCGATGCATCAACACTGCGTTGGAAAAGCTCAGCCGCAGTATCGTTTTTAGTACAAATAACCTCAGTGTGGTTTGAACCAAATTGAGCAATATGCTCCACAGCAGCACTAAAGCTTGGTACTACACGAATAGCAATTTCTAAATCTAAGTATTCTTCACCAAATTCATTATCAGCAAGTACTGTTGCGTTATCGAAGTATTTTGCAGCTTGCTCATCTGCATTAATTTTCACACCTTCTTGGCGCAATACAACGGCACATAAATTTAAAAATTCATCAGCAACGTCTTGGTGAACCACTAGCCCTTCAAGCGCATTACATACGCCTGTGCGCTGTGTTTTACCATTTAATAGTAAATTAAGTGCAACCTCTAAGTCGGCATCTTTGTCTACGTATAAATGACACACACCTTTAAAGTGCTGAATAACAGGAATAGTACTGTTTTCTGTAACAAAGTTAATTAAGCCTTCGCCACCACGAGGGATGATTAAATCAATACTTTCGCGTTGCTGCATTAGTTCCATAAGCAATGCACGGTCTGGATCAGGAATAACTGAGATCAGCGCTTTAGGTAAGTTATGTTTTTCAAGTACATCGTGCATTACACTTGCAATGGCTTGCGAGCTTTTAAGGGCCTCTTTACCGCCGCGTAAAATAACACCATTACCCGATTTAAAACACAATGCGCCTGCATCCGCAGTTACATTAGGACGCGCTTCGTAAATCATACATACAACACCTAATGGCACACGCATTTTACGTATTTTAATGCCATTTGGGCGCTCTGCAATGTCGCGTAGCTGACCGACAGGATCATCTAAACTTACAATAACTTCAATACCTTCTGCCATTGCTTCAATGCGCTCTTCGTTAAGCGTTAGGCGGTCGATCATCGAAGCGGCTAAGTTATTATCGCGTGCTGCGCTTAAATCACTTTCGTTTTCTTTAATTATAAATGCTTTTTCTGCGCGTAATGCTGCCGCCATTTCGGTTAACACTTGGTTTTTGGTCTCGGTGTCGAGTAAAGCAAGTGTGTTTGCAGCTTTTGCTGCCTGGCGTGAAATATCCGTAATCAAACTCATGACTTCTCCAATAATGCGATATCTTTTTCTGAAATAACAGGACCAATAGAATCCTGCATTTTTTCGCTAAATTCACTTTGCTCGTTATCTGCAATAAAGCTTAACAAGCAACTACTATAATTTGCGGTGGCTTTTGCTAAACGTGTGCCATCCTCGCTTCTAACTAAAATGGTATCGCCAATGGCAAACTCACCATGAACTTCCATTATTTCATCGCCACGTATGCAACCGTTTTCACCTTCAAGAGACTCATCAAACGAGCCATCTACAACTACTTCACCTTGCTCATTAGCTGTATGCGTCATCCAGTGCACAGCTTCTTGCATTGGTTTTTCATAAGGAAGGAAAACACTACCAGGGTTGTCACCTGCCAATAATCTATTAAAGGTTTCTTCTTTAAAGCCATTAATAATATAAGTAGCAATACCGTGAGACGTTGCTTTTTCGGCAGCTTCAATTTTGGTTTTCATGCCACCGGTTCCTACAGAGCTTGTAGCACATCCTGCCATAGCATAAATAGACTCATCAATTGATTTTATTTCAGGCAGTAAAACTGCATCGTCGTGCAAATTTGGGTTTTTATCATACAGCCCATCTACATCAGAAAAAATCATTAATGCATCTGCATCAGCGGCCGCCGCTACCATGGCTGATAAGTTATCGTTGTCACCTACTTTTAAGTCATCCGTTGTTACAGCATCATTTTCGTTAATGATAGGCAGTACACCATGCTCTAACAAAGTAAAAATAGTTTCGCGAATACTTTCATAGCGCTCACGGTCACGCAAATCACCATGGGTTAATAATAATTGCGCTGAAGGAAAATCGAAAAAGCGATCCCACATGGCCATCATTTCAGTTTGACCTGCCGCTGCCATCGCTTTTTTCATCACAACTGAACGTGGAATGTCAGATGGGAATAAGTGTGAGCCTGCAGCTACTGAGCCTGAAGATACTAAAATAACTTCAATACCACGAGCACGACAGCGAACAATAAATTGCGCAATGGTTAATAAGTAGCGTGAACGGCACCCATCTTGATCTGGAGCAATTAATGCACTACCTACTTTTAAAACAATACGACGCCAATTTAACTTTTGCATAAAATCTCAACTTTCCATTTTATCTGCATTCACATAGTGTGAACTAAAACTAGGTAATTGCGAAAAAAACACGCAATTTCGAATAGGTTGTTTGTTTATACACTTTTTAAACGCACGCAAATACACGACCTAAAATTGCTTTTAGATTTGTAAAGACATGAAACAGCACCAACCAAATTAAATGGAGGTCTATTAAATATAAAAATAAAAAGTGTTGTTTATGTATCGCTGTAAAAAGCTGTGTGCGGCCTTTTTGTTAACAACATACATAGAGCCTCTAAAGTCAGATACACCAACAGATAGGGTGATGACTTAAGGACCGAGATTTAGCCGCCACGATGGGAGCTAAACATTGAAAGTAATAGTTCAACTCAAACATTTATTTACTTAATTGCTTAAATAAACTTGTTTGAAAAAACCATACCAAGATATTCAATAATACAATAGCTACTAATTAATGGTAAAAATAGCGTACAAATCTATTATTAGAGGGCAAATATGACGCTAGTATTAATACATACCGTTATTTTGCAAAATTATATTTAGATGACTAATTGTTTGAACTCTAAATATAATACGACATTTCAAGGGGTAAGATCAAGGCTAAAAATCACTCTAATGTAGAGCTACGCCTCACTTCTAAGCGGTTAATCATTTAAAATCAAGGGGTTATATTTATTTTTGAGTTTTAATTCAATTTTTATAAATAAATCAATAAGTTTAACCTACAATTTTTGTATTAAGCGCTAAAATTTTATTAGCAAATTAAACATTTCACGTGTATACCCCTGTATTAATATTTAACAAAAGTTATACTTTTCACATTGTGATAAATAAGGAATTCTTAATTTATGTCAGCAATTTATATAGCCGGTATCGCACTTTGTTCGGTGCTTGCCCAATGGGTAGCGTGGGCGTTTAAAGTACCCGCTATTTTGTTCTTATTGCTTACCGGTTTATTGCTAGGGCCGTTTAGTGGTGTATTAGACCCTGATGCTTTACTGGGTGATTTATTATTTCCTGTTGTGTCACTGAGTGTGGCTGTCATTTTATTTGAAGGCTCCCTTACTTTGCACTTTAGAGAGTTAAAAGGCATAAGTAAGGTCGTACGTAACCTGTGCTCTATCGGCATGATCACCACCTGTGTGGTAATAAGCTTAAGTGCCTATTGGTTACTGGAGCTTAACTGGCGGGTGGCTGCAGTATTAGGCGCTGTACTAGTAGTAACGGGGCCTACGGTAATCGCCCCTTTACTTAATTCGATGCGCCCAACACAAGATATTGACCGTATATTACGATGGGAAGGCATTGTAATTGACCCAATCGGCGCTCTTTTTGCTGTGCTTGTATTTGAAGCAGTCATGCTGGTAGGCCAAGGAGAAGTGCTTAGCCACACTATTGTTGCACTTGTTAAAACAGTCGGCGTAGGGCTTTCTATAGGTGTTGTTGCGGGCTGGATCACCACACAGCTTATGCGCCGTGAATGGCTACCGTTTGAATTACATAAATTTGGCATACTTGCCTTAGTGCTTATTAGCTTTTCGGTATCTAATCACTTAAGTCACGAATCGGGATTATTGGCTGTTACCGTATTTGGTATTTGGCTTGCTAATCAAAATGATTTAGAAATCGATTCTGTACTTGAGTTTAAAGAAGACTTATCGATGATTTTAATATCATCACTGTTTATTTTACTTGCTGCGCGGCTACAGCTTTCTGACTTGATGATGTTAGACAGCGACGTATTTATATTCCTTGCAGTGGTGTTATTTATAGCGCGTCCATTGTGTATTGCCATATCTACTTTTGGTACTGACTTGCCAATGAAATCGCGCTTGGTGCTATCGTGGATAGCCCCTAGAGGTATTGTTGCAGCTGCTGTTGGCTCGGTATTTGCGCTAAGTATGATGGAAGCTGGCGTAGCTGATGCAGAAAAAATGGTGCCGTTAATATTTACCGTTATTATCATCACTGTAGTATTGCAAAGCTTAACTGCTATTCCTGTTGCTAAACTATTGGGCGTGCGCCAACCTTCTCCAAATACCATACTGATTATTGGTGCAAACCATGTATCTCGCGCTATAGGTAAAGGTTTACAAGAGCAAAGCATTCCTGTTCATCTATCAGACCCCGCATGGGAGAACTGTAAAATGGCTCGTATGGACGGCCTTGCCTGTTATTATGGTAACCCACAATCAGAGCATGCTGAGCGTTACTTGCCGCTCACAACAATAAGAACGGTATTAGCACTTTCACCAAACCGCCACCATAATGCGCTTGGTGTACAATATTTTTCTCACTTGTTGAATGAAAAAAATGTATTTTCACTGCGCTCATCTACCTCGCATGCTAAAGCGAATAAAGACAGTGCAACATTCCTATCTAGACAAATTTTGTTTGGTGAAGATGGCTCTTACGCTCGCCTAAGCAGTATTATTGCTAAAGGCGGTAAAGTGAGTGCGACGCGTATTTCAGAAGAATTTGATTGGGAAAAATACCAAGAGATGAACCCTGAAGCGATCCCGTTGTTTATTTTAAAAGGTGATAAAGACAACGACGACGATACGCCAGTAAAGCTTCGCCCATTTACCAGTAATATGGAAAAGCCACCGCAGGAGGGAGAGCGTATTTTTGCACTTCAGCCGCCAAAAATGTCGGTGTTAAAAGACCCCGCTAAAACAAAAAATAAAGAAGAGAGCTAACCTCTTTTTAGTTATTGCAAAAAAGCCCTAATTAAATATTAGGGCTTTTTTATTTTATAAAAATAGCGTGCATTATCGACACTTACATGGGTAATCTCGCGCGGGCAACAACACTATCGGGCATTTTTTGAGCGAGTAAGCTAAGCGCACGCTCAATTTTTTTATGGGTTGCTTTATCTGCCACCATGGCATTGAATAACCAGCGATACGCATCTTCAAAGTCACGTGGGCTTCCGTAGCCTGCATTAAAAAGCTTAACCAGCCTTAGCTGTGCTTTTAAGTTCCCTTGCGCTGAGGCCTCTCGTAAGTAGGTAATGGCCATAGCTTTATCTTGCTGCACTAAGCGACCCGTGTCGTAATAACGTCCAAGCTGCTCTAACGCAGCCGCTAAGCCTTGTTCAGCCGCTTTACGCATGTAGTACACACCTAATTCCACATTGCGTTCAACACACACGTTATATGCCAGCATATCGCCATATAAAAATTGGTAAGATGGCAGCGCCATTTTATTGGCCCTTGCCTCTATATCTTGTACTAATTGGCAATCGTCTGCCTTTACACGCTGCAAATGTGTATTTTTATTTATTAGTGCAATCAGCTCCGGTTCGGTATAAAGCGGCACCGCAGCGGGCGTTTCTTCAGCTAACACATTGCTACTTATAGATAAAAGTAACGGAGTGAGCAAAGACGCTAGAAAAGTGTTACAGGTAGATAGGCGCATGTTTACCACGTATAAAATAAAACTTATCAAATAATATACAAAGATCGTTCCAAGTTGAATTTTAGGCATAAAAAAAGCTGCAAAAAGCAGCTTTTTTTAAACTAATGGTGATTAAGCAAACGGGTTGCGAAGTACCATTGTTTCTACACGATCTGGGCCGGTAGAAATAATATCAACAGGTACACCTGTGATTTCTTCGATACGTTTGATGTAGTCAATCGCAGCTTTTGGTAAGCCTTCAAGGCTAGTTACACCAACGGTGTTTTCAGACCAACCTGGCATCTCTTCATATACTGGTGTTACTTTCTCGTAACCCTCAGCAGCTAATGGCGTTACATTAGTCACTGTGCCATCTTCAAGCTGGTAACCAGTACAGATTTTAAGCGTTTCTAAACCATCTAAAACATCTAGCTTAGTTAAACAAAAACCAGAGATGCTGTTGATTTGAACTGCGCGGCGCATTGCCACAGCATCTAACCAACCAGTACGGCGTAAACGACCTGTTGTCGCGCCAAACTCATGACCTTTATCACCTAAGTGCTTACCCACTGGGTC
Source organism: Pseudoalteromonas sp. 1CM17D (assembly GCF_023161805.1). Lineage (NCBI taxonomy): Bacteria > Pseudomonadati > Pseudomonadota > Gammaproteobacteria > Alteromonadales > Pseudoalteromonadaceae > Pseudoalteromonas > Pseudoalteromonas sp. 1CM17D. Next base: position 21,708 of record NZ_JALNTP010000010.1, on the reverse strand, counting down.
TTGTTTTTCAAGGCCATCGTAAAGCTCTGTAGGGAAAGGACCAGAACCAACACGTGTAGTGTACGCTTTAATAATACCTAACACGTAGTCAAGGTTTAATGGACCAAAACCAGCACCAGTCGCAACGCCACCAGCAGTGGTGTTTGAAGAGGTTACATAAGGGTAAGTACCGTGATCGATATCAAGTAATGTACCTTGCGCACCTTCAAATAAAATGTGTTCGCCCGCTAAACGTGTTTGATCTAAAAGCTCAGTTACATCAACAACCATTGCTTTTAAGATGTCTGCAACAGCCATTGCATCATCAAACGTTTTTTGGAAATCAACAGCATCTACTTTGTAGTAGTTAACTAAAGTGAAGTTATGGTATTCAAGTACTTCTTTTAGTTTAGCTGCGAATAATTCTGGATTGAATAAGTCACCTACGCGTAAACCGCGACGGGCTACTTTATCTTCGTACGCAGGACCGATACCACGGCCAGTTGTACCAATTGGCTTGTCGCCGCGAGCAGTTTCGCGAGCTACATCTAATGCAACATGGAAAGGCAAAATTAACGGACATGCTTCACTAATTAAAAGACGCTCACGTACAGGTACGCCACGCTCTTCTAACATGCCAATTTCTTTCATTAGCGCTTCTGGTGATAAAACCACACCATTACCAATCACACATTTAACATTGTCACGTAATACACCCGATGGAATAAGGTGTAGAACTGTCTTTTCACCGTCAATAACTAAAGTATGACCCGCATTGTGGCCACCTTGGTATCGAACTACTAAAGATGCTTTGTCTGTAAGGAGATCAACAACCTTACCCTTACCTTCGTCACCCCATTGGGTGCCTAATACAACAACGTTTTTACCCATTGTAAATTCACTTCGAGAAAATTAGGACGAGATTTTACCAGAAAACGGAAGTAAAGATCACCCCTGTTCAGCTTATTTTTTCTGCGCGTATTTTTTAGGCCATCACACTTTTTAAATAACCACATATATAACAGTAATTTAAAGTTTTAAATTATACTTAACAAAAAGCCCCGCATAGGCGGGGCTTTATAACTTTTTAAATGATTAAGGCATCGCTTATTGCGCTGCAGCGCCTTTCATATATTTAAAGAAGTCACTATCTGGCGAAAGTACCATAACATCTTGTTTATCTTTAAAGGTCTTTTTATACGCCTCTAAAGAACGAACAAAACCAAAGAACTCTGGATCTTTGTTGTATGCTTTAGCATAAATAGCGGCAGCTTCTGCATCACCTTGACCACGTACTGAGCGCGCATTACGCTCTGCATCAGCAAGCATTACCGTTACACGGCGGTCAACATTAGCACGAATAGTTTCCGCTTTTTCTTGACCTTCCGAGCGGTGCTCTTTTGCAACAGCAGTACGCTCAGCGCGCATACGTTGGTAAATAGAGCTACTCACTTCTTGTGGTAAGTTAATTTGCTTAACACGCACGTCAAGTACTTCAATACCTAACTCGCGCGCACTTTCAGAAGCTTGTACTAACGCCTCTTCCATTAGCTCACTACGCTCACCCGATACAATCTCGCGAATAGTACGCGTACCAAAGTTAGTACGCAGACCATTATTAACTTTTTGCTTTAGTAGTGTTTCAGCGTATTGCTTATCACCACGAGCACGAAGGTAAAATGCGCTAAAGTCATTTACGCGCCATTTAACAAACGAATCAACAATTAAGTCCTTTTTCTCGCTTGTTACAAAGCGGTCTGGCGTGCCATCTAGCGTTTGAATACGTGCATCAATACGACGTACTTGGCTAAAAAATGGTACTTTTAAGTGAAGGCCTGGGCTGTATACAACGGCTTTGTCTTCACTGTCTTTTTCAACTTTGCTAAATAGCAACACAATCGCTTTTTGCCCTTCAGGTACTACAAATACCGCAGAGAAAGACATAACAATGGCAGCTAATAGTATGACTAAACTAAAGTTTTTCATTACGCTTATCTCCCGTTATTGTTAAAGCGATCACTGTTAAAACGGTCATTACCGCTATTCACAGTGCTATTTCGTGATGTATTTACTTTATTGCGTAAATCTTGAATATCACTTGAGCTTGGTAAAGCTACACGTGTTGCAGTGCCTTGCTTTTCCATAATTTTATCAAGTGGTAAGTACATCATGTTGTTACCGCCTTTAACATCAACAATGACTTTAGAACTGCTGCTAAGCACCTCTTCCATAGCATCAATGTATAAACGTTCGCGCGTTACTTCTTTAGCTGCTTGGTACTCAGGTAATAGCTTTTCAAAACGAGCCACTTCACCTTGTGCTTCAAGTGTAATGCGTTCTTGATAACCTTCTGCTTCTTGCGTCATACGTGTTACTTGACCACGCGCGCGCGGTTCAATTTCACGTGCATACGCTTCTGCTTCACGGATGAAACGCTCTTCATCTTCTTGTGCGGCAATAGCGTCATCAAATGCATCTTTTACTTCAGTTGGTGGACGTGAATCTTTAAAGTTCACATCGGTCACAATTAAACCTAAGTTATACGGTTCGATGATTTTATTAAGCTCATCCCACGTATTTTGACGAACAACTTCACGGCCATTAGTCAGTACTTGGTCCATTTTTGCATGGCCAACAACGTAACGTAACGCGCTATCAAGCGCTTCTTCTAAGCTGTTATCAGCATTAGTTACGCTAAACTTGTAAAGGTACGGGTCAATAACACGGTATTGCACTTCAAACTCAACGCTTACTACGTTTTCATCTTCCGTTAGCATAAACCCTGATGCAGATAATGAACGTACAGCTTCAATATCTACCGGGATAACCGTTTCAATAAAGGTCATTTTCCAGCGTAAGCCTGGCTCTGCAATACGGTCATACTTACCAAATTGCAGTACCACACCACGTTCGGCTTCTTTAACCGTATAAATACCACTTAACGCCCACACAATTGCGGCGATAATGAGGATAAATGAAATACCGGCTCCGCCAAGTCCACCGCCACTATTATTGCCGGATTTTTTACCGCCAAATATGCCGCCTAACTTGTTGCTAAACTTACGGAACACCTCGTCTAAATCAGGTGGGCCTTGATCACGTCCGCCTTTATTGTTCCACGGATCTTTGTCATTGCCATTATTACCCGGTTCATTCCAGGCCATAGCTATACTCCATTGTTATCTAAATAAATTAGGAAATTGTGTTAAATCTATCAAATCTACCGCGTTTCTCATACAAAAACCGACATTTATATGCCAATTTTTAATCGCGATTGATAAAACCTTCAATTTCAGGACCAAACTCTTTAATTAATCGGTTCCATTCAACCATAGGTAAACGTACATCCAACAACCAGTTACCCTTTTCATCAAAGCGCTCTTCATGGACTGCACTTAAGCTAAATAAAGACGCTCTTAAGCGGCCATATTGAGGGGCAAGTAATAACGTACCACTAAGCATTTTCTTAGCAAGCAGGTCACTTATTGCTTCGCTAAGTAGCTCACACCCTTCGCCGGTTTGTGCAGATAACCATACTCTTATAGGCAGCCCTTGGTCATCCCGATCAATTCGTGGGCTTACATCATCAAGCGCATCAATTTTGTTATAAACTAATAATTGCGGTACTTCATCAGCTTCAATCTCTTTTAAAACCGACTGTACTTCCTCTATATTTTCGCGTCTGCGCGGGTCTGCCACATCAATTACATGTAATTGTAGGTCGGCTTCACGCGTTTCTGTTAATGTTGCTTTAAAGGCTGCCACTAAGTCATGTGGTAAGTGGCGAATAAATCCCACTGTATCGGCCAAAATAACCGAACCAACATCACCTATATCAAGTTTACGTAGTGTTGGGTCAAGCGTGGCAAAAAGCTGATCCGCTGCGTATACATCTGAGTCTGTTATACGGTTAAACAGGGTTGATTTACCCGCATTGGTATACCCTACAAGCGACACGGTAGGAATTTCGTTACGCGTACGCGCACGCCTACCCTGTTCACGTTGTACAGCAACTTTGGCTAATCGGGCACGAATATTTTTAATGCGCGCGCGCAATAAACGTCTATCGGTTTCAAGCTGTGTTTCGCCTGGGCCTCGTAAACCTATTCCCCCTTTTTGGCGCTCAAGGTGAGTCCACCCTCGGATTAATCGAGTAGACATATGCCTAAGCTGAGCAAGCTCTACTTGTAGCTTACCTTCGTGGGTACGGGCTCTTTGGGCAAAAATATCAAGAATAAGTGTTGTTCTATCAAGTACACGACATTGGCAAACGCGCTCTAAATTACGTTCTTGAGACGGACTTAATTGATGATTAAAGATGACAACATCTGCATTGTGGATTTTGACAATCTCAGCTATTTCTTCTGCTTTACCGGTACCGACGAATAGTTTCGGATGTGGTGCTTGGCGGCTGCCTTGCACAACCGCCAAACTACTAACACCAGCAGAAGATACCAACAACTCTAATTCATGAAGATCTTCACGATCGCCATCTTTAGGTAAGTCGATATGAACTAAGACTGCCTGTTCGCCGGATTCATAGCGGTCAAACAAGCATTACGCTCCTAATTAAATATTTCCTGGTTCTTGCTCTTCAGTGTCATCGCTCCCTTGAACACCTTGGAAGTTGACTGCACGAGCAGGTACAACTGTTGAAATTGCGTGTTTATACACCATTTGGTTTACAGTGTTTTCAAGTAAAATAACAAATTGGTCAAATGACTGAATTTTACCTTGTAATTTTATGCCATTTACCAAAAAGATTGATACTGGAATGCGCTCACGACGTAGTGCATTCAAAAATGGGTCTTGTAACGATTGGCCTTTTGCCATGTTATTGTTCCTTCGTTCTAGGTGTTATTATAATTTAAGTAGCTGAACTTATTTAATTAAATAATTCGCAACTACTACTAGCTTAGCGAACTTACTACGCGATGCAAGTTTTCTTCATCGTCTGTTGTTAACCAAGTAACATCAGGCCAACTCCGTAACCACGTTAGCTGACGTTTTGCCAGTTGACGCGTTGCAGCAATGCCGCGAAAAACCATCTCATCATGGTCTACTTCACCCGCAAGATAATCCCACATTTGTCTATAACCTACACAACGAATAGAAGGCATATTGGGGTGTAAATCCTTACGTAGATATAGGGTCGAAACTTCTTTTTCAAACCCCTGTTCTATCATTATTTTAAACCTTTTTTCAATTCGCTGATGTAATTCACTGCGATCATCAGGCGCAATCGCAAATTGATGAAAAGTATATGGTAACGTTGGCTGCTTTTGCTTTTGCAATTCAGTCATTGTTTTACCACTAATACGGTAAACTTCCAAAGCTCGATTTATTCTTTGTGAATCATTTTCACTTATTTTGTCGGCCGCTTGCGGATCTACTTTAGCCAGCTCTTGATGTAAATGTGGCCAGCCAAATTGTTTTGCTTGCGATTCAAGCTCTGCTCTAACTACTGAGCAGGCTTCTGGCAGTGGCGATAATCCATCAATTAAAGATTTAAAGTACATCATGGTGCCACCCACTAATATTGGTACTTTACCTTGTTGATGGAATTCATCAATTTTTTTTATCGCATCACGTCTAAAATCGGCGACCGAATAGGTTTCGCTCGGATCGAGTAAATCAATTAAATGATGCGGAGCACGAGCAAGCTCTTCTGCATCGGGCTTTGCCGTACCTATGTCCATACCTTTATACACTAACGCTGAATCAACGCTGATTATTTCTGTATTTAAGTGCTCACACAGTGAAATTGCCAACGCCGTTTTACCAGCTGCGGTTGGGCCCATTAAAAATATGACCGGTAAATTGCTCAACACGGGTACCTTAATTTAATTGCGTTAAATAGTGTTCTAGGTCTATTTTAACTGCTTTTTCTTTTAAACGTTCAATTGTTTGCGGATTATTTTGTAAGCTAATTTGTAATTCAATAAATGCATTACTTTCATAAAAGCGTTCTGGTACACAACCAAGCTGCCATGTAAGCCACGCTTGTAACTCGTTGAGCTGTGTTTTACATGCGCCAAGCAAGCTCTCGACCGCAGATGATACTTCAAGTAAATATAAACACGTGGGTAGCTTTTTAACCATCACAAACTGTTTTTCAATAACTAGCTCAAAGCCTAATAAAGTAAACCACGATTGCTGCTGAGCTATTAGTTCGCAGTCAGCTTTTTCAAGGTTAACCCTTACGGGTAGTAGCAAGGCTTTACCCTCTAAATTACCCAGCTCTTTTATTTGTGCATGCCAGTAATCAACAAGTGCATACTTATAGTGTGAGCAAAATAACTGCTGCTGCTGAGTAAATACACACACACCTTTATTTACATTTAATACCTGCACACTTTTTAATGCGTGTGCAGCGCTTTCATCAGTAACGGGCTGCGTTGATACACTATGCTCAAAATGAGCGGCTTGTTGCTCACTCACCCCTTGATAAAATGCATTTACATCGTGATGATTTGCACCATGTTTTTGAGACGGTGAAGCATACCCCGTAGCGCCACCACCTGACCCTGCGCGATTAGAGGAGGCACGACTAGTAAAACCACCGTTTTGTGAATCTATTGGCTGCAACTGTGACTTAGGGTATTCATACCCCTGCTGAACTGTCTGGTTATTAGCCGCATGATTTGGCTGCTCAATAAACGCGGAGGATTGGTAATCGTCTGTGGGCGCTTGATTAGTTGCAAATTCGCCTTGTAGAGGCACAACTACTTGCTTAATCGCCTGTAATATAAAGTCGTGCACTAACCGGCCTTGATGAAAACGCACCTCGTGCTTAGCAGGATGAACATTTACATCCACTTGCCTTGGGTCAATATCAATATAAATAACAAAACCTGGGAGTTCTTGCGCTCCACTTACCTCTTCAAACGCCTGACGAATAGCATGTAAAATTAGCTTATCGCGCATCATGCGATTATTTACATATGTATATTGCGTGGTATTAGCTGATCCCACTGGCAATACCCAACCATGTAGCTGTAAACCACTTTCACCAGATTGAATATGCAATCCTTGCTCAGCAAAGGCTTTACCTGCAACTTGCGCAACCCGAGTAATCGCTTGATTTGGATCGGTTTTAGCACGGTACTGCCTAACTACCTTTTGGTTATGCGTCAGTGTAATCGACACATCAAAACGACTCAGTGCAATACGCTTTATAAGCTCATCAATGTGGCTAAATTCGGTTTTTTCGGTGCGTAAAAACTTGCGCCTTGCTGGGGTGTTAAAAAATAAATCTTTAACTTCTATCGTTGTGCCATCTGGGTGGGCTACCGGCTTTACTTGCACGTCCATATCACGCCCCTGTGCAAACGCTTGCCACGCGGCATCTTGTGCTTTGGGCTTTGAGCTAAGCGTTAAACGCGATACCGAACTAATAGATGCAAGCGCTTCCCCTCTAAAGCCTAAGGAGCAAATGTTTTCTAAATCATCGAGTGATTTAAGTTTACTTGTTGCATGGCGAGAAAGCGCTAAAGTGAGCTCATTTTTGCCAATACCTGAGCCATTATCACGAATACGAATAAGCTTGTGACCGCCCCGCTCTATGTCTATTTGCACACGCGTAGCGCCCGCATCTAAGCTATTTTCTACTAATTCTTTAACCACTGAAGCCGGGCGTTCAACCACTTCACCTGCCGCTATTTGGTTAGCTAATCGTGCAGGTAATATTTCAATACTCATGAGGCCCCTAATACGTGTACAGGTTTAATAAACATCAACTCTGCGGTATGTCCAGCTCTTGACCTATAAACAAGGTGTTTGAGCGTAGTTGATTAACTTGCTTTAATTTGGCTACCGATACGCCATACCGACTCGCTAATAGGCTTAGCGATTCACCTGGGCGAACTTTATGCTTAGTTGGGTACTGCGATTTAAGCTTTGCAAATAACGAATCATCTGGTGGGTTTTTTAAGTAATAATTTTTTATAGACGTAAACATCGCTTTAGCTAAGCGTTCCTGATGATTAGCGCTTTTTAACATGCGCTCTTCACGGGGGTTTGAAATAAAACCTGTCTCAACCAAAATGGAAGGGATATCTGGCGACTTTAATACGGCAAGACTTGCATGTTGTGGATCTTTTTTATGTAATTTAGCGACCTTTTTTAGCTCTTTTACTACTTCTTCGGCCACACTAAGCCCCGTTTTCATTGAGTGGTCCATCGACATATCGAGCAGCGCTTGCGCGAGGTATTTTTCGTTAGCAGCATCTTTAATTACATCGGCTGCACCACCTAAAAGCTCTGAGTGTTTTTCTTTATCTTCTATCCATTTACCAATCTCAGAATTAGCGCGACCAAGCGATAACACCCACACCGAAGCACCATTTGGCCCAGGGCTGGTAAATGCATCAGCATGAATTGACACTAAAAAGTCGGCTTTTTTCTGGCGTGCTCGGTTGGTACGGGTATTAAGCTTAACAAAGTAGTCGCCACTTCTTACCATGCGCGAAATCATGCCACGTTCGCCGTCAATCATACGCTCTAAACGTTTAGCTATTTGCAGGGTAATGGTTTTTTCATACGTACCAGAGGGGCCAATAGAACCAGGGTCTTCTCCGCCATGGCCCGCATCAATTGCAATAACAATGTCTCGCTCTTGGCTTAACTGGCGCTTTTTAGCTGCTTTTTGGGCAGGTGTAGAGCTTACTGCAGGTTCACTTTTATTATATAAATCCACAACTAACCTGTTTTTGTACGGGCCAGTAGGTGCCAGCGCAAAAATAACCGGCTTAATAGGCGCGGTTAGCTCAAATACAAAACGTACACTTTGTTTATTTTTAGGTTTTGAATAGCGCAGCTTGCTTACAATTTTGTGCTTAGAAGGAATACTCGGTAATACTTTTAACCCCTTGGTGTTTTCAAGGTCGACCACTAAGCGACTCGGGTTTTTAAGCATAAAATAGCTAAAATCGGGCTTATCATCTAAATCAAATACCACCCGCGTGCTATCTGGCGAGGGCCATACGCGTACACTATTTATGGTATTTTTTGCCCACAACGGTAAGCTCACAGCGAAAACTATGAAACAAATAAAAAGTTTAACTACACCTCGATTCATTATAACTACCATTGCCTTAACTATTTATTATTATGAGAGCGGGCGCCTTAACCCGCTATTAGCTTATTAACCTAAACGTTGGATAGTAAATCTACCTTAAGCTGCTATTTTGTACGCCAACTAAAAAGGTAACTTTGATGCTTTTATATTTCAATGTGTTAGTAAGTATATTAACTCGGGTTTAGGTTAGTTAGTTTTTCGACAATTGCTATTCCGCGCTCGCTGGCACTATTAATAACAATTTTGCGCTCATCGCCAACGTAACTTAAGGTAATGTCTAAATCGGGAACTGGTATAAATTCTCCCCCTTTTTCTGGCCACTCAACAATACAAATAGCCTGCTCAGAAAAGTAATCTCTTATACCCATGTACTCAAGCTCTTCAGGATCGCCTAACCGGTATAGGTCAAAATGATATACATTAGCACGTGTCAGTTCGTATGGCTCTACCAGCGTATAGGTTGGGCTTTTTACCTTACCAGTGTGGCCAAAGCCTTGCACTACACCACGCGTAAATGTTGTTTTACCTGCACCTAAATCGCCGTGTAAATAAATTACTGCACCTTGCTCTATAATAGCAGCCACTTTGTTACCCATTGCTACTGTGGCTATTTCATCATTTAGGTGAGCTTCAAAACTACGCGTCATTGTTACCTCAAAAATTTACTAAAAGCGCATCTTTGCTAATCATACCAGAATATTTCTTGAAGGCGATAAATTGGCGTTTTAGGCATAAAAAAACCGGCCTAAGCCGGTTTTAATTAACTGGTGCTTTATAGCCCTAGTTTTTTCTCAAGGTAGTGGATATTTGTACCACCACTTTGGAAGTTTTCGTCTGCAAGAATTTTCTTATGTAATGGCGTGTTTGTTTTGATGCCATCAATAACTAATTCGTTCAGCGCATTACGAGCACGGGCAATAGCAACATCACGGTTTTCACCGTAAGTAATAAGCTTACCAATCATCGAATCGTAATGTGGAGGTACTGTATAGTCAGCATAAATATGGCTATCCCAACGAATACCTAAACCACCTGCAGGGTGGAAACGTGTAATTTTACCCGGCGACGGGATAAACGTTTCTGGGTCTTCTGCGTTAATACGACATTCAATTGCATGGCCGCGGATAACAACGTCATCTTGCGTGAAAGATAGCGGTTGCCCAGCAGCAATTTTTAGCTGCTCTTTAATTAAATCAACACCGCTTACCATTTCAGTCACTGGGTGCTCAACTTGAATACGGGTGTTCATCTCGATGAAGTAAAATTCGCCGTTTTCGTATAAAAACTCAAACGTACCCGCACCACGGTAACCAATTTCGATACATGCACGTGTACAGCGCTCACCAATAAATTTACGCACTTCTGCCGTTATACCTGGAGCAGGCGCTTCTTCAACTACTTTTTGGTGACGACGTTGCATAGAACAGTCACGCTCACCTAAATGAACAGCATTACCTTGTCCATCAGCAAGTACCTGAATTTCAATATGGCGAGGGTTTTCAAGGAATTTTTCCATGTAAACCATGCTATTACCAAAAAACTGTTTCGCTTCTTGTTGAGTAAGTGCGATTGAATCAATTAATTCAGCTTCGCTACGTACTACACGCATACCACGGCCACCACCGCCACCAGCGGCTTTAATAATTACCGGGTAACCAATGCGCTTTGCAATTTGCATGTTGCGTTCTTTGTCATCCGATACCGGACCGTCAGAACCCGGTACACATGGTACACCGGCTTTGCGCATTGCATTGATTGCCGATACTTTATCGCCCATAAGACGAATAGTGTCGCCTTTTGGACCAATAAATACAAAGCCGCTTTGCTCAACTTGGTCAGCAAAATCTGCATTTTCTGAAAGAAAACCATATCCTGGGTGAATCGCTACAGCGTCTGTTACTTCAGCAGCCGCAATAATGCGCGGAATATCTAAGTAACTTTCAGTGGCTGGAGGTCTACCGATACAAATGGTTTCATCTGCAAGTAATACGTGCTTAAGATCGCGATCCGCCGTTGAATGCACAGCAACCGTTTTGATCCCAAGCTCTTTGCAGGCGCGCAATACGCGAAGTGCTATTTCACCTCGGTTTGCAATGACTACTTTATCTAACATAAGAGTTGGCCTTTAGGTTACTAAATTATTCAATGATGAATAGAGGTTGATCAAATTCTACTGGTTCGCCATTTTCAACTAAAATAGCTGTAACTGTACCCGCTTTATCTGACTCAATTTGGTTCATCATTTTCATTGCTTCAACGATACATAATGTATCACCTACTTTAACTTGAGAACCAACTTCTACGTATGCTGGCGCTTCTGGAGAAGCTGCTGAGTAAAATGAACCAACCATAGGTGATTTAACTTGATGGCCTGCAGGCGCTGCTGGTGTAGCATCGGCTTCAACGGCTGGCGCAGCTTGTGCTGGTGCCGCAGGCGCTGGAGCAGCAAATTGCTGTGGTGCGTACTGAGCGTAAGCAGGACCTGCGCTCATGTTGTTACGGTTAATACGTACTGATTCTTCACCTTCAGTGATTTCTAGCTCAGCAATACCTGATTCTTCTACTAATTCGATTAGCTTTTTGATCTTGCGAATATCCATGAACGACCCGCCTATAAGTTTGTTAGTTTAAATTAATTCGAGTTTTGCAACCGGCCCACGGCAGCGTTCAATGCTGCGTGGTAACCCATTGCACCTAATCCACATACCACACCTTGCGCCACATCAGAAAAATACGAATGATGACGAAATGCTTCACGTGCATGCACATTACTTAAGTGCACCTCAAAAAAAGGAATATCAACGCTTAACAATGCATCACGTAAAGCGACGCTAGTATGCGTAAATGCAGCAGGATTAATAATTATGTAATCAACTGCCTGCCAAGCATCGTGTATTCTTTCTATAAGGGCTTGCTCACTATTACTTTGAAAATGCGTAAGCTGAACATCTAGACCCTCTGCGGCAGTCGTTAGTTCGCTCATAATTTCACCAAGAGTGTGCAAACCGTACTTTTCTGGCTCACGCTTTCCTAGCATGTTTAAATTTGGACCATTTATAACTAAAAGTTTAAATTTTGCAGCCATAATACGCGATATATCCTCTAAGTAATGAGTTAAGCCGTTGCGAGCTAATTTTGTACACTAAAGTAAGTATAAAAAACAAAAATTGCAACAAATTCTCACGTTAGCCAACTATTATAGTCAGTTCGATGTAAATAGCAGCAAAATACTGGTCTAATCTCTGGAGGTGTAATAAATATGACGTAATTGGAGGCAAGCCACTTGGTAAGCCCAAGCGGCTAAATTGCACTATTATTGTGCGCTGGCGCGCACTGCAGCTAGGTGGTTGGCAAAATCATCAGCGTTTAAAAATCCTGTAACGCGCTCTGAACTTAGCTCTTGCCCTTGTGTGTTAAAAAACAAAATACTGGGTAAACCAAACACAGTGAACTCTTCCATCAGCTCAATGGTGGTGTCATCACTTTGTGTTAAATCGATTTGAATTAACTGATAGTGACTAAACTCGCTCTGTACTTTGGCATCTGGAAATGTGTAATGTTCAAACTCTTTACATGCCACACACCAATCGGCGTATAAATCAACCATCACCAGTTTGCCTTGCTGATTAGCTTCAGCAACAGCGTTTTTTAGCTCGGTTAAATTAGCCACTTGTTTAAACTCATTACTTTGCTGACTAACCTGCTCAACCTGTTGCTGCGGCCAAATAACGTTTTTAGCTAATGTAAAACCAGTAACTACTAAAAATGTAGCACTAAACCAAAGCGCTGTTTTAAGCTTGCTTTGTGGCTGCGCACTCTGCCAATAGTGTAAATAAACAGCCGTTGCCAGTGCTAAAATACCTGCCATAAGTAAAATAATGTCGGCGCTAATTATGCGCTCTAATAAAATAAGTGGCACAACAAGCATAATAAAACCAAATAACGTTTTAACTTGCTCCATCCAACCGCCAGCTTTAGGAAGCAATTTGCCACCAGACGTACCGAGTAATAAAAGCGGTAGGCCCATTCCTAAACTTAATACATACAGGGTTAAACCACCGACAAGGTAGTCACCACTTTGCGCTACAAATAATAGCGCAGCAGACAACGGAGCTGTGGTACAAGGTGATGCAATTAACCCTGACAACACCCCCATTAAAAACACACCTAGGTAATTGCCGCCTTTTTGGTTATTACTGACTTGCGTTAGCTTGCTCATCATGGCGCTGGGTAACTTAATTTCGTACCAGCCAAACATCGACATTGCCAGCAATACAAACAGTAAACTAAAACTAATAAGTACATAAGGGTGTTGTAAATACCCCTGCACTTGCCCGCCTAAGGCCGCCACTACTAACCCTAATGCAGCATAAGTAAGCGCCATACCTTGTATATATACAAACGACAACGCAAACGCTTTTTTAGTAGATAGATTTTGCTGCCCTGCAATTAAACTCGATAAAATAGGAAACATAGGGAACACACACGGTGTAAACGCAAGCCCCACCCCAACAGCAAAAAATATGAGTAAATTGGTTACTAAACTTTGACTTGCTAATCGCTCTGTAAAACTTAAATCTTGAGTGGTTGTATTACTTTGGCTACGCGTTGAGTCTACAGAAGGAGTCAATGCGTTTAATGTATCAGCGGCATTAGCAGATGAGTTTTTACCTTGCGCTTGCTCTGAGGCAATAACACTTAAAGGAATACTAATAACCTCAGGCGGATAACACAGCCCTGCTTTGGCACAGCCCTGATAACGCACCTTTACAACAGCACCCTCTGTAACATTACTGACCTTACTTATAACACTCACACTATTGAAAAAAACTTCGGTTTTGCCAAAAAACTCGTCTTCAATTATTTCGCCAGTACCGGCATCGCCGACCTTTATGTTGGCGCCTTTAGCGATAATTTCTATTTTCTTTTTATAAAGGTAATAATCAGGGGCTATATCCCACCCCACAAATAAAGTGCTACCTTGCTGATCAAAATCAAATACAAACGCTTGGTCTACGGGTAAAAAGGTTTGCTGTGGCGGGGCAAGTAAATCACCTAGCACATTATTGGTGTTTGCCTTTGCAGGAAGCGCCAGCAAGCTAACCAATAATAAAAAGAAAAACCGCATTAATTTAATACCTCATCCATCCAATGAAAATAAGCCAAATTACCAGTGGCCACATCAACCACTTGAATTTCGGGTACTTCGTAACTGTGTAAACTTTTGATAGTTTCAAAAACATCATTCATTTTTTCTGATTTTGTTTTAATCAGTAGCTTTGCTTCTATCTCTTGGGCAACATCGCCTTCCCACATATAAACTGAGGTCATATTTGGTAAAATATTTACACACGCCGCTAATTTTTGCGCTACAAGTGCTTTTGCTAAAGTGCGTGCTTCAGCCTCATCTTTGCACGTGGTAAATATCAATTTAAATTGCGTAGTCATAATTAACCTTTACTAATTTATAGGGAACTAATGCAATAGTATCTGATAGCTAGTGTAATGTGTAGGCGATGAATAATTGTAGATATTAAGCAATTATTAATCACTTTAAGCTCAACCTTGAAAATAGACCCCTTCACCCTCACTTATATTTCATCCACTCTTTTGAGTGCCATTATTTAGAGAGCCCTATGTTTAGATTTTTATTTGTGTTGTTTATTATCATTCCTATCATCGAAATTGCGCTACTAATACAGGTTAGCGATGTAATTGGTGGATTTGCGACTATAGCCCTAGTGATTGTTACGGCTATTTTGGGCGCCAGAATGGTTAAACAACAAGGTATGGGTGCATTACAAAATGCACAAAGCCAAATGGCTCAGGGGCAAATGCCAGCTAAAGAATTATTTACCGGTATTTGCGTGATCATTGCGGGTGTTTTATTGCTAACCCCAGGCATTATGACCGATGTATTCGGCCTACTATTATTAACCCCCTCAATACGCAACAAACTTGCTGCAGGCCTTGCAAGTCAAGCAACGGTACGCATGAGCACAGGTGCACAGCAAGGCTCTTCAGCCTTTACACAACACCCACACTCGCAGCAAGAACAACAGCATGTAAATAAACCAACTACCATTGATGGCGAGTATGAGAGAAAAGATTAAAAATTTATCGATTTTTCTCTTGGAATTTTACACTCTACCCCCATTAATGAATGCAAATTAGAAAAGCTTTTTTCTGTACTGTTCAGAAACTGTTAGGAGAACTAAAAAAATGAACATTCGTCCTTTACAAGATCGCGTAATCGTTAAGCGTCTAGAAGAAGAAACCAAGTCTGCTGGCGGTATTGTATTAACTGGCTCTGCAGCTGAGAAATCAACTCGCGGAGAAGTTATTGCTGTTGGCAATGGTCGCGTTCTAGATAACGGTGACGTTAGAGCTTTAGAAGTAAAAGCCGGTGACACTGTGTTATTTGGCTCATATGTTGAAAAAACTGAAAAGATCGAAGGTCAAGAGTACCTGATCATGCGTGAAGACAACATTTTAGGCATTGTAGGCTAACCCTACTTTTCGTTTAACAAACATTTAAGAATTTAGAGGAAATTAAAGATGGCAGCAAAAGAAGTACTTTTTGCAGGTGACGCACGCGCTAAAATGCTAACAGGCGTAAATATCCTAGCAAACGCAGTAAAAGTGACCTTAGGTCCTAAAGGCCGTAACGTAGTACTAGATAAATCATTTGGCTCTCCAGTAATCACTAAAGATGGTGTATCTGTAGCAAAAGAAATCGAACTTGAAGACAAGTTTGAAAACATGGGTGCACAAATGGTGAAAGAAGTTGCATCTAAAGCAAATGATGCAGCGGGTGACGGTACTACTACCGCAACTGTACTTGCGCAATCTATTGTAAACGAAGGTCTTAAAGCGGTTGCTGCGGGTATGAACCCAATGGATCTTAAGCGCGGTATTGATAAAGCAATTATCGCTGCTGTAGAAGAGCTTAAAGCGCTATCTGTACCATGTGCTGATACTAAAGCTATTGCACAAGTAGGTACTATTTCAGCTAACTCTGATAAAGAAATTGGCGACATCATTGCACAAGCAATGGAAAAAGTAGGCCGTAACACAGGTGTTATTACTGTAGAAGAAGGTCAATCACTAGAGAACGAACTAGATGTTGTAGAAGGCATGCAGTTTGACCGTGGTTACCTATCTCCGTACTTTATCAATAACGCTGAAAAAGGCGCTGTTGAGCTAGACAACCCGTTCATTCTACTTGTAGATAAAAAAGTATCTAACATTCGTGAGTTACTACCTACATTAGAAGCCGTTGCTAAAGCAAGCAAGCCACTATTAATCATTGCTGAAGACCTAGAAGGCGAAGCACTTGCAACGCTTGTAGTTAACAATATGCGCGGTATTGTTAAAGTATCAGCAGTTAAAGCCCCTGGTTTTGGCGAC
Organism: Pseudoalteromonas sp. 1CM17D; assembly: GCF_023161805.1. Taxonomy (NCBI): domain Bacteria; kingdom Pseudomonadati; phylum Pseudomonadota; class Gammaproteobacteria; order Alteromonadales; family Pseudoalteromonadaceae; genus Pseudoalteromonas; species Pseudoalteromonas sp. 1CM17D. Next base: position 5,240 of record NZ_JALNTP010000010.1, on the reverse strand, counting down.
CGTCGTAAAGCAATGCTACAAGATATCGCCGTATTAACTGGCGGTACTGTTATCTCTGAAGAAATTGGTTTAGAGCTTGAAAAAGCAACTATCGAAGACCTAGGTACTGCTAAGCGTGTAGTAATCACTAAAGATGATACAACTATCATTGATGGTGCGGGTGAAGAAGATGGCATTAACGGCCGTGTTGCTCAAATTAAAGCACAGATTGAAGAAGCAACGTCTGACTACGATAAAGAAAAACTACAAGAGCGTATGGCTAAACTTGCCGGCGGTGTTGCAGTAATTAAAGTAGGCGCAGCGACTGAAATTGAAATGAAAGAGAAAAAAGACCGTGTTGAAGATGCATTACATGCAACTCGTGCAGCGGTTGAAGAAGGCGTAGTACCTGGTGGTGGTGTTGCTCTAGTACGTGCTGCTAGCAAGCTAGTTGAGCTACTTGGCGACAACGAAGACCAAAACCACGGTATTAAAGTTGCACTTCGTGCGATGGAAGCACCACTTCGTCAAATCGTAACAAATGCAGGCGACGAAGCGTCAGTAGTAATAAACGCTGTTAAAGGTGGCGAAGGTAACTACGGTTACAACGCAGCCTCTGGCGAATACAACGATATGCTTGAAATGGGTATCCTAGATCCAACTAAAGTAACGCGCTCTGCACTACAATTTGCAGGTTCGATTGCGGGTCTAATGATCACTACCGAAGCAATGGTTGCTGAAATCCCTAAAGAAGAAGCTGCTGGTGCCCCTGATATGGGTGGCATGGGCGGAATGGGTGGCATGGGCGGAATGATGTGATCTTCCTCCTATCGAATTCATAAGAGTTCATTAAGTTTTATAAGGCCCGCAAAGCACTGCTTTGCGGGTTTTTTTATAACTTCGATAAGTTCATTAGGTTTCATTGGCGCTTTTTAAATTTCAAAGGTTTAAGGGGTAAATGTGGGGTAACTCACATACATAGGAGTAAAAATAGATCCATTTTTAAATAAAATACCCCAAATAAATTTAAAAAGAGTATCAAAAATGAAACTGAATAACGAAAAGATTAAAGCACTGAAGCCCAAAGAAAATGGTAAAAATTTTAAAAAATATGATGGTAACAACTTGTTTTTATTAGTAACTAGTCATGGTTCTAAGCTTTGGCGCTTTAAGTATAAGTTTGGTGGTAAATATAAAGAAATGGCCTTAGGAAAATACCCCACAATACCCCTAAAACTAGCTCGCACTAAAGCAGATAAGGCCCGTCAGCTTCTCAGTGATTCTATTGATCCGATGGCTCAACGCAAGCTTCTTAAACTTCAAAGTACGTGCAAAGATTTAAATTTCGGTGAGATTGCGTTGCAATGGTTCGAACTTAATAAAAAAGAATGGAGCAATGCCTACCAAGAAAAATTATTGCGTTGGCTTAAAAGCGATCTTAAGGGGATTTGTGAACTACAGATTGACCATATTACTAAGAATCACATTATTAATATCGTAGACTCTCTAGTTGAAGCTAATACCGTGAAAAAAGTTCCCCCATTATTGTCCATGCTAAATCGTATTTTTCGTTATGCGATTACAAAAGACCTCACTAACAATAGCCCATTAACTAATTTCGACTACATAGCATTGACTGGAAAAATTTCAGCTCCAAAAAATCATGCAGCTATTACTAACTCGAAAGAAATGGGACAGCTCATTTTAACTATTGAGAATAACAACTCAGGCTCTTACTGCTCTCAGGAAGCATTGAAACTACTACCTCATCTATTTTTACGCCCTAGCGAACTTCGTTGCTTAAGATGGGAACATGTAGATTTTGAAAATAAATATATTAAAATACCCGGCGAATTAATGAAAGCAGGTAAAACTCATATCGTTCCTCTTTCAGTTCAAACTCTATCTAAATTTCGAGATATTTATAAATACACTAATTACTCAAAGTACGTTTTTCCCTCAGAGATGAGTTCTTCTAAACCATTTAGCAAAAACGTACTGAATAATCGTCTACGTGCATTGGGCTACTCGGCTAATGATATCGTTTCACACGGCTTTCGAGGAACAGCTTCAACATTACTAAACGAACAAGAAGAAAACTATCAGCATATTGAAATGCAACTTGCCCATAAAGTGGGCAACTCCACAGCTCTTGCATATAACCACGCTGAATATCTTACTCAAAGACGTGCAATGATGCAGCGATGGTCTAATTATTTAAATAAACTGTGTAGTGATGCTGAGCTTTGCAATGCCATAGAACAATCTGGTTAGGTAGAAGCTGAAGTCCAATCTCGCATTTTAGAAAGAACATAATCTTGTGCCTTCAATGAGTCGCGCTGTTAACTGTCATGATAATGCGGTTGCAGAAAGCTTTTTTGCGACAATTAAAAAGCGCCATTCACACACATGCAGTGTTTACCTGATAAGTTTGAAGATGCGTACTATTCTGAGTTAAAAACTGTCTAGTGAAAGCTGGGAGTCCACCTAGTTCTTTCCGTTATAGCGCGGTAGACCGTGGTATTACCGGTAAATTAAGTTAAAAGGTGATCAGTTTCCCACACGCCACATACTGTGGTGCTCTACGAAAGGTGATCTAAAAGTCATATTTAGAGCCCAGTTATTACTGTTATAGCACGGTAGGTCGTGGCCTAACCGGTAAATTAAGTTAAAAGGTGATCTAAAAGTCATATTTAGAGCCCAGTTATTACTGTTATAGCGCGGTAGGTCGTGGCCTAACCGGTAAATTAAGTTAAAAGGTGATCAGTTTCCCACACGCCACATGCTGTGGTGCTCTACGAAAGGTGATCTAAAAGTCATATTTAGAGCCCAGTTATTACTGTTATAGCACGGTAGGTCGTGGCCTAACCGGTAAATTAAGTTAAAAGGTGATCTAAAAGTCATATTTAGAGCCCAGTTATTACTGTTATAGCGCGGTAGGTCGTGGCCTAACCGGTAAATTAAGTTAAAAGGTGATCAGTTTCCCACACGCCACATGCTGTGGTGCTCTACGAAAGGTGATCTAAAAGTCATATTTAGAGCCCAGTTATTACTGTTATAGC
>NZ_JALNTP010000010.1:0-2099 GCF_023161805.1 Pseudoalteromonas sp. 1CM17D | reverse complement strand
CGCGGTATGCAGTGGGATAACCGGTAAATTAAATTAAAAGGTGATCAGTTTCCCATACGGCACATACTGTGCTGCTCGACAAAAAAAGTGATCTAAAAGTCATATTTAGAGCGCAGTTATTACTGTTATAGCGCGGTATGTCGTGGCTTAACCGGTAAATTAAGTTAAAAGGTGATCAGTTTCCCACACGCCACATGCTGTACTGTGCTGCTCTACAAAAAGTGATCTAAAAGTCAGGCTTAGAGCCCAGTTCTTACCGTTATCGCTAGGCAAATAGGCCAGAGTATCGGTAATTTAGTGAAGAGGTGATCAGTTTTCTACACACTACGAACGGGTTTACCCTACAAAAGGTGATCAACTTTCCACACACTGCGAACGGGTTTACTCTACAAATGTTGATCAAAAAGTCAGGCTTAGAGCCCAGTTCTTACCGTTATAGTTCGGCAGGCTTGGCAATTGCCCTTAATTTATCAAAGTATTTTATTGAAAGCCCAAAGAACCAAAGCGACTTTCGTTTATGCTCGAACGAAAAATATACGGGCCATTCAGTTACTACTTGGTCATACAAAAATTGATAACACCATCAGATATTTAGGAATAGAGATTGAAGATGCCATTAAGATATTGAAAGAAACCGATTGTTGATTTAACTCAGGCAGTGTTCTTGTGCTGCCTTTGCCCCATTACGAGTTGTAACCTTTCAATTACCCACACATCACTTTGCAGATTGTAAATACTTAGCTATAGAAAAGCACTCATAGAAGTCCACTTGCTTCACACCGACTTTTAACAACGTTGTTCTCGCTTTTCTGTAAACTAGATATTTTCTTTGCTCGATCACACTCCCAGTTATTTACTGGATACATTTTGTCCCACGCTTTCATTAGCTTTCTTTGTGATGCACTCATATTATATCGTTTATAAGCACTTTCCATATAAAGGTAAGTACGTGTAATCGCCCCTCTTGCTAATTCAGGCGGCTCTGCTTTTCTATTATCTATCTTCATCGCACAGCTACCGAAATCACTTTGTGCTGAAGGCAGGATAGTGAAATTATAATTACTTCTCAGTGCATTAACGGCACCTATAGCAGGATAAAGGTTGAACATGTCTGCCTGCATAAAGCGATACTCAGTGCTAACTTTCTCCGCACATCTTCGACCTTTAAACGACTTCCCTCTGCTACTAACACATTGACTATGCCCATCTCTCCATTCACTGAAAGTACGACCAAAGTTCTCTGCTGGCACAACATGTTCCCACTCAATTTTTTGAGCACGCTTAAGATACTTAGTTGTAGTAAAACCTTTTAGGGTAGTTACTTTTTTATGGGAATTAAATTCGGCACCACAGTAAAGCGTACTTCGGTGATTGTTATGAACTTGCTTGTCTAACACCTTCTTCGCTTTACTAAATGATTCTATTTCTTGATTTTCAGCGAATACCTCAAAAGTGCCTAGTATTGTTATAAAGAATGCTATTAAAAATTTCATAAGGTTATCTTAAATTTAGAATTCATAAGGTGCCACAGATACTTTTATAAGTTTATGTGGGGTTTCTCACATACTTTGAGATATAAATAGATCCATCTTTTATTAAGATACACCTAATCCAACTAAAAGGTGTTTAGAAAATGAAATTAAATAATCAAGAAATTAAAAACTTAAAATGCAATTCTGGGCAGAAACATACTAAAAAAGATCTCGGTAAAAACTTATATGTATTGGTAAAAAATACAGGCTTAAAGCAATTTCGTTTCCGCTATATTTTTGATGATAGGCATAAAGAGATAGTCTTGGGGAATTACCCTCAAACAACTCTCGAACAGGCGCGCACTAAAGCGAACGAAGCCCGCTTGCTTCTTAGCAATTCAACAGTCCCTATGAGTTAGGTAAGTTAACAAAGGTTAAGGGCCTTGTTAGAGTTTAACCAAATAAAAATTATAGCCAACAAGCAAAATTACTGTGTTGTTGGCTAAACTACTTACCTTAGAGAATTATAGGGTATAAATATAATCAATAAATTGAATCGCCCCGTGTTTGCCAGAGACTCAATAACTTGAGAAACTGGAACTATGAAAAAATCAAATCGCTATACAT